>NZ_BIMA01000123.1 GCF_004000845.1 Paenibacillus koleovorans NBRC 103111
AGGGATAGTGGCACAAGGGAGCAGAACCTGATGGAGTTGCGACTTGTGCTCGTAATGACCGGGGTTATCTGAGTTAGTCCATTATTGCACCAATTCCTGCTCAACGCGAGCCGCAAGCACCGAGTTAGTCCATTTTTGGACTAACTCCCCGGCACCACGAGCGGCGCACACAAATGGCCGGGCCGCGCGGTGCAGCAGCACCGGCAGCCCGGCCATGCAGTGCCTGCGGGGCAGCTATACTATGCTGCTCCCGCGGCTCATGGCGGCGAAGGCGCGGTCCGCCGCCGCCACCGTCGCTGCGACATCGGCGTCCGTATGCGCCGTCGTCAGGAACCATGCCTCGTACTTGGAAGGGGCGAGGCAGATGCCCTGGTCGAGCATGAGGCGGAAAAACGCCGCGAACTGCTCGCCGTCCGTGTCTTGCGCCTCGTCATAGTTGGTGACGGGGTGCGAGCAGAAGTGCGTCGAGAAAGCGCCGCCGATCCGGTTGATCGTCAGCGCGATGCCGTGGCGCGCCGCCGCGTCCGCCAGCCCGGCGGTCAGCGTCGCGGCGAGCGACTCCATCCGCGCGTAGACGCCCGGCTCGGACAGCGCCTCGAGGCAGGCGATGCCGGCGGCGATCGAAGCCGGGTTGCCCGCCATCGTACCGGCCTGGTAGGCCGGGCCGAGCGGGGCAACCTGCGCCATGATGTCGCGCCGCCCGCCGTAAGCGCCGATCGGCAGCCCGCCGCCGATCACCTTGCCAAGCGCGGTCAGGTCGGGCTCGACCGCGCCATAGTCTGCGAATCCGCCGCCCGCATACGTCTGCGCCGCGCCATAATGAAAGCGGAACGCGGTGATCACCTCGTCATAGATGACGAGAGAGCCGTTCGCGCGCGTCATCCGGCAGAGCGCCTCTAGGTAGCCGGGCTTCGGCGTCACCATGCCGAAGTTGCCGACGATCGGCTCGATCATAACCGCGGCGACCTGATTGCCCCATACCGCGAGCGCCTCTTCCAGCGCCGGCAAATCATTGAACGGCACCGTGATCACCTCGTGCGCGATGCTTGGCGGCACGCCGGCGCTGTCAGGCGTACCTAAGGTAGAAGGCCCGGAGCCGGCGGCGACGAGCACGAGGTCGGAGTGGCCGTGGTAGCAGCCGGCGAACTTCACGATTTTGCTGCGGCCGGTGTATGCCCGCGCGACCCTGATCGTCGTCATAACCGCCTCCGTGCCGGAATTGACAAACCGCACCTTGTCGAGCGAAGGGATCGCCGCTTTCAGCATCTCGGCGAAGCGGATTTCCTGCTCCGTCGGCGTGCCGTACAAGGTGCCGTTCTGTGCCGCTTCACAGATTGCCGCCGTTACATGCGGGTGAGCATGTCCCAGAATAACAGGGCCGTAAGCGGCCAAATAGTCGATATACTTGTTGCCGTCCACATCCCAGAAATAAGCGCCTTGACCGCGCTTCATGAATACCGGCGCGCCGCCGCCGACCGCCTTGAACGAGCGGGAGGGGCTATTCACCCCGCCTACGATATGCTGCAACGCCTCTTGATACAAAGCTTCCGAACGGCTCCGATTGGTTCTACTCATAATGCCTCTCCCTCTCTAAGTACCGTATTCATCCATCCCGCATGTCGTTGCTCAAGAAAAAATAGCTGCTGTACAAAACGGCAGCTATCTCACAATCCCCTTATTCACTCACCCGCCAAGCTGCCGAGCGGCCACAGGGCACGAAGTATCGAGCTTGCAGACAAACCGGCCTCCAATGACACGGACGGGCTGCCGGACGGGCTCACCGATGGCTTCGGACTCTCAGTCCCTGCACCAGGCGACGGCGATCCGCCACCGCTGCCACCATCGCCGTTGCCACCGCTGCCGCTGCCGGAAGGCTTCGGCGTTCCCGTCGCTCCACTCGACGGTGTCGGGCTAGGCGACGCCGTTCCGCCACCGGCCGATGGTTTAGGCGTCGGCGACATCGTCGCGCCACCGCCGCCCGAAGACGTAGGTGTCGGCGACCCGGACACTGATGGCTTCCCGCCACCGTCGCCATCTACATCTTCCGTGCCGCCGGTCACCGTTGAAGTCGGAGTCGGGGTTGGCTTAGGCGTCGGAGTCGCGGTCGGCCTAATCGTCGGCTTCGGCGTAGGTGTCGGAGTCGGCTTGATCGTCGCCGTCCCGCCGCCGCTTGAGCCCGCCCCGCTGCCGCCCGCCCCGCTGCCGCTCGCCGAGCTCCCGCTGCTGCCTGTCACCGTCCCGCCGCCGCTCGTGCCCGTCCCGCTGCCGCTCGCCGAGCTCCCGCTGCTGCCCGCCGACGTTACGCCGCCGCTCCGCCCGTCGTCGTCATCGGTCTTTGCGGTGTCCCCCGCCGTGCCGCCCGGCTCATGCACGCCGCTCAGCTCTTCCTTCACGAACTTCTGTAGCTTCTCCTTGTTGACCGCCAGCACCGAGGCGCCTTCGACATTGCTATCCTCCAGCAAGTCGAAGGGAGGCACTTGAATGCCTTTCACGCCGCCGGCTTTCACGTCGAACCCGAGCGACCCGAGCTTCAGCATGTCGGTGAGCGACATGTTCGTCTCGATGTAAGGATCGATGCTGCTCAAAATGCTGGGCAGTTTGAACAACGACGTCGTCGATTGCATTTTGCTGGCCACGGCCGTCAGGAACTTCCGCTGCCGCTCGGTGCGATTGAAGTCGGACAGCGCGTCGTGACGGAACCGGACGTACTGCAGCGCCGTTTTTCCGTTCATATGCTGCAAACCCTTTTTCAGGTCGATATCGAACTCCGGCTCTTCCGAATCATGGTACTTCATGTCCTTCTCGACATCGATCTCAATGCCGCCAAGCGCGTCGACAAGTGCGATGAAGCCTTGGAAATCGGTGTACACGTAATATTGAATCTGCAAGCCGAGCAACTCGCTTGCCGTCTGCATCGCCAGCTGAGGACCGCCGTATGTAATCGCCGTGTTGATCCGATCGGAGCCGTGCCCCTGGATCTTCACGTAAGTATCGCGCAGGATCGAGAACAGGTGGCCCTTCTTCGTCACCGGATCGATCGAGACGATCAGGATCGAGTCGGAGCGAGGCACCTCGTACTTGGACAATCCACGCGAGTCGCCGCCGAGCAGCATAATGTTGACCCGCTCCTTGCCTTCCCATTTCGGAATGGGGTCCGGTGTCGGGGCCGACGTATCGTTCGGATTAGGCTTGAATTGATCGAAGAAGGACTCGCCGTCCTTTTTCTGTATGTTGTTGCTGAACTGATACACATGATATCCATAGTAGCCGAATACGCCTACGACGACTAAGCTGACGCCCAGGACGATCCAACGCATTTTTCTCCACATGAGACGTTCTCCTCTGCACGGTCCGACTTTTCCTTTGATGTCTAATCGTGTAACATGATGTTGGTGCGACAGTTACCGGAGTCGAGAATCAATTTGGGCCAACAGCACAAAAATCAGCACTTCTTCATTATAGTAGTTTCGAAAACCGGACTGCAACTTATGTCGATTGCGATCGAACAGATTGTGGAAATTTTTTTGCGGTGACCGCGAGAGCGGAACTGGCGGAGGAGGTTGAAACGAGTATGAAACCAGCCATACAGGTGGACAAGCTGCGCAAGCAGTTCCGAGTGCCCAAGAGCCGGGGCGGCTTGAAGGGGGCGTTTCGCGATCTGTTTACCAGAGAGTACAGCGAAATTACGGCGGTCAAGGACATCAGCTTCACGATCCCGAGGGGGGAAATTTGCGGCTACATAGGGGAAAATGGCGCTGGCAAATCGACGACGATCAAAATGCTAACGGGTATCCTCGTGCCAACAGCCGGCGAGATCGAGGTGAACGGTTTCGTCCCCCACAAAGAAAGGGAGACGTTCGTCCGCAGCATCGGCGTCGTCTTCGGCCAGCGAAGCCAGCTCTGGTGGGACATCGGCGTCATCGAGTCGTTCCAGCTGCTGCGCAAAGTGTACCGGGTGTCCGAGGAGGATTACCGCGAACGCCTGGACGAGCTCGTCGAACGGCTGCAGCTGCAGGAGCTGCTCAATCGTCCGGTGCGCAAGCTGAGTCTGGGTCAGCGGATGCGCTGCGAGCTGGCGGCGTCGCTGCTGCATAATCCGGACATCGTGTTCCTGGACGAACCGACGATCGGGCTCGACATTGTCGTGAAGACCGAGATCCGCGAATTCCTGAAATCGATGAATCAGCGCTACGGCACGACGATCCTGCTGACGACGCATGATTTGCAGGACATTGAAGCGCTGTGCTCCCGCGTGATCATGCTCGATGACGGCAAAATCATTTACGACGGCGGCCTCGACCGGCTGAAAACGACATGGGGAACCGGCAAGGAAATCGTGCTGCAGCTGAACGAAGCGGTGCCGATCGAACGGCTGCGCGAGCTGACAGTCGGACTCGAGGCGGAATGGACCAAGGACAACGACTATACGGCGACGGCACGGATCCCGCTCGACAAAGCGAACGTCTCCGAGGTGCTGGCCCGCGTCGTAAGTGCGATCGACATTCGCGATATTCAGATTCACGAGCCGAATACCGACGATATCGTACGGGAAATTTACAAAACCGGCTCCGCCGACAAACCGGCCGCAGCCCCAACCGGTACCGAAAATGCCGATACCGCTAACCACTCCAACTCCGACTCCGAAGCCGAGAACCGGGAGAAGGCCCATGTATAGCGCTTATATCGACTTAATCCGCATTCGGTTTCTGATGATGCTGGCTTACCGGGTCAATTATTACAGCGGCATTATTATTTATGCCATTAATATCGGGGCTTATTATTTCCTGTGGAAAGCGATCTACGGCAGCAGCGAGACGCTGGGCGGCATGACGGTGCAGCAGATGACCACCTACGTAGCCGTGTCGTGGATGGCGCGGGCGTTTTATTTCAACAACCTCGACCGGGAAATCGCCAATGAAATTCGGGACGGCAGCGTCGCGGTGCAGTTCATCAGGCCTTACAATTACCTCGTCGTCAAAATGATGCAGGGCTTCGGGGAAGGGCTGTTCCGGCTGCTGCTGTTCATGGTGCCCGGCATGATTCTCGCTTCGCTGCTGTTCCCGGTGCGACTGCCGACCGACCCGGTCGTATGGCTTATTTTCATGCTCATGCTGGCGTTCAGCTTCCTGATCAATTCGCAAATCAACATCCTGACCGGCCTGTTCGCCTTTTTCGTGGAAAATAACGAGGGGATGATGCGTATGAAGCGGGTGGCGGTCGACCTGTTTTCCGGCCTCATCGTACCGCTATCCTTTTTCCCGGGCTGGCTAGAGGTCATCCTCAAGGTACTGCCGTTCCAAGCGGTAACGTACTTGCCGGGTTCGGTGTTCACGGGTAAAGTGACCGGACAGGCGGTATACGAAGCGCTAGGCGTCCAACTGCTATGGTTCGTGCTGCTGCTGGTGCCGATCGTACTCATCTGGCGCAGCGCCCGCAAGCGGCTGTTCGTGCAAGGAGGGTAGAGGACCATGTTCTACGCATCGCTATTCAGCGAATATTTTTCCAACTATATCAAACGCCGTCTGACGTACCGCTCCGACTTCTGGATCGAGATCGTCTCCGACCTGCTGTTCCAGGGGATGAACCTGCTGTTCATCCTGATCGTATTCATGCATACGCCTTTATTGGGAGGCTGGTCACAGGAGCAGGTCGTGTTCATTTACGGCTATTTCATGGTGCCCTACGGCGTCTTCGGCTGTTTCTTCAACCTCTGGAACTTCTCTGAACGGTATATCGGCAAAGGGGAGATGGACCGCGTGCTCATCCGTCCCGCGCACAATCTGACGCAGCTGATGCTGGAAAATCTCGACCCGGCTTCGCTATTCGGCAGTCTCGTCGGCCTGTTCATCATGTTCTACACGGGCGTTCAGATGGACATGGACTTGTCGTGGACCGATCCGCTCGCCTTTCTGCTGTTCACCGGAGGAGCGATTCTGATCTACGGGGGCGTGTATATCGCCATCACGTCGGTTTCCTTTTTCTCCGATGCGCCTACCGGCATATTGCCGCTCGTCTGGAACATTCAGAACTATGGCCGCTACCCGGTCAATATTTACAACAAAATCATCAAGTTCACGCTGACGTTTTTGCTGCCCTTTGCGTTTGTCGGATTTTATCCGGCGGCGTATTTCCTGGATCGGGCCAATTGGGGCATGATGGCGTTCCTCACACCGGTCATGGGGTTGATTTTTTTCGCGATCGGACTGGCGTTGTGGAACTATGGGGTGCGCAAGTATCGCGGGGCCGGCTCGTAGCGGGACATTTGGCTGACAAATAAAGGAGAGGAGGTCTTACAGTGACCCAAACTGCGCCGGAAATCGGCAAAGCCGCGCCGGCCTTCCGGTTGCCCGCCTCGGACGGGACGGAGCTCGCGCTCAAGGACATGAAGGGCCGCAAGGTCGTGCTGTTTTTTTATCCGCAGGACGAGACGCCGACTTGCACCCAGGAGGCTTGCGAATTTCGCGACGCCTATGCTGTATTTGCCGAGGAGGACACGGTCGTGATCGGGATCAGCCCGGACTCGGTCGCCTCGCATGAGAAGTTTATCCGCAACCAGCAGCTGAACTACATTTTGCTCGCGGACGAGCAGCTTAAGGTGTGCAAGAAGTATGACGTGTGGAAAATGAAGAAGCTATACGGGCGCGAGTATATGGGGGTCGTCCGCTCCACGTTTCTCATCGATCGGAAAGGCCGGCTGGCGGCCGAATGGCGCAACATTCGAATCAAGGGGCATGTGGACAAGGTCCTCGAGGCGGCGAGGAAGCTCAAATAAGGCAATGCGAAAACCCGGCGGGTTGCCGGGTTTTTGTCGTTTTTACACTAGAAGCCATACTCAATGCGGCCCCATGACCGCGTATTCCTCTCCGCATGGCCCGCCGCTCCCGTTGTGCTCGATATCGTGAATGGCGGTGCCGTCCTCGGTGTACAGAGGGGAATAGAAATTCGAGATCTTCGTCGTCGACACGCCAGTGTAATGGCAAATGAACGAGCGGCGGAAGCGGTCCTTCGACGTGTTCGGATACGAGCCGTGAATGACGTTGCCGTTGAAGAACAGCACATCCCCGGGCTCCAGGATAACCGGCACCGGCTTGCAGCCGTCCGGGACGACGACTTCGTGCGTGGTGAAGGAGACGGACGGATCGGCCTCGTTCGGACATTGAATCGTTTCCTCATGCGTACGGGGGACGATGTATAGTCCTCCGTTGTCCTCGTCCGACCGATCGACCGAAGTCCAAGCGGCGATGCAGGTGCCGGGTTCAACAAGCAAGTAGAAATTGTCCTGATGCAGCGCTTGGCCGCGTGCGCCTGGCGGTTTGTAGTAGAACATGCTCTGCGCAGCGAGCGCTTCCTCCCCGAACAGATCGTGCAGCACATGCATGACGCGGGGGTGAATCATGTAGCGCATGGACAGCTCGTTCACGCGATGCGGATGCATGAAGCGGGGATATTGCTTCAGAATATCGCCGTTCGCCTGATCCTCGGGCACCGGATGGAACAGGCGCTCGACCGGCCCGGCTTGATGCAGCTGCATAAACTCCGTCTTGATTTCCTCCACCTCCTCCGTCCCGAACAACCCTCTTACGATCAAGTAACCTTCTGCACGAAACTGCTGCACCTCGGATTCGCTGATATACGCTTTTGATTCGCTCATGGTTTCTCTCTGCCCCTCCCGGTATGGATTCGATTGAACCCTCTTTGATCCTAGTATAGAATGAGCATGAACGGGAGGGAATGAAGCAAATGGCTGAAAACCATAACAATCCTGCTGAGCAAGTCGAAGAGACAGGGGCTCCGCCCCCGGGCGTCCTTCTCGCCAATCACTTCGTGGAGCCGTTCGGCTACCGGACGAATCGGCGCGCCGGGACACGCGATTATTTGCTCACGTTGACTTTAGGCGGAGATGGAGAATACCGGCTCGGAAATCGCACCGTAGGTTGTCGCAGAGGGGATGCCTTTATTCTTGTGCCGGGCACGCCGCATCATTACCGGACGAAGGAGAACGGGCAGCCTTGGGATTTTGTGTGGTGCCATTTTTTGCCCGCCGCCCAGTGGGAGTCGTATCTCCAGTTGCCGGAGGCGATGCCGGGGCTGCTCCATGTCCATGTGGGCAACGAAGCGCTGCTCGGGCGATTGCAGATTGCCTTCCGTCGGCTGACAAGGGACCACCTGCATATGGATCGGCTTTACGAGCGGCTTGCTTACAATGCGCTGGAGGAAATATTGCTGCTGCTTCAAGTGCAGGCTCAGCCGCAGCGAACGGGCGACGCGCGCGATCCGCGAGTGGAAGAGGTGCTCCGCCTGTTGACTCTGCAGATGAAGGAGCCGCATACGATAGCCGCGCTCGCCGAACGGGTTAATTTGTCGCCCTCGCGGCTCGCGCATCTGTTCAAGCAGGAGACCGGCGCATCGGTCATCGAGATGCTGCTGCGGCTTCGGCTTCGCCATGCGGCGCGCCAACTGGAATATACGTCGCGATCGATCGCGGAAGTGGCTGATGACGTAGGCTTCCAGAGCCCGTACTATTTTACCAAACAGTTCGGCGCCGCTTACGGCGTCAGCCCAAGCGCGTACCGGAAGCAGGCGCAGGCCGCCCATGCGAATGCCGCTCATGCGATTGCAGCCCACGAGAAGGCCGACCTCTCCAATACTTCCTTTTCGTAAAGCAGGTCATAAATCAACCCCCTCCTCATATAATCTATCACTAGTCCGAATCGATAGACTTGGGGAGGAACCTGCGATGCGATGGTTTCGATTGGCGCTCACCGTTTGCTTGACGCTGCTGCTGTTGCCCTTGACCGCCATTTCCGCCGTGTGGGCGGATGGAGCCGACGGAGGACGTTCGGACGTGTACGATCGATTGAAGGAAGGGAAGCGCATTCCGCTGGAACGAGCCTACACCCAGCCGGAGCAGCCGACCGTTTATTTGACGTTCGACGACGGTCCGGGTCCGACGACGGCGGCGGTGCTTGATATATTGAAAGAAGAGGGTGTCCCGGCGACGTTTTTCGTGCTCGGCGAGCAGGTGCGCCGCAGTCCGGAGCTCGTCCGTCGGATTGTAGAAGAAGGCCATGCTTTGGGCAATCATACGTACAATCATCGGTACGAGCAGCTTTACCCGGACTTCGGGGGGTTCTGGGAGCAGGTGGAGCAGACGAATCGGGTATTGGAAGAAACGGTTGGGTTCCGCCCGTCGCTCGTCCGCGCGCCGGGTGGGACATACAATCATTTCGACGCTTTCTATTTCTACTATTTGGAACAAGCGGGGTATAGCGTATTCGATTGGAACGTCGATAGCGGCGATTCGTTAAGGGTCAATGTACCGAGAGGGGAGATCGCGGCCAACGCCAAGGCGAAGACGCTCAAGCGGGAGATGGTCGTGCTGATGCATGACAGCGCCGGCCATCAGGAATCGGCGAGAGCATTGCCGGAAGTGATCCGTTATTACCGGGAGCTGGGGTACAGGTTCGCTGCGCTTGACGAGACGGTGAATCCGGTCCAGTCCTCGCTCTCCAAGTCGGTTAAAAGCAAAGCGATGTCGCGGCAGGAGCATGAGCGATGGCAGGCGACTGCCTGGGAGCGGACGGCGAGCTTGAGCAGCGTCGCGCGACCGGTGCCGATGGTGGACGCCGCGCAGTCGAGCGGCGATGTGCCGCCGCCGTCGCTCCCGGAGGCGCAGGCGCCACTGCAGGCGCAGGAGCAAGCGCTGTCTCAGCCTGTCGCGCCGCCGCTCGAGCTGAGACTCGGTCCGGGCGAAGGGGAGCGCCTTACATTGGACTCGGCCGCCTACGAGTTCAAGCACGAGAAGCTTTACGTGCCGCTTCGCGCGCTGACCGAGAAGATGGGGGCGCTCGTCACATGGGACGGAGAGCGGCGAACGGCTTCGGTCGCTTACGGTATGTATGTGATGACGGTCGACCTGAAGGCGAACACGATGTCTGTGGAGAAGGCGGGGAAGACCACGGCTACATTTCATTTGGCGGATGTGAAGCTGAAGGACGGCTCGGTGATAGTCCCGCTGCGGAGCACGGTCGAGCTGCTGGGCGGCCAAGTGGAGTCGTTTGCATTCAGCGATACGCTTCGGGAAGTTTCGCTTGACGTGAATCATAAAGGCTATGGCGTATTGTGGCCTGGGAAGCTGGACGTACGAGTCTAAATTCCGGGCGGGATGGAGAAACTAGAAACATAGTTTCCAAGTTTCTGAGGAGGGTATCCATCCTATGCCGTATGCGCGAGAGAGCAAGTTTCCGTTTGACCGGCCTAACGAATTCATAGAACGTCTACTCTATCAAACCGAGAAAGTGATTTTGGGCAAAAGGGAGGTCGTGGAGCTCGCGGTGCTCGCCTTCCTGTGCGGGGGGCATGTGCTGCTGGAGGACGTTCCGGGCGTCGGCAAAACGATGCTCGTCCGTACGCTGGCGCGTGTATTCGGCGCGGATTTCAAGCGCATTCAATGCACCCCGGACTTGCTGCCGTCCGATGTGACAGGTGTCTCCGTATATCGTCCGCATACGGGACAATTCGAATTCCGGCCGGGACCGCTGATGGCGGGTGTAGTGCTTGTAGATGAAATCAACCGGGCTTCTCCTCGGACGCAGTCCGCCTTGCTGGAAGCGATGGAGGAGCAGCGCGTGACGGTAGACGGCGTCGAGTATCCGCTCGGCCAGCCGTTCCTGCTGCTCGCCACGCAAAATCCGATTGAGCAGGAAGGGACCTTCGTGCTGCCGGAGGCGCAGCTCGACCGGTTCCTGCTCAAGCTGCGCGTCGGTTATCCGGCGGAGCGCCATGAAGTGGAATTGCTCGGGCGCTTGCAGCTGCGCCATCCGCTCGAGGAAGCGAAGCCGGTGCTGCTGCCGGAGGAGCTGCTCGAGCTGCAGCAGGAGGTGCGCGGCGTCTTCGTCGACGACACGCTGAAGGTGTATCTGGTGAAGCTGGCTGCCGCGACGCGTTCGCACACCGATCTGCAGTGGGGCGCGAGTCCGCGCGCCGTCATTGCGCTGATGCGGGCGGCGCAGGCGCGAGCGTTTATGGCGGGCCGAGGCTACGTCGTCCCGGACGACATCAAGTCACTGCTCGAGCCGGTATGGGCGCATCGCCTCGCCGTGAAGCTCGACGCGCGCATGGCCGGCCGGACGGCGGAGTCGGTGCTGCGGGGCATTGCCGCGGCCGTGGCGGTGCCGGCCACCCGGTATGGAGCGGCTGACGGCGGTGCAGGGACGAAGGTGGCGCCATGAGACGCTGGATGAACATGGCGGCGTTGCTCGCGCTGTGCGCGGTCGTCTATGCGCTCGCCCGGAATGGAGGAGGAGGTCAATCGACCGCTTTCTTGCTGTACGGCTGCGCTGTGTGGCTAGTGTTCGCGCTTGGCTCGAGCTTGCTCGTCCTGCGAGGCATCCACGGGGAAAGTCGGCTGGAGGCCGACCGCGCTTATGCGGGTGGGGCGCTTCGCGTCTCGGTGCGGTTAAGGCATCGATCGTTCTGGCCGGTTGTCTGGCTCGTGGCGAAGGAAACGTGGCGGCATAGCGACGGCACCAAGGTCGAGTACCGGCAGCTGCTGTTCCCTTGGTTCCGTTCGGAGCTGATGCTGCAATACCGGCTGGAGAACCTTCACCGCGGGGAGTACCGCTCGGAGGGCTGGGAGCTGCATACGGGGGATTTGTTCGGGCTCGTCCAAATTATCCGGCGGCAGCGGAGGCGCGGTGAGCATGCGGGCGGAGGGCGAGGCCCATCCTTCCTCGTCTATCCCGTTCCCGAGTCGCCACGAGGCCGGCTGTTGGCCGGTCCGAACGAAGACGGGACGGTCGGGCGGGTGGCGGTTTCGCTTCGGGACTCGGCGCTGCTCCGGGGGACCCGTCCGTATGAAGCGGGAGACCCGCTGCGGCGCATTCATTGGAAGCTGAGCGCCCGCACCGGCGAGCTGCAGACGAAGCTGTTCGAGCCTGCCGCCTCGAAGCGAGTGCATGTGCTGCTGGACGCGACTGTCGACTCTTACCAGGGGGCAAGCGGGAAGGTATTGTTCGAGGCGGCGATGCGGACGGCGGCGGGACTGGCTCGGCGGGTCGTCGGAGATGACGCCGGTTTGGCGCAGCTTCATGTTTGCGGCGAGCGAGGCGGCGTCAATGGTGTTGCGAGTGCTTCTTACGGAGGTGCGATGTTTGCCGCTGGGACGGTTGATGAGCTTCGCCACGTGTATGAGTGGCTGTCTCGTATGCAGCCCGATATGCGGATGCCGTTCGGCGACGGGCTGCTGCAAGCGGTTTATGCCTTGCCGCCGCACGCGACACTCGCGATCGTCACGCCGTTGGCGGGACCGGCGCTGCTGCCTGCGCTGCTGAGGCTGAAGGCGCTTGGCTGCAGCTGCACGGTTGTGCTCGTCCACGCCGCTCCTTCGGCGAGCTGGGCGCACCGGCAGTGGCAGAAGGAGCTCGCGGCGCTGGGCTGCGGCTTCGCCGACGTTGCGGCGGCGCCGGACAAACCGACCGTGGCGGCTGCTCCGGCGTCGCTTTCGTTCGAGGGAGGTGCGGCTCGTGGCACCAGCTTCTGAGCGTGCGCGCTCCTACTACCGGGAAGCGGCCGCGGCCGCTCTGCTGTTCGTGCTGCTGATCGAATGGCTGAGGCCGCTGGCCGCTATGGCTGAGCATACCGACTTGCACATGCTGCGGCCGTTCGTGCTTATTTTCGCAGGCTTCCTGCTCTTGGATTATCTTCGCGTGCCGTTAGGCTGGAGCATCGGTTTGAAGGTGTTGGGATCGCTTTCGCTGATCGGTATGTTGTTTTATCCGCATGATTGGCCCGGCGTCTCCTGGCTTGGCTCCTATATGGGCGTGACCGGGCAGGATCTGGCTTCGCTCGTGCAATTGGATACGAAGAACATAAGTCCGCATAACCGAACGCTATTGTTTCTGACCGGCTGGGCGATGCTCATCTCCGTTATGTACAACACGGTTGTGGAGCGGATGCAGACGCTATGGTTCGTGCTGCTGACGATCCTGTACTTGCTCGCGCTGCAGCTGGGCTGGGATGTGGACACAGGCGCCGGCATTTTGCGCGCCTTTATTGCCGGCATGCTGCTGATGGCGATCGGGCAATTGGCGCGTGTCGAAGGGCAGTTTGCGTTTCGGTTCCGGCCCGGAGCGTGGTCCGTCGGGTGGACCGCCGCTACCGCCGCCGTCATGGCGCTGGCGATCGGAGCGGGATTATGGATGGCCCGCGACGAGTCGCGAATGCCCGGGCCGCTGGAGTGGGGGCCGCTTACGGAAGCGTGGCTCAAGCTGTTCCCTAGCGACGGGGGGAGGAGCGGCGATAGCCTGACGGTGGACTGGAAAACGTCCGAAGCGGCTTCCTTCACCGGCTACGGCGAGGACGATTCGCGCCTCGGCGCGCCGCTGCTGCCCGACAACAGCGTCGCTTTCCGGGCGAGGACGGAGCGGGAGACGTACTGGCGCGGAGAATCGCGCAGTACGTACACGGGGCGCGGCTGGGTGGGCGCCGGTTCCACCGCCGGAGCCTCAGCCAGTTTCGGTTCCGGTTCCGGTGGCGGTTCGGCGGTTGGAGCGATGCCGCCTTCAGGGACGCCGAACGTTGCCGTTGAGACGATCCGGCAGGAAATCGCGCTCGAGGATTTGAGTCTCGGCGGGCAGCTGTTCGCCGGCGGGAGGATCGCCAGCGTCGAGGCGCTGATGTCCTCGCGTGGCGACAGCTTGCCGCCGTCCCAAGTGACGATCGACGCCTTGACCGGTCGAGCGGCTATTACGGCGCAGGAGCCGCTCGCCTACTATCGGCTGCTGGTTGAAGTGCCAGCGCTGTTAGCGCCGCCGGCATCGTCGGCACCGTCGACAGCGTCGTCGGTATTTAAGCCGTCGCTCACAGAGCAAGAGCGGGCCGCTCTCACGGCCGAATTGCAGCTTCCCTCGTCGCTGCCTTCGAGGGTTGGCGACTTGGCTCGCGCCGTCACCGTGAAGGCGGATGGCGACTACGCGAAAGCGCTCGCCGTCCAGACCTTCCTGCGCAGCGGGCCGTTTAAGTACAGCCTGGACAATCCGTCTTATCCGGTCGGCAGCGAAGACTTCGTCGACAAGTTTCTGTTCGAGGACCAGGCCGGCTATTGCAACCATTTCTCAACCTCGATGGTCGTCATGCTGCGGACGTTGGGCATCCCCGCTCGCTGGGTAAAGGGCTTCGCCCCCGGCCAACTGAGCACCGAGGATGCGTCGCCGGATGAGAAGCTGCTCGCGTATACAGTGTTGAACCGCGACGCGCATTCCTGGGTGGAGGCGTATATCGCGGGGCAAGGCTGGGTGTCGTTCGAGCCGACGCCTGGGTTCGCGCAGACCGACGACTTCGGAGGCGGGGATTTGGGGCTCGGGGCGTCCGGAGGTGACGCTATCACCACGGCGGGTGCGTCAGGATCGGCTTCCTCTTCCGCAGCCGTGGCGGCGCTGGCCGCGTTCAGCTCGATCCAATCGTCAGCCACCCCGATCGGCAGCACCACTAGCGCGGCTCGAACGTGGGACTGGTCGACGGCACTGGAGAATAGCGTACTTGCCGCCGACGCGACGCTCGCCTTCCTGCAACGGACCGGCTCCCTCGCGCAAAATACCGTCCTGTCGGCGGAACAAGCGATATCGTCCGGCTGGGAGCGAGTAGAGGCTGGCGGCCGTCAGCTATGGGTCGCGGCTTTCTCCCTGCTCTTGCTTTTGCCGCTCCTTTACGGTTTGATCCGCCTCTTGCAGAGGAGGCGGTGGTCGGCTGCTCGCGCGCAGCGGCTCGCCTGGAATCGGACGCTCCCGGCCTATGACCGGGTGTGGAGGAAAGTGCAGCGCAAGCTAGGCGACCGCCGGCCGGACCAGACCGTCCGCGAGTATATCGAGGCGGCGGTGAAGAGCTTGCCCGAGCAGGAGCAGCGGGACGCGCTGCTGCGGTTCGCGAGCCTCTATGAATCGGCTCGTTATGCGGAGGCGCATCCGTCAAGCTCGCTGCATCGCGGACAGCGTCAAGTCGAGCAGTCCGCGATCGCCGAATTATGGGAGCGGATTTCCAGGCCTCCCGGTTCCAAGTCGTCATCGACTATGCGATAATGGAGGCAGGAGGGGATTTCCAATGAACTCCCAGACGCCATCTATCGTATTGTTCGACGGAGAGTGCAGCTTCTGCGACAGCTCCGTCCAATTCATACTGAAGCGCGACCCCGCTGGCCGGTTCCGCTACGCGGCCCTGCAATCGGAGGCGGCCCGCCGCCTGCTGACAGGACACGATATCGACCCGTCCCGGCTCGATTCGATCGTCCTGCTCGAGGAGGGCCGCTGCTACACCGAATCGACCGCGGCTCTGCGCATCGCGCGGCATCTCCAGGGCTGGCCCCGGTGGGCCGCGCCCTTGCACATCGTTCCCCGTCCGATCCGGGACGGGGTGTACCGGTTCGTCGCCCGCCACCGGTACCGGTGGTTCGGGCGTCGCGACCAGTGCCTGCTGCCGCCTCCCGACATTCGGCGGCGCTTCCTGGAATAGCCGGCTGCAGCTTCGCAAGGTAACGGGCTACGGCTCTGGCGGAGGAGTTCATGTCGGGTCGGCGAGTTTAGCGGACAGGAGATCCGCTATTTTGTTTGTTTCCTCGTTTTTTGACCCTTTGGCGGCCACACGAGCCCTTATTCGAATTCCCAAGGGATCTAAACGCCACTTTTTCGCTGGATAAGGTCATCTGTGTCCGCCAAACTTTCGAAACCGTTCCCTTTGTGCCAAATAAGTTCATCTGTGTCCGCAAAAAGTCTGATGATGGCTTATCAACTTATTTGGACGCCTGATCGAAAATTCGGAAGAATAGCGTTATGCTTGCTGTAACTTTATTTAGACCTAAACGACCGTATTCCGCTCATTTTGATCAAAATAGCGTTATTTCATAGTTACTTAGGTTGTTGTGACGGGTGAACGACCCGCCGGGTGCGATGAGGGTAATTATTGGCCTACTCTTATTTGCTGCGGCCGGCGAGTTTTTCGATCGGTTTTCGCATCTATTGAGCTATGATCAAATCGGAAGCGTTTGCATGTTCAGCTTGCCTTGACGCGCTTTCTCCGCTTTCTATATAATTAACGTTAAATGTTTAGCGGACAAGGCAGCTGACCGGTCGGAGCCTCCTGATGGAGCGTCGGCGGCAGCTCCCCAATTGAGGAGGATTACTTTGGATAAACCGAATGAACTGATCGTCGTGCTCGATTTCGGCGGCCAGTACAACCAGCTGATCGCGCGCAGAATTCGCGACTTGGGCGTGTACAGCGAGCTGCTGCCCTTCAACACCACTGCGGCTAGAATTCGCGAGCTGGCGCCGCGGGGGGTCGTGTTCTCCGGCGGGCCGTCAAGCGTGTACGAGCCGAATTCGCCGCAGGTCGATCCGGGCATCTATGAGCTGGGCGTGCCGATTCTCGGCATCTGCTACGGCATGCAGCTGATGGCGCATCAGCTCGAGGGCAAGGTGGAGAAGGCGAGCAAGCGGGAGTACGGCAAGGCAGACGTGGAGTTCACGCCGAGCAGCCCGCTCGTCAAAGGCTTGGAAGCGAAGCAGACCGTGTGGATGAGCCATGGCGATTATGTCTCGGCGATTCCTGGTGGCTTTGTCGTGGACGCGAGCACGGAGCATGCGCCGGTAGCGGCGATGAGCCATCCGGACAAGCGCTTCTACGGCGTGCAGTTCCATCCGGAAGTGCGCCACTCCGTGTACGGCAACGAGCTGATCCGCAACTTCCTGTTCGAGGTGTGCGGCTGCGAAGGCACTTGGAGCATGACGACGTTCATCGACGATACGATTCGCGACATCCGCGCCCAAGTCGGCAGCGGCAAAGTGCTGTGCGCGCTTAGCGGCGGCGTCGACTCGTCCGTTGTGGCGATCCTGCTGCACCAGGCGATCGGCGACCAGCTGACGTGTATGTTCATCGACCACGGCCTCCTGCGCAAGGGCGAAGCGGAAGGCGTCATGGAGACGTTCGTCGGCAAATTCGACATGAAGGTTGTCAAGATCGACGCGCGCGACCGTTTCCTGGGCAAGCTGGCGGGTGTCAGCGATCCGGAGCAGAAACGTAAGATCATCGGCAACGAGTTTATCCGCGTGTTCGAGGAGGAGTCGGCTCAATTCGACGATTTCGAGTTCCTGGCTCAGGGCACGCTCTATACGGATATTGTAGAAAGCGGTACGGCAACCGCCCAAACGATCAAATCGCATCATAACGTCGGCGGTCTGCCGGAAGATATGAAGTTCAAGCTCGTGGAACCGCTCAAGACGCTGTTCAAGGACGAAGTGCGCAAAGTCGGCGAAGAGTGCGGACTGCCTGCTGCAATCGTCTGGCGCCAGCCTTTCCCGGGACCGGGTCTGGCCATCCGCGTGCTGGGCGAAGTGACGGAGGACAAGCTGCATATCGTGCGCGAATCCGACGCCATCCTGCGCGAGGAGATTGCCGCAGCGGGCCTCGATCGCGAGATCTGGCAGTACTTTACGGCGCTGCCGAATATGAAGAGCGTCGGCGTCATGGGTGACGGCCGGACTTACTCTTACACCGTCGGCATCCGTGCCGTAACTTCCATTGACGGGATGACCGCCGACTGGGCTCGTATTCCGTGGGATGTGTTGGAGAAGATCTCTGTTCGGATCGTCAACGAAGTTGAGAACGTCAACCGGATCGTGTACGACATTACGTCCAAGCCTCCTGCCACGATCGAGTGGGAATAGCAGGCTCGTGTAACGAAGCTCCGCTTCAGTAGCGGAGCTTCGTTTTTTTGCCCTGCAGAGGTCATTTTTACCTTTGCACGGCTCGATCACCCGCATTCTTGCTCGATTAACCCTCAGTTTATTGGTGTTGTTATTCCGGCTTTTGCAAGAGGATGAAACGGACTGGAGTGCAATGCGCGGGAATAACCGCACTATTGGAACTTCTGAATCCGCATACATCCGAACATAGCGAATTAATTGTATGATGAACGTTCGGTTATCCCATTGACAATGTTCGACAACGGGCATAGAATAAGGGTGACTGACACCACCAACAACATACATCGTTTCGTATATTCTCGAGAATCGGCTTGAGAGTTTCTACAAGATCACCGTAATGATCTGGCTACGAAAGAAGAACGTCCCTCTTTCCTCGGAAGGGGCCGCCTGCAGTTGCTTGGCAGGTACGGCCGGGCGTTCTTTCCGCGTGAAGCCTGGTCGAAGCAATGGGAGACATTCGAATCGGGCTTTTTTGGCGTGCGCACAATAAGGATGAATTGGTTTCCGGAGCCGTTCGTCGGATTCTCGTAGCGCTTCATGCGGAGAGAGCTCGCTATCGTTTGACATCCTCATGCTTCGGTCAGGTTGCATAGGCGCGTCGCATAGACGCATTTGTTGTTCCTAAAACCAATCCGATGTGGGAGGAATCATCAAATGGACCGCTTGTTTAAACTGCGGGAGCACGGCACAACAGCCAGAACAGAGATCATCGCGGGTTTGACTACTTTCATGACGATGGCGTACATCCTATTCGTCAACACGTTGTTCCTCGGCGAGGGCGGCGCAGGAATCCCGAACCAGGCTGTATTTTTCGCAACCGCTGTAGGTGCAGGTATCGTTACATTGGCAATGGGCTTTATCGTCAACGTACCGATTGCATTGGCGCCGGGTATGGGGCTGAACGCTTACTTCATGTCCGTCGTGCTGGGCTCGGGCGGCGAGATTACTTGGGAGATCGCGCTTGGCGCCGTTTTCCTGTCCGGGATCATCTTCATCATTTTGACCGTCACCAAAGTACGCCAAATGCTGCTGACCGCCGTTCCGAACAATCTTCGGGTTGCGATCACTGTCGGTATCGGTCTTTTCATTACCATTATCGGGGTCAAATTGAGCAATCTGATGATGGTCAGTGTTAATCCGGGAACCGATGTAGACAAAAATCCGGTGCTGAACACCAACCAGTTCAACCTCATTCTTGGCGATTTTCTTCATAACAAGGATACGCTGCTGACACTCGTCTCGCTCTTGATCATTGCCGTCCTGATGGTGCTCAAGGTACGCGGTTCGCTGCTGATCGGTATCGTGGCTGCAACATTGATTGGGATTCCGATGGGTGTCACGAATTTGGATGGCTTAACGGAGACTAGCTGGATTCCTTCGTTTGACAACCTGGCCGTAGGCAAGCTGGACATCGCAGGCGCCTTCGGGGTTGGGATTATCGAGATTGTCCTGGTGTTTACATTCGTGGAGCTGTTCGATACGTTCGGTACGCTTGTCGGGACGGCTTCTCGCGCGGGTATACTGAAAAATAAAGCGAAAGGCGAGAAAACGATCGGAAAAGCGATGCTCGTCGACGCTGCCGGCGTCAGCACAGGCGCCTTGCTCGGGACAAGCACCATCACCGCTTATGTCGAAAGCGCGAGCGGCGTTGCTGAAGGCGGACGGACCGGATTGACCTCCGTGACAACCGGCGTGCTGTTCCTGCTCGCTCTGTTAATCGCCCCGCTGGCGCTGGTGGTCCCGTCCGCTGCTACGGCTCCTGCCCTGATCATCGTTGGCGTGTTGATGATGTCGAGCATCAAGGAGATCGAATGGGACGACTTCCTTCAAGCGTTCCCTGCTTTCCTGACGATCGTTCTAATGCCTTTCACTTACAGCATCGCGAACGGGATCTCCATCGGGATCGTGTCCTACACGATTCTCACGGCAATCAGCAACGCATTCAGCTCGAAGAAGGTACCGCTGCATTGGCTCATGTGGGTGTTGACAGTGCTCATTATCGGCCGCTACGCTTTCTTGGGCTCAGGCTGATTCGGATTTGTAGGTGTGAGCGTCGGTCTTCGGACCGGCGCTTATTTTTGACATATCAGAAAGTTTAAATCCTCTACACCCCTTCCCACGCGCCAACTAAACACAACCGCCAAAAAATGGACCGGTGTTGTGCCAACCGGATCTTATTGAGCGTGCATGAAAGGCCATATACGCTCTAGTCCGACTTTTTCGGACTGCGTGGCGGGAGCGAAGGGGAAAGCGGTCTCTAGTCCGACTTTTCCCATTTGCAGAGCCGGTTGCGCACGCTCTCTCTGGAAAACGCCGCTCTAATTCGGCCGATTCGGACTACAGAGCCTTTCCGGGCGGTGAAGCACGCGGGAGTCCGACTTTTTCGGACTAGGGAGCAAGGGTACAGGCGCCACGCTGCTCGAGAATGCTCTTCGCTTCGAGCGGGTATAGCTGGTTGCGAAATCCGGCGGAATAGGATTACGGATCGTTGTCCTAGGAGACGGTTTTTCAGAAAAACGTAACGCGATGAACGAAAGAAGGACAGAAGAGGGCGGGAATAGGGAGGAGTGGAGAAGCGAAGCGTCTGCCTTTGAAATCATGGCCTAACCCAAACAAAACTCAATCCAAGGGCCATGATTTCAACAACAGTCGGAACCCCTTTTCCTGCCCTCCCCACGCGCCGACTGAACACCTATGCCAGAGACCTGATCGGTGAACTTCCGCTCAGGTTCTTCTTTATTTGTTGAAAATTCCAGTTGCATCGAGTTGAATAATTTGTTATATTAATTCTCGCCGCTTCGAACGGCTGTCCGGTAAACGGCGCTAAGCGAACAACTTTTGAAAAAAAGAACTTGCATCGAGGTTGGCGAATGTGATATATTGATCTGGTCGCTTTCGGAAGGTTGTCCTGAAGAA
>NZ_BIMA01000124.1 GCF_004000845.1 Paenibacillus koleovorans NBRC 103111
AAGTGAAAGCGATGGGAAAGGATTTAAGGGTTTGGTCGCACCCCGTGCGGGTGCGTGGATTGAAATGTCTATGATAACGTTTTTGCAGATGGACGGTCAAACATGTCGCACCCCGTGCGGGTGCGTGGATTGAAATTGCTTATATTTCTAGGTTCGATTTATGTTTTTAAGTCGCACCCCGTGCGGGTGCGTGGATTGAAATCGGAAAAAATTCCGGTGAAGGAAATTCTACCTCAAGTCGCACCCCGTGCGGGTGCGTGGATTGAAATACCATTACTAAAGTAGAAACGGCGGCTGTTGTTTCGTCGCACCCCGTGCGGGTGCGTGGATTGAAATTCTATCAGCTCGCTCTGGTTGCTTGGAAGATTATCGTCGCACCCCGTGCGGGTGCGTGGATTGAAATTTTTTGTGCTATATTTTACTCGTACCACCACTATGTCGCACCCCGTGCGGGTGCGTGGATTGAAATTACAATTCCTGTAGTCCCATCTATTGCAGATAAGTTGTCGCACCCCGTGCGGGTGCGTGGATTGAAATTTGACGCAATTGTTGGATTGGATAAGTCGGGTTCCAGTCGCACCCCGTGCGGGTGCGTGGATTGAAATATTTTCTTCATAAGTGCATCCAGCCTAGACTCCGTCGCACCCCGTGCGGGTGCGTGGATTGAAATATCATGGCTGCTGGTACGTTCGAAGGGTACATCGTCGCACCCCGTGCGGGTGCGTGGATTGAAATACAATAGTGCCGACAAAGTCGATAACCCCACTATAGTCGCACCCCGTGCGGGTGCGTGGATTGAAATAAATTCTCAGGCGACCAAGCCTTCGAAGTGTTTTGTCGCACCCCGTGCGGGTGCGTGGATTGAAATTCGTCTTACGAATGACGGTATCGGCACGTACCAGGTCGCACCCCGTGCGGGTGCGTGGATTGAAATATTACTGACAATCCGATTAATCCGTCCACGATCAGTCGCACCCCGTGCGGGTGCGTGGATTGAAATGTATCGAGCTTTCTGTTTTCGGCGCATCCTTCAGGTCGCACCCCGTGCGGGTGCGTGGATTGAAATCATTATAAAAGCTCACAAGCAAGGCATTTGTTACCGTCGCACCCCGTGCGGGTGCGTGGATTGAAATTAAAAGCAGCTAAGCCTCTGGATTACTACGATGACGTCGCACCCCGTGCGGGTGCGTGGATTGAAATTCATTACCTCCCTGCCCCTGTGGGCTGATCTCTTGAGTTGCACCCCGTGCGGGTGCGTGGATTGAAATGTATTCCTCGGGATGCCGGCGGATGTTCTTGACCGTCGCACCCCGTGCGGGTGCGTGGATTGAAATATGCAGTCTGAGACCCTGCAGCGGAAAGGTGGGGGTCGCACCCCGTGCGGGTGCGTGGATTGAAATATCAGCTCTTGGCCGTAGAAGGAAGGGATGTCGGGCGTCGCACCCCGTGCGGGTGCGTGGATTGAAATAAAATCCCGCGAACAAATGCTGAAGATTTAATTGGTCGCACCCCGTGCGGGTGCGTGGATTGAAATAGTCTGAATTTCTACAAACCACTCGGTAACGTACTGTCGCACCCCGTGCGGGTGCGTGGATTGAAATAGTCAACAGCACGAGATTGTGACCTGGACGGCAGGTCGCACCCCGTGCGGGTGCGTGGATTGAAATGCTCCGACAATGCGGAGTTGCTCGAGGAACCGCGAGTCGCACCCCGTGCGGGTGCGTGGATTGAAATTTCTCGCGTTCCTCCTCCAAATCCTGAATGCGTGGTCGCACCCCGTGCGGGTGCGTGGATTGAAATTGTCCTTCAAACAATCCGTTAGCCGGATCCGACGTCGCACCCCGTGCGGGTGCGTGGATTGAAATAAACTGCGGCCGCTTAGTCAGGATGTACTCGTCCAGTCGCACCCCGTGCGGGTGCGTGGATTGAAATTCTTCTTGCTTCAAGAGCGCTTCGGTCACGTCAAGTCGCACCCCGTGCGGGTGCGTGGATTGAAATTGGATCGATTACCACAACGATCCGCGTAAACGTCGTCGCACCCCGTGCGGGTGCGTGGATTGAAATACCCCACGACGCCCGCTGCTCGCGATCAGTTGCAGGTCGCACCCCGTGCGGGTGCGTGGATTGAAATGACTATCAGCCGAGCAGCTGGTCGGTGCTGGAAGTCGCACCCCGTGCGGGTGCGTGGATTGAAATCCTTGAGACGAAGGTCAATAAGGCCAAGGCGAGGTCGCACCCCGTGCGGGTGCGTGGATTGAAATAGTCCGACGTTTAGTTCGTTCGGAAAAAACGCCTGTCGCACCCCGTGCGGGTGCGTGGATTGAAATGTCAGGATCTGGAGGCTCGCAATCGGCGGGCAACCAGTCGCACCCCGTGCGGGTGCGTGGATTGAAATAGCATGTAATTGCTGAGATCCTCGAGACCATTTTCGTGCACCCCGTGCGGGTGCGTGGATTGAAATGAGATCAGTTGGACGCTGTCGTTATGTGCAGGAGTCGCACCCCGTGCGGGTGCGTGGATTGAAATAAGAATGGGTGAAGGGACTATACGAAAAGGGGTAACAGGTCGCACCCCGTGCGGGTGCGTGGATTGAAATTTCCCGGACACGATGTCGATCCGGTCAATCAGAGGTCGCACCCCGTGCGGGTGCGTGGATTGAAATTGAAAATATCTTTTACACGCCGTCAACTCTTCGGTCGCACCCCGTGCGGGTGCGTGGATTGAAATGTTTGCGTAGGGCTGGTTGTGGTCGTGGTTCGCGCCGTCGCACCCCGTGCGGGTGCGTGGATTGAAATATCCCTCTGCCCCTGTTGTATGGCCTGTTCTGCCGTCGCACCCCGTGCGGGTGCGTGGATTGAAATATAAGCTCTTGGCCGTAGAAGGAAGGGATATCAGGTCGCACCCCGTGCGGGTGCGTGGATTGAAATGGCTTAGCCGGCTTCGTTGGCAGTGTCCTCATGCTGGTCGCACCCCGTGCGGGTGCGTGGATTGAAATAATCATACGTTGAAAGCGCCACATGGGACGGTGTGGTCGCACCCCGTGCGGGTGCGTGGATTGAAATCTTTTTCTGGGTTGTAGTAAATCAGCCCGACTTCGTCGCACCCCGTGCGGGTGCGTGGATTGAAATTGTCCGAAGCCGAAGTAGGTAGACCGTCTGCAAATGTCGCACCCCGTGCGGGTGCGTGGATTGAAATTTAAATGCGTTGGTCGATTCGATCATCGCTATATGTCGCACCCCGTGCGGGTGCGTGGATTGAAATCATCAACCACTATTGCGGGTTTTTCGAGAACCTGGTCGCACCCCGTGCGGGTGCGTGGATTGAAATTGCAAAATGACACGTTCCTGCCCGGGGTGATAAGTCGCACCCCGTGCGGGTGCGTGGATTGAAATTTCCTTCGACCTCCGGGAACTCCTCCCAGTTACGTCGCACCCCGTGCGGGTGCGTGGATTGAAATTTGTCCTTCCGGAAGTTGTACTCCGGGTGCCAAGTCGCACCCCGTGCGGGTGCGTGGATTGAAATTCGATGAAAGTGTAATCGGCAAGTACTGGCCGATGTCGCACCCCGTGCGGGTGCGTGGATTGAAATAAAATTGGATTTTCTGGTTTAGTTTCTGGTTTGGGTCGCACCCCGTGCGGGTGCGTGGATTGAAATATCTCCTTAATATTGTATATGAATTATTTTTGCGTCGCACCCCGTGCGGGTGCGTGGATTGAAATGCCTACGGGGAGGTAACGGCGCATCTCCTTCAGCGTCGCACCCCGTGCGGGTGCGTGGATTGAAATCGCTTACAAACGTTGCGGGAATAGCTGTATCGGACGTCGCACCCCGTGCGGGTGCGTGGATTGAAATTTAAAATGATGGGGTACGTAAATGCTGCGAACGCTTGTCGCACCCCGTGCGGGTGCGTGGATTGAAATTCTTCTCCGGCTTTTCGAGCGGCTGCAGCTGCCTCCGTCGCACCCCGTGCGGGTGCGTGGATTGAAATTTCAGGCTCAGGAAGCAGGTCAGACAGCTGTTTGGTCGCACCCCGTGCGGGTGCGTGGATTGAAATCTTCCCGGCGAGTTGGGCATAAGCGGTGGCAGTAGTCGCACCCCGTGCGGGTGCGTGGATTGAAATATCAGATTTTCGTACATTTCGCGGTCGGACTGCCGGTCGCACCCCGTGCGGGTGCGTGGATTGAAATGTTCCTCGAGGTTGGTACCATGCATAGGGTCATCCAGTCGCACCCCGTGCGGGTGCGTGGATTGAAATGGCTTATGCTGAGAGCGCAGTCCAAGGGCGACTCGTCGCACCCCGTGCGGGTGCGTGGATTGAAATTTGCTTAGTCATTGTGGTTGACATAGATGCCTCCTGTCGCACCCCGTGCGGGTGCGTGGATTGAAATCCTAATTCGTTCGACAAGCGATTTCAGTCTCTGGGTCGCACCCCGTGCGGGTGCGTGGATTGAAATAGAGATAGCCTAGCGATCTACAGCCCCCTTTATTGGTCGCACCCCGTGCGGGTGCGTGGATTGAAATCATGTCACCAGCTGCATACGCAGCATAGGACAGGTCGCACCCCGTGCGGGTGCGTGGATTGAAATCGACTACGCAGGATGTCGATATATTGCCTAAGCGTCGCACCCCGTGCGGGTGCGTGGATTGAAATGCAAACAAGAAGTCTGTGCGACAAACTGAATTTTGTCGCACCCCGTGCGGGTGCGTGGATTAAAATAAGCAGTGGGGCGAGTGGGGGCCGGAATATAACGTCGCACCCCGTGCGGGTGCGTGGATTGAAATATCCCCCGCCGGACGAAGCCGAGCTGCTTGAATAGTCGCACCCCGTGCGGGTGCGTGGATTGAAATCTTCCGCTTGGAGAAAAAAAGATGATTTCGCGTCGTCGCACCCCGTGCGGGTGCGTGGATTGAAATGTTATGGGGGAAAGGACGCCGGGTTAACACGAGGAAGTCGCACCCCGTGCGGGTGCGTGGATTGAAATTTGTGCAATGATGGTTAGCTTTTTGGATACATTGGTCGCACCCCGTGCGGGTGCGTGGATTGAAATATCGTGTGGCTAGGTAAGGAGGTCCTTGTCCCACGTCGCACCCCGTGCGGGTGCGTGGATTGAAATATAATACTTAAGTCAATACAAAGTATTAGTTAGTTGGTCGCACCCCGTGCGGGTGCGTGGATTGAAATATGCGTGTGACGCTGGAGGGGTACGAGGAAGACCTTGTCGCACCCCGTGCGGGTGCGTGGATTGAAATCCTCCCTCCCCTGCATATTAGGGGCTAGTTGTGGGTCGCACCCCGTGCGGGTGCGTGGATTGAAATATTTCATTCGCCGGGCGTTCTGCTCGGCAGTATGCACGTCGCACCCCGTGCGGGTGCGTGGATTGAAATTATGTAGGTTCCGGCGGCGATCGCATCGACCACTTGTCGCACCCCGTGCGGGTGCGTGGATTGAAATGAATTAGGCTGAATGAACGTAACAATCTTTCCGCGTCGCACCCCGTGCGGGTGCGTGGATTGAAATAACGACGAACCGATCACAGAGACGCTACCGGCGTGTCGCACCCCGTGCGGGTGCGTGGATTGAAATTCCTGTCTCGCAGGGCACCACATTTACGGCGTCCGTCGCACCCCGTGCGGGTGCGTGGATTGAAATATTTACCCGTTTTCTCCTGTCTCGCAGGGCACCACGTCGCACCCCGTGCGGGTGCGTGGATTGAAATCAACTGGTCGGCATCCAGCGCCGCCAGTTCGGTCTGTCGCACCCCGTGCGGGTGCGTGGATTGAAATGTTAAACGACGCAACCACGCGACGAAAGCCTGAGTCGCACCCCGTGCGGGTGCGTGGATTGAAATATCGGACACGTTGACTTGCTGTCCGGTAGCCGTGTCGCACCCCGTGCGGGTGCGTGGATTGAAATTCCGATTTTTGTATCTGGTTCTATTCCCAGTACG
The DNA here is from genome assembly GCF_004000845.1 of Paenibacillus koleovorans NBRC 103111. Taxonomy (GTDB): domain Bacteria; phylum Bacillota; class Bacilli; order Paenibacillales; family NBRC-103111; genus Paenibacillus_AA; species Paenibacillus_AA koleovorans. Next base: position 5,949 of record NZ_BIMA01000124.1, read on the forward strand.
TCGCACCCCGTGCGGGTGCGTGGATTGAAATAATTCGTGCTTCTCAATGTAACGTGGGAGTTTTTTGTCGCACCCCGTGCGGGTGCGTGGATTGAAATGTTTCTTGGCTGACCTACCTATCTCCCTCAATGACGTCGCACCCCGTGCGGGTGCGTGGATTGAAATCAGCCATCGCCGCACACGTGACCGCCGAAGCTAGTCGCACCCCGTGCGGGTGCGTGGATTGAAATTACGCTTGGACTTACGCATATCCCACTTATCAAAGTCGCACCCCGTGCGGGTGCGTGGATTGAAATCGGATCCGCTGTCGCACCGTACGCAGCACTAAGCCGTCGCACCCCGTGCGGGTGCGTGGATTGAAATAATATGGCCCCTGTTGAGGGCGGGGATGAACTGAGTCGCACCCCGTGCGGGTGCGTGGATTGAAATGGGGTAGTCAAGGTCCAGTCACGCTAAAACCGAATGTCGCACCCCGTGCGGGTGCGTGGATTGAAATTCACTACCGCTTCGGCCTCCCGTACAGCCAATCTTGTCGCACCCCGTGCGGGTGCGTGGATTGAAATGTTTGAGTGGGGCTTGATGTCGTTGTTGTCCTCGGCGGTCGCACCCCGTGCGGGTGCGTGGATTGAAATTGTCCAATCCGTACCCACAGCAAAACTTGCGCCATGTCGCACCCCGTGCGGGTGCGTGGATTGAAATCAGTCAGCCGGGATAGGGAAAGGCTTTATCACGTGTCGCACCCCGTGCGGGTGCGTGGATTGAAATTGAGCGACCTGCTCGTCCGTCGGTGTCATCTCGTCGCACCCCGTGCGGGTGCGTGGATTGAAATCAACCTGGTACGCGGTTGCCTGCCTTTGCCTGAGTCGCACCCCGTGCGGGTGCGTGGATTGAAATATCCCAATATCCCAGTTGAACCAAGTACCACAAAGTCGCACCCCGTGCGGGTGCGTGGATTGAAATATCAAACATTTCGTATAGATCATCAATCAATTGCGGTCGCACCCCGTGCGGGTGCGTGGATTGAAATTCCATTTCCCCCCACGCCCAAGTCACCAAAACTAACGTCGCACCCCGTGCGGGTGCGTGGATTGAAATCTTCGGGCAACTGTCCCTCGTCCGCTGATATCCCGTCGCACCCCGTGCGGGTGCGTGGATTGAAATTTAACGACCACCTTGTTTCGATCATCGTCAAGAGTCGCACCCCGTGCGGGTGCGTGGATTGAAATAGCCATTCTCCGGCGGTTTTGGGGGCAATATTGCCCGTCGCACCCCGTGCGGGTGCGTGGATTGAAATTGATACATTTCGTATTCCTCCATTAGAGCTTCGACGTCGCACCCCGTGCGGGTGCGTGGATTGAAATTTAACGACCACCTTGTTTCGATCATCGTCAAGAGCGTCGCACCCCGTGCGGGTGCGTGGATTGAAATTGGTCGAGGTAAGGTGGTACAAGGCAACGTTTCCGCGTCGCACCCCGTGCGGGTGCGTGGATTGAAATAAGTTGAGCCATCCCTGAATGCGTTCGTTGGACGGTCGCACCCCGTGCGGGTGCGTGGATTGAAATACGTCATCGAGCCGTTCGTCATCCCGGACAGCTGGGTCGCACCCCGTGCGGGTGCGTGGATTGAAATCAACCTAGTATTTCCGCAGCCCTAGATAGTCCTAGTCGCACCCCGTGCGGGTGCGTGGATTGAAATCCTCCTGTAGATTCTAGTTGTCACGCTTGATACGTCGCACCCCGTGCGGGTGCGTGGATTGAAATTCTTGCATAAACCGCCGATAAAATGCGGAGTACAACGAGATGACCCCGCATGAACGTCGCACCCCGTGCGGGTGCGTGGATTGAAATAAGCGATGGAGTCAAGAAGATATTCACGGTGGAAGTCGCACCCCGTGCGGGTGCGTGGATTGAAATAAGAGCTAAAGAAGTGGAAGATGGCTTGTCCGGCGTCGCACCCCGTGCGGGTGCGTGGATTGAAATACTCGGTTGGCGGCTAGATCCGCAGCAAGTTCCTTGTCGCACCCCGTGCGGGTGCGTGGATTGAAATAAAAGGAGACGGGAGCCTTTCGGCCCCCGTTACGGTCGCACCCCGTGCGGGTGCGTGGATTGAAATCATCACGGAATGATCGTGAGGTGAACAAGGTTGAGTCGCACCCCGTGCGGGTGCGTGGATTGAAATACGGCAACTGGATCATGGCAGTATGTTACTGCGTCGCACCCCGTGCGGGTGCGTGGATTGAAATATTTTTCCGTGTGTCCGCACCACTGGCACTCCCAGTCGCACCCCGTGCGGGTGCGTGGATTGAAATACCTCCTTCGCGTGATCTACATCCGTACATCGACAGTCGCACCCCGTGCGGGTGCGTGGATTGAAATAGCTTGGCCGGCTTCGTCGGTTGTGGCCGGCTCAGTCGCACCCCGTGCGGGTGCGTGGATTGAAATAATCCCGTGCTTTTTGTGCTCCGCGAAGACTTGTCGCACCCCGTGCGGGTGCGTGGATTGAAATTCCTCCTAGACTGTCGATCGCTCGTTGAATGGCGTCGCACCCCGTGCGGGTGCGTGGATTGAAATTTCGATGACTTGCCACCATGCGGCGGACGTGTCGGTCGCACCCCGTGCGGGTGCGTGGATTGAAATCAACCCATACTTCGACGTAGTAGAATTGTCCCTCGTCGCACCCCGTGCGGGTGCGTGGATTGAAATTTTCAAACTCTCACCGGTGCGGCGCCCTTGTGCGTGTCGCACCCCGTGCGGGTGCGTGGATTGAAATGTTAAATAGGCGCTCACGTTCTCCCATTCGGATCGTCGCACCCCGTGCGGGTGCGTGGATTGAAATATCTCCGGCAAGCTAGACCCTTGGACGATGTTGATGTCGCACCCCGTGCGGGTGCGTGGATTGAAATCTGTGACCGGCAAGCATACGGACGGCGAATACAGTCGCACCCCGTGCGGGTGCGTGGATTGAAATTTCAAGAATATGTTGACCGGATAGTGATTCAGCGTGTCGCACCCCGTGCGGGTGCGTGGATTGAAATAATTGTCCAGATTATACGGGAGTTAAGTTGTCGGGTCGCACCCCGTGCGGGTGCGTGGATTGAAATACAACAGGTATGTGCGCGAAGCAGTAAGATCATAGTCGCACCCCGTGCGGGTGCGTGGATTGAAATAACGCGCCGAAAGCATTCCGTGCATGGCAGACCATCGTCGCACCCCGTGCGGGTGCGTGGATTGAAATCTAGCCGCATCCATGACGCGGGTGTTTTTCAAGGTCGCACCCCGTGCGGGTGCGTGGATTGAAATTTCATGGCGGCTGCGTATTTCTTCGGCCCGATCGGTCGCACCCCGTGCGGGTGCGTGGATTGAAATAGATCCTACCGCAAGAGGTCGGCGTCGAGCGCGTCAGTCGCACCCCGTGCGGGTGCGTGGATTGAAATTGTACGGTTCGCAACCAGCTTGCGACGTTAGCAAGGTCGCACCCCGTGCGGGTGCGTGGATTGAAATTACTTCCTCTACAAGATAGGCGAGCTGGTGCTCGGTCGCACCCCGTGCGGGTGCGTGGATTGAAATATGGCGATCCCCCTAATTGATCCGTGCTTTTCCGTCGCACCCCGTGCGGGTGCGTGGATTGAAATACCTCCTTACGCTGATTTACTCGGTACGATGCTGGTCGCACCCCGTGCGGGTGCGTGGATTGAAATGCTTGATCCATCTCCAGACAAGCAAAGCCGGAACGTCGCACCCCGTGCGGGTGCGTGGATTGAAATCTGACCAGCCGTACATTGCTCCAATTGTTACGGATGTCGCACCCCGTGCGGGTGCGTGGATTGAAATCAGACATAAGGGAAGTCCTTAGTACCTTGTCGTGTCGCACCCCGTGCGGGTGCGTGGATTGAAATACCATAAATGTCCAATGTGGAACTCATTTTCTGGTCGCACCCCGTGCGGGTGCGTGGATTGAAATTCGACTGGGGCGGAACTGGAAGAGCTCGTCAGCTTGTCGCCCCCCGTGCGGGTGCGTGGATTGAAATTCTTCGTCTTGATCAGTATCTAGTTGTTGTGGCTGTCGCACCCCGTGCGGGTGCGTGGATTGAAATACCCCATCACCTCGACTCGCTGGGCGGAAAAGTGGGTCGCACCCCGTGCGGGTGCGTGGATTGAAATGCAGATGGAAGCGGCGATCGCGAGAAGGTCCTCGTCGCACCCCGTGCGGGTGCGTGGATTGAAATGAACAGCAGCAGCTCGACGAGAATAACGCCAAAGTCGCACCCCGTGCGGGTGCGTGGATTGAAATAGGAGGCGAGGTGTGATGACATGGCCGAACACAAGTCGCACCCCGTGCGGGTGCGTGGATTGAAATATGGTCATTATCCTTTCTTTGTTCCGTCGAAGTCGTCGCACCCCGTGCGGGTGCGTGGATTGAAATGATAAGTTTGGGTAGAATGCTCGTCTGGACATCTCGTCGCACCCCGTGCGGGTGCGTGGATTGAAATCACGTACGATCTGGTTTTCAGCGGAAGGCGTTCCGTCGCACCCCGTGCGGGTGCGTGGATTGAAATTCTTTACAAGTGCACTCGCGTTTAGCCCACTTTTGTCGCACCCCGTGCGGGTGCGTGGATTGAAATCACAGAAACTTATGGTTCAGCGTCACGGCAATCATGTCGCACCCCGTGCGGGTGCGTGGATTGAAATTCCTCCTGCTGAGCTGGATTTCAACAGCGTGGCTGGTCGCACCCCGTGCGGGTGCGTGGATTGAAATAATCGTTTCCGGCCAATCAATCATCGGAGCTTGCGTCGCACCCCGTGCGGGTGCGTGGATTGAAATGATCCGGATCCGCGAGAGCTAACCGAAAACATTGTCGCACCCCGTGCGGGTGCGTGGATTGAAATTTTCATTCGTGAAGGTTCGATGGTGAGTGCTAATGGTCGCACCCCGTGCGGGTGCGTGGATTGAAATTTTTTCGTCTCGACACATTCCTCAAAGGTTTTTGTCGCACCCCGTGCGGGTGCGTGGATTGAAATTTGACAGGGTCGTCGATGATGGCGATACGTGCACCGTCGCACCCCGTGCGGGTGCGTGGATTGAAATCTGCTCGATGCGGACGAGGTTTGCAATCAGTTCGGGTCGCACCCCGTGCGGGTGCGTGGATTGAAATTTCGAATGGTTATTATTCCGAGAGAGTAGATTTTGTCGCACCCCGTGCGGGTGCGTGGATTGAAATGAGCCGAAGTAGATCGTATGGCCGTCGCTGATCCGGTCGCACCCCGTGCGGGTGCGTGGATTGAAATCACGCTGGGCGGAGTTGCTACTCAAGGTGGGTCTGTCGCACCCCGTGCGGGTGCGTGGATTGAAATCTTTCGTCTCTCCCGCCGCCGCCAAAATTTGCTCGTCGCACCCCGTGCGGGTGCGTGGATTGAAATCTTTAATCCGTACTTATAATAAGCATCATACTGTGTCGCACCCCGTGCGGGTGCGTGGATTGAAATATTTACATGGCCAGCGAGACCGAAATCATGCGGGTCGCACCCCGTGCGGGTGCGTGGATTGAAATATGTCCTTCCAAGCGTGGATTTCGTCCATCAGTGTCGCACCCCGTGCGGGTGCGTGGATTGAAATGTCTACGGGGAGGTTACCTCCCACCTCGTCCAGGTCGCACCCCGTGCGGGTGTGTGGATTGAAATATATAGCAAAGCATCTAACCTAAGTCGCATCACGTCGCACCCCGTGCGGGTGCGTGGATTGAAATTTCCGGGCAAGCAGCATTGGGAAATCAAACTCCGTCGCACCCCGTGCGGGTGCGTGGATTGAAATCGTCCGGCCACGTCATGGTGCAGTACGCACCAAGTCGCACCCCGTGCGGGTGCGTGGATTGAAATTTTTCTTCCCCGCCGCCGTGGGGGGTGACTAATAGTCGCACCCCGTGCGGGTGCGTGGATTGAAATCACCATCCGGAGTTTGGCGAAGCAACGGAAGGGCGTCGCACCCCGTGCGGGTGCGTGGATTGAAATGCTTAACGAGAAGTCTTGAAGTTGTATTGCCAAGTCGTCGCACCCCGTGCGGGTGCGTGGATTGAAATTTTGCTTTGATGCTACTTTTGATTTTGGTTACGGTCGCACCCCGTGCGGGTGCGTGGATTGAAATGTCTCGGGTGGGACGTTTAGGGATTGGGTTTTTCCCGTCGCACCCCGTGCGGGTGCGTGGATTGAAATATGCCGGGGAGGCAGCAGACAATCGCCTTGCCGTCGCACCCCGTGCGGGTGCGTAGATTGAAATACTGTTGGAGAAGTACACAAGATTGTGACAGCGATCGTCGCACCCCGTACGGGTGCGTGGATTGAAATTCGTCGATGTAGGACTTCACGGATAGTGGAATACGGTCGCACCCCGTACGGGTGCGTGGATTGAAGTTGGCGGCGATCTGACGCTATTTGCTAACTACGAACTGTCGCACCCCGTGTGGGTGCGTGGATTGAAATAAGACGCCGTTCGGGATCACCGGCACGGCCAACGTCGCACCCCCTACGGGTGCGTGGATTGTAGTTATATAAACCCCATCCATCAACCTACAACCGCTGCCCATCCTCCAGCAAACGCCGCCGCAAGAAAGCATAGTCGACGCGCTGTACGCTGACGCCCGCCTCGAGCGCCAGGGCCGCGGCCGTAGCCGCCGATTGGCCCAGCACCATGAACACGGGCTCCATCCGAATGGAGCCGTAGGCAATGTGCGAAGCCGACAAGCAGACCGGAACGAAAAGATTGGCGCATTCGCTTTCCCGTGGGACGATGGAGCGGTAGCTGATCGGATAAGGCTCGCTCACTTGCACCTGGACGTCGCCTTCATTGACGACATCCCCGTTCGGCCCCACATACCGCTGCGTATGATGGGAGTCCATCCAGTACGAGCCAAGTCCGACGCTGTCCACCACCGACAAACGCCGATAAATATGGTTCTCGTTCATAACGACGTCCCCGAGCATCCGCCTCGACTCCCGAATGTACAGCTGCGGAGTCCAGTGGCCGTACTCGACGAACTCATCCCGCGGAAGCCCCCACTCTCTATAAAACGCCCGAATGTCCACCGGCACGCGTGGGTGATGCTGCAGTGTCCAGACTAACCCTTTCTGATACGTCTTATGGGCGGCGGCAATACGGGCGCGCTCTTCGTAGCCGGCCTCCGGATAGCTGTAGTTGCGGCCGATGTAGTCGGTGGAGAAGCCTTTGTCGTTATTGGAATCCGTCTTCCGGTTCGGCAGCATTCTCAGCTTGAAGAAACGGTCCAACCCCCGCTCGATAGCGCGAAAAAGCAATTCATACTCGTCTTCGTCATAACCCGGAGGCTGCTCGATCGGCAATCGATTGTCCGGATCGTCCGTCAAACACATCCGGTAGCAATATGCCTGGATGCGCTCGTCACCCTCGCCATCGGAGCCGCCAGGGCTGGGATGAACGCCGGGCAGCAGCCCGCTGGACGGATCGCCGGCGACGCGATACGGGTCAATGCCAGCCGGCAACTGATGATACATGGCTTGCCTCGTCTGGATGCCGTTGAACGTTTCGCCGTACTCCCGGTTCGCCTCACGCCCCACGGTGTACGAAACACCCGCAAGCTTCATTAAATCGCCCTCATAGCTGGTGTCCATGAACATGCGCCCCGAGATGACGAGGCCGGACTCCATCCGGATCGACACGAGCTGATTGCCATCGTTTTTCTCAACCCCGTTCGCCAGATCCAGCCTCTCCTTGTACAACACCTGAATGCCGTACCGTTCCACCCATTCGCGAAAAACCGCCGACGCCCGACTAGGCTCGAACATCCAGACCGGCTGCGACATTCCATACTGTTGCCCTAGCTGCGTGTAGAACTCCAAGGACAGCCCGCCGATCGCCTCCTTATTGCCCGCATCCGTGTCGCCGAGCCCGCCCGTAGTAAGTCCTCCGATTCGATCCGACGGTTCGACGACCACCGGGACGAGCCCCATTCGAATCGCTTGCACGGCCGCCGCAATCCCCGCCGATGTTCCTCCGTAAATGACCAGGTCATAGCTCATGACGTTCCCATTGCCCCTTTTCCTTGTCAAAATCAAACCCTACCCAACCCAGTATAAAGAACGCTTTCGCACCTGGAAACAAACCATCCTTGTGGACGCTTAACCAACTTAAATTCGCAAGAGCGATCTACCGATGTCATAAATGGTTAGTAGGTCGCCGGGAGCGGCCTCTTTATAATGGGGATAAACAGAGAGAAAGAGGGACTGGATCGATGAAGCCGGTTTATGTGTTGTTCTGGTTCGATGTGGAGGATTTCATCAATGACGAGTCGGAGGCGGCGTTGCTCGGGCTGCTGGAGATGCTGGACGCACGGAGCGTGAAGGGGATTTTCAAGCTCGTCGGGGAAAAAGCGCGTCGGCTCGAGCAGAACGGCCGCACGGATATATGGAACAGGCTGGCTCGACATGAGGTCGGCTACCATACCGATTGGCACAGCATCCATCCGGTGGTGACCGAGTACCTCGAGCCGCTTCGGTTTCGCGAAGGCGCGGCCGAGTTCGAGCGTCGAGAGGGGCAGGGATTCCGGGATGTGGGCCGCATTACCGGACAGCCGGTCGTATGCTACGGGCAGCCGGGGGCGGCTTGGGCTCCGCAGACGTACCCGGTGCTGCGCAAATGGGGCATACACAGCTATATCGATTCCCACAATCAGGTGACGTTCCACGATAAGCCGTTTTGGTACGGAGGTTTGCTCAACCTGACGACGCTCACGGGGCTGATGGGGATGCCGCTGAGGGACGGGGCGTTGGGGCCTGCCAAACACCGGTTTGATGAGCTTTGCGAAGCGCAGCGGGAGGAGCCTTTCGGTATTATCAGCATTTTCTATCATCCGACGGAGTTCGTGTTCGAGGAGTTCTGGGATGCGGTCAATTTTTCCAAAGGCAACAATCCGTTAAGAGAGGACTGGGTCAAACCACGGATGCGGCCGCCCGGCGATAGGCAGCGATTTATTGATATGGTGGGGGAATTCGTCGACTATACGCTAAGCCGGCCTAATGTCTCCTATATCACCACTGGGGACCTCGTCGGATTTGAAAGGACGAACTCGGCGGCGCTAAGCGAGGACGAGGTTCGGCGGTTTGCTGCACGAACGGGGGATCGGCTTGGCTATTTGACGGAGTCGGAGAGTGGCAGGAGTTTGTCGGCTGGCGAGCTGTTCTCGGTATACCGCTGTCTGTTGTTGGGCGAGGAGCCGCTGCCGGAGCTGCTTTATGGGCCGGAGCGCGACTTGCCAAGCGACGAACAAGCTAGCGAGCTGCTGCTGCCCGAGCTGATCGCCGCTTTGCGAGAGCCATTGCCGCGAGTGGAAGGCTTTCCGATGCTGCCGGATCGCTTCCGCGTCGGCGACGTCTGGGTTAACCCAGTTGACCTTGCTTGCACGATGGCGGCTGCGATTGCAGCCGGAGCGGGTGAGGGAGAAAGGGCCAAGGCGGTCCGAACGAGATCGGAGGAGAGTGCGGCTGCAGTTGGGATCGTGGAGGAGCAAGTCATACCGCTAGTGAGGGGGCGGCTAACTGCTGCAGATCATGCTTCGGATACGGCGGAATGGACGAAGTATTGGGTCATTTTTCCTGAGAAGCTGCAGGTGCCCAATATCATCGAGATGTCCAAGCTGCAGGCGTGGACGCTCAAGCCGGCGTATTTTAGGTGACTGGCGGGTCGGGAGGAGGAGAAGAGTGTGGCAAAGCATGAGGTAAACCAGCCTTTGAGTGATAACTGGGTGGAGGAAATCAACGCGATTGTTCGGCTCGACGGAGAGGCATTGCAAGCGTGCGTCGATGCAGCGAGATCGGCACGTGGTTGCACGCCAGTATTGGAACAGCTGCTCGCATGGCGCGATCGGGCGATATACGAGGCCGAGACGAAGCCGTCCCTCGAATGGCTGCCTGCCGAGCTAGAAGCCCATTCGGCCATGCTAACCGAAGCGATGGGCGAGCAAGCGATCATGGTGCCGGCACTACTCGTGCTGCTTCTGATGCCGCTGACGGAGAAGCAATACCTGGAGCGTGGCATTGAGCGGCGGATACTCGCCGACACCATGAGCGATCTAGCTATCTGGATGAAGCGGTGCAAGCTGGAGCGGGGCCGTTGGGGGCTGGAAAACTTGCAATGGCTGCTGCATCACCTGAATGGCAGGCTGCATCGTATTGGACGGCTGCAGTATATCCATCGTCCGCTGTCGCGCCCGGTGATCATGCTGCGCCACAAGCTTGACGACTGCAACACGGTCGTCTCCGGCGGCGGCGTACCCTATCGCGGGGACGGCAGAGTGGACGGTACCAACGGACTTTGGGACCCGCACAAATGCTGGACGTCGGACTACGCCGAGCGCGAGGGGGAGTACATCTACGATACAGTGCTGCACCGAGGGTTGGCTTGTTTTGCACCCGGGGGCCGGCGTTCCAAGGCGGACTGGGAGGTTCGGCTGCAGCAAGGCGACTATGTGCTGGAGCTGCATATCCCCGAAGGAGAGCCGCTGGATTCGGCCAGCTGTGTCGCTTCGATGCGGGAGGCGGTGCAGTTCTCTGAGATCCACTATCCCGAGCTGCAGCCGGTGAGGGGGTTCGTCTGCTCCTCGTGGCTGCTCGACCCGCAGCTGCAGGAGCTGCTGCCCGCCGCCTCGAACATCGTGCGTTTTCAGCGGCTGTTCCATTTGTTGCCGATCCGCTCGGACGAGCGCGAGACGTATTACCGGGTGTTCGGCACCTATGAGATCGACCCGGCAACGGCGCCTAAGGACAGCGGGCTGAGGCGGGCGATTGCCGATTTTGCGGCGCGAGGCGGGCTGCTGCAGGCGGCGGCCGGTATCTTGCCGGTGGACGAATTGGAGCGACTAAGCGAATCAAGCGAATAGAGCGAGTAAAGGAGCGATGAAAGATGGCGTTTGGCACCAATATGTACGGGTATCAGGATACGAGCGGACAGTTGCAGAACCACCTCTACAAGCTGGCGGCGGAGCTGATTCGGCGGACGGATGAGGAGAAAGCGGCGATCGATACCGTCGCGGAGTTCGAGTCACGACGGGGGCGGCTCCGTACGTATTTCCACGAGTTGATCGGAGGGCTGCCGGAGCATAAAACGCCTCTGCACCCCGAATACAAAGGCGATCTTCAGCGGGACGGCTATCGTATCCGCCGCGTCGTATACCAAAGCTTGCCGGGCATCTACGTGACGGCTAACTTGTACGTGCCCGAGCCTCTGGACGGACCGGCCCCCGCCGTGCTGTTCACTTGCGGCCATTGCGAGTCCGGTAAAGCGACGCCCCTATACCAGCAAGTGTGCATCGAGCTTGTTCGAGGCGGCATGATCGTGCTGGCGATGGACCCGGTCTCCCAGGGCGAGCGTATGCAGACGTTCGATCCCCGGCTGGGTCGCTCGCTCGTCCGGTGGCATGCGGAGCATACGTATCTGGGGCTGCAATGTGAGCTTGCAGGCAGCCATATTATGCGGTATTTCACATGGGACATCATTCGCTCGATCGATTATTTGTGCGGCTTGCCCGAGGTGGATGTTGCTCGAATCGGGGTGACGGGCAACTCCGGCGGAGGCATTCAGACGATCATGGCCATGATTGCCGACGATCGTGTAGCGGCTGCCGCTCCGTGCACATACATCACGTCGAGGGAGTCCTACATGAAGACGGGCCAGCCTCAGGACGGCGAACAAATATGGGACGGTGCGATCGCAGCCGGGATGGATTACGACGACTACTTGACGTTGTTCGCTCCAAAGCCGCTTTTGGTTGGCGCGGTGGAGTCGGATTTTTTCGGTATCGAAGGCATGCTGGCGAGTGTGGAAAAGGCGCAAAAAGTGTACGGCTTGTTCGACGCGGATTCGCAATTGTCTTTGGCGCTTGTGCCGGGCGTACACGCTTTTAACGAACAGCTGCGGCGAGCGGTCGTTCGGTGGTTTGCGGCGCAGTGGTTTGGGGAAGAGCGGGCGGGTGATGTCCGGTTGGCTGACAAAATTGAAGTCGAGCCGGTAAGCAAGCTTCGCTGCACGGCGTCCGGCCAGGTGATCGGTGAGTATGAGGATGCCGTATCCGTGCACCGATTCCATGCCGAGCGACTTGGTGTGCTGCGGGAGCGGTTGGCGAGGGAGCAGGAGGCGCCTGACCGGATGCGGGAGCGGATGCTTAGCTGGCTGGCTATGCCTTCAGCTCATGGACCGGTTTATGCCCGCGTGGTCACGCAAGAGCGTGTGGAGGTAGGCAACCGCAACAGTGATGAGGCTTGGGAGAGGCAAAGCGTTTATTTTTTTAGCGAGTCCGACATCGCAGTTGGGGGAATTCGCATTGCCAAAGCGGGAGTGAATGCGGATCGCTGCACGGTCTGGCTGCATGATGCTGGGGTGGATCGGGTTCATGAAGAGCCGGACTGGATCCATGAGTTGCTCGAAAAGGGCGGTGTGCTTGCGTTCGATCCTCGAGGAGTCGGCGTCTCGGCGAGCGGGCCGGTCAACGGGCGGACGTTCGACCAGATGTTCGGCACGGCCTACAAGCTGGTCTGTGACGCCAGGATGATAGGTCGGCCGCTGATCGGGTGGCAAGTGTACGACGTGCTGCGTGCTATCGATTACATCAGGCAGACCGCTCCGGGCATCCAGATTTCTATCGCAGGCTCCGGGTACGCGTGTATGCATGCGCTGCTGGCCGGTATCGCGGATGAACGAGTGGACGAGATCACGTTGGAAAATGTACCGCCTTCCTTTATGGACCTGGCTGCCGCGCCAATCTACAAATACGACGTGCGGCGCCATTGGTACGGGGTGTTGAACGCTTTCGATCTGCCGGAGCTGATCCAGGCATGGTCGGGACGCAAACGGATCATCGTAAGAGATGTCCCCGATGTGGGCCACATCGTGAGATGGTGAGAAGGCACGATCCATATGGAGCTGGAGACCCCATATATCCGGGTGGACTCCGATCGGCTGGAGCGAAATATTCGCAAAATGGCCGATGTAGCGGCTTGTGCAGGCGTCAAGCTGCGTCCTCATGTGAAAACGCACAAAATCCCGGCCATTGCCCTGCAGCAGATCCGAGCCGGAGCCGCAGGGATTACGGTAGCGAAGCTGTCCGAAGCCGAGGTTATGGCGGAGCATGGTGTTAAGGATATTTTTCTCGCGCTGCCTGTCGTATCGCCGAGCAAGCTGAGGCGTCTCGTACGACTGGCGGAGCAAGTGAGGCTCGTCGTTGGGGTGGACAGTGCGGAAGGGGCGCGATTGCTCGCGGCTGCCGCTCGTGGCGCGGGGCTGGAGCGGGTGCGGAAGATTGAAGTTCGGCTGGAGGTTGACACCGGCATGCGCCGCACCGGCGTTCGCTATGAGCAGGCGCTCGAGCTCGCCAGACGTGTCGCGGACATGCCGGACATTCGGCTTAGCGGCCTATATACTTACCGCGGCGCTATGGTCGGCGGTCGGCCAACGCTGGATCTCCGGCAGGCAGGAGTAGACGAAGGGCGGCAGATGGTCGAATTGGCGGAGCGCATCCGAGCGGCAGGCATCCCGCTCGAGGACGTCAGCGTAGGCTCTACGCCTACTGCCGCCTATGCGGCTTCGGTGCCTGGGGTGACCGAAATTCGGCCGGGCACTTATGTGTTCCAGGACCGGATGCAAGCGCGCTATGGCGTGTGCGGACCCGAGGACTGGGCGGCTAGCATTTGCGTAACCGTGATCAGTCGGCCGGCGGAGGATTTGGCTGTCATCGACGGTGGCAGCAAAACGTTCGCAACCGACATTCAGCCCGGCACAGAGCCGCTGCAGCTTGCCGGGTACGGGCATGTCCTGGGGCTGGAGGGCGTGCAGTTCGAGCGGCTGTCCGAGGAGCACGGGATGCTCCGGCTCGATCCAGCCGCGGCAGAGTCGGCGAAGCTGCGCATCGGGCAGCGGCTGCATATCGTGCCGAACCATATTTGCAGCACGATCAACCTGCACAACCAGGTCATTCTCTTCGCGCCGGACGGCTCGTACGAGAAGCTGCCCGTCCTAGCACGCGGGATGCTGCAATAAGCGCAGAGCCACCAGCGTCGGCCCAATCGGCCGGCGCTTTATTGGCTAGGAGAAGGTAGTTTCATGTTGGCGGCCAATAGATGCCTTATTTGTGCGAAAAAACGGTTGGGCGGGAGTTTGGCGGACACAGATGACGTTATTGGCCTCAAAATGGATCGGATCAGGCGTCCGGGAAGAGAATAACGCATCCTATGTCCGCCAAACTAGAGTGAATCCGCTTTCATTCGAAAATAAGGGCTCCTGTGTCCGGAAAATAAACTCACCGCACCCGATTGGTCACGCCTTCGCCGCAAGTAGCACAGACACC
>NZ_BIMA01000125.1 GCF_004000845.1 Paenibacillus koleovorans NBRC 103111
CGCCCTCGGCGCCGCCGGCGCGGCGCCGTCCCCGCGCGCCTTTGCCTGCGGCGCGCGCACCCCCATCGGCGCTCCCCGCGAGCGCCGCAATCGCATCCACTCCCGCCACATGCGGGAGTTCCCACATACGCGCCAGCAGCCCGTCCTGCGGCCGCTGGCGAATCAAAAACCGGCCCCCTCCCGCGTCGGGGCCCTCCACAAAAGCGACGAGGCGCGTTTCCGGCCGCGGCGGCTTCGCCTTCGTCTTGACCGGCAGCGCCTCGACCAGCCCCTCCAGCCGGGCGGCGCAAGGCTCCATCACCGGGCATGTGAGGCAGCTCGGCGACTTCGGCGTGCACACCGTCGCCCCGAGCTCCATGATCGCCTGGTTGAAGTCCCCGGCGGCCCCCTCGGGAATCAAGCTGCGCGCCAGCTTCTCAATGCCGACCCGTGTCGACGGCTTCGCAATATCGTCGCTCAGCAGGAAAAACCGCGACAACACCCGCATTACATTGCCGTCCACGGCCGGCTCCGGCTTGTTGTAGGCGATACTCAGAATCGCTCCAGCCGTGTAGGGGCCAACCCCTTTTAACGACGAAATCTCCTCCGGCGTATCCGGCACCACCCCGCCAAACCGCTCATGCACCTCGCGCACCGCCGCCTGCAGGTTCCGAGCCCGCGAATAATACCCGAGCCCTTCCCACAGCTTCAGCACCTCCTCCTCCGGCGCCGTCGACAAAGCCTCCACCGTTGGAAATTTGTCCACAAATCGGTGATAATACGGAATAACGGTGTCCACTCGCGTCTGCTGCAGCATCACTTCGGAAATCCAGATATAATAAGGATTGCGGCTCCGTCGCCAAGGTAGATCCCGGCGATGCTTGCGATACCAGGCCAGCAACGGCTCGGAGAAATTGATCAAATTCAAGCTTTGTTCCATGACGTCTCCATTTCTATCCGATATAATGTAGGAATCGGCAGTACGATCCCAATTTGCAAAGCGAGGCCCCTCCATGCTCACGCCCGGCGAAATCGCGGCCCAACTGAATAGGTTCGTCTTCTCGCTCCTGCTCGTCGGCCACCAGAAAACAGGCGTCGCTTGGAAGCAGCCTCAGCGAACAATCCGCCACCATTCTTTCTGGCTCATCGTGAAAGGGAAAGGCACTTTCCGCATCAACGGCACTCTGTATCCCGCCGAACCTGGCAAGCTGTTCTTCTACTCCCCCGGCATGCTCGTCGAACGGGCTTCCGACCCGGAGCAGCCGATCGAATACTACTTCGTACGCTTCAATTATAAAGAAACGTATGAGGAGAAGGAACAGTGGATTTCCCGAAATACGGGCGAATGCCCGTTCCCGCTGCAGGGAATGTATTCCATGCAAAATACGCCGCAGCTCATCTACTTGATGGAGCAGCTGTTCGCGCTCTGGCAGCGACGAGGGCATATAAATGCGATGCGGCGGAGCATTGTGCTTCATGAGTTTTTGCTGGCGATGCTCCAGGACTTCCGCGCTCAGAAAATGGCCGGCGACACAACCGCTTCGATCGAGTTGACCCAAGAGTACATGGCCCAGCATTATCAGGAGCCGCTTACGCTCGAGCAGTTGGCCCAGTTGGCCGGGATAAGTGT
The DNA here is from genome assembly GCF_004000845.1 of Paenibacillus koleovorans NBRC 103111. Lineage (GTDB taxonomy): Bacteria > Bacillota > Bacilli > Paenibacillales > NBRC-103111 > Paenibacillus_AA > Paenibacillus_AA koleovorans. The sequence continues at coordinate 1,610 of NZ_BIMA01000125.1, forward strand.
GAGCCATTATTCGCGCCTGTTCAAAAAATACATCGGCTACAGCCCCATCGACTTCCTGACCCATCTGCGCATGGACCGAGCCAAGGAGCTTCTGGTCCTGTCGGATTACCGGCTCAAGTCAATTGCGGTGAGCGTCGGCTACGGGGATGAATTTTATTTCAGCCGAATTTTCAAAAAAGTAGTGGGTCTCTCCCCACGGGAGTACGCCAAGAAACACCGGGTCGACCCTGGGCAATAGCGAGGTGAAGTTAGAGAATGGATAAGCAAAAGGGGCCGTTAAGCCGCTACAATGCTTATTTGTACATATGGGGGGCACAATGGATCTTCGAGGCGTTGCTGATCTACTTTTGGAGTTTGGAGCCGCAGGATAGCGCAGTGATGGCCAGCTTGTGGGCGGCACTCGGGGGCAGCGCGGTCGTATACGGACGTAGGCGAAAAAATGGCGCCGGTCACAGAGCGCAGCCTGCGGCAGCCTCTGCCGCAACTGGAGCTAGTACAGCAACAGGTGCCAGCGCAGGTACCGCTACTTCCTCCGATCCCACTCACGCTTCCGCCGCTGCATTGCGGACGACGCCTGTTGCAATTGCGGCAATCGCCGGAGCGGCTTGGTCCGCCGCCCTGCTGATCTACGCCCAGCCGCCGGCCCTGATCGCATACGACTTGATCCGCGCGCTGCTGCTGGCGCTGATCTTCGTCGTCATCGGCGCCGCAGCCGGGCGCGAGCTTGTGCTGCTCGGCGTCTGGCTGTTCGCCTTAGCTACGATTGTGGCCGTCTGGTTCCTCGGCTACGCGCCGCTCGTGCTGATGGCTTGCGGAGGCGCCAGTCTATTCGCTTGCACCTGGATTTTCCGCGTCTGGTCCGATCCGCCAGCCGGGTGACCTCTGTGCCTGGATTTTCCGCGTCTGGTCCGCATCGGCCAGCCGGGTAACCTCCTAGTCCTCCACCTTGCACACGTTTCGCCATTAAGTATCGAAACTCCGAACGGAGGTTGACCTTTATGTTCTTTTCTCGTACACGCAATATATGGTTTGTCGCCGCATTGGGGCTGACACTCTCGCTCACCGCCTGCGGAGGCAGCACGAGCAAGGAGCAGGCCGGCAAACCCGAGCTGCTGAGCGCAGCGCCGGCAACCGTGCAGACCGTCTACAAAAAAAGCTGCCTCTCCTGCCACGGCGACGGCCTCCAGGGGCGGATCGGCCCGAAGACCGATCTGACGCAGGTCGGGGCCCGCATGACCTCCGAGCAGATCGAGACGCAAATTCGCAAAGGCGGGAGCGGCATGCCCGCCTTCCAAAATCTCAAGCCCGAAGAAATTACCGCCATCCGAGACTGGCTTTCGGGCTTGAAGTAAACCCTGGCCGACGTTGCCTTCGCTATTACCGGACCGCATCAATTCGCGTTGACGGCCGCCTAACCCTCGCGACCCGCCGCCGTCAACGCCACGGTCCGCTTGCCTGCACCCGCAACCAGGAGTCCATCCTGGATCAGCTTCGTACGGGCTAGGACGCTGCGGTTTTTGTATTGCAGTTGACGCCCGCAGCCGGTCTTCCGAGCCCGCTCCTCCGGCCCAAGCTGCAGCCGCAACGCCATTCGCTCCACCACGTCCTCCCACTTATGCTCCTTCCCATCGTTTACCTCTTCCAGCAGCAGCGCCATCCATGTTGTGTATGCCGGTATCGCCATTCGTTTGTATACAATCCCCTTTACTGTTCAACTCGTTACCCACCGTTCGTCCCGAGCTCAGCATTTACAGCCGATCCCGAGGGCCTCTCAAGCTCTACTCCAGCATTTCCGTCAAACACGGCTGAATGCGAAGCAACTCGGTGCAACGCTGGGGTTGACAAAGAAAAACCAATTTTTCATAAGGAGCTTCCGGCTCCATATCGGCTAAATCTTGCAATTGAAATATTGCTTGTCCACCTGCAGCTGCTTCTTCAAAATAATATTGAATAATGGCGGCCCATTCTCTCCCGAACCCATCGAGACTTTCGCCCGGAGCATATTTCCGTTGGGCGATTCCTTACGATAGAAGTAATGATCGGTCTGCTTGTACAGCTCCCAACCATCATTCTCACAAAATCTTCTTACGTCTTTCCAACTAGGCACGGATGAATTTTAGCACTCCCTCCGGGCTATCCTGCAGCATGATCCGGAACACGATAGGATAGTGGGCCTTTCGGTTCGGGGCGTGTCGATACCGGTCGATGTCCTCCCAAAATTCCTGTGCATACTCGATCACATCGTTGGCCAGGGAGAGCTTCAATTCCTCCAGCGTTTCCCCTTCACCTACAATGTCGATTTCTTCAAACGATCCATAATAGCGACCATCTTCCCCAACCTCATATTCTACTGTCAGCACATACGGCGATAACAGCAAATCCAACTGGTCCCGCGCTACAGCCACCACCATATCCCGGTTCCGTTTCACCGCTTGCGGCTTGTCTCTGATGACGGAGTCTATGAATCCCCCGAAAACGATTGGGAGCACTTCAGCAGTTGCCCTCGCCAACAAAAAAAGCGAGGGAGGCTGAGCCTACTCCCTCGCTTGCTCGGCGACGGCGAAAGCGGCCGCCGTCGTCTCCGTATGCGTAATGCTGATGTGAATCCGCAATCCCGCCGTAGCTGCAGCTGCGGCCGCCGCCGATGCCCGCTCGCCGCCAACCGGGCCATCGCTGCCGCCCTCAGCGCCGCCGCCCAAGCCGAGCCGCGCCAAGGCGGCGTCGGACACTCGGCAATCGGGCTTGCCCAGCGCACCCGGGAGGACGCTGATGTCCTGCAGCCCGACTTGCCGGCCGATGCCACAGCCGAGCGCCTTGGCGACGGCTTCCTTGGCGGCGAACCGCCCGGCGACGAACTCCGCCAGCCGGCCGGGCGAACCGCCGCCGCGCGCGGCGGCGAGCTCGCGCTCGGCCGGCGTCAGCAGCCGCTCGACGAAGCGCGGGCCGTGCGGCTGCTCGAGGATGCGCCGGATCCGCGCGATCTCGACCAGATCGGTGCCGATGCCAACGATCATACCGCGTTACACCCCTGGAATCGGAACGCGCTTGTGTTCCGTCCGCAAGTACTGCCGCTCCAGCTTCTCACGAGCGGCGGGGTCGATCTCCTTGCCCTCCAGATAGTCGCTGTTGTCCTCGTATGTGATGCCGAGCTCGCCTTCGTCTGTCTGGCCTTCCCACAGGCCGGCCGTCGGCGCCTTGTCGAGCACGCTCTGCGGCACGCCGAGCTCGCTCGCCAGCTGCCGCACCTGCCGCTTGTTCAGCGTGCTGAGCGGCGTGACGTCCACAGCCCCGTCGCCGTACTTCGTGAAGAAGCCGGTGATCGCCTCCGAAGCGTGGTCCGTCCCGACGACGAGCAGCCGCAGGTCGAAAGCAAGCGCATATTGCACGACCATCCGCGTACGGGCCATGATGTTGCCTTTGCCCTCCTTGCTCACATGCCGCGGAATGCCCAAGTTCTTAAACCCATACTCCACCTCGAGCGCGATCTCGTCCACCGACTGCTCGATGTTCGTCTCGACCTTATGCGTCAGCTGGAACGCCTCGGCAACCGCATAGCTGTCCGAGATGTCCTTCTGCGTCCCGTACGGCTGGAAAACGCCGAGCGTGATGTACTCCCGCCCCGTCTCCTTCGTCAGCTCGTCGGTCGCGGTCTTGCACAACCCGGCAGCCACCGCGCTGTCGATACCGCCGCTGATGGCGATGAGCAATCCGCTCAGATGGGCGTCCACAACCGATTTTTTCAAAAAGTCCACGCGCTTGCGAATTTCTTCCTGTACGTCGATCTGCGGCTTCACGCCCAGCTTGGCGATGATTTCCTGCTGCAAGCTCACGGTACACTCACTTCCTTATCCAGAAATTACTTTATGACCAGTATAGCCTACTCGCCTGCAATTTCATAGCTTGTGAGCAGGCGCCTTCTCGACGTTGATCCCGTAAGCCTCAAGCCCCGCATACTCCGGCTGGTCGCTGAAGCGCTCCAAATCGTTGTACGCCGGAATGCCGTGCAGCGCCATATCGAGGCCTTCCTCTTCCTCCGCGGCCGAGACGCGCAAGCCGATCGTGCTCTTGACCAGCTTGGCCAAACCGAAGCTGAGGGCGACTCCCCACACGGAGATCGCAGCAACGCCAAGCAACTGGACGAGCAGCAGCTCCGTACTGCCTGTAGTGAGCAAACCGTCGCCTTTATCGAACAGACCGACTGCAATCGTCCCGAATGTCCCGTTAACACCGTGGACGGCAACCGCGCCGACCGGGTCGTCGATTTTCATCCGGTCCACCATCAAGGTGCCCCAGATGACTAGCAAGCCGGCAACCAATCCGATCAAAATCGCGGCATACGCCGATACGAACGCACACCCCGCCGTGATGCCCACCAGACCGGCGAGCGCTCCGTTCATCGTCATGCTCGGGTCGGCTTTGCCATAGCGGAACAACGTGTACAGCAGCGCCGAAGCGCCGCCAGCAGCCGCCGCCAGCATCGTATTCAGAGCGATGGACGACAAATTCGTGTCAAACGCGTTCAGCGTACTGCCGGCATTGAAGCCGAACCAGCCGAACCATAAGATGAAAGCGCCGGCGGACGCAAGCGGGATGTTGCTTGGCGCGAAGACGTTCACGCTGCCGTCGGAGTTGAAGCGGCCTTTGCGAGGCCCGAGCACATAGGCGATGGCCAGCGCGGACCAGCCGCCGAGCGCATGAATCGCCGCCGAACCGGCGAAGTCCTTCATGCCGAGCTGGGCGAGCCAGCCGTCGGCGTTCCAGATCCAATGTCCCGAGATCGGGTAAATGATGGCGGTGATCACTACGGCGATCAGCATGTAAGCTTTGAGCGACATCCGCTCCGCGACCGCACCCGAGATGATCGAGATGACGGCAATGGCGAAGCCCAATTGGAAGAGCACATAGGCAGCCAGCGGCAAGTCGAGCGAAAGCTCCAAATGCTGTGAAGCGCCCCAGAAATCAAAGCTGATTACCCCTGCGGTGTCCGCTCCGAACATCAAGCCGAAGCCAACCAAGAAAAAGGCCAAAGCGCCGAGCGTCAAGTCGACAAAAATTTTCATCGTTACGTTTACAGCGTTCTTCGTTCTGACAAGCCCCGCCTCCAGCAGGCTGAACCCGCCTTCCATAAATAACACCATCGCGGCAGCCAACACGACCCACATCGTGTTCATTGCCATTATTTGTTCCGCGTTCATAGCCCACTCTCCCTCTTTTGCACATAATTATAGGGAGGTCATGCCGTTTAGTCAACGGACTATGTCAGATAACCTAACATAAAAGTATAATAAAATTACAATTTCTACGGCGGGAAACCTGACGAATTGACAGCTTTCTTAATTTGGCAACCATGTTACAATGAAGTGGTCTGTCCATATTCCCATTAGATAAAGGAGAGATACCACAATGAAATACCGCAGATTAGGCAAAACCAAGCTGAAGGTGTCCGTCGTCGGCGTCGGCACATGGCAATTCGGAGGCGAATGGGGCATCAACTTCTCGCAGCCGGAAGTTGACGCCATTCTCGACCGCGCGGCCGAGCTCGGCATCAATTTGCTCGATACGGCCGAGTGCTACGGCGACCATTTGTCCGAATCGTTCATCGGGGACTACCTGTCCCGCCGCAACCGGGAAAGCTGGATCGTCGCGACGAAGTTCGGCCATCATTTTCACGACCGCTTCAGCCGCACCACTCATTTCGACGCCCAAGATGTCGTCAAGCAGCTGGACGCCTCTCTAAAGGCGCTGCAGACCGACTATATCGATTTGTACCAGTTCCACTCCGGCCCGAACGAGGTGTTCGACAACGACGAGCTGTGGACTGCTCTGGACAAGCAGGTTCAAGCCGGCAAAGTGCTGCATCTCGGCACGTCGATCGGCAGCAACGCCAACGTCCATCAGACGCAAGCTTCCTCCAGCATCAATTCCCAAGCGATTCAAGTCGTCTATAACCGTCTCGACCGTATACCCGAAGAGGAAGTGTTCCCGATATGCCTGGAGCAGGACTTGGGCGTGCTGGCACGTGTGCCTCTGGCTAGCGGCTACTTGAGCGGCAAGTACAAGCCTGGCGACGTTTTCGGCCCGACGGATGTGCGCCACAATCACGATAAAGAAGCGACGCTGCGCAAGCTCGAGGAGGTGCAGCGCATCCAAGCCGAGGAAGTGCCGGCCGGTGTCGATATGGCCACTTGGGCGCTCGCCTGGTGCCTCAAGCATCCGGCGGTTACAACGGTTATCCCAGGCTGCAAAAACCCCGCCCAAGTGACCGCCAATGCGCTTGCAGCCGATTTGGCCGAGGATAACCATCCGCAAGCCCGGCCCTAATCTCGCTTTCGCAAGAAGAGTCGAATGCATAACTTGCTGTGGCAGGTATATGCCTTCCGGCTCTATTTTTTATTCATAAATTAGGAAAAACAGCAGGGTTTCAGGGCGCAATGTAGAATTAATTGGCGTCGAACAAAGTCGAAATACATAACACCTAACTGACAAAGGGAGCTGGATCGCATGAGCATCCGCATCAAATTAGTCGTAGCCTTCGCTTTAATCCTGGTCTTGTTGACGACCCAATACGCGTACACGTATTTCATCAGCGAAGGCACTCATTCCGGCTACCAGGAAATGCTGCAGGATGCAGACTTCCAGCTGAACCTCCGAGAAATCCAGTCTTTAATGAACGGCATCTCCAATGACGAGCGCGGCTACTTGCTGACCGGCGACGCCGCCTACACCGCGCAGCTAACCGAAGAAGACGCGAAAATCAAAGCCTTGCTCACCGCCAGCTTGAACAGTTCGACGCTTGACGATTCCGATCGAGCCGCTCTCACCGACATCCAAGCCAAATACACAGCCTTCTACGGCATCAGCCAGCAAGTGGTCGCCGCTATGAAAGCCGGTAAAACGAAGGAAGCCCAGACGCTTCATCTCGAGCAGGAGCGCCAGATCCGCAAGCAGGTCGATGACAGCATGAACGCCCTGGTTCTTAAAGTCGATGAAGAAAGGGCGGCCGACATGACAGACCGGAAGGGCGAAAGCGATTCGCTCATCATGTCTATCGTCTTGTCCTTCGCCCTCGTGGCCGTTGCCGCCATCGTCATCGGCCTAGTCCTCGGCCGCATGATCGTCCGTCCGATCGTCCGGATGAACGCCCAGCTTCGCGAAATCGCCGAAGGCAGCGGCGATCTGAGCCGCGTCATCGAGCTCCGCTCGAGGGACGAGCTCGGCAAGATGGCGGAGTCGTTCAACAAGATGGTGTTGAATTTGCGCTCGATTCTGCTGCAGGCGAAGGATACCGCCATCCAAGTCGCCTCCTCGTCCGAGCAGTTGACGGCGAGCGCCGAGCAGACGACGCGAGCGACCGAGCAGATCGTGGAGTCGACGCAGCAAATTGCGGTCAGCTCCGAGACCGAGCAGCGCCAGATGGAGGAGGCGGTCGGCTCGATCCAGTCGATGTCGTCCGGCATTGCGCAGGTCGCACAAGTGAACGAGGAGGTGCTCCGACTGGCGCAATCGGCTTCGGAGGCGAGCTCGACTGGCGCCGTCGCGGTCGGCGAGGTGCTGCAGCAGATGGAATCGGTGCACCAGACCGTCGATCGTGCCTCCTCGGTCATCGAGACACTGGGCAACCGTTCTATGCAGATCAGCAGCATCTCCTCGCTTATCACGGATCTCGCCAACCGGACGAACATCCTCTCGCTGAACGCCGGCATCGAAGCGGCCCGCGCCGGCGAGCACGGCAAAGGCTTCGCCGTCGTCGCGCAGGAGATCCGCAAGCTGGCTGAGCAGTCTCGCCAGTCGGCGCAGCAGATCGCCGAGCTGATCGAAGCGATCGTGGAGGAGACGCAGCTGGCGGTCGTGTCCATGCGCGACGGCACGGAGAAGGTCGGCACCGGCCTCGTCCGCACCCGCGAGGTGAACGAGATGTTCAGCCGGATCGATTCGACGGTGTCGGCTGTCGCCCAACAAGCGTTGGCTACGTCATCGACCGCACGCGAGCTGGCGGAGTCGAGCCGCAACATCGTGGAAGTCGTCGAAGCGGTGGCCGCCTCGAGCGAGCAGGTGGCCGCCTCGTGCCAGAGCAACTCGGCCGCGACCGAGGAGCAGCTGGCGACGATGGAGGAAATCTCCTCCTCCTCGAACGCGCTGTCCCGGTTGGCCGACGACTTGCATAACGTGCTGAGCCGCTTCAAGCTGCACTAGACGACAAAAAACGTCCCTCCGCAAGTGAAGGGACGTTTTTTTGTCGTCCGATTAGAAAATAAGGTGAGGTGATGACATAGTTGCTGCTTAGATGTTGAGGCGAGGCGGGTGGAGCAGTCGTCAGGATGCAATGTAGGGTAAATTTTGTTTACTTGGCGGGCTGGGCGGGTGGATGGAGGGCGATGTAGGGTAATTTGGGTCTACTTGGCGATGGCGTAACGCTATTTGCGCTGACCACCGGGCCATCCTTGGCTATCTTCGCTAAGAGATACGAAATGTCCTACTCGTGACCGCCCAGCTATCGTCTAGCTACCGTCAGCTATCACCTAGCTACAGTCAAGCTACAATTAATCAGGCGACCGCCTACTCCTGCCGCTCCGTCGCCGGGTGCAGCTCGTCGATCGTCTCGTCGACTTGGCCCGTGCGCACATTGTACATCTCCAGCACCGGGATGACGAATATTTTGCCGTCCCCCATCTCGCCGGTTTGCGCCGTTCTGATGATCGTCTGGATCGTCTCCTGCACTTTATAATCGGACACTACGATTTCCATTTTCACTTTATAGTGCAAATTCACGGTATACGCCTTGCCCCGGTACACGCCTGTCGCATTCTTCTGCTGGCCCCGTCCCTGCGCCTGCGTTACAGTGAAGCCCGTCACTTGAATTTCCCGCAGCGCTTCGATCACCTCTCTCAGCTTCTCCGGACGGATGATCGCTTCAATCTTCTTCATTCGGACTCCCCCTTCGGTCAAATGCCTCTCCCGGCATTTCCTTATTTAGTATGTTACTGAGTTTGGGCATTTCGTGCAAGACGGGTTCGCGGAAAAAAATAAAGCCGCCCCTCCTGCGCAGGCAGGAAGGAGCGGCTGGGCCGACCGCAGGTGCGGACGATTTAGTTGCAATACTTCTCGAATGCGTTCACGAGGTCGCGCGCGATATCGTCCGCGGAGCGGTTCTCGATCGAATGGCGCTCGATCATGTGCACGAGCTCGCCGTTCTTCATCAACGCGATTGATGGAGACGACGGCGGGTAAGGAGCGAAATATTCGCGCGCCTTGGCTGTCGCTTCCTTGTCTTGCCCGGCAAAAACGGTGAACAGACGAGTAGGCAGAACCTCGTTCTGCAGCGCCTTCGCTACGCCCGGACGGCATTGGCCGGCCGCACAGCCGCAGACGGAGTTCACTACTACGAGAGTAGTGCCGTCTTGATCGGCGAAATTCGTTTCCACTTCCTCCGGCGTCTTCAGCTCGGTAATCCCCAAACGGGTCAGCTCGGTACGCATCGGGGTAATCATATCACGCATATAGGATTCAAAAGACATCGACATGTCGCTTCACTCCTTCGGAAATCAGACTATATCGCTATTATACATCGCTGTCCCTCAGAAGCAAAGCGCCGCCTTCCTCCACGCATGCCAAAATCGCCCATCCGGCGAGATGACCGGCCTGACGGGCGGCTAGCTCCAGTCTCCGCCATCTGCGACGTCCTGGGCCGCGCCGTTGTCCTGCGGCTGCGTATCGGCCGGTCCCGCCTGGTATGCGACGTCCTTATCCGGATGCGTGAACATCGCCCCGGTCGCAGACGGAAGGATTCCATGCTCGAAGTATTCCCGGTTCTCGGCGGACTGGAAGCCGATATCCTTGAACGGATGCACCCACTGGTCGCCGGCCATAATCGCCGGATCGGTCTCGCTCGTCCAATTCGTCAGCGGCGAATTCGCCGATTCATACATATGGTCGCCGATCACCACGCCGTGTTCGTTCACGAACGCTTCACGGGGACCGCGTCCTTCCTCGAATTGAGGCAGGAAGTTGATTTCGAACGGATCAAGGGACGGCTGCTCGTTCGTGATTCCCGGCTGCTGCTGGTCCTTGTTGTTTTGTTCGTCGGTCATCTGGTTCGTCAACCCTCCTTATGTAGAAGGCCGATTCGGGCCCTCGAGCTTCTTGTCCGCCGTTTGGCCGTCTTGTCCGTTCTTCTGCGTCTGCCCGCTCTCGCGTGCGTGCTCCCGTTGGGCGAGGGAGTCTCCGTTTGCTGCGTCCTTGTCCGGTTTCATAGGTGGATTCGTCAGCTCCTTTCTCCCCCTATTATGCTTCATTGCGGGAAAAATCACTCCGATCGCCGCCAGACCCAAGTACACCCATTGCTCGCCGGTCAAAAAAAGAAGCAGGGGATCGCCGGGTTTGTCCGCGAATGTAACGAGCATCCCTCCGATGCCGATGACGAGCGCCGCTTCTTGGCCCAGTTTGCCTGTGCCCGCTTCCTCCGTGCCTAATAGCCGCCACAATCGGACCCCTGCCGCGAGTGCCACGATCAGCATGTAGACGTTCAGCGGGTGGTAAAGCTTGCTGCCGCCGCCGAAGGGGTCGGGGATGCCCCACGGCAGGGGGGTGACGGCGCCATATCGCCATTGCAGCAAGGCATGTAAGGCGATGCCCGCCACCGCGCCGAATGCCGCCATGTCGAGCAGCAGTTGATAAGGCAGGTTGGATTTGTGTACGCGGTACGCGATATAAGCGGCAGCGGCTAACAGACCAAGCCAGACCTCCCTCTCGGCTCCGTTCATGAGCAGGATCGCGAGCGGGCGCTCCCAGAGCAGGCTCGGCTGGAACAGTAAATGGCCGAACTTCCAAACGATCAGCACGATGAAACTGGCGCTCCCCAGCATATCCAGGATCGCTGTTCCTGGTCCCACTCCGGGTCGAGCCTCGCCTTCCCCTCCCGACGCATCGAACGAACGCAGCTTGATCCGTATCGCCGCCCATGCGAGCGCCAACGAGGCAAGCAGCAGGAGCAGCTCCTTTTTGACAACCAAAGGCCCGATTTCCACGATATCCGTCATAACCCCACCCGCCCCCATTCAATTACCGTTCCATTCTCTCTATCTTATTATATAGGTTGATTTGGCTTTGGCCCATATGGTGCGTTAAGATGGAAGCATGGATATATGATGTCAGGGCGGGCAGGAGTCGAGATTCGGCATGCGGTACGATGTAATTGTAATCGGAGGGGGCTCCTCCGGATTGATGGCGGCGGTGGCGGCTAGTGCGCATGGGGCGCAAGTGCTGCTGGCGGACAAAGGCGATAAACTGGGGCGCAAGCTGGGCATCTCGGGCGGTGGGCGCTGCAACGTGACGAACGCCAAGGAGCTGGACGAGCTGATCAAGCATATCCCGGGCAACGGGCGGTTTCTGTACAGTGCGCTGGCTACGTTCGGGAATAAAGAGATCGTCGCTTTTTTCGAGGGCATGGGGATAGCGCTCAAGGAAGAGGACAACGGGCGAATGTTCCCCGTGTCGGACAAGGCGAAGTCGGTTGTGGACGCTTTGATCCGGAAGGTGCGCGAGCAAGGGGTGCATATCCGCACGAACAGTCCGATCGCCGAGGTGCTGTATGAAGACGGGCGCGTGCAAGGCGTGCGGCTGCGGTCGGGCGAGCGGGTGGCGAGCGATGCCGTGATCGTCGCCGTAGGCGGCAAATCCGTGCCGCACACCGGCTCGGAAGGCGATGGTTACGTTTGGGCCGAGCGAGCCGGCCATACGATCGTCGAGCTGTACCCGACGGAGGTGCCGCTCGAGTCGGGCGAGCCGTTCATCCGCAGCAAGGAGCTGCAGGGGCTGTCGCTGCGCGATGTCAGCTTGTCGGTCTGGAACGCGAAGGGGAAGCGGATTGTCGAGCATGAGGGCGATTTGCTTTTCACCCACTTCGGCTTGTCCGGCCCGATCGCGCTGCGCTGCAGCCAGTTCGTCGTGAAGCAGTTGAAGGAGCAGCGGGCTCAGAGCAAGTCTGGCGCTGGGGCGGCGGCTGGAGTTACGCCTGCGGCGGCGGCTGGGCCAACGGCTCCGGCTGGGGCTGCTGCGGCGGCTGGGGCAACCGTGCCTTTGACGATCGATCTATACCCGGCCAAGTCGGTGGACGAGATCTACACGGAAACGCTCCGGCTGGCGGAGACGGAATCGAAGAAAGCGATCAAAAACGTGCTGAAGGGGTATTTGGCGGAGCGGATGATCCCTTTGCTGCTAGAGAAGGCGGGGCTTCGCGAGGAGCTTACATACGACAACATTCCGAAGCTGGCGTGGATGGATCTGGCGAAGGTCGTTAAAGCTTTTCCGGTCGGCGCGAACGGCACCCTCTCGATTGAAGAGGCGTTCGTCACCGGCGGCGGGGTAAACTTGAAGGAAATCGACCCGCGGACTATGGAGTCCAAGCTGATGGCCGGCCTCTACTTCTGCGGCGAGGTATTGGATATTCACGGGTACACGGGAGGCTATAACATAACCGCCGCGTTCTCGACCGGCTATACGGCGGGCAAGAGCGCGGCGGAGGCTGCGATGCTTGAGCTTCGTTAATCGCGGCTTAAGCGCCGAAGGAATCATCCTTCTGGAACAGCATAAGCGGCATTTTGAACACATAAGCCACTACGAGGAAGATGCCGATGATCATGCCGACCAGCACGAGCACGCTGCTGAGGGACAGCCCGCCTACGCCTGTGATGACGTTGGCGATGTTGCATCCCGGTGCGATCCGCGAGGCGACGCCCATCACCAGACCGCCGGCAATGGCGGCCGGAAGGCGCGATCTGCGCGGCCAGCGGAGCTTGAAGCTGCCGCTCATCAGCGCAGCGACCAAGGAGCCGATGACGAGGAAGATAACGAGCGTCTCCTCCGGCCCGAGTCCGACTCGAGGGAAATCGGCGAACAACGCATTGAGATACGTGTTATTGTATACAAAATCGTCTCCGAACACCTGGGCGACCGCTACGGCGCCGATGCGCGTCTCCGGCCCCGTGATCCCGACGTTCGACATAAGCGCAAACTGCACGGTAGCCGTAACTCCGATCAGAAACGCCACTAGACGGATGTCCCAGTGCGATTGCTTGAACGGATTACGCTCCCAATCGGTTAACGCCTCTTTGATGCCTTGAACGAATCCCCTCACACCGAAGCGCGCTACGGAGATGCCGATCATGATGACTACAATCGCGATCGGCAGCACCCACACCGGCAACGGCAGATTGAACAGCGTGTAACCCGATTCGGCGATCGTCAGCGGTTCGAGCACATCGCGTCCCCACGGGTCGTACACCAGCGCGAACAGCAGATTGCCCGCAATCGCACAGGCCAATACGAGCCAGAACTGCACGTACCCCATGCCGCAGCGGTACAGCGTACCAGAGCCACAGCCGCCGGCGACCGTCATGCCAATTCCGAATAAGACGCCGCCTAATAAATTTCCCCAGCTGATCGGTACGGTCCACAGATCGGAAATCCCTCGCGCGCCGATCAACATCACGATCATCCACCCGAGCAGCGATGTGCCGATCAGTACCAGCACCCCGTTAAGGATTCGGGTATCTCGGACACTAATCCAGTCCCGGATCGAAGCGACGAAGCAGAAGTCCGCCTTTTGCAGCAGAAATCCGTACGCAAAGCCGAAGAAGGCAGCTAGTAAAAATACATCCCAAGTATAGGCCACCTGCGTCTACCACCTTGTATTAATCGAAATTAAGCTTTCTTGATGAAAATGTGATACTCTCCGCCTTTTTTCGCTACACCTAGAAATTCTCCGATTTTGTTCATTTTGACGGCAGCCGGGATCGTCTTGGTCGCGATGCTGTGATCCGTCACTTCCACCACGATTTCACCGGACTTTGCTTTCTTCAAGCCGTCCAGAGCCAAATTAAGCGTATGCGGGCATACTTCACCGATTGCATCCACGATATGATCCGGTTTAAGGGCGAATAGTTCCTTCTCGCTCAAGCTCATAGTTCGTTATCTCCCTTCTTGGTTAGAGGCAGCTCGAAGCTCTCGATCGGCGCCGCCGAGCCTTTCGCTACGTCGTTGCCTTCACCGATCCAGCTTAGCATGCCGCCTTGAAAATTGTGCACATGGCCGAACCCGTTGTTCTGAAAATATTTGGCCACTTCGAAGCTTCTCCGCCCGCTCCTGCAAACGAATATATATTCGCGCTCCGGATCCAGCGTTTCCGTCCAATCGATGATATCGCCCATCGGGATGAGGGGAAGCCCCTCGATGTGGGCCTCCTCATACTCCTCCGGCTCACGAACGTCAATCACGACAGCCGTTCGATCCGCAGCCTCCAGTACGTCCTTCAATTCCCGCCAGTCCAGGTGGGACACATCCTCTATGCGCTGTGCCATGCCGTCACTCCTTTACTTTACGAGCGGAGCGTCGTCTGCATTCGCCCATTCCGCCATGGAGCCTTCGTAAGGACGAACGTCCTTAAAGCCGAGCAGTCTCAAGGTAAAGTAAGTATGAGCGCCGCGAATGTTCGTCTGGCAGTAAGGGATAATCGTTTTTTCTTTATCCGTAACGCCGGCCTTCGTATAAATATCGGTCAAATCCTTGTTGCTCTTGAACTTCGGTACTCCGTCCGCCGGGTTCTGGTCGATCGCTTCGCTCCATTCGGTATTGACCGCGCCGTTCACGTGACCGCCATTCTTGTTCCCTCGAAGATCTTCCCCGGTAAACTCCTTGGAGGAGCGTGTGTCCACAATCGTGCATTGAGCCAAGTTCGCGGCCAGCAGCTGCGCTTTCGTCGTGATCAGCTTCTCGTTCGCCACCGCCGTGAAGTTGCCTTTGGCCGGAGCAGGAACATCCGTCGACAGATCTTTACCTGCGCTGGTCCATGCCAGGATCCCGCCGTTCAGTATTTTCACTTTATCCTTCAACCCATAATACTCGAGTCCGTAAAAGATACGGGTTGCCGCGTTACCCGCGCCGCCTTCGTCGTAGACCAGAACGATGGAATCGCTGTTGACGCCTGCTTTTTGGAACAGCTCCGTAAATGCGGTATTCGAAACGATCGTGTTATTCTTCGCATCCTTCAAGAGTCCCGCATTGACCGATACGGCACCCGGGATATGTCCTTGATCATAGCCTTTCGACCGCGCATCGATGATCTTCAGGTTCGCATCCTTGGCATGCTCTTCCACCCATTTTACGTCCGCCAGCAATTGGGCGTTCGGATACGTAGCCGCTGCTGCAGTCGGGGTCGGTGTGGCTGCTGTGCCGCCTCCCGCTCCGTTCGTCGTGCCGCTCCCCGTTTTGTTGCCGCAGGCGGAAGCGATACCCGCCAATAACACCAGTGATAGAATCGCTAACTTACTCCTCATGGAAATGTCTCTCCCCTCGATTGCATCTGTTTAATTTCTTGCCAAATTAGTGAGTTCTACCGTATAATACAACTATTCCGAGTGTATTACAATGTTTATTTTAAGAATTACGAAAAACGGGGGATTCAGACCAATGAAGAGAGTTACATCAATAGCCGCCCTCTGCATCGCCTTTGCCGTGCTGCTCGGCGGATGCGCCATGGAGACGAAGGAACAGGCCAAGGCCCGGCTTCAAGTCGGCGACGGCGGGGCAACCGGAGAAGCGTCGTCCGGCTCCGTCCGGACGGAAGCAGGCAAATTAACGGCCGTCCAATTCTACGTGCCCAGCGAGACCGACAACAATCTATCGGTTATCGACATCCCGACCGGCAAGGTCGTAGGCAAGGTCAAGCTGTCCGAAGCGCCTTCCACCGTCGTCTTCTCCAGCACGATGCGTGAAGCTTATGCAGCCAACATGCACAGCAGCACCGTATCCATCATCAACACGCAAACGCTTAAAGTGGAGAAGGAGGTTCCCGTAGGGCCGATGCCGCACGGCATGGTGCTGTCGCCGGACAACAAGACGCTCTATGTTGCCGCCGTAGCCGATCAGTTCATTTATTTGATCGATACGAAGGAACGCAAGGAGACCGGCACGATCGACCTCGGCAATGGCGCCAAGACCAACTATATGAGCTTGTTCGGAGACAAGCTGTACGTCAGCGATCATGAGAACAACAAGGTGTATGTCGTCAATGTGAAAACGAAGCAAACGTTGCAGACGATCGCTACCGGCAAAACGCCTCGCGCGATCAAAGTCAGCGATGACGGCAAGAAGCTGTTCGTACCGGCCGCTGGGGACGGCACCTTGGAAGTGTACAGCACGGAAACCGGCAAGCTGGAATCGAAAATAGCGGCCGCCGCCGGAGCGACCGACGTCGTCGTCAGCGAGGACGGGAATACCGCAATCGTCACATCGATGGAAGGCAATGCCGTTACGTTCATCGACTTGGCCTCAGGCAAGCCTGTGCAGACGATAAACGGCCTGGCTGGGGCGAGACACGTCTCGTTCAATCGCCAGCAGACGAAAGTTTATGTCACATTAAGCGGTTCAGGCGAGGTCGTCGTGATCGATACGGAAGCCCGCACGGCCGGCGAACGTATCAAGGTCGGCGACAAACCTCACGGCATCTCCATCAAGGCGCTACCCGGCATCGGCGGCAGCTGCTGATACGCACACGGATGCCCCTCTCCTCCAACCGAGGCGAGGGGCTTTCTTCATTTGGCAAGCATCCGATCAATCGCGGCCCTCATCTTCTCTTCATCCATTGCGCCCACTCGCTTCTGCGACACACGGCCTTCCTTATCGATGAAAATGGAAGTCGGGATCGACTGGACATCATAAGCATTCGTGACGCTCTTATCCGGGTCCAATAAAATGCGGAACGTATATCCTTTATTTTGCAAATAGTCGCTGACTTCCTTGCGGTTCTCTCCCACGGCTATCGCCAGTACGACGACGTCTCGCTCCTTGTACGCCTGGTACACTTTCTCCATGTCCGGCATCTCCTCCACGCAAAACAAACACCAAGTCGCCCAAAAGTTGATGAATACGGTTTTCCCTCGAAGCTCCTGCAGGGTCACCTGGTTTCCATCCAGATCGGATAAAGTAAAATCAGCCGTCTCCACTTTCGTTGTTGAACCGGCTGCCATTTCAGGCTCACTGAGCTTGTAATGACGGGTGATATATGCGGCGGAGAGGAGCAGCACTAAGGCGATGCCCCCAATTAGCAAGTTTTTCTTCATCCTCCCACGCTCCTTTATAGATTAAACAGGCTGCCGTATTTACTGAAAACCTCCAGCTTATCCGTGAACACCAACACTCCAATCAAGATCATAATGAGACCGCTGATCAAGGAGATGACCGGAATATACTTGGAGAGCTTCTTGATGTACCCCGTGAGATTCCCGACAAATATAGCCGCGAGCACGATCGGAACGGCGAATCCGAGCGAATACAGCACGAGCAGCAGCACGCCCTGCTTGACCGTCTCCATGCTTCCCGCGTAGAGGAGGATCGAGGATAAAATCGGACCGATACACGGTGTCCACCCGACGGCGAACGCCATGCCTAGCATTAGAGAACTCGCGTTTCCACCCTTGTTTCCCGTGCCCTGCGAAAGCCATCTTTTCTCCCTGTACAGAAACTTAAACTTGAACACGCCTGTCATATGCAGGCCGAACAAAATAATCAAAACCCCGCCGATACGCCGGATGTAATCCAGATAATCGGAAAGCAGACTGCTGATCGCCCCCACGGAAACGCCTAGCAAAATGAACACAATCGAAAACCCAGCCGTAAAAAACAAGGACTTCACCAATAGCTGCAGCTTGACCTTGCCAGAATCGATCCGGGATACACTGGTTCCAATCAAATGGCTGAAATACAGCGGAATAAGCGGCAGCACGCACGGCGACAAAAACGACAGGAGCCCTGCGGAGAAAGCCAATACATAGTCTATCATGCGTATTCCCCTCGCGGATAGGCAAACGGGCGGCCGAATGGACCGCCCTCACCTCGAATTTATAATTCCTACTTGATTACTCGGTTTTAAGTATACAATGGATTTCTGTGATATTCAATACTTCGTGCAAAAGAATAGCCGGCTCCTTAGTCCGCGCGGTGGATCGGCGGTCAAGAAGGCGGCGGAGGTGGCGAGATGGCGCGATGGCGAGATGGCGAGATGGCGAGATGGCGAGATGGCGAGATGGCGAGATGGCGAGATGGCGAGATGGCGAGA
>NZ_BIMA01000126.1 GCF_004000845.1 Paenibacillus koleovorans NBRC 103111
CGGATTTTCGTGCTTAGAGGTTGCTAGCTGGGCTTCTGCTGCTCTGCAAGGCGGATTTCGTGCTTGCAGAGCGTCACTTTCCGCTTGGCCCCTCTTACGCCGCTCAACGCGCCTGCTCAGCCTCCTCGAGCAGCGCGGCGCCGGCGATGCCCGGGCTCGTCATCTCGTTCGGATCGAGGATGATCGCGAGCTCTTCCTCCGACAGCACATTGTATAGCAAGCACAGCTCCTTGACCGAACGGCCGGACGTAATCGCCTCCCGGGCGATCCGTGCGGACACCTCATAGCCCAGATGCGGGTTCAGGGCGGTCATGATGCCGACACTGCGGTCCACGTACCCCCTGCACACTTCCACATTCGCTTCAATCCCCTCCACACCGTACACCCGGAACACATGCATGACCTGCCGCATGATGCTCAGCGACTGGATTAAGTTGAACACAAGCACCGGCTCCATCACGTTCAACTCCAGCTGGCCGGCCTCGGAGGCGAGGCAGATCGTCGCATCGTTCCCGAACACTTGGAAAGCGACCTGATTGACGACCTCGCACATGACCGGATTCACTTTGCCGGGCATGATGGAGGAGCCTGGCTGCCGCGGCGGGAGGGTGATCTCGCCAAGGCCAGCCCGCGGTCCGGAAGCCATCAGCCGCAAGTCATTGGCGATCTTGGACAGGTTGATCATCGTAATCTTAAGGGCGGCGGACACCTCCGTGAAGGCGTCCGTATTTTGCGTCGCGTCCACTAGCTGCTCCGCCAGCACAAGGGGCAAGCCGCTATTCGCCGCCAGCCGTTCCGCTACCGCCGCGATATACGCGGGGTTGGCGTTCAGCCCGGTGCCGACGGCGGTGGCGCCCATGTTGATCGTGTACAGGTGCTCCCGAGACGCCGACACCCGCTTGATGTCGCGCGTCAGCACCGACGCGTAAGCCGCGAACTCCTGGCCGAGCCGAATCGGCACCGCGTCCTGTAAGTGGGTGCGTCCCATTTTGAGCACGCCATCGAACTGCGTAGCCTTGACCAGGAACGTATCCCTCAGCTGCTCCATGACCACGGTCAACTGCGCGATCAGCTCCAGTACGGCGATATGCACGGCGGTAGGGAACGCATCGTTGGTCGACTGCGCCATGTTGACATGCGTATTCGGGCTCAGCGCGAAATAATGGCCTTTGCGGTTGCCGAGCAGCTCAAGCGCCCGGTTGGCGATCACCTCGTTGGCGTTCATGTTGATCGAGGTGCCGGCGCCGCCTTGGATCGGATCCACAATGAACTGGTCGTGGTAGCGACCGTCGACGATTTCCTGCGCCGCTTGCACGATCGCTTCACCTAGCTGAGGCTGCAGCTGCCTCGTAGAGAGATTTGCTTCCGCCGCACTCTTTTTCACAATAGCCAAAGCTCGAATTAATTGCTCGTGGATGCGATAGCCGGTAATCGGGAAATTCTCCGCCGCGCGCATCGTCTGAATGCCGTAGTAGGCGTAGTCCGGCACCTCTTTTTCCCCGAGGAAATCCTTCTCCGTACGAAACTCGCTCATTTTGCTCCGTCTACCCTTTCTTCTCATGGTCGGTGGTTTGTTTCTATAGTGCCCATTATTTTGAAAACACCAAAAATTAAACCGAAAGGTGAAACTGGAAGTTACTGAACTTTCTTGTTTTCTATGGGAAGCCGGGCATATGATATACTGGTGAAATGGAGTTAAGCGGCAAATCATTCCGATTCGAGCTGAAGGAGCACTTATGGCGAAACAAAAATATTACGTAGTTTGGGAAGGCAAAGCCCCGGGGGTCTACAAGACATGGCCGGAATGCAAAAACCAAGTGGACGGCTTGCCGGACGCCAAGTACAAGTCGTTCGAGTCGCTGGAGGAAGCGAATGCGGCTTACAAGAAAGGCTGGAAAGGCATCTGGGGACGGGGAAGCGGCGCAGCCGGCGCTTCGTCGAAGACGAAGTCTGCCGGCGGCAGCTCCGCCAAGTCGGCTGCCGATGCAGGCGAGATCGACTACGACAGCATCTCCGTCGACGTAGGGACGCAGGGCAACCCCGGCCCTGTCGAATACAAGGGCGTGGACACCCGTACGGGCGAGGTGCTCTTCGCCGTCGGGCCGGTCCGCAAAGGGACGAACAACCTCGGCGAATTTCTCGCCATCGTACATGCGCTGGCCTACCTGAAGCAGCAAGGCAGCAAAAAAACCGTGTACACCGACTCCATGAACGCGTTGAAGTGGCTGAAGCAGAAATCCGTTTCGTCCACCCTGGTACGCGACGCCTCCACGCAGGAAATATGGGACCTGGTGGAACGCGCGGAACGTTGGCTGCAGACGAACAGCTACCCGAACAAAGTGCTGAAATGGCAAACCGATGTGTGGGGCGAGATTAAGGCGGACTACGGGCGCAAGTAGATTTCCAACCGGAAGCTCAAGGATTTCGACCTTGGATGCAGAATGACTATTGAATCGGCACCGACCACTACGCTCAGCACTATTGTCACCACTGCGCAACCGATAGACGCGACAGGAGAGAGGAGGTTCGGCATGTTATTCGTCTGGATCGCCCTGTGGGGGATCGGGCTGTTCCTGATCGTCAACGAGCCGCGGACGGCATCCATTCGCTGGTTGGCGCTGGTCACCCTTTTCGGCGGATCGGGGGCTCTTGCAGCCACGCTGGATGAAAGGTTTATTCCCGCCATCCAGCAGTCCATGAGCTACGCATCGCTGGAACCGTTCCTGTATCGGCTGCAAGCGACGGCTTCGCTCGCCTCCTATTACGGGGTTCCGTACGCGTTCTGCCTATATTCGCTGGCGTATCGGCCGATTCGCCGCCTGTCGCAATCCGGTTGGGGCAAGTGGCTCCCGGCCCTCCTCCTGCTTCCGGTTGTAGGCTTCCTTCTCTTCACGCCACCCTATAACGAGCTGTACCCCATTACTTTCCGCGCCGTAGTATGGTGGGCCGTGCCGCTGATGCTGTTCGGAGCGGCCAACATCCTTGTGCAGCGTCCGCAGCATCCAGCCTACCTCGCCACATACCGCATTGTAAGCCTAACGGTCCTTTTGCCGGTGCTGGTCTCGATGGTGCTCAATTATGTGCTTCCGAGCCTGGGCATGCTTAGAATGTGGATTTATAACACCTGGTTCGTGGGAGCGGGCGTCTGCCTGTTCGTCATCGGCCTGTCGACATACGGGTTTATGGGCATCCGGGTGTTTATCGATCGGCGCAGATTGGATTCGGCGTTTCGTGCGGTCACGAACGGGACGGTGCTGCTCAACCATTCGATGAAGAACGATGCGGCCAAGATGCGGTTATTCGGTCAGAAAATAAAAGAGCGGGCGGCTTCCTCCGGCGATCAAGAGCTGCTCGCGGACATCGAAGTGGTGCTGTCGGCTTCCCGGCATATGCAGGATATGATCGCCCGCGTCCATCGCAAGACGGAGGACCTGGTGCTTCGCCCCGAAACGACGGATGCAGCCGCCATGATCCGCGAAGTGCTGGATGCGCTCGCGCCGCAGATGAAAGGCATCACCCTGCACACCGACCTCGCCGAAGGATGGCGCTGCACGGTAGACAAGGCTCAGACTGCAGAAGCGATCGGGAACATAGTATCCAACGCCGTCGAAGCGATGCGCGGGCAAGGCAAGCTTGCCGTACAATGGCTCGAAGGGAAAAAGGAGCTGACGCTCCTCATCGTCGATAGCGGACCCGGGATGGATGCCGCGCAAGTGAGGCGCGCCTTGGATCCGTTCTATACGACCAAGTCGGGCAGCGGCACGAACTTCGGGCTGGGTCTGCCTTACGCGTATCAAGTGATGCGCAAGCATGGAGGCTCGCTGCATATCCGCAGCAAGCCTGGGGAAGGCACGCAAGTGATCCTGACCTTCCCCAAGCGGACGGTTCATGCGGAATTCGCTCCTCAATCTCAACACCAGCCGACCGGGCTGACAATGGAGGCCTAGTCGATAGTGGAACCCCGAGCGATTCAAGTATGGCTAGTGGAAGACGACGCGGATTGGCTGCGAGGTTTATCCGGCTATCTGCGCACGCAGAAGGACCTCGAGCTTGCTTTTACTTCCGACGATCCGGCCGCAGTGCGTGACAAGCTGAGAGAACAGGAAGCTGGCGCTCCGGACGTCGTGCTCATGGATATTATGCTTCACGGCGTGCCCGAGGGGATCGCTCTAGCGGAAGAGACCGTCACGCTGACCGGCGCCAGAGTCATTATGCTGACCTCGATGGAAGAACGCGATCTGATTCTCCGTTCGTTCCAGGCGGGGGCGCTCGACTACCGGATCAAAGCGGATTTCGAGTCGTTGCCGGACGCGATTCGCCAAGCGGCGGCCAAGGCTTCCCCGATCAGTCCCGAAGCGGCGGCCAGAATGCGCGAGGAGTTCAGACGGCTGAAGAAGCTCGAGCGAGAGTTCGAGGTGAGCCGGATGCGCGACAAAATTACCCCGTCCGAGCTGCAGCTGCTGGATCTGATCGATCAAGGCTACTCCCAATCGAAAATAGCCGACAAGCGGTTCGTCTCGATCCGCACGATTAAGAACCAGATCAACTTCATGCTCAAGAAGCTGCAGGTGTCCAGCTCGAGGGAAGCGGCGCGGCAGGTGAAGGAGCTCGGGCTGTTGGACGAGGCGAAACCGAATAGCGAGGAGAAGGATGGTACCAAATAAAGATGGTACTATTTTTTTTGCGCCAATTTTCTAAAATAAAGGCATGCAAGCGGGAATTACCCCCGAAATTCAGAGGAGGAATAAGCATGCAAACGCTGCTGTTCAGAAAACATTGGACGTCCTTTCTAGGTGTGTTGTTCGTCTTGGCTGCCTTCATTACGCTGTTCCGCTACTCGCTCGACCAGAACTGGATCACGAATCCGATCAAAATCGGCGCAGGGTTGCTCTGCGGCTTCGGGTTATCGCTTGGGGGCATTGCAGCATCGCTTAGGCTCGGTCAACGGACGGTCGGGGACATCCTCATCGGATTAGGCGCTTGTCTGCTGTATGCTACCTTTTCATTTTCCGGCATCTTCTTCGATCTGTGGTCGCCTTTGACGGTGTTGCTCTGCATGACGGCTGTGACGGTGTTGCTTGCCGTTTGGGCGTACCAATACAATTCTAGAATTGTTATGAATCTTGCCATTATCGGTGGGTTGCTTTCTCCTTTGCTCATGCGGCCGGAAACCGACCAGGTGTTCACGCTGTTCCTGTATCTGTTCGTGGTGAATGCGGCGTTTTTCTTCCTTAGCATCTCCAAAGGGTGGAGCGAGCTCCGGAGCGCCTCTTTTATAGGAACATGGCTCATTTACTGCGTGTACTTCCTGCACTTCAACCCGACGACGGAGGGCATTTGGACGATGCCGGTTCGTTATGCAACAGCTGCCTTCGTCTTTTATCTGATCGGATTTCTGTTCGCCTCCTGGAAAAACAATCGTGCCTTCGACGGCTGGAACTTATATCTTAGTCTTGTAAACGGAGTGCTGTTCAGCTGCTGGACCTTGTATTTGCTCGACGGCGATGTACCGATGGGGGCGCTGCTTGCTATTATCGGATTGGCTTTCACCATTACGGGGGCGATCGTATTCAAAGCTTCTCCGGCCTCGCTTACGTACTCCTTTACGCATGGTATTGGCGGTGTGCTGCTTATGCTTATTGCTGCGGGCCAGTTAGGCGACGGAATGGCGTCGAAGCCGCTCATCAACGTGTTCGTGTGGTCGCTGGTTGCGATGGCGTTGGCTGCTCTTGCTAGGTGGAAAAATTGGAAGCTGGCCGATGCCGCTGCGATCGCCATTTGGGCGATTGTCGGGACTTATTGGTATGCTGTTACCTGGACTACGCCTCGGGGAGAATGGTTCGGCGTCTATATTCCTTTCTTGAACTGGGGTGCCGTTTCGTGGATGCTGCTGGCCGCAACGGGCTTCTACTTCTCGCTTTACCGGAGCTTCCGTTTCGGAGACCAGTACGTAGACCGGTTTATGACCCATGTGTATGCTCTGCTAGCGCATCTGGTGGTCGGGGGACTGCTGACGGTTCAAATCGTGAATGCTTATGAAGAGTACGCAACCGGTAACTATGATACGCTTATGGATCTCACTTTGTCCTGTGTCTGGGGCGTCTACGCCTTGCTGCTCTTCCTGTGGGGAAGCTACTACAAGCAGGTGGTGTTCGTCGGTTTCGGCTCCCTTGTTCTCGTGGCGGTTGGCGTTAAGGCGATTTTCCTTGATCTGGATGGGGAGCAGGCGATCTATAAAATCGTGACTCTGCTCGTGCTAGGCGCTCTGTCGTTCGCGATCAGCTTGATTCGGAATAAGTGGACGGCGCCGCCAGCGACCGAGGAAAAAAGCGATCAAGCTCAAATACGCCCGTAACTATTCAAAAGGCGAGGGCTGAGGTATGCTAGGGGTACATGTCCATTCATTCGGTTTGGTTGGCAAATGGGAGGAGGAATGGTGATGGACGGTACCTTTAGAGCTTTGGTCGTGAGTAGGGACGCGGCTGGCGGGTTGGCAGTCGGCGTGCAGCAATTGAGGGTGCGCGAGGACTTGGCGGAAAACGACCTGCTGGTACGTGTAAGCTACTCCAGCGTCAATTATAAGGATGCGCTGGCCTGCAGCCCGAACGGCAATATAGTTAGGCGGTATCCGCATATCCCGGGGATTGATTTGGCCGGGACGGTAGTACGGAGCCGGGACGGGCGTTTCCGCGAAGGGGACGAGGTTCTTGTCACCGGATACGATCTGGGCGTCGGCCAGTACGGCGGCTACAGCGAATATGCTTCGATACCGGCCGACTGGGCGGTGCGGCTGCCGACCGGGCTGACCGCCAAGGAAGCGATGACGCTCGGAACGGCCGGCTTCACCGCGGCGCTGTCCGTGCTCGAGCTGCAGCAGAGCGGCGTGACGCCCGACCGCGGGCCGGTCGTCGTCACGGGGGCGACCGGCGGCGTCGGCAGCCTGGCCGTCGCGATGCTCGCGGGGCTCGGCTACGAAGTCGCCGCCAGCAGCGGCAAAGCCGAGCTCGCCGCCTACTTGCGCGAGCTCGGCGCGGCGCGTGTGCTGTCGCGGGAGGAGCTCGTGCCGGAGCAGCCTCGCCCGCTCGACAAGCAGCTGTGGGCCGGCGCTGTCGACTGCGTAGGCGGCAAGACGCTCGGCGCAGTGCTCAGCAGCACACGCTATGGCGGCGCCGTCGCGGCGAGCGGACTGACGGGCGGCACCGAGTGGACGGCGAGCGTGTTCCCGTTCATCCTGCGCAGCGTGCGGCTGATCGGCATCGACTCCGTGCAGACGCCGATGGAAACGCGTCTTGCCGTG
The DNA here is from genome assembly GCF_004000845.1 of Paenibacillus koleovorans NBRC 103111. Lineage (GTDB taxonomy): Bacteria > Bacillota > Bacilli > Paenibacillales > NBRC-103111 > Paenibacillus_AA > Paenibacillus_AA koleovorans. The sequence goes on from NZ_BIMA01000126.1 coordinate 7,298, forward strand.
TGGGAGCAGCTCGCCTCCGCGATGAAGCCGGTCGGGCTCATCGAGCGGATCGCGACGGAAATTGAGCTTGAGCAGGTGCCGGACGCGGTGCGGCTGCTGCTGGCGGGCCAGTCGCGTGGCCGCCTGGTAGTTAGGTTGTAAGAGTAAAGCCCCATTCTCACATCGGTGATGGAGAATGGGGCTTGTTTTCTGGTCCGACTTTCCTGACTACCATCTGTCCTGATGGGGATAGGAAGGCGAGCAGCTTGATTACTGGAGAATGGAGGTCAGTGGGGAGAATAAACCGTACCTTTTCCTCGCCCTCTGCGTTGGAGCACAACCTTCTCTTGCTCAGCCAGTAACCAAGCGCCAGTTGAACACTATTCGTCGGAAGTCACAACGGTATGAACCAACCTTCGCCCCTTATGAACCATTTTTCGCAAGCCAGCTCCGAAATCCCCCACTATGAACACCCTGCTGCACGCTGGTGACGGAAATTAGGTTCATATGCTATGAACCTAGATTCACAGGGGTCAATCCGCTGTAGCTGTAGAGGATTTGTACAACTGCATCCAAAAACGGGCTATTTTCGCAGTCCAAGTATAAAAAATGGACATCTGAACCGCTAAAATCAGTTTCAGCTGTACAAAGCTTGTACATCAGAGCCCCGAAAAAGCCCAATTCGGTTCCTAGTTGTATAAACCTTCTACATCAGGACGGCAAGCTCGCCATGTGGGTGTAGCGAGTCGTTAGGGAGCATTGATCCCCAACCTAGCCGCTTATATGACATTGCATATTGACAACGTTACTAACCGGCGGTTATATTATAACCACAGGTTAGTAACCGTTGGTTACATATTGCCATGCAAAGGAGACCTCAAATCGATGCCCAGAACCCGACAAGAACAGCGCTCGGAAGAAACAAAGAAAAATATCGTCGACGCGGCGGAGAAGCTATTCTCCGAACACGGCTATGAGGCGGTCACGATGCGCGAGATCGCGAAGGAAGCGGGCTGCTCGCATACGACGATCTACATTTATTTCAAAGACAAGGAGGCGCTGCTGCATCAGCTGTCCGTCCCGCCGCTCGAGCGGCTGAAGCGCAGCTTGCAGGACATCCTAGAACGGAAGCCGGAGCAGTCCCCAGCCGACACCGAACCCACCAACACCAACGCTAACACCAACGCCAACGACAGTGTTAACGCTAACGCCAACGCCAACGACAGTGCGGCCGCAGACGCTTGCCTGAATCGGATGACGCTCGAAGTGATCCGGTTTTGCCTCACACACCGAACGATGCACTCCATTTTTTTCACTGTGAAATCAGTAAGGGTCGATGCGGCGGAGCCGATCTCGGAGCTTAATCAGCTTCGCACGGTGCTGTTCGGACAACTGAGGCAGGGTGTGAGGGAGTGCCTACCCTACGTCACCGACGACGAATTGCTTGCATGCAGCCGGGTTTACTTCTACATGCTGCTCGGTATCGTGAGTACCTATGTGAACTCGGAGGAAACCGCAGACGAGCTGATGGGGCGGCTGAACGACACTTTCCAATCGGCGATATCGGCGCTGTTGTACGGCTGGCGGACCCAATACGAGAGAGGAGCGGATCGAACATGAAGGTACAGAAAATCTCGGATCATATTTGGAGCTTGGGGATTTGGGTGGTCATACCGGTGCATATATGGCTAGTGGAGGAGGAGGACGGGTTCACGCTTGTCGACGCGGGGATCCCGATGATGGCGAAAGGTATCGGAAAGGCGATCCAAGAAATTGGAGCTGGCCTCAAACCGTTAAAGCAAGTTTTGCTGACGCACGGGCATTCCGATCATGTCGGGGCGATTCTGAAGCTCCGCGAAGCGCATCCGGATGTGCCCGTGTACGTCCACCGCCTCGAGCTCCCCCATATGGAGGGCCGACAACCGTATCCCGGGCGCAAGAAAGCGGCTGCCAGCTTGCCGCCCGGTCTGGCGCAGCCGCTGCCGGAATCGGCGGACGGGAGCCTCCTTCCGGTAAGCGGCTTGACGCCGTACCACACCCCAGGCCATGCGCCGGGCCATGTCGCATACTACCACGAAGCCGATCGCGTCCTGCTTGCCGGCGATCTGTTCACGTCCAGACGAGGCCGGCTCCATCGCCCGATGCCGATGTTCACGGCGGACATGTCGGAGGCGTTCCGCAGCGGCGCGATCATCCGCGAGCTGCGCCCCGAGCGACTCGAGGTGTGCCACGGCGCATCGGTGATCCACCCCGCCGATCACTGGGACGATTACGCCAGAGCGATGAAGGCGAAGTACAACGTGTAACCGCGCAACCCAACCTCAAAAACCCGGACCGCTTCAATAGGCGGTTCGGGTTTTTCCAAATATGCGAGACTATATAGTCCAACTGATTGGATACCGGGTGTCTGTCAAGCATCGGGCAAGCGATGCTACAGTAAGGGAGGATGCAGCGCGCCGCCGCCGATGCCGCCGGCCAATCCGGTGCGGAACGCTTGCGCCGATGTGGCGGCGATTTTGCGGAACAGGCGGGAGAAATAGGCGGCATCCTCGAACCCGAGCATCTGCGCGATCTCCTTGATCTGCAGAGACGTATGCCGCAGCAGTTTCTTAGCCTCGTCCACCTTGAGCCGGTTGACATAATCGTTGAGCGGGAAGCCTGTATTGTGCAGCACAATGCGCCGCAAGGTGGAGCGGGAGATGTGGCAAGCCTCCCATACCTCCCGCTCGTTCCAGGGCTGGTATAGACGGCCGGCGATCGTCTCCAGCACGCGGAGCACGAGCTCCTGCTTGGCGGGAAGCCCTGCGGCCGTCTTCAAGCTGTAGTGCGCCTGCGAGAAATCATAGACGAGCGATTCCAGCAGCAGAGCGGCGCGGTCCGCATTGTCCGGCATCCCGCTCTCCAGGGCGGCGCCGATCGCCTCGAGCTTGCTCACCCAGAGCGGATCGAGCCCGACCTGCATGATCGGATCGTCCTTGCGCACCAGCCCGCAGTCGAGCCATTCCTGGACGCGGGAGCCTTCGAAGACGACATAATATTCGTCCCAGCCGTCGGGACTCGTCGGTCCGAACCGGTAAGGCTGCTCCGGCCATTCCAAGAACAGACTGCCGGCCTCCAGCCGCATGGGGGGCTCGTCGCCTACCTGCAAGTACCCGCTGCCGCGGGAAATATATGTGAAGGCGTGCATCTTTCCATAATACAGATCCCGCAGGAGGGTTCTCCCCGGGAGATGCCCAAACTGACGGATCGTCAAGCTTTTGAGCTTCAGCTTGGAGCGGTCGACCTTGAGGTCGACGATCTGGATCGGCAGCGGGCCGATCTGATGGTTCATAAATTTGGCCATGCCCGGCGGTCAGCCTCCTGCTCGAATGACGGTATGAGGATAGTGTAAGGGACGCTGCAGGGAAATTCAATGGCAAGCCAAGGAGGATAAAGCAATGGAAAATAGGATAAAGACGGGCCGGGACGTGCAAGCCGAAATACAAGCTTGGGTCCGAACGCACGAGGACGCCACAGTAGAGCTCATCTCGAAGCTGGTGAGCTTCGATACGGTCAATGGCGTATTGACCGGCACGGAGAAGGAGCTGCAGCTATATCTCCAGCAGGTCATGGAACAGTACGGGCTTGCCACCGATCTGTTCTCGCCCGAGGAAGTTCCGGGCTTCCGCGAGCACCCGGCTTACTTCCCGGGCAAAGACTACTCCGACCGGCCCAATCTGGTCGGCCTTCATCAAGGGCAAGGAGGCGGTCGCTCCCTCGTGTTCTCGAGCCACGTCGACACGGCCGTCGTGGCGGCGGGCTGGGAGCGCGACCCTTGGACCGCCGAGCGGGAGGGCGACCGGCTGTACGGGCTGGGCACATTCGACATGAAGGGCGGCTTGGTCGCCTCCCTCATGGCGCTGCGCTGCCTCATCGAGCTCGGACTGCCGCCGCTCGGCGACGTGAGCATCGAGTCCGTCGTCGACGAGGAGTTCGGCGGCGCCAATGGGACGCTCGCGTGCCGGCTGCGAGGCCGTCCGGCCGACGCCGCGATCATTCCCGAGCCGTCGAACCTCGCCGTCTACCCGGCCTCCAAGGGCGGAGCGCTCTGGCGGGTAGCGTTCCGCGGCACGACGGGGTTGTCGTTCAGCGGGGAGACCGTCATCAACCCGACCCTCGCCGCCTCGAAGTTCATCGTCTTCCTCGATGAGTACGAGCGGGAGCGCGGCAAGGCGGGCGGCCCTGCTCCCTATTACACCGACGACCGGCAATTGCCTGCGATCGTCACCCGAGTGGAGGCCGGCGACATGCAGGCGCTGCTGAACGATGTCGGCCCCAGCACGTGCAGCGTGGACATTTGGGTCGAGTGTCATCCCGGGGTGACGGAGGAGCAGCTGCAGGCTGAGCTGCTGCAACGTTTCGGCGAGCGGTTCGGCGAGCATCTGATTCAGGGTGAATACGCGCCGACGTTCACTAAGATGATTCGCTTCCTGCCGGGCTCGGAGGTCGAACCGGAATTCCCGCTTATTGGCATGCTGGCCCAACTGACGGAACGAGTGACCGGCCGGCAGTCGGACGTCACGGGAGCGCCGTTCGCTTGCGACGCCTTCATGTTCAACCTGTACAGCCCAACCAAGGCAATCATCTTGGGACCGTCGGGGGCGAACGCGCATGCCCCGGATGAATATATCGAGGTGCCGGCTTTGCTGCAATTAGTCGAGTTATATGCGCTGGCGATCGTGGAATGGTGCGGAGTAGCCGAGACCGCCTGACAAAACAAAAGGAGCGTGTGAAGAAAATGAACAACAACAACCCGGTATTGCGGATACAGCTGAAAGGGCAGCTTGCGGAGCTTAGGCAGGGGGTAGCCGTACTTGCGCCTCAACTAGGGATCGAGCTGGCGGAGGACGGTTTGCCGGTCGCGGTCGAGCAGATTGCCGACAATCGGATCGAAGTCGCCTATCGGAACGGCGCCGCTGTCATCCGCTATCCACGACGCATTCATTTTTTCCGCGCGCTCGGTTTGCTGATTGAACAGCTAAGGGCGGGGGCGGACGAGTTCGCTTTGGAGGAAACGCCGCAGTTCGAGATGAACGGTCCGATGTTCGACGTGTCGCAGGGCGGCGCGGTACTGACGACGGATAGCGTCAAGACGTTTCTTCGCCATCAGGCACTGATGGGACTGGATATGATCATGCTGTACGCGGAAGACAGCTATGACGTGAAGGAGCAGCCATATTTCGGCTATATGCGGGGGCGCTACTCCCAAGAAGAAATCCGGGATCTGGACGATTACGCCTATCAGCTCGGCATCGAGATGATCCCGTGCATTCAGACGCTCAGCCATCTGGAGGATGTGCTGAAATGGCCGGCCTTCCGCGACATTCGCGACGACAAGGAAACGATGCTGGTCGGTTACGAGCGCACCTACGAATTCGTGGAGCAGCTGATCGTGACGGCGATGGCGCCGATGCGGACGAAGCGGATCCATATCGGCATGGACGAAGCGTGGAATCTGGGGTTAGGCGAATATTTGAACCAGAACGGCTATCATACGAAATTCGACATTATGAACGAGCATCTGGCGCGAGTGCTGCAAATTACCGAAAAGCACGGCCTTACGCCGATGATGTGGAGCGACATGTACTTCCGCGCGGGGTCCAAGAAAGGCGCTTATTACGACCGCGACTGCGTCATTCCGGACGAAGTGATTGAGGCTATGCCGAAAGGCGTGCAGCAAGTATACTGGGATTATTACCACTATGACGAAGACTTCTACACCGACTGGATCAACCGGCACAAAAAATTCGGCTCGACCCCGGTCTTCGCCGGCGGCATCTGGAACTGGCGCGGCTTTGTGCTGAATTATGGCGCTACTTTCGCTTCCACGAATGCCGCGCTCAACGTCTGCAAGCGGGAAGGAGTCACCGAGATCATCGCGACCTTATGGGGCGACGACGGTACCGAATGCGACTGGTGGTCCGCCTTGCTCGGCCTGCAGCTGTTCGCCGAGCACGGCTATGCGGAGCAACTGGACGAGGAGAAGCTGAAGCGGCGGTTCGCTTTCTGTTCCGGCGGGGCTAGCTACGACGACTTCATGGACATCCGGCTCGTCGACGAGACGCCGGGCATCTCGCCCGGCAACCTGGAGACGACCAACGTGTCGCGCTCCTTGCTCTGGCAAAACCCGATGCAGGGGCTGTTCGACTACAACATCCGCGGCTACGGGCTGGGCGAGCACTATGCCGGGCTGGAGAAGAAGCTATCGCTCTATGCGGATCGCAACGGCGACTATGGCTTCGTGTTCGAGCTGCTGCGACGGCTTTGCGACGTGCTGGCGCTGAAGGCGGAGATGGGCATCCGCCTGACCGACGCGTATGCGGCCGGTGACAAGGGCGAGCTGGATCGGATCCGCACCGCCGAGCTGCCGGAGCTTACCGTGCGCGTGAAGGCGCTGCACAAATACCACCGCCAATGCTGGCACCGCACGAACAAAACGTTCGGCTGGGACATCATGGACCTCCGCTACGGAGGATTGCTCCTTCTGCTCGATACCGCTGTCCACCGGCTAGGTGACTATCTGGACGGCACGGTGGCAACGCTCGAGGAGCTGGAGGAGACGCGGCTCTCCTTCAACGGCAAGGATGGGCCGGCCGACTGCTACTTCTATCAATTCATGCCGACGGCCACCCGAATTGCGCGAGTTTAATTCAACCGGAAGGACAGGGATCCGCATTGGAGCCTGCAACAGCACAGACGAACGCTCGAGCGCTGCGCAACGGACATTATGAAATCATTACTTCGGCGATTGTAGCCAATTTGCTGATCGGTCCTTACTTGGCCGGCTTCCTGCTCTATCTGGGCGCAGGAGCCGGCCAGATCGGCTTTATCACCGCTTTGCCGCTGCTGATGAACGCCATCATTGTCATTCCGTCGGCTTTTCTGATGGAGAAATATACGAACCGCTACAAGACGGTATTTATCACGGTGCTGGTGTACCGACTACTGTTCTGCGCGGCCGGACTGATCCCGTTCCTCGTGCCGGCGGACTGGAGGGTCGGCGTGTTTATCGTCGTCTTCCTCCTCGTCTGTGTGGCCGGCTCGATGTCTTCGGCTCCGTTCAATACGCTGCTGGCCGACATGGTGCCTCCGTCCATGCGCGCCTCCTACCTCGGCATCCGCTTCTCCATAATGGGGGCGGCCGGTTCCATCACGCTGCTGATCGCCGGCTGGGGCCTCGACCGCATGTCGCAGAAGACCGGGTTCGCCATGCTGTTCGCCGTCGCGGGCGTCGTGTCGATCATTAACATGATCCATATCGGCCGCTATCCGAACATTCCCTACAAACCTTCGGACAACGGCATCACGCTCAAATATTTGCTCAAGCCGCTTCGCGACAAGTCGTTTCTCGCTTCCATTCTGTTCGTCTCGTTCTGGGTCATGGCGCAGGGGAGCACGGTGTCGATGTTCAGCTATGCGATGATTGACATTATGCATGTCCGCTACGAGTGGGTCGGCATCTCCAACACGCTGCTCGCGGCCGTCTCGATCATTGCCTACGCCGTCTGGGGCAAGCTCAACACGAGATGGAGCAACCGCAAGCTGCTGCTGTGGGTGTTTCCGCTCAATGCGGTCTCTATTATGCTTTGGGGCATTCAGGCGTTCTTGTCCGTCGAGGCGATGCTGATCGTCGTCTACATTTTCCTCGGCGTCAGCATGGCGGGGTTCCAACTGCTCGTGTTCAACTTCATCATCAGCGACACGCCGGAGCGGGAGCGTCCGATGTATTTCGCCGTCTATGCAACGATCTCGGGGCTGTTCGGTTTTTTCGGTCCGGTGCTGGGCGGCTTGGTGTTCGGTTGGATGGATGGGGCGCCGCTTTGGATGCAGGAATACGGCTTCTTCATGGGAGTCGGCTGCGTGATGCTGCTGGCTTCGCTGACGGTTTCGTTCCGCGTGTTTAGCGAGAAGGAGTAAAGGGTCAGGGCTTGCGGATGGGTAAAAAAGGATATCGGGTTTACACGAGAACATATGTTTGATATACTTGAGGCGTTGGTAATTACTTCTAGTGGTAAGATGGTCGGGACTCCGGCAGTCTGGATTGCAGAAAACGTTGGCGGGGGTAAGAGAAGTTGAGATTAGCGGTCATTTCAGATACGCATGGGAATGCTACGGCTTTTGAGGCGGTGATTAAAGACCTTACCCTGCAAGGCCCGGATGCGGTTGTATTCCTTGGCGATGTCGGTATGCGCGGTCCAGAACCTCAAGCGTGCATCGACTTGTTGAAGGCGTTGGAGCCGTTGACGGTGCTGCGAGGAAACCATGACAACAAGTATACAAGATTTCCTCAGCCGGGCTGGCAGCCGAACACATATAAGAAGGAGCTGCTCTTGCGCTCGTTTGAATACGATTGCGAGAACATCAACCATGCGGATCAGCTGTGGTTAGCTAACCTGCCTAAACAATTTCTGTGTGAGTTCGAAGGGGTCGCGACCGAGATGTATCACGCAACTCCAACCTCCCTGATAGATATCGTGTATCCTTGGGCTACGGCAGAAGAGCTCGAGAAACTTTATCAACATGAACAAACCCAATTGGTGCTGTACGGTCATTCCCACCATGCTTGCGTAAGGACGGGGAAAGGCAAATTAATCGTGAACAGCGGCAGCATAGGTTTGCCTTTCGATGGAGATAACCGGGCCAGCTATGCGCTAGTTGATTTTGACAGGCAAGATATTGCCGTCCAGTTAAGGCGAGTCACTTATGATATAGAGAAAGCGATAGGAATTGCAAGAGAGCGGAGCATGCCGGATCTTGGTTCTTTTGAGTATGCGCTCCGGTTTGCGAAGTACCCCTATAATGCCGCTGTAGGCCTTTCTACAGGGGCAAATAGCGATATGGCCTAGTTACTACTTATGTGCTGTGACAGGTGGAACGGCCGGCCGAGTGCGATGTAGGGTAATTAGGCGGTTTTTCCACACCTAATCGCCTAAAATAAGGCTTTTGGCCAAATGAATATGGTTTTTCGCCTATCATTCTCAAGCTGACCTAAGTTGTAACTATGGGTTAGCATTATTTTCCTACGAGAGTGCCCGGTTTGCTCAAGCCCATTGGATGGAGTGTCCTCTGCACACACCGCTGCCCTCATTGTCGCTTCCTGCCGAAAAAAGGAGTTTGCCCAGCCGCGTAGAATTAGGAGGAGGATGCGAAAATCGGGTTAGCTACAGCCAAAGGAGCGTTACAGCTTGGTCTTCTCCAGCCTCATCTTCCTCTACTTGTTCCTGCCGCTTCTGCTCGCCACCTACTTCTTGGCCCGAAGCATCGCGTACCGCAACTGGGTGCTGATCGTGTTCTCGTTCGTCTTCTATGCCTGGGGGGAGCCCGTCTGGGTGCTGCTGCTGCTCGGCTGTGCCTTCGTCGGCTATGGCTTCGCCCTGCTGATCGAACGATACCGCGGGACCCGTCTCGCCAAGCTGCTGTTCGTCATTTCCATCACGCTCAACATCGGCATTCTCTGCTATTTCAAATATACCGGCTTCCTGCTGGACAACCTCGGCACATGGCTTCATGTTTCTATTCCTTACCACGACGTCGGTTTGCCGATCGGCATTTCCTTTTTCACCTTCGAGATCATCTGCTACACCGCGGACGTGTACAAAGGAACGATCAAAGCGCCGAAGTCGCCCACCCAAATGCTGCTCTACGTCTCGTTTTTCCCGCATCTCGTGGCCGGCCCGATCATCCGGTTCACCGACATTGAGGAGCAGATCCGCCACCGCGTATTCTCGCTCAGCCAGTTCTCCGACGGCATCAACCGTTTTATGATCGGTCTCGGCAAAAAGGTCCTTATCGCCAACAGCCTGGGGGAAAGCGTGTCCGCCGTCATGGACGGAGGCGGGGGAGGCGCCAGTGTGCTAGGGGCATGGTTTGGCATCACGCTGTTCGCACTGCAGATCTATTTCGATTTCTCGGGCTATTCCGACATGGCGATCGGGCTGGGCAAAATGTTCGGGATCACGCTTCGCGAAAACTTCAATTACCCGTACATCTCGAGGTCGGCGTCCGATTTCTGGAGGCGGTGGAACATTTCGCTCGGAGGCTTCTTCCGCGACTACGTCTACATTCCGCTCGGCGGCAACAAACGCATGTACTTGCGTAACTTGTTCGTCGTCTGGTTTCTGACCGGCTTCTGGCACGGAGCGAGCTGGAATTTTATTATTTGGGGCTTGTACTTCGGGCTGCTGATTTACTTGGAGCGGGCGTTTCTGGATCGGGTGTTCCGCGCGCTGCCTGTCTGGGTGTCCCATCTGTATTTGCTCGTAGCGATGCTGGTGGGCTGGGTGTGGTTTTATTTCACCGATCTCTCGGCAGGCGTCCGCCACCTGGGACAAATGTTCGGTTTCGCCGGCGTGCCATGGAGCTCGGTGGAGCTGGGCATCTTTTTCCGCGACAATGCGGTGATTTTCGCGATCGGCATCGTGTTCTCTACGCCGGTGTTCGGCTGGCTGGCCGGGCAGCTGAGCGAGCGGTTCGGCATGCGGCGGTTTGTCGACGGAGCGAAGGGGTTGGCGCCGTTGCGCAATTTGGTGTTGTTGGCGGCGGCGACGGCGCTGCTTGTGGGCAGCACATACAATCCGTTCCTGTACTTCCGTTTCTAATCCGTGGACCGAGGGGAGTGAGCCGTTGATGCGGAAAATGAATTTGCTGCTGTTTTTGGTACCGGTGTTTGCTATGTTCGTGCTGAACTTGGCGATGCCCAAAGGACCGGAAATATCGGAGCTGGAAAAACGGTCGCTGAAGCCTTTCCCGTCGTTCACGATGGGGAAGCTGTTCGACGGAAGCTACTTTAAGGAGTTCGACGACTATTTCGCCGATCATTTCGTGTTCCGCAGCCCGCTGGTCCAGGCGGGTGCGCAGCTGAAGGAGCTGCGCGGGCTGCAGGGCGAGGAGCAGGTGTCGATCGTCGTGCAGAAGGGCAATAACATGTTCAAGGACCAGGCGAAAGGGAGTGGAGGCGCTGGCGCCGGGGCCAACGCGGGAACGAGCGGCGGGCAAGGGGGCTCAGCGGGCACCGCGGCGGGGACAGGCGCGACCGGGACGGCGGCTTCCGGGGCAACAGGAGCGGGCGGCGGCACCGCGGCAGGAGGCGACACCGCGGCTCGAAGCGGCGGGGGAGAGCCGGCATCGTCGGTCGCGTCGGCGACGACTGCGCCGGGCGGGGACGCTGCTTCGCCTCAGCCGTCTAGCGGCACGGCGGATGCGGGCGCCGGCGGAGGTGCCTCCGTGCCCGCCAACGCCGGGGCGAAGCCTGCTCCGGCGGAGTCGCCGGCTCCCGGGGCCAAGGAGGGCGTGCAGGATACCGAGTACGAGCGCTACCTGGTGCTGAAGGACCGTGCCATGACTCTGTTCGAGTATGCGCCTTCCTCCGGCGAGAAGTTCGCCCAGGTAATCAATCGGTTCCAGCAGCAGCTCGACCCGAAGGTGCGCGTGTACGATATACTAGTGCCTTCGCCGGTCGAGTTTATTAGCGACGCGAAGTATCGCTCGCTCTCCTCCTCGCAGAAGGCTTCGATTAACCAGGTGAATAAATTTTTTAATAGTAAAGTGACGCCGATCGATGCGCTGGGCGAGCTGAACAAACACGCCTCGGAGTATATTTATTTCCGGACGGACCATCACTGGACGCAGCTCGGCGCCTACTACGGGTACAAAGCGTTCATCGAACGAATCGGCGAGAAGGCGGTGCCGCTCGACCAATTCGAGACCGGGGAGCTGCCCGGTTATCTTGGTAGCGCCTATTCCGCGACGCTGGATCCGAATCTCAAGAAAAACCCGGACACGATTAAGATCTACAAGCCAAACGTACCCTACGATTACACGCTGTATTGGGAAGACGACCACCCGCTGAAGCGCAATGTAGTCGATCTCGAATACGCCACGCATGGAGGCGGGGGTTATCAGGTATTCCTGGAGGGCGACAGTCCCTGGGGGCATATCGAGACGGAGAATAAGAACGGGAAAAAGCTGCTGCTAGTGAAAGATTCGTACGGCAGTCCGTTTATTCCGTTCCTGCTACCGCATTTCGAGCATATTTATTTCGTCGATCCGCGACATTACTGGGGCTCCATCTTGCAGTTCGCAGCGGACAAGGAGATCACGGACCTGTTGTTCATCAACGGGATTGCGGCGGTATCGCATGACGGGTACGTCGAGCTGCTGCTGTCAAAAGAGTAAACGCGAAAAGCGGTTGAGCACAAACGCCGAAGGGATTTCGAGTTCGAAGCATAAGGGGGAGTTGCGGAGCCGGGTTCGCACAGCCCATCTGGAATAAGCCGCTCGAATTCGGCAAATTCGGCCTACAGACACCGTGCTGCGAGGCGGCATC
>NZ_BIMA01000127.1 GCF_004000845.1 Paenibacillus koleovorans NBRC 103111
CTTAAACTTTCTTGTCTGTCAAAAAAGCCCCGACCATTTCGCGGCCAGGGCTAAACACAATATTCACTTCGATTGCGCGCGCGCTCCGCGAAACTTCTGCGCGTACTCGCGTGCCTGCTCCGGCGTGGCGACGCGATTGCGGCTCCACTCCAGCAAGATCCGGTCCACGTACCGGAAATGCAGCTTGCCCGCGAACACCGCCTCCTTGAGCGCCGTCAAGATGAGCGGCACGGAATAGCGGTCTTGATCGAGCCACTGCGTGATCGTCTCGCACTCCATCGGCGTCAGCGGCCGGGCGAACTCGCGCTCGAAGACGGTGTAGATGTCCTTCTCCGCCGGCTCTCGGCGCAGCGCTTCCGCTTGCTCCGCCTTGCGCGCCTCCGCCCAGCAGGCGGCCAGCTTCCGGTACAACGGCATCAGGTTGTACCGCTCGGAACGCACGCCCGTCACCGCATCGTCGTCTTCGTCGATCTGCAGCAGCTGCTGCTGCATGAGCCGCTGCAGCGCCTTCACGACAGTGTCGGGCGAAGCGGCCATCCGCCGCTGAATGTCTTCAAGCGTTGGGAAGTCCTGCCCCTCCTTCTCCCGGAAGGCGATCAGGTGTATGAGCAGCATCGCTTCCGTCTCCGATACTTTAAGCGCCGCATAATGCTGCAGCAGCAGCATCGGCACCGAGACGGAGCCTTCGCGGATGGCGGCGGCCAAACCCAGCTCCACTTGCTTCCATTGTTCGTCTCCCCGCATGCTCCATCCTACTCCTTCCTGTGACTAAGGATACAGCCGGTTCAACAAGCGTGGGAACGGAATCGTCTCCCGCACATGCTCCAGCCCGCAAATCCACGCTACCGTCCGTTCCAAGCCGAGACCGAAGCCCGAATGCGGCACCGTGCCGTATTTCCGCAAATCCAAGTACCAGCGGTATGCCTCGTCTCCCAGCTCATGCTCGCGGAACCGCTCGGCCAGCAGCTCCGGATCGTCGATCCGCTGGCTGCCGCCGATGATTTCGCCATAGCCCTCCGGAGCAATCAAGTCCGCGCACAGGACGACTTCCGGACGATCCGGCTTCGGCTTCATGTAGAACGCTTTGAATGAGGTCGGGTAATGGGTGATAAACACCGGCTTGTCGAAATGTTTGGCGATTTCCGTCTCATGCGGCGCGCCGAAGTCTTCGCCCCATGGCAGCTCCATCCCTTTTTCCTTGAGCAGATCGATGGCCTCATCATATGTAATGCGCGGGAACGGAGCGGTCACGTTCTGCAGCTTCGTAAGATCCCGTTCCAGCGTAACGAGCTCCTGCGAACAGTTCTCCAATACGGACTGCACGATATGCGACACAAACTGCTCTTGCACGCGCAAATTTTCCTCGTGGTCGACGAACGCCATCTCCGGCTCGATCATCCAGAACTCGATCAAATGGCGGCGCGTCTTGGACTTCTCCGCACGGAATGTCGGCCCGAACGAATACACCCGACCGAGCGCCATCGCCGCCGCTTCCATATACAGCTGCCCGCTTTGGGTCAAATAAGCATCCTCGTCGAAATACTTCGTATGGAACAAATTCGTCGTCCCTTCGCAGGAGGAAGGCGTCAAAATCGGCGGATCGACCAAGTAAAACCCGTTCGTATCAAAATAGTGCTGGATGGCGCGAATAATTTGCGCCCGGATGACCATAATCGCCCGCTGCCGCGGCGAACGCAGCCATAGATGGCGATGGTCCATCAAATAATCGACGCCATGCTCCTTCGGCGTAATCGGATAATCGCTCGACAGCTGGATCGTCTCGACGCCGGTGACCGTCAGCTCGAAGCCGCTCGGGCTCCGTTCGTCCACGCGCACTTCGCCGGTCACGTAGAGCGAGCTCTCCTGCGTCAGCTCCTTCGCCTGCGCCCAGTCGTTCTCTCCCACTTCGGACTTCACGACGACGCCCTGGATAAAGCCTGTTCCGTCCCGCAGCTGCAAAAACTGGATTTTGCCGCTGGATCGTTTATTGTGCAGCCAGCAGCCAATGCGGACTTGTTGCCCTACATGATGCTTGACATCACGAATCGTAGTCAGGTTCATCTTATCTACCTCCATGGATTAACCGGTACGTATCCCGGGCGATCATCACTTCTTCGTTGGTCGGCACGACCAGTACGGCGACCGTAGAGCCCTCCTCCGAAATGAGGCGATCCATCGAACCCGACGACAAGTTCGCCGTTTCGTTCAGCCGCACCCCGAGGAACGTAAGCTTCGAGCAGACCGCCTGCCTGAGCTTGCTGCTATTCTCGCCGACGCCGGCCGTGAACACGATGGCGTCCATCCCGTTCATCGCCGCCGCGTAGGCGCCGATATATTTGCGCAGGCGATACTCGTACATCTCGAACGCGAGCCTCGCATTCGCATCGCCGGCGTCCATCGCCGCGATAATTTCCCGCATATCGCTGCTGAGTCCGGATACGGCGAACAAGCCGCTATGCTTGTTCAGCATGGAGTTCACCTCGCGCAGCGTGAGCTCCTCCTTGTCCATCGCGAACGGGACGATCGCGGGATCGATGTCGCCGCTGCGCGTCCCCATCATCAGCCCCTCAAGCGGGGTCATCCCCATGCTTGTATCGACGGAGCGGCCGCCTACGATCGCGGCGACGCTCGCGCCATTGCCGATATGGCAGGTCACCAGCTTCAGCGTTTCTAGCGGTTTGCCCAGCAGCTTAGCGGCCCGTTGGCTCACATAAGCATGCGATGTCCCATGGAATCCATAACGCCTGATGCGATGCTTGCGGTACAGCACCATCGGAATCGGGTACAGATACGCCTGCGCCGGCATCGTCTGATGAAAAGCAGTGTCAAATACAACCGTTTGCGGTACCTCCGGCAGCACGGCTTCCACTGCGCGTATGCCCATGAGATGGGCCGGATTGTGCAACGGCGCCAAGTCGAACAGCCGACGGATCTCATCCTTCACCGCCGACGTAACCTGAACGGAGGATGCGAACGTCTCCCCGCCGTGCACGACTCGATGGCCGACGGCATGCACTTCCGCCATGGAAGCCAACACCCCGCGTTCCGGATGCATCAGGTTCGCCAGCACTTGACGTATGGCCGCCGTATGATCGAGAATTTCAAGCACATCGCTATGCTCCTCCTTGCCGGCCGACTCATGGGTAACAATTGCCGTATCCTGGCCGATCCGCTCGACCTTGCCCTTGGCCAGCACTTGCTCGTCCGGCATCGCATAGAGCTGATACTTAAGCGAAGAGCTGCCGGCATTGATCACGAGGATGTTCATCGTCATGGCAGCCGATCCCCTTCCTCATCGTACCGGAAAAACCCGACTCCGGTCTTGACGCCCATATGGCCGGCCCTCACCATTTGTCGGAGCAGATGATGCGGCCGATACTTCAAATCGCCGAATTCGCGGAACAGCCTCTCCATCGATGCGAGGACGGCGTCCAGCCCGAACCGGTCCGCAAGCTCGAGAGGTCCGTATTGAAAATGATACCCGATACGCATCGCGGCGTCGATATCTTCGGCAGTGGCGACATGCTCCGACAGCGTATGCATCGCTTCGTTGATCAGCACGCAGATCAGCCTTGTCGTGACGAAGCCCGGAGACTCGTATACCATCACGCCTTTCTTGCGAATGGTCTCCTCAACGAACGATCTAGTTCTCTCATATGTAGCGTCCGACGTTTTCAGACCGCGAACAATTTCCACTATGTCGATTCGAGCGGCCGGATGGACGAAATGCAAGCCGATGATGCGATGCGGCGATCGCGTCGCACCCGCCAGCTCGGTCAGGCTAAGCGTGGACGTGTTGCTGGCCAGAATGACCGACTCGGGACAGGCGGCGTCCAGCTCGCGGAACAGCTCCAGCTTCGCTTCCAAATCCTCGTCGATCGTCTCGATGATCAGCTGGCAGTCTTCAAGCTCGCTCTGCATCGATACGCCCTTCTCTAT
This sequence comes from Paenibacillus koleovorans NBRC 103111, assembly GCF_004000845.1. GTDB lineage: Bacteria > Bacillota > Bacilli > Paenibacillales > NBRC-103111 > Paenibacillus_AA > Paenibacillus_AA koleovorans. The sequence continues at coordinate 3,940 of NZ_BIMA01000127.1, forward strand.
TCGGGCCAAAATTAGCTTCTTCTCCGCCCACGTAATGCCCCATTTCTCAATCTGCTTGTCCAGACTGAGCTCAATTCGGCGGATGGCATCCTCCAGCTTCGCTTCCGTCTTCTCTAGGAGGACGACCTCAAGGCCGGCTGCGGCGAGCATCTCCGCAATGCCTTGTCCCATCGTGCCTCCGCCTACAACGCCTATTCTCGTAAACGGCTCGTATGACATTTTACCCACTCGTCCTCCTTGCTAGCAGACGACCGATTACCCCTCCTCGGAGGGAAGCAATCTATTATAGCACAAAAGAAAAACTTCAGCGCTAGGCTGAAGTTGGAACTTCGTTCGATTTGACTAGTATGCGGAATTGATCGCCGGACAATACTTCCTCGCGGATCAGGATATCGAGCGACGCCGTAAAGACGCTGCGATACTTTTCCAGCAGCTGGCGAGTCCGTTCCGTCAAATCCTCCAGGATTTCGGCATTTACTTTCATAAGCTCTTCCGTCGTCACTTGGCGACGATCCACGATGCCCAGGCCGGTCAGTCCCGAATCGACCATGTTGCCCACCATGCGAAGCGATTGCTCAAAGTCGTTGCGCGACCCGGTACTGCGTCCGCCGTAGAACATTTCCTCCGCTACGGAGCCTCCCAGGGCGATCATGATCTGATGCTCGATCTCCATTTTCGTGTACAAATATTGGTCCTGCTGCGGATTATGACGCACATACCCGAGCGCCTTTCCCCGCGGACTTAGCGATACCATGGAGACGGAGCTTGGCTTCACCTTCTCGGCGACGATCGCATGACCGAGCTCATGCAGCGCGACCCGGCGACGCTCTTCCTTGGACGCCTCCCGATCGGTTTTCTCGCCCATCATCACCTTGTCGATCGCTTGGGACAGATGCGGCTGGCGTACGACCGCATCGCCCTCGCGCATCGCGTAAATGGCCGCCTCGTTCATGACGCTCTCCAGCTGAGCCCCTGAGAATCCGAACGTTTCCGACGAGACTCGGTCCAGGCTAGTCATATCGTCGAGCGGCTTGTTCTTGCTGTGGATTTGCAAAATATGCAGCCGTCCCTTTTTATCAGGCAGATCAACTTCGATGTGACGATCGAACCGCCCCGGGCGAAGCAGCGCGCTATCCAGCATCTCCTTGCGGTTCGTTGCGGCTATGATCAGAATACGCGGCGTCTCCGACGTATGAATGCCGTCCATCTCCGTGAGCAATTGATTCAACGTCTGATCATACTCGCGTTGCTGCCCGCCTTCTCGCTTGCCCCCGACTACATCGATCTCGTCGATAAACAGAATGGCGCTTTGTTTGTTCTCCTTGGCCGCCCGACCTCTCGCTTCCTTGAACAGATCGCGAATGCGGCTCGCCCCGACGCCGACATACATTTCGACGAACTCACTGCCGGACGCGGACACGAATACCGAATTTGTGTAATGAGCGGCGGCTTTGGCCATGAGCGTCTTTCCCGTCCCCGGAGGTCCGGTAAGCAAGATGCCTTTTAGCGGCCGAATGCCGAATTTCTTGATTTCTTCATATCGGATCAGAAAATCCAGCGCTTCCTTCAACTCGCCCTTCGCTCGGTCCTGTCCGCCGATATCGTCGAAAGTCATGTACGCCGGCGGCCGATTCATCCTCGGATTTTTCCGTCCCGACGACCCGACGCCGACGGAACCCCCTCCACGCGTTTTGACCACATAGAATAAAGAAGCCCCGATCAGACCGATCAGAAGCAAAGGAAACACATTATATCCCATATAAATCAGAAACGCCGCCACGGCCGGAATGAAGCCGATCAGCATCTCTTTTCCAAGCTTACTCATTCGGCCACACCCCCAATTGCGCCGCATTGCGAGGCAGCATGACATATTTGCCGGACGTGCCGTTCCTCAGCGTTACATACACGTATTGCTCATCCATCTCCGTGCTGACGGTCAATCCCGGCACCTCTGCCGCTCTGGCTTCCAACCGCACCGGAATGTCTCCGTATTTCTTCGTTTCCATCGCTTGCGCTACATCGAACAAGGCGCTCGACCACCAGCGATCCAACTCGGCCTCGGAAGAATTCGCAACTTCAACCGCGACCTTTCGTTTCCCAATGACGGAGTCGCCTTGCTCCGTTACCTGCTTATAAATTTCACGCAAATTGGCGTTGTCGGCCAGCGTCAGCCTGAGCGAAACCCGGTCCTTCTCTATTTGTACGGAAGCGTCCTTCACACCCGGCGTTTCCTTCACAATCTGATTCAATGGGGTTTCCATCGCGTAGCTATCATAGAGAAACCATCCGCCGAACAACACTGCCGAAGAAACGACCAAGCTCATGGCAATCGGCCAAATGCGAAGTTTCATCGAAGTGTCCCCCTTATTGTATAGATTCTATCGCATACGATGAGTATATCATAATTGATACATTCAGTTTCTGTGCAATGTGTGGAAAAACAAAAATCCGATTCCAACCATCGAAAGGTTTCCCATTTCTCAACGGTCGGATCGGATTTGGTCCATTCCCAATTATTGTGTTCGGCTCAGCTTCCAAGTATCGATTTCGGCTCCGTCATTGAATCGGTAATAATCGTAATAATACCTAGTCCCGCCGTCTTCTGCCCGCTTGTAAAACGCTTCCCACACATAGACGCCGTCCAGAATGCCGGGGAGAATTCGCTCGATCTCAAAATCGGCCCCTTTTTGCAGCACCTTCTCGCGAATTTGCGCCTCGGTCAAGCCGCCGTCCTGGCCGCCCAAATACTCCATATGGACGGAATCCCTACCAACCCAGGCTACGCCCTCTCGGCCTTCCTCGTCCGTCCCGAATACGATTTTGTAAGTCGCTTCGCCCTGGAACGTCGCAATCCTCTGTACGCTGGACAAATACGTATTCTCGGTAACGGTCTGGGCGGCAGCGGCATAGGTATCCCACTCCTCGCGTTGGACTCCGAGATAGAAGCGGAACAGCAGCACAATCAGAATGATGACCAGGCCGAAGGCTGCGGCTACGATCTTCTTCATTGTTGCGTCAGCCTTTCGAAGCGGCGCTGGGCGTCGAACTTGATTTTCTCCTCATCCAATGTGAGGCAGACGCCGCCGCGGACGATGCATTTGCCGTTAACGTACACATCGGTTACGTCTTTGGCCGATGCCGAATAGACGACATGCGAGGCGTAATCCGTCTTCGGCAGAAAATGAGCTTGGTCGATGTCAAGCGCAATGAAATCCGCCTTCATCCCTTCGGCAAGCACGCCGACATCCTCGAGCCAGATCGATTGCGCGCCGACGACAGTTCCCATGCGAAGCGCGACGCCGGCCGGAACAGCGGTCGGATCGCCGGAGATGCCTTTGTGAATGAGCGCAGCGAGCCTCATCTCCTCGAACATGTCGAGGTTGTTGTTGCTTGCCGGGCCGTCTGTTCCGAGCGATACTTTCACTCCGGCTCTGAGCAAATCCGGCACGCGGGCGATGCCGCTGGCAAGCTTCAGGTTGCTGCCCGGGTTATGGGAAACGCGAACATCGTAGCGCGCCAGCACCTCGATCTCTTCATCCGTCAAGTGGACCGCATGAGCGACAAGGGTCGGGCGCGAGAACATCCCCAGCTTCTCCAGGTGTGCAACCGGACGCAGCCCGTACTGCTGCTCATTCTCCAACACTTCGCGGAGCGTCTCGGACATATGCGTATGCATCGGCAAGTTCAAATCATGAGCCGCTTGCACGAACTGTTCGATGAAATTCGGCGGGCACGTATAGGGAGCATGAGGCGACATCATCGTCGTGATCCGGCCGTCGGCTTGTCCATGCCAGTCGCGGGCGAAGCCGATCGCTTCCTCCAGCTTGGCGCGCTGCACATCCGGCGGACATAACCCGATCGCTCCTCGCATAAGGCTCGCGCGAATGCCGGACTGCTCGACCGCTTGCGCCACTTCATTCATATGATCGTACATGTCGACGAAGCAGGTCGTGCCGCCCTTGAGCATTTCCAGAATGGACAGCAGCGTGCCGGCACGCACATCCTCTCCGGTAAATTTCGCTTCGTTCGGCCACATTTTCTCTTGCAGCCACACTTGCAGCGCCAAATCGTCTCCATACCCTCTTAGCAGCGACATCGCCGCATGGCCGTGAGTATTGACCAGACCCGGCATGTAGAGCTTGCCATTACCGTCGATCACTTCATCATATATTGCAGCCGGATCCGGCTCTTGCTCTCCTATGTAAGCGATGCGTTCCCCATCAATCACCATGTATCCTTTCAAAAATGGAGCGGCATCCTGTAGGGTAAGGAATAAACCGTTGCGAATCAATCGTTTGCTCATAAGGGATGTACATCCTTTCGATATAAAAAGTCACATGGTTTCAATGTACCTGTTCGAGACGGCAAAAGCAAGATCGGTCGCCTGCATGTCCTTCGCGAAATGTTTGAAAATCCGATGAAAATAGGTCAGGAATTGCATTGCAATTCTCCGAGCAAGTGTGATAATTTTAAGGTTGTGTAAATGGACAAGCGGAACTAATACTGTTCGATGACGGAGGTTTTTACGTTGATGATTTTCAACAAAAAAGGGGAAATCGATTTTCTCAATCTATTGATTCAAAGCGCGGAGAACACGCTCAAGGGAGCACATATGTTCCGCAGCGCCATGATGGGAAACAATCCCCCGGCAACTTACTACGATTCGCTCAAAGAAATGGAGAACAAGGGCGACTCGATTACGCATGAAATTTACAAAGGCCTCAATAAAGTATTTATCACGCCGCTTGACCGGGAAGACATCATGGAGCTGGCCTCCAGGCTGGACGATGTTATGGACGGTATCGAAGCTTCGATCGCCCGGTTCGATTACTTGAATATCACCTTCACAAATCAATACATGAGAGATTTCTCCGAGGTGATCGTCTCCTCTTGCGAGCATATGCTGACGGCATTCAAGCTGCTGTCCAAAAAAAAGTACATGCAAATCCGCGAGCATACGGTACATATCAACTCGCTTGAGAACGAAGGCGACCGCCTGATGCGGGAAGGCATTCGCGAAATTTTCACCAATCCGAAGGACCCTTATCAGGACTTCAAGCTAAAAGAACTGTACGAGCGGCTGGAGCAAACGACCGACAAATGCGAGGACGTGGCGGATATCCTTGAGAGCGTTGTTCTTCGTTACGCCTAATGGAGGCGAGAGTAAGTCTCTCGAATGATTCGGATAGAACGGCTTGTAGGAGGAAACCATGCTCACGCTTATCATATTTATCGTGTTTCTCGCTCTGTTTTTCGATTTCATCAATGGATTTCACGATACGGCCAACGCTATCGCCACGTCGATCTCCACTCGTGCGATGTCGCCCCGATTCGCCGTCCTCTATGCAGCTGTTCTGAACTTCGTAGGCGCGATCATCTCCTCGGAGGTGGCCAAGACGGTCGGTGGCAAGATCGCTAATCCGGCCAATGTCGAGAACGGCATGTATGTAGTTATTGCCGCGCTGTTGTCGGCAATTACGTGGAATCTGCTGACATGGTACTACGGCATTCCGTCTTCTTCCTCGCATACGCTGATCGGCTCGCTGGCCGGAGCGGTAATTGCCGGAGCCGGCATCGACGCCGTCAATTGGGACGGGTTCACACAAATTATTATTATTCTCGTCGCTTCGCCAATCGTTGCCTTTGGCGTAGGTTACATAGTAATGACCATTGTCAAGTACTCCATTCTCCTATTTGGAAACCGGGGCCGGTCCAAGCTGAACCGCGCCTTCAAGATGTTCCAGATTTTCTCGGCCGGCTTGTTGTCCCTGTCCCATGGCGGCAATGACGCCCAGAAGGCGATGGGCATCATCGTATTTGCGCTCGTCGCCGGTGAATTCCAAACGACACTGGATGTCCCCTTGTGGGTCAAGCTGTCTGCGGCTGCCGCGATGGGTCTCGGCACCTCGATCGGGGGCTGGCGCATCATCAAGACGGTCAGCAAAAAAATTATGAAGATCGAACCTTCGAACGGCTTCGCCGCCGACCTCAGTTCCTCGATCGTCATCCAAACATCCACGGCGCTTGGGCAGCCTCTCTCTACAACGCATGTCATAACTTCTTCCATCATCGGTACCGGCAGCGTCTTGCGATTCAAGGACGTGAAGTGGGGGACGGTTACCCGAATGATCAGCACTTGGGTCATTACGATTCCGATCAGCATGGTGCTCGCCTTCGTTCTATATGAAATCATATTCAAATTGTTCTGAACTGTTGAAAATGGAAAATGGAATGGAAAAGGACCGCCTGGTCGCGATGGGCTCGCGACTCAGGCGGTCCTTTTGGGATTAGTCCGCTTCTCCGGCGGACTCGGCTTGCGAATTGAGGTAATACGCCAAGCTCTGCAGCTCGGTCGTAAAATCGGCATGATGAACCCGGATCGAATCCGGCACCTTGATGATGACCGGGGCGAAATTCAGAATCGCTTCGATGCCCCCGTCAACCATTTGCTGAGCAACCGTCTGCGCTTCCGGAGCAGGAACGGTAATGATGCCGATCCGTACGCGGTGATGCTCGATCTTGTCCTTCAGCAGCTGCATCGGCTCGATCTTCAGGTTGTTGATGCTCTCCCCGATTCGATGCGGTGAGGAATCGAAGACGGCTACAATCTTCATGTTGTCTTGCAGATAGGCGTTATAATTGCAGAGCGCCCGACCGAGATTGCCGGCGCCAACCAACACGACCGGAATCACTTGATCGAGCTTAAGAATTTGACGGATTTTCTCAATGAGATAAGGAACATCGTAGCCGATCCCCTTTTTGCCGAACTCGCCGAAGTAGGCCAAGTCCTTGCGAATTTGCGCCGGATTGACGTTCAGCTTCTGCCCCAAGTCCTGCGACGATACCATATGAATGTTGCGTTTGCTGAGCTCGCTCAGGAACCGCAGGTAGACCGGCAGCCGGCGTACGACCGCTTCAGATATTTTGGGCGTTTTCACGAACGCTCTCCCCCATCCAGCTATGAATTCTAGGTACGAGCTGGGTTACGCTGAGATGCTCGATCTTCGGACCGGGCAGCGAGTATAGAAAATTACGTCCATACGTCGTCTCGAGCACTCTCGTATCGTACAGAATGACTACGCCACGGTCCGTAGAACGGCGTACGAGGCGTCCGAAGCCTTGCTTGAATCGTATGACCGCTTGCGGCACCGAGAGCGCCGTAAACGGGTTCTGGCGCTGCTTCTTGAGGTGGTCGCTCTTGGCTTCGGCCATCGGATGATTCGGCGGCTGGAACGGCAGCCGCACAATGGCGAGACAGGTCAAGGCGTCGCCCGGAATGTCTACGCCCTCCCAGAAGCTGCTCGTTCCCAGCAGCACGCAAGCTTCGTGATCCTGGAACAGCCGCGTCAGCTTGCTTCGGTTCGAGCTGTCGATGCCCTGCCCCAGCACATGGATGCCGTTCGCCTTTAACTGCTCCGTCAGCTCCTGATGCACGAGCTTCAGCATGCGATAAGAGGTGAAGAGCACGAGCAGCCGGCCGTTCGTCTCGATCGCCACATCGCGCAGAGAGGCGACCAGCGCTTCGATGAAGGCGGTATCCCCGGCAGCCTTCACGCTTGGGAAGTCGCGCGGGATCAAGACAAGCGCCTGCTTCCGATACTCGAACGGGGAAGGCAGCTGCACCGTTTTCAGCTTCGGTGTTTCCTGGAACGTTTTCAACCCCAGCTGGCCGCTGCTGTAATCGAATGTTTTGTTTACCGATAATGTGGCGGATGTCAGCACAACGCTGTCCTTGACATCGAAGAAGTATCCTTTGAGCAGCTCGCTAACGTCGAATGGCGCATACATCAGCACCACCGAACGGCTGCGGAAATGCGGCGTCGCTTCGAGCCAATAGACGTAGCTCTCGTTGTTCATCTTCATAAAAAAACGCAGCGTGTCGCGTGCCCGAACGAGCTGCTTGACATTGCCGTTCAAATCCGTAAGCAGACTGCTGACCGCATACTCGTCGGAGCGCTCCTTCATCTCCGCCGACAACCGGTCCAGCTTTTTCGTGATTTCCGTCAGCTCCAGGAAGAGGTTGTCCTCAATCGTCAGCAGCACCTTCCATTGCGCAGGCAGCTGATCCGGCTTCATCCGGCGCACATATTGGACGCCCTCGCCTGCGGACGGATCTCCGAGCTCGGACACGACCTGGTACAGCAGCTCAGAGAGCTTCTCCCACTCTTCGCGGACTTTAGCGATTCGAGGGTACAGGCTGTCGATCCAGCCGCTCCATTCATCGGAGGACGAATCCTTGAGCTGGCCGATGCGGGTTTGCAGCGTCAGCAGCTGACCCGACTTCGCATCCCTGTACAACCGGTACAGCGGATTCATCAGCCCGTTGAAATGCAGCTCCGAACCAAGCAGCTTGGAGGCCACCTCCTCGAAATGATGCGCCTCGTCCACGACTAGATGCTTATAGCTCGGAAGCAGCCGGTTCTCGGCTTGTATATCTGTGAACAACAGCGAGTGATTCGTGATGACCAAATCCGCGATATTCGATTCGTGCCGGGCGCGGTGGAAGAAACATTTCTTAAACCAAGGGCAAGCCCGATTTAAACAGGAATCCGTGTCGCTGGATACGGAGGACCAGAACTCTACGCCCTTGCTGCCGAAGTAGATCTCTTCCTCATCCCCGTGCTTCGTCTCGGAGAGCCAGACCAGCATCTGCGCGGCAGTCAGCCGTTCATCGCGGTCGAAGGTGAAGTCGCCGATTTGCAGCTTCTCCTCGAATTTGCGCAAGCATAGATAGCGGCTTCTCCCCTTCAGCACCGCTGCCCGGAAAGCTACCGGCACGATGTCCTGCAGCAGCGGAATGTCGCGCTGGCGCAGCTGCTCCTGCAAGTTGATCGTATGGGTGCTGACGATCATTTTTTTGCGTTCCTTGAGCCCTTGATAGAGCGCCGGGATTAGATAGCCTAGCGATTTGCCCGTGCCCGTGCCGGCTTCGATGATCAAGTGGCGATCGCTGGAGAGCGATTGCTGCACCTCCTCGATCATCTGCTTCTGCGCAGGGCGCTCCTCGTAATCGGGGAAGCGCTGCTTCAGATTGGCGTTGATCTGCTCGATGTAAGCTTCGAAGGTCAGCGACTCCTCCAGCGCAGGCTCCCCTTCCTCGCGCAGCGGCTTCTCCTCGTCCCAATCGACCACGTTCATCGCATACTGGCGGAAGTATTGGTGAGTGTCGGGATCCAGCGATATTTGGCTTTGTTTCCAGACACTGACCTCGTTCAGGAACCAGCCCAGGTCGGAAAACTCCGCCACGTACAGCTGAGCTATCTTCTGCAGCGTCAGGAGAGGCAGGCTCTCCAGCTTCTGCAGGCACAGCAGCCAGAGGTGAGCGGTCGCCTCAGCGTCCGAATCCGCCCGGTGCGGATGGTCATGAGGGATGCCGAAGTGAGAAGTCACCATCGACAGCTGCAGTGTCGCGAGTCCCGGGAACAGCATACGCAGCAGCTGGATCGTATCCAGCACTTGGCCGGAGAAAGCGTTATATCCGCATTGTTCGAAGGCACGCTGAAGAAAACCGAGGTCGAAGGCGGCATGATGGGCGACGAGCACCGCGTTCTCGAAGTACGGCAGCATCTGCGATACCGTCTCTTGCAAGTCCGGGGCGTTCGACACCATTTCGTCCGTGATGCCGGTCAATTGAACGATGAATCCGGGGATCGTCCGACTCGGTTTTATGAATGAGGTGTAGGAATCCGTAATCTGTCCTTGCTCTATAACAACAAGACCAACCTGAATAATTTCATCCGAAGGTTGGTCCCCAGTCGTCTCGAAATCGATGACAACAAATTTCATCCGCTGCTTTCCATCCTTTCGTAACCCTATCCATTAAGCATACCAAATCACCGACCGGGAGGGAAGGAGCAAAAAAGAGACGATCGCTCGTCTCCCTTAGTGGACCATCTGACTCTTATGAGCGGCGCTCGCGCAGGCTTCCCAATTGAGCATCGGCTGCGAGCACGAAGGATCGTTCTGATGCGCCAGCCGAAAATATTCCTGCGATTGCTCCAAATTGTCGTTCTTCGCCTGAATACAGCCCATGGCGTTGTAAGCGATGGCTCGCATCGAGCCGGTGTCCGATAAGCTAATAATCAATTTAAGATGGCGGTACGCTTCGGCATCACTTCCATTACGCATCAATCCCATGGCCAGGTACAGCCGGCCCAGCAAAAAGTCGGGATATTGCTTCACCACCTGCTCAAATTCCGCAATCGCCTGATCGAACATCAGCAATTCGAAGTAACCCTGCCCCCGATTGAATATCTCCGACTGGTAACCAGGCTCTGCGCCGACGGCGGCCAGCTCCGGATGCGCAAGCTGGGGAGGCTGCGGCTTGTGCTGCATACCTTCGCCGATTTTGCCCATTTTCTCCTCGAACTTCAGCCATTCCTCCACGAGATGATCGCTCATGCTCTTGAGGGCGTTCCATTTCTGGTTCAGCTCCTGCTTGTGCGCAGGCCCTGCGGTCGAATATTTCATCGCGATTTCTTCCAGCACGTCATTCATCGTCTCGAACAGCTGCTTAATCATGACATCCCACCTTATGCTGAAGGTTGTTGCCGTTGCGATTTCCTGCGATTCTGCAACTCCGGCGACTGTGACTTCCCCGCCCCACCCCGGCTTGGCGTTACAGCACCGTGGAATGGGTCTCCGTATGGATCGTGTCGATGACTTGATTGCCCGGCCCCATAATTGCGACCTTCGGCTTGTTCTGCAGAGCGTCGGCGGTGCTCATAAGCGCGTACGCGATAATAATGACCGTATCGCCGGGCTGCACGAGCCGAGCAGCCGCGCCGTTAAGGCAGATAACGCCGGAGCCGCGGGGACCCGGGATGACGTACGTTTCAAGCCTCGCTCCATTGTTATTATCCACGATTTGAACTTTTTCATTAGGCAGGATATCGACCAAATCCATCAAATCCTCGTCGATCGTGATGCTCCCGACGTAGTTCAAATTCGCCTCCGTCACGGTTGCGCGATGGATCTTCGATTTCATCATCGTCCGAAACATGCGAATCACCCCCGATGTAGTAAAGTATTGTCAATCAGCCGTGTTTTGCCGAATTTGACGGCCAGGGCGATCAAGATGCGCCCGCTGTCCTGCAAGGAGGAAACTTCCTCCATTGAGGGATATGCTTTGATCTCCACGTAGTCGATGACCGCAAGCGGTGCCGTCTGAATATGTTCCATGATCCGCTCACGCAGCTGGCCCGGGGTAATCCCTTCCGGATCGGCACTTAGCGACTCCGCCAAGCGGAGCGCCTCGTTCAATACCGTTGCTTGCCGCCGCTCGTCTGCGTTCAAATACACGTTGCGCGAGCTCATCGCAAGTCCGTCCGGCTCCCGGAATGTCGGGCAAGGCACGATCGTGACGGGCAAATTCAGGTCAGCTGTAAATTGTTCAATAACGGCCACCTGCTGCGCATCCTTCATCCCGAAATACGCCTTGTCAGGCAATACGATATTGAACAGCTTGGCCACCACCGTCGCCACACCGTCGAAATGCCCCGGGCGGGAAGCTCCGCACAGCACGTCCGTAATGTCCTGAACGCTTACGATCGTTTTGGTCGGCGCCGGATACATCTCGTCAACCGAAGGAATGAAGACGAAGTCCGCCCCTGCTTCCTTCGCCAGCCGCGTATCGCGCTCGTTATCGCGCGGATATTTGTCGAAGTCCTCATTCGCTCCGAATTGCAAAGGATTGACGAAAATGCTGACGACGACGATGTCGTTTTCCTGCCGCGCCCGCTCGATCAGACTGACATGTCCGGCGTGCATATAGCCAAGCGTCGGCATGAAGCCAACGGTCGGCTCATAGGCATCCGAAGCGGCTGCCCGTCGTTTGGCGCGTTTGGCGGCTTGAACGGCTTCCCGCAGCGCGGCTATGGTCGTTAATGCTTGCATAGGGCCAATCTCCCTTAATCGTGGTCTTCTTCCGTTTTGCCGTACACGCTGGCCAGCTCCAGATCGGAATGGAACGAATGCTCCTCGGCTGGAAAAGCTTTCGATTTCACTTCTTTCACATATTGCGAAATGCCCTCCCGTATATGATCCCCCAGGTTGGCGTAAGCTTTAACGAATTTCTTGGGAACCGACTCGGACGCATATTGCAGCACATCGTGGTACACGAGCACTTGACCGTCGCAATGTCGGCCGGCTCCGATGCCGATCGTAGGGATAGACAGCCGGCTTGTGATCAGCTCCGACAGCTCGTCAGTTACGAGCTCGAGGACGACCGCAAAAGCACCAGCTTGTTCCAACGATAATGCGTCGTCTAGCAGCTTTTGGGCTTGTGCCGAAGTTTTCCCTTGGACGCGATATCCGCCGATTTGGTAAACGGATTGTGGCGTTAACCCGATATGTCCCATGACCGGGACGCCTGCTTTCACGATCGCCTCGACGGTTCGTGCGATTTCCGTGCCGCCTTCCATTTTCACCGACTGCCCGAGGCCTTCCCTCATTACACGTCCCACCTGGTTAAGCGTCTGGTCAATTGTCCCGTGATACGTCATAAACGGCATATCCGTCACGACGAGCGGGTTGCGGACGGCCCGTGTGACCGCCTTCGTGTGATAAATCATGTCCTCGAGCGTCACCGGCAGCGTCGATTCATAGCCCAGCACCACATTGCCGAGCGAATCGCCCACCAGAATGACGTCGACCCCCGCTTCTTCCGCCAGCTTAGCCGAAGGGTAGTCATAAGCGGTAATCATCGAGATCGGTACGCCGTCCGCCTTCATTTTGCGCATTCTGGTTGTTGTCATTTTCTTGGCTTCCACTAGAATCCACCCGCTTTCTACAAGATGGCTCCCGCGAAGTAACGTCAAAAAAGCCTCTCAAGCTCAGCGCTAAAGAGGCTTCCAAGTAGCAACAGATGCAATCTTCCGATTGTTTTCTGTCTCGGTCCCTTCGGCTCAGAGCAGAATCGCCACCGCTGTGGCACGTTTCGCATACACCTTACATTATGGTCTTTCCCAGTTGAAACCTTTCACAGAAGTGCAGCTCCAGATCAACAGGATGCCGCCTTCACGACTCCAGTATACCAAATTCGGCGCCAGTTTTCATCGCATTTTCAAAAAAAGTTATAACGGACAACCGGGTTTACATAAGAACTAGGGATGCCTCTATGTCCATACGAAAGGTGATGGTGAATTTGCAGTCTGCTCCTTATCGATATTACGAGCCGTTTATTGGTCCGTTCGATCCTTGCCCGCCCATTCGCGTCAAATTTTATAGCACCCCTCCAGACTTGTTTATGGGATACCAGCCTCCGAACCTGCCGCAATTTAGTCCCATGGAAGCTTTGAAGTATGGCACGCTTTGGCCGGCGCTGTTTAGCCCTTATGACAAAAAGGGGGGATCGGCATGAACACCCGGCCTCAACCGAATGAAGCTTATTACAAGCTCCTTCATGAGCTGCAGGCGATCGATTTCGTGCTTGTGGAGCTATCGTTGTTCCTCGGCACCCATCCCGGCGATGCGCAAGCGCTGCAGCAGTTCAACGCCTTTCACTTAAAGCGAACGGAGCTGGCCCAGCAATACGAAGCCGCTTACGGTCCACTGTTGCAGTTTGGCCATAGTCCGAATCGGGGAGCTGTGTGGCAATGGGGGCAAGCGCCTTGGCCTTGGCAGGTATAACATCGAAAGCGAAAGGAGCTGGAGCCGATGTGGATTTATGAAAAAAAGCTGCAGTACCCGGTTCGCGTCAGCAAATGCGATCCCCAAATGGCAAAGTTTTTGCTGGAGCAGTACGGTGGAGCGGATGGTGAGTTAGCTGCAGCTTTGCGCTATTTGAATCAGCGGTATACGATTCCGGATAAAGTGATCGGTTTGCTGACGGATATCGGGACTGAAGAGTTCGCCCACCTGGAAATGATTGCAACGATGGTTTACAAGCTCACTAAGGACGCTACGCCGGAGCAAATGAGAGCGGTCGGGCTCGGCGATCAATACGTGCAGCACGATCGGGCGCTTTTCTACAGCAACTCCTCCGGTGTTCCGTGGACAGCCGCCTACATTCAAGCGAAAGGCGATCCGATCGCGGATCTGTACGAGGATATAGCCGCGGAGGAAAAAGCGAGGGCTACATACCAGTGGCTGATCGATATTACCGATGATGTGGATTTGCAGGACAGCTTGAAATTCCTGCGCGAGCGAGAAGTGATCCATTCGCAAAGGTTCCGAGAGGCGGTCGAGATGGTGAAGGCCGATCAGGAGCAGAAGCGGTTTTTTTAATTTTATGATAAAGAAAACCTGTCAGATCTTGAGCGGACTCAGATAACCTTATTTCCTCCAAAAATTTTCTGATCTGTTGAAAAAGGGCTGTTCCAGCATCATCCGATGTGGGAGCAGCCTCTTGATCTTTTAAAGCGTTTGAATCTCAGCGGTATACAGCTTGACGGTCTCCCCGTCGCTTGTGCGGACGAGCAGCGCGCCCATATCGTCGATCGACTCGGCGACGCCTGTCACTTCGCCTTTGGAAGTCATCCCTCTCACTGTTCGGCCGATCGAAATCGTGAGCGCTTCCCAGGCCGCGCGAATCGGAGGAAAACCGGACTCCTGATACAGCTCGTACAGCTGCTCCAGCTCCTCCAGCACGAGGGCGATCAGCGCGGTTCGGTCCAGTTGCTTGCCTGCGGCGATACGGAGCGATGTGGCGATCGGCTCGAGATAGTCCGGATAATCGTCCGGCTCCAGGTTTACGCTGATTCCGATACCCGCGATGACATAGCGCAGCCGCTCGTCTTCGGCGAACGATTCGAGCAGAATGCCGCATACTTTGCGGCCGTCGATCAGGAGATCGTTCGGCCATTTGATCGCGACCGGCAGGGGGGCGAGCTTGCGGATCGCCCGGCAGACGGCGACGGCGGCGAGTAGTGTGAGCTGAGGCGTGAAGTGCATCGGCGTCGTGGGACGGAGCACGATGCTCATCCAGATGCCTTTGCCCTTCGGCGAATGCCAAGGCTTGCCCATACGGCCGCGGCCGGCGTTTTGCTGCTCGGCGATGACGAGCGTTCCTTCCGCAGCGCCTTCCTCGGCAAGCTTCTGCGCGACGATCTGCGTGGAATCGACTTCGTCCAGCAGCTTGATAGTCCTCCCCAGCTTGCGGGTTTGGAGCGCGGCCATCAGCTTGATCGCCGAGAGCCGGTCCGGTTTGCGAATCAGCCGATACCCTTTGCGGGAAACGGCTTCGAATTCGTAGCCCTGCTCCTTCAGCTCGCGGATATGTTTCCAGATCGCCGTCCGGCTGCACTTGAGCTGCTCGCTCAATTGCTCGCCCGAGACGAAAACGTCGGGATTTTGTTCGAAAATCGCTAAGATGCGTTCATTCATGTTGATTCACTCTCGATCCCTTGTTGTGCGGCGGCGAGGAGCCGCTCGCGTTCGTTGGGCAGGCGGCCGAGCGCGACCTCCAGCAGGAGCGCGTCGAGCAGCCGGCCGAGCCACGGGCCGGGCGGGCGGCGCAGCGCTTCGAGCACGTCGCCGCCGGCGAGCGCGAGCTCGCTCACGCGCGCAGCGGGCACCGCCTGCACCCAATCCGTCCCGGATTGGAGCAGGCGGGCCCGCGTCGGCGCGT
>NZ_BIMA01000128.1 GCF_004000845.1 Paenibacillus koleovorans NBRC 103111
TTCGTTGTCTCCGTCCGCACCCATCTGGAATGGGGGATTTGTGTCCAGCGTAACGATGGAGGCAGCCCAAGAGCAGCGAACGCCAAGTAACCGCTGGATGTAGTCCGAAAAAGTCGGACTGCAAGGCCACTCATTTCCTGGATAGGCTCCCCAGTCCGAATTTGCCGAATTGGAGCGGGGGTTTCTGTAGGGGGTCCGTAAAATTGCCTCTGCAAATGGGTAAATTCGGACTGGAGCGCCCATTCGCTTAGCGAGTACATTCGCAACCCGAAAAAGTCGGACTGCAGCGCCATGGAGACCTTGGTCTCCGTCCCTAAGAGGGGGAACCGTCAGGTTCCGCCACAGAAACTTATACTCTATAAGGTTAAAGAACCGCCCGGGGACCGGACGGCGTGGAGTGGAGCGAGAATGAGCCTAAGTTATGCGGAAAATGAGCAGGCAGATCAGAATCGAGGCGATGAAGCCGACCAGGTCGGAGATCAGGCCGACCTTGAGCGCGTAGCGGCCCCTGCGAATGCCGACGGCGCCGAAGTACACGATCAGCACGTAAAGCGTGGTGTCCGTACTGCCCTGGATCGTAGACGCGATACGTCCGATCATGGAGTCCGGCCCGAACTCCTTGATCAGCTCGGTCGTGAAGGCGAGCGAGCCCGAACCGGTGATCGGGCGCAGGATGGCGAGCGGCAGCACCTCGCTCGGCACGCCGAAGGCGTCGAACAGCGGGCGGAACCAGCCGAGCATCCAATCCATCGCTCCGGAGGCGCGGAATACGCTGATCGCCACCATCATCCCGACGAGATGCGGGATGATGCGGATCGCCGTATCGAAGCCGTCCTTCGCCCCTTCGACGAACGTTTCGTAAACCGGTATTTTACGATACATCGCATACAAGGGGATAAGCACGACCAGAACCGGAATCGCCCAAGCCGACATCATCGAGACAAACGCGTACATCGGGCATCATCCTTTCGGCGGCTTGGTTGAGCCGGCGGCGCGAAGGCTGCGGAATCGGTACCACCGGTCGAGCGCAATGGCGGCGATCGTGGCGATCATCGTGGCGACCAGCGTCGTCCCAACAATTTCAGCCGGGCTCGCCGAGCCGAAGTTCATCCGAATCGCGATCAAAGTAGTAGGAATCAGCGTAATGCTTGCGGTGTTGAGCGCGAGCAGCGTGCACATGGCGGCCGTAGCCGTATCTTTATCGGGATTAAGCTTCTGCAGCTCCTGCATCGCCTTGATGCCCATCGGCGTCGCGGCGTTGCCGAGTCCGAGGATATTGGCGCTCATGTTCGACATGATGTAGCCGATCGCGGGATGATCCTTGGGGACGTCCGGGAACAAGAAACGAACGATCGGACGCAGCAGTACCGCCAGCTTGCGCAGCAGCCCGGCATCCTCGGCGATCCTCATTATCCCCATCCAGAACACGAGGATGCTGATCAACCCGAAGCAAACGGTGACACCTGTTTTCGCTCCCTCGAAGACAGCCTGCGTCATCAGATCGATGCGGCCCTGCAGAGCGGCGGCGACGAAGCCGGCTACGAGGAAGAACAGCCAGATCACATTTACCATATCGATCCCTCCTGGCGGAACCCGTTTATTGCCAAGCGCGATTCGGGACGAGCAGCTGCTTCACCGCGATTGCTAGCGAAGCGACCCATCGTCCCTTCAGTGCTCGGCGTTCGGTGAATTCATCCTCATAGCGGAACGCGTCGGTTTCATGCTTGGCCGCAGCCTTCATTCTCGGACTGTTCTGCTCGTACAGCGGTACGGACCCGACCTCCACGTCCTTCACATAGATGCGAAGCCGGCCGCGTTCGCCGAATACATAACCCGGGCTGCCCGGCTGGAGCAGCTCTGCCGAACGGCGCACGGTTCCCGTCTCCGTCTGAAGCAGCGGATATTTGAACGAGCCTCCAACCGCGATTGTAGTCCCTTCCACCGTGTCGCCTTTGTTCACGATGTCAGCGAGCGGATACGTGTTGAAGCCGTAGTTCAACAGCTTCGAATGATCCGCCCAATCTTCTCCGTCGTTCAAGGTAACAACGGCAAGCTGCTGCCCATCGCGGGTAGCGGACGAGACGAGGCAGCGTTTGGCCAGCTTCGTGTAACCGGTTTTGACGCCATCGGCGCCATCAAATAGCGATAGCATCTTGTTCTTGTTGCTCCACTTGTAATCCCAAGGCTCATTCGGATTCGGAGCGGTTTTCACTTTAGTCTTCACGATATCTTGAAAAGCTGGATTGCGAAGAGCATAAGCCGTCAACCGCGCCATATCGTTAGCAGTCGAGAAGTGGGTCTCCGAATCAAGACCGGACGGATTGTCAAAATGCGTGCCCGTCATGCCGATCAGCTCGGCCGTCTCGTTCATCATGTAGGCGAAGCCTTCGACCGAACCACCGACATGCTCGGCGATCGCCGTCGCCGCATCGTTGCCGGAACGCAGCATCAAGCCGTACAGCATGTTGTGGAGACTCATCTCTTCGCCCTGCTTCAGGTAGAGCGTGGAGCCTTCCTTACCTGCGGCGTTGCCGCTGACGACTACGATATCGGACAAGTTGCCTCTTTCGATCGCCACGATCGCCGTCATGATCTTCGTCAAGCTCGCGATGCGCATCCGCTTGTCGCCCGCTTTCGCGTAGAGCATCCGTCCCGACTGCACGTCGATGAGCGCCGCCGCTTCCGCTGCGGTCGAAACGCCGCCGGCGACAGATTTATATGCCGGTGCGGCGGCAACATTGCCGAGCACGGCGGTGAATGCGAAGACGAGTGCCAGCCAAGCGCTGACCAGAGATGTTGCCTTTCGCATGGTCCCCTTCCTTTCCCCAACCCATGTCCATCAATCGGTACAAGTATATGCGCGTCCCATACGAAAAAGACATGCCCTATGAGGACATGTCCGGATCTAACCGCTGTCTTTCTTATTCTTAGCATTCTCGCTACTGTTGTCCGGCCACCGACTGCCGCAGGACATTCTCGACCTTCTGCAGATGCCTCCGCATCGACTCGAACGCCTCGGTCTCGTCCTGACGGCGGACCGCCTCCACGATGTCGGAGTGCTCCTGCGTCAGTCGCTGCGCCTCCGCACGCTCGCCGTAGAACCAGAGGCGCCGCGTCTCGCGCATGCTGTCGTGCAGCCTCTGCGAAACCGTCGCCATCAGCTCCCCTAGCAGCGAATTGTGCGAGGAGGCGGCGAGCCGCAAATGAAACTGCACGTCGGCCTCTTCGCCAATCGACTCATCCGACAGATGCGCCTGCATCCGCGCTATGATCGCATCCAGCTCGAGCAAATCGGCTTCCGTCCGATGTCGGGCGGCCGCTGCGGCGCAGCCGGTCTCCAATATTTGGCGCACTTCAAGCAGCTCGCGCAGCGACTCCGCCCGCTCGAAGATCGCTCCGGCGTCTAGCCCTCCGCCAGCCCCATCCCGCGTCGGCAGCGTCTCCACAACATAAGTGCCGCCGCCCTGGCGGATGTCGACGTAGCCCATCGCCCGGAGCGCGCTCAGCGCCTCGCGAATCGTGGAACGGCCGACGCCGAACGAAGCGGCCAAATCGACCACCGAGGCGATTTTCTGCCCGGGCGGAAGCTGCCCCTCCTCGATCTGGCGGCGAATCGCCTCCATGACGAGCTCGTTTCCCTTTTGCGGCTTAACTTGCTGAAAGGTCATCCTTGTTCCACCCGTTTCTAAAAATGTCTGCGAAACCGACTATACACACATTTTATAGTAAGCTATAATGATGGAAAAGTCATCAGATGACCTGACTAATTTTCGTGATGAACTCATGGGGGTACATGGAGTATGCTGGCACAATCGATTCGCGAGCAATTGATCGACATTGTCGGTCCTCAATATTTCAAGGACGATCAGGAAGCGCTCGTCTCGCATTCCTACGATGCGACGCCGATGCTGCAAGCGATGCCGGACGGCGTCATTTATCCGGCCGATACGCAGCAAGTGGCGGCTGTTCTCAAGGTTGCGAACGAACACCTCGTACCGATCGTCGGACGCGGCGCGGGCAGCAATTTATGCGGCGGTACCGTACCGACCGAGGGCGGGCTCGTCATGGTCATGAACCGGATGAACAAGCTGATCGAGATCGATACCGACAACTTGACCGCTACTTTTCAGACCGGCTTGAACACGAAGACGTTCCACATGGAAGTGGAGAAGCGCGGCCTCTTCTATCCGCCCGATCCGGGCAGCATGGTCATCTCTTCGCTCGGCGGCAACATCATGGAATGCGCAGGCGGCTTGCGCGGACTCAAATACGGTACGACCAAGGACTATGTAATCGGACTCGAAGCCGTTCTCCCTTCCGGCGAGATCATCCGTACCGGCGGCAAGCTTTATAAAGACGTGGCCGGTTATGACCTCACGAAGCTGCTCGTCGGCTCCGAGGGCACGTTGGCTATCGTCACCGAAGCGACCGTCAAGCTGATCCCGGCTCCGAAGTATAAGAAAACGATGGTCGCGATGTACAAGGACATTTATGCGGCGGCACGCTCCGTCTCGGCCATTGTCGGCAACCGGATCATTCCCGCTACGCTGGAGTTCCTCGATAATCCGACGATCCAAGTCGTGGAAGGCTTCAATAAAATCGGGCTGCCGCTCGATATGGACGCCATCCTGCTGATCGAGCAGGACGGGCTGGACGAATCCGTCGTCGAGAAGGACATTATCGAGATCGTGCGCATCTGCAAGGAGCAAGGCGCCGTTGAGGTGAAAATGGCGGCGGACGCGCAGGAAGCCGAGAAGCTGATGCTGGCGCGCCGCAGCGCCCTGTCGACGCTCGCTCGCATTCGCCCGACCACGATCCTGGAGGATGCGACCGTGCCGCGGTCCAAAATTGCCGACATGGTCATCGAGATCAACCGCATCGCCAAGAAGTATGACTTGCAAATTTGCACATTCGGCCACGCCGGCGACGGCAACCTCCATCCAACCTGCACGACCGATGCCCGCAACAAGGACGAAATTCATCGCGTCGAGCTGGCGTTCGAAGAAATTTTCGAAGCGGCCCTTGCGCTCGGGGGCACCATTACCGGCGAACATGGCGTAGGCATTGTCAAAGCGCCGTACCTCGAGTGGAAGGTCGGGCCGGTAGGCATGGAAGTAATGAGAGGCATCAAGAAAGTGTTCGACCCGAACGGCATTATGAATCCCGGTAAAATATTTTCCAAAGAAACGCGCAAAAGGGTGGTGGTCCATCAATGAGTCAGGCTCCTAACCTCATCACCGAACGGATGAAGACAACGCTGGACTACGACCAGCTTACGAACTGCATGCGCTGCGGATTTTGCCAGGCGGCTTGTCCGACGTTCATCGAGACCGGCATCGAAGCGGCTTCCCCTCGCGGGCGGATCGCACTTATGAAAGCCGTCGTCGACGACCTGATGACGCCGGACCAGGCGTTCCGCGAGCAGATGGACCTGTGCCTCGGCTGTCGTGCCTGTGAGCCGGTCTGTCCCGCCGACGTCAAGTACGGTCATCTGCTCGAGCAGACGCGCGACGTGCTCGAAGAGCATGAGGAGCACCGCTGGTGGGTGAAAGGCGTGCGCAACGTCATGTTCAAGCAAGTATTCCCTTACCAGAAGCGGATGAAGCTGCTCGGCCGCGGCTTGAGCCTGTACCAGAAAACCGGCCTCCGCGCGATCGTGCGCAAAACCGGCATGATGAAGCTGTTCCCGAAAAACATGCGGGATATGGAAGCGATTATGCCGGAAGCTTCCGCCAAAGGCGTCTTAGAGACATTCGGCACATTCGTCCCCGCCAAGGGCAAGGCGGTCGCCCGAGTCGGCATGTTCCGCGGCTGCCTTATGGACGTGCTGTTCACCGAGACAAATCGCAACACCGTGAAGCTGCTCGCCGAAGCCGGCTTCGATGTCGTTATCCCCGAGACGCAAAGCTGCTGCGGCGCCTTGCACGCCCACTCCGGCGAGCTGGACGACGCCCGCGCGCTCGCGAAGCTCAACATCCGCGCCTTCCGCGAGGCGAATGTCGATTACATCGTCTCGAACGCCGGCGGCTGCGGCGCCTTGCTCGTCGAGTACGACCATCTGCTGCATGACGACCCGGAAGCGGCGGAAGATGCCAAATGGTTCGCTACCCGCGTGAAGGACATTTCCCTCATCCTGCTGGAAAAAGGCCGCCTCCCTCAATTTGCAGCAAATCACGAAGACAAAGCCGAGGTCGGCACTGGCGAGTCCATTACGATTACGTACCAAGACTCCTGCCACCTGCGCAATGTCATGCGCTCGAGCAGCGCTCCGCGCAACTTGATGAACCGCGTCGCCGACGTCAGGTTCGTCGAGCTGAAGGGCGCCGACCGCTGCTGCGGCTCCGCGGGGATCTACAATCTCGTGCAGCAGGACATGTCCAACGATATTCTGGAGCACAAGATGGAGCATGTGAAGGAAACGAACGCGCATTACTTGATCACGAGCAATCCGGGCTGCCTGCTGCAGATGAAGGTCGGCATCGACCGCGAGCAGCTCGGCGACAAGATGGAAGCCGTCCATATCGTGGACTTCCTTTACGAACGGATCAAGAGCAGGGAATGAAGCGCTGCGCCGGAAGTTTACTTCCGGCGCATAAGCATTGAACGGCATCAAACGCTCTTGGCCGCGGCCTGAAATGAAGTTACTCCTTTTGAGGCTACCGATTCCTATATTCCGAGGGAGTCACCCCCGTCATGCGCTTGAATAGCTTACTGAAAGAGTAAATATCTTGAAACCCAACCCGCTCGGCAGCTTCGCTCACGTTGCACGCGCCGCTCAGCAGCAGGTCGCGGGCCTGGCTGATGCGGACTTGCTGCAGATAGCGGTTTACGGTCATGCCCGTCACCTGTTTGAACACGGCCCGCAGATGAGAAGGACTGAGCCCCACGATCGCAGCCAGTTCCTCAGCATTGCAGGAAGTTCGACAATCCGCGGCCATCCTATGCATCAGCTGCTCAATCAACGCAGCATGCCGCCCGCTGGAGGCAAGTGAGGCCTGCTCCCGGATCAGCAGGTACAGGAGCTGCATCAGGAGCCCACGGCTCTTCAACAGGTAGCCGGGGGCCTTCACTTGCCAGGCACGGTACAATTCTTGAATTAGCGTGGAGAATTCGTAGTGGCAGTTGCACTTAACCACAGGTCGCAACCGGGCAAAAGACGGCTCGGACTCGCCGCCGAAAAGCAGATCGAACTGGACGGTGTAAAACGACCACGGGTTGTCAGGATCGCTGTACCCTTCGTGCATTAGCCGCTTGGGGAACAGCAGCGCATCTCCTTCTTCAATCGTATAGAACTGCCCGTCGACAGCGTAGCGGGCCCGGCCGCCCGTACAATAGACCAGGATGTGGTACAGATCGTTGGCATACCCGACCTTCCAGCCGGCGTTCGGCTCGCGGTATACCACATAGCGGATGTCGGTCACCGTACAATCAATATCCAAGTTTATCGCGTCCACAACAGTCCCCCTTCTCTGCTTGCCGCCTCTATTATACTAGAGATTCGGTCTGCCGTCCCTTCTCCTCCCCATGGCCGAGCACTGCGGCCAATTGCCCCATCAGCCCCATGGCCATCTGCGAAATGACACGATACCCGCCCCGCTGCAGCGCCTCCCCGTTTCGATTGGATTGGGCCACGCCCGTTAGAAATCCATCCGGGGACAAGTACTCAACAAGCCGAAGGTAGGCCCAGCTAGTCGCGTCGCGCATCGCGGGAGGCAGAAGCCCATGATGTACGCCGATTGCAATAGCCGCCGCAATCCCGGCCGAGCCGCTCGTGTCGACTCCGGTGACCGGCTCTCCCAGGAAGCAGGGCCACAGGCCGTCACTTCCCTGAGAAGCGGCAGCCGCTACAGCGATCTCAGTGAAGGCCAGTTCAATCCCGTCCAGCTTCGGCCTGTCCTTCGGGTCCATCTGCCGCAGTTCCACAATCGATCGGACTAAGCCGAGCATGTACCATGCGTATGCCCGAGCCCAATTGAGATACCGTTCGGGTTGGCCTTGGTCCTCGATCCAGCATAGACCGCGCTCGGTGACGAGAGCCTGGCGCCGAGCCTGCAGATTGCCGACCGCCAGCTCAGCCAACTCCCGGCTCCTGCGCTTCCGGGCCAAGACAGCGAGCGGGTAGGCAACTGTATAGGCTCCCTCCGCCGTCACACTTCTGTCCGCAATCAGGCCGCCTCCCTCGCGTGCCCGGGCATGCCAGAACTGCAAGGCCAGTTCCAGCACAGGATGCTCTGGCCATAGCTTCGCGATTATTGCGAAGGGGAGGGTCCCTTCGATACCGTACACTCGGCTATCGACCGGCTCACTGCGCGGGTTCTCGTAGGTGAGGCCGCCCTCATCGTCCAGATAGTGATCCAAATGCTCTTGCAGTACCTGTCGCCACCGCAGGGACTCGGGATGCGCGGCATTAAGGTCGTACAGCCCGTCCAGCACGCAACCTTCCATCCAACCGAAGGGTTGGATTGAGGCCGTGGATGCGAGCCGGGTGAAGAAGCCTCGCTCCCGCTCAATCATCTTGGAGACGAGCAGCAAATGGGGAAGAAGCGTATCGCCGCTTGACGCGGAATCGGCAGCGGCAAGGACCCACAGCGGCTGATCGCCCTTTCGCAGCCGGAGACGAATACCCTGGCTCAGCGCTTCAGGAATTGCCTCCGGTTCGATCGACAGCTCGAATATTTGCAACGCATACGCATAGCGGATATCCAGTATGCCGAGCAGTTGCCCGCTCTCCGGGAGCAACACTTCGATCTCCTTCTCCTCCCGCACGTCAATGGCAACCGTGAGGCGCAAATATGCCTTCTCCACAGTGAAGGCGTCAAGCCATGCCTTATCCACCGCAGACACGGCCGTCCGGAGGCATGTGGCAGGACTGCCCGCTAACGAACCTACCGCCCGGGCCTCCCAGCCGAATGGGACCCTTTTCCCGTCTGGCACCGGGAGCTCTGGGGACTTCACCACTACCAGCGGGATCTTGTGTATTGCTTGTTCTATTTGTTCGTTACACACGACAACCTCCTGCATCATGTCGACCTGTTATTCGTAGAACTACGACTAGCATAAAGGCGCAGTTCCACCCCTTCCATGGCGAGGATGCCGATTTTTTGTCCTTTTTAAGGATTCGAGATTACCGGGTTCGTAATTGTACCGTCACAGAAAAAAATCGGGCGGCTGTTTTCGAACAGCGGCCCGATTTTTCATTTACATCATAATATTGTCATCCCGGTGACCGGAATGGTTCGATTTGATCATCCCTTGAATCTTATCGAATACTTGCGGCGCGGAATCGATCAACCGCTCGTACAGGTGGGTCTGATTGTCAAGCGGCACGACCTTTACACCGGTTTTGCCGACGACGAGGAATGCGATCGGCGTAATCGAAACGCCACCCCCGCTGCCTCCGCCGAACGGAAGGGACACATTGGCATTGTGAGCGTTCGCCTCGCCATGTTTGCCATGGTTAGTGGTACCGTCCGTCTCCTCCGCCGCAAATTCGCTGCCCCCGGCTGCGAAGCCGAAGCCTACTTTGGAGATCGGCATAATGACGCTGCCGTCCGGCGTTTCAATGGCGTCGCCAACAATCGTGTTGACATTTACCATCTCTGTAATCTGCTCCATTGCGGTCTTCATTAACCCTTGAATTGGATGTTCTGTCATGGACCCGTTGTCTCCTCCTTTGGTGAATCAGCTATAGATCAAGGATTTCTCATGCTCCCTTAGCATGACCCGAAGCCCGTTCGCCTATGTACGGGAATTGGACGGCTGGAACAATGTGCGGCGCCAAACCAGGAAGCCTCCCTTGACCCGCTTGATTCGCGGCAGCAGCCGCAACCCGGCGAGCAGCGCTTGTCCGGCCCGAATATGAGTGACCACGATGAACTCAGTGGAAAAATGTGTGCGATTATAGATCGGAAACACATGAAGCACGGGCTTCGCCTGCACGTTGACATATTTGTACGCGACGCGCATCACCGCCGACTTGACTCCCCAGACGATGCCGCTCAGAATCGCGGTTTCCGGCGCATCGACAACGCCGATCCGAGTGCTCCAGCGGAGCTCGGTACAGCGTACCTTTTTCATCGATTGCCTCGTCCACTCCGTCAGCCCTTCCGTATACTTCAGCAGCTGCTTGGTTTGGTCGAGAAACAGCCGGATGCGGTGTTTGTCGATCCACTCCTCATCTTCGGTCTTCTTATTCAAGTCGCCGGGCAGCGAGGTACCGCTTTGCTGTTCGATCAACAGCCCCTTCAACCCTTTGAATTTCATAATCGGCACCGAGTATTCGAACCGAACAAGCCCGAACAGCGCCCGGACTCGAATGTTGAAGTGATCGTCTTCAGCGACCCGAGAAAAATGAATGCCTGTCCGGACATCGCTGAACCAGATCAGCAACAACAATAGGAGGAGCGCAACGCCCAGTCCTGACCATACCCAAATCATACCGCCTTCCCCCGTCCATCCAGCTTCATAAAGCTTAGTATGGCTTGGGCGCGGCAATTCCATCCTTTGATAACATTACCAACCGAGCGCAATAACCCCGGCTGTGATCAGGAAACTGGCCAGCATTCTCGGCAACGTGCGCGCCTGGGATTCCCGTAATACAAACAGTCCGAGCAAGGTGCCGAATACCGTTCCGATCTCCCGCATAGGTGCGATTTGAGCAAGCGGAGCCAAGTCCATCGCATATAGGAAAAGGACGTACCCTGCGGACGCAAGTAGACCGCCAATCAGCCAGGCCGGCTTATGATGCCTCCATTCCTGTCGAAGATGACGGGAGCGAATCGCAAAGTATGTGAGAAAAAGCGCATTACCGATGTTGCTTGCCGAGTTGAGGGATAACGGAGGAATGCCGGCGGTCTCGATCGCCAGCTTATCGATGAGCGTATAGGATGTTACTGCTAGCCCGACGAGAATCGCGATACATACCGCCTTCCATTGCAGCTTATCGCCAGCTTGCGACCTACCGCCGCTTCCCAGTAGCCAAATGCCAAGTACAATAAGTCCGATTCCTGCATAGTCAAAAGCAAATAAAGATTCGTTCAACACGAGAACACCAAGCAACGGAAGCAATACCGGGCTGATGCCTCGCATGACCGGATATACAACCGATAAATCTCCCATTCGATACGCAACCGCCAATAAAACGATATAAACGCCATGCAGCAGCATGCTGAGTAACAAAAAGCCGATCGCCGTCGGTCCTCTGAGCCATTCCAACCCATCGACGAGGAAAGCTACCGGGGCGAGACCCACGATCGCCGTGAGCTGCGCCCACCACAAAAAAGCCATCTGGGAACCGCTTCGCTTCGTAAGCATGTTCCAGATGGCGTGCATCATTCCAGCTATGGTGACGAGCAGAATGGCGGTAAGCGTCATCCCTGATCGCTCCCATCCACGTCGTCGATCGTCATCTGCTCGCCGTCCAAGCGGGCGAACAGCATCCGCGTCTCCTCCTCCAGTCCTGCGTCGGGCTGGAAGGCGCTCGAATCCGGCAAGTCCTGCAAGGCAGCCAGGCCGAAATAATCGAGGAACGACTTGGTCGTGCCGTACAGAATCGGTCGGCCGACGGCTTCCGCGCGACCGACTTCGTGGATCAAATCTTTCGCAACTAGCGTATGGAGCGCCCGATCCGACTTCACGCCGCGAATCTCCTCAATGTCGACGCGGGTGAGCGGCTGCTTATAGGCTACAATCGCTAGCGTCTCCAGAGCCGCCTGAGACAAGCTCGACCTCGTTGGCGAATGCGCCAGCTTCTCGAAGAACGGCGCGTGGTCCGGCAGCGTCGTCAGCTGATAAGCGCCGGCCAGCTCCACAATCTGAATGCCGCGCTTTTGGCGTTTATAGTCGGACGTCATGTCCTTCAGCAGCTCCTTGATGAGCTGGGGCTGCACGTCCAGCACGTCCGCCAGCTGCTTCACATCGAGCCCTTCGTCGCCCGAGACGAAGAGCAGTCCCTCTATCACCGATTTCATCCGGCGGGCATCCATGGCATCCATGCTACGATTCCTCTCTCTCTATCCCGTCTGCTGTCAAATCCTCCGGGTTCTTGTCATCGGCAGTCGGTGCAACGATCTCCTGCGGGTCCCGCCGTTCCAGTACGATATCATCGAACAATCCGTTCTGGAAACAGACGATCTGCTTCGTTTTCATCAGCTCCAGAATGGCGAGAAATGTGACCACGACATCTTCCCGGTCGTACCCCTCGTCGAGCAGATGAGAGAACAGTCCTCTGCCTCCGCTATCCTGCAGCCAATCCGTAATCTGCACCATCCGGTCTTTGACGGAGATTTCGTCGCGCCGGATGCGCGCTACCGCGTGCCGCTGGCGCATTTTGCGAAGCGCCCGCTGAAAGGCAAACACGAGATCAGCCACATGCAGCCCCTTGACGGGATTCTCGATGACCTGCGGTATAAACGGGGTCAAATCCTCCGGCTCGCGCGTGTAGATCAAGCTCCGGGCCAGCTCCTTCTCCCGCAGCTCCTCGGCGATATTTTTGTATTTGCGGTATTCGATCAGCTTTTGCACGAGCTCGGCTCTAGGATCATAACCGTCGTCCATATCATAATAGTCGTCTTCAAACTCAATGACCGGCGGCTTGGGCAGCAGCATCTGGCTCTTGATCGACAGTAGCGTCGCAGCCATGACCAGAAACTCGCTCGTCAATTCGAGCTCCAGCTCTTGCATCCCGCTCAGCACTTCCATGTATTGGTCGGTAATCTCGTTGATCGGAATGTTGTAAATGTCGATCTCGGACTTGTCGATCAGGTGCAGCAGCAAATCGAGCGGCCCCTCGAACGTCTCCAGCTTAAATTGTACCTTCATCGCGCCAAGCCCAGCCTCCTACCCTGCTCCATACAACTGCATGACGACATTTCCGAGCACATTGAAGCCTTTCATAAACAGCACCTGCCCGAATGGCGTTACAATCAGCGCAATGAGGACGGCCGTTCCCAGCCGCTCCTGCCTGTTCAGCTTGGGCTCCCAGGCTTGGGGCAGTCCTCGTCGGATGATCTTCCACAAGTCCATCGGGTAGAAAGGCAGCAGATGCAGCAGCACGAGCATCATATTGACGATGATGAACCATTGCAGCACGCTGTGAAACAGTCCGCCCGAGATCGCGCCAGGCAGATGCAGCTCGATCCCCCACAGCAGCACCGCTACAATCAGGTTCACGGCAGGTCCGCTTGCATAGATGGCTACTGCATGCCATGGCCGGCGCAGTTGCCCGCTAGGCGCCACCGGCACCGGCTTCGACCATCCGAACGGTCCGAAGAGGATCGGCAGCAAGCCGATGGCGCTCAAATGGGCGAGCGGATTCAGTGTCATACGGCCCTGCTCCCGGGCCGTCCGGTCGCCGAGCAGCGAAGCAGCGGCGGCCTGGGCGGCGTCATGCAGCGTGATGGCGACGAGCAGCGCCACGATCCGGGACAAGAGCGAGTCGAGCTGAATCCCGTTTAGCCACTCCATTGGCTCTCGAGCTGTTTCGTCAGGTTCGCCATCTCGATCGCCGTAGCCGCCGCTTCCCAGCCCTTGTTGCCGGCTTTCGTGCCGGCGCGTTCGATCGCTTGTTCGATCGAATCGGTCGTCAGCACGCCGAAGATCGTAGGCACATCCGTTTTCAGGCTGATCGCCGACACGCCTTTGGCCACCTCGCTGCAGACGTAGTCGAAATGCGGCGTGGAGCCGCGGATGACGGCGCCGAGCGTGATAACGGCGTCATAACGGCCGCTGGCGGCCATTTTTTGCGCGACCAAGGGAATTTCGAAGGCTCCCGGCACCCATGCGATGTCGACTTCCTCATCCTTGACGCCATGGCGTTTGAACGCGTCGAGCGCGCCGCCGAGCAGCTTGGAGGTAATGAATTCGTTGAAGCGCCCTACTACGACGCCGTATTTTAATCCTTCGGATACTAAGTGTCCTTCATATACGCGTGCCATGTCTCATTTGCTCCTTTGTTGTTATAAAATGAATGATAGTTGCGACGGAATCAAATTAGATCCCGTCGGCCTCGCCGGCAATCGTCAGCAGATGCCCGAGCTTCAGCTGCTTCGTGCGCAAATAGCTGCGATTGTCTTCCAACGCCTCCATCTGGATCGGAACGCGCTCCACGATTTCCATGCCGTAGCCTTCGAGTCCCCGGATTTTGCGGGGATTGTTCGTCAGCAGGCGAATTTGGCGGATGCCGAGATCCTTCAAGATTTGCGCGCCAATGCCGTAATCGCGCAAATCCGGCGCGAAGCCTAACTTAATATTCGCGTCGACGGTGTCGAATCCCTGCTCTTGCAGCTTGTAGGCCTTCAACTTGTTGATCAGGCCGATGCCGCGGCCTTCCTGGCGCAAATAAACGAGTACGCCGCCTCCGGCTTCATCGATCTGCTGCAGCGCCGCCGCCAGTTGTGGTCCGCAATCGCAGCGATGGGAGTGGAACACGTCGCCGGTCAAACATTCGGAGTGCATCCGTACGAGCACCGGCTGATCAGCGTCGATTTTGCCTTTTACGAGCGCCACATGCTCCTGATCGTTCACTTCGTTCGTATAGGCGATTGCCGTAAACGTGCCGTAATCGGTCGGCAGCTTGATCTCCACCTCGCGCTTGACGAGCTTCTCCTTCTCATTGCGGTAATGGATCAGATCGCGGATCGTGATCATCTTCAGGTTGTGCCGCTCGGCGATCTGCCGCAGGTCGGGCACCCGGGCCATCTCCCCGTCTTCCTTGATCACTTCGCAAATGACCGCCGCCGGGTAGGAGCCGCACATACGCGCCAGATCGACGCTCGCTTCGGTATGGCCCGCCCGTCTCAGGACTCCGCCCTTTTTGGCGATGAGCGGGAAAATATGGCCCGGCCGACGAAAATGCTCAGGTCTGGCATTCGTGTCGATCAAAGCGCGGATGGTCGTAGACCGTTCCGAGGCGGAAATTCCGGTCGTCGTGTCGATATGGTCGACGGAAATCGTGAACGCCGTGCTGTGTTTGTCGGTATTGTGCGCCACCATAGGCGGCAAATCGAGCTCGGAAGCACGCTCTTCGGTGATCGGCACGCATACAAGCCCGCGCCCTTCCTTGATCATGAAGTTAATCACTTCCGGCGTCGCCTTGTCCGCCAGCGCGATGAAGTCCCCTTCGTTCTCGCGGTCTTCGTCGTCCGCCACAATTATGACTTTGCCCAGCATCAGATCGATGATCGCTTCTTCAATCGTATGAAATGCGGATCGCTGTTCCATCGGTCATCCCCCTTGGTGTCGGATAGGTTTATAGAAAGCCGTGTTTGGCTAAAAAAGCTGCGGTCACGCCTTGGGACTTGTCGTCTTCCGACGAATCCCCGTTTGCAGGGCCGCTTCGGTAATGAAGCAGCCTCTCGATATATTTGCCCAAAATGTCGCATTCCAGATTGACGGTGTCGCCGGGCTGTTTACCTTGAAGCACGGTTTGGGCAAGCGTATGGGGAATGATCGAGACGGTGAAGCCCGATTCCGTGACTCGCACTAGCGTCAGGCTGATGCCGTCGATCGTAATCGAGCCATGCGGCAGCATGTAGCGCATCAGAGAGGACGTTTGCGGTTCGATCGCGAACACGACGGCGTTCTCCTCCGGACGTCGGCTGACGATCCGACCGGTCGTGTCGACATGGCCCTGTACGATATGGCCGCCGAATCGGCCGCCCGCCTGCATCGCGCGCTCCAGATTGACGCGGCTGCCGGTTTGCAGCTCCCTTAGGGTTGTTTTGCGGTAAGTCTCGGGCATCACGTCGACCGAGAAGCTGCCGCCGTCGAAGGCGATTACGGTCAGGCAGACACCGTTCACGGCGATGCTGTCGCCGAGCTTCACATCCTCCAGCACCGTGCGGGCTTCGATCGTGAGCACCATCGCCTGGCCTTGCGCGTGAATGCGGCGCATCCGGCCTACTTCTTCTATGATCCCGGTGAACATGCGGCTTCCCTCCTCATATAGTGCGGATAGCCGGTCAGGCAGCAATCGGCGCCGATCTGCTCGACGCGGAGCCGCTCGATCGCGAGCGCGTCGGCCATCTTGTCGAAGCCGGCGAAGGCGAACGCCGACGGCGCCGTGGCCCCGCCCCCGATCAGCTTGGGGGCCACGAATACGACGAGCTTGTCGACGAGCTCGGCCTCCAGCATGGCGCCGTTCAGCCGGCCGCCGCCCTCGAGCAGCACCGACCCAATCTCGCGCTGACCGAGCATCGCCATCGCCTGACGCAGGTCGACCTTGTCGCCGTCTCCGCATTTCATCACCTCGACGCCAACCGCGTTCAGCCTCATGATCTGTTCCATTGAGGCAGACTGCGTCGTCAGGATAATGGTGCGGGCATCCCGCTCCCGGACGACATGCGCCTCAAGCGGGATACGCAGCTGAGAATCGACAACCAGCCGGATCGGCTGCAAGCCCGGAACCGTGAGGCGCGTAGTCAGCTGCGGGTCGTCCGCGATGACCGTGTCCACCCCGACCAGTATCGCCTGATGGCGATGCCGCATCGTGTGTACAAGCTCGCGCGACGCCTCCGAGCTGATCCACTTGCTGTCGCCGGTACGAGAGCCGATCTTGCCGTCCAGCGTCATGGCCGTCTTCAGCGTCACCCAAGGCAGCCGGGTGACGATAAATTTGTTGAACGCCTCGTTCAACAGTCGGGCGTCCTCTTCGAGGACGCCTACCTCGACGTCGATGCCGCGGCTGCGCAGCCACTCGACCCCGGCTCCGGCGACGCCGGGATTCGGGTCGATGCAGCCCACGACGACGCGCTTCACCCGCTCCGTCACGAGCCGCTCCGCGCAGGGCGGCGTCCGGCCGTGAATGCTGCAAGGCTCCAGCGTCACATACACCGTGCTGCCCGCCGCCTCGTCGCCCGCCATATGGAGCGCGTGGATCTCGGCGTGGTGCGAGCCGCGCTGCAGATGCGTACCGATGCCGACGATGCGGCCTTCCTTGACGATCACACAGCCGACAACCGGGTTGATGCCGGTCTGGCCGCGGGCTTGCGTCGCCATCTGCAGCGCGAGCCTCATATAGGATTCATCGTTCAATCGGTCCGTACCAATCAAGTCGGGTCGCCTCCCGTTCCAAATAAAAAAGCCCCTAGCCAACTTGGTGGCGCAGGGGCGGTCGGTTAAAGATGGAAGCTGCACATCGAAGAATAAAGTCGCGCATCACAAATAAAATGCATACTCGGCAACATGACAATTCGACGCACGGATAGCGGGTTGCGTCCTCTTCTCAATCCCTTACAAACGATATTGCGTTTCATTTTCAGCACGAACAGGCTGTCTGCCGACAGGCCGCTACGCACGCCGAAACAGCTCGTCTGTTGGGCGATTGTGAAAAAAGACACAAGAATCCCCAAAACGATCCGGACTTCGTCCGCCATTTCTTCGCTGTTCCTTCTCCCATCCAGACTATACTGTCGGTCTCGGAATTGCACCGAGTCCACCGTTCGAGCTTGACGCCCGTCACGGGTCACGGACTGATTCGCAGCTTGCGCGAAATCACCGCCGGTGGGGAATTGCACCCCGCCCCGAAGGAAACCAAATTGTTTGTTTGATCGTACCATCGTCTTTTGAAAAAAGCAAGGAATTTTCATCCTGTTCCCGAACACCGAATGCCTCGTCGCCTCGAGGCGCACCGCCTTTGCTTCTGCCTTCGCTTTCTAGTACAATGGTCTACAAAACGTACTTTAGGAGGATTTCCCATGAAAAAAGGAACGATCGAGCTTGAAAATGGAGAAAAGGTAGTCATCGAGTTTTATCCGGGCGAAGCTCCTAATACGGTTGCCAACTTCGAAAAGCTTGCCAACTCCGGCTTCTATAACGGCCTTAAATTTCATCGCGTCATCAAAGGCTTCGTCGCCCAAGGCGGCTGCCCGCAAGGGACAGGCTACGGCGGCGCCGGGTACCAGATCGATTGCGAGACGAAAGACAATATGAACCGTCATGAGCGCGGCTCGCTCTCCATGGCGCATGCGGGCAAAAACACCGGCAGCAGCCAGTTCTTCATCTGCTACCAGCCGCAGCCTCATCTGGACGGCGTTCACACCGTCTTCGGCAAAGTGGTGAAGGGCATGGAGTACATCGACGCCGTTCGCCAAGGCGACACGATGAAGGAAGTTAAAGTGTACGACGACGAGGCGTAAGCCTCAAAAAATAGACGTCCTGCTGGCCCATCGGTCGGCAGGACGTCTTTTTTCACATACTAGAATATTCAAGTTTTCGAAACGAAAAACCTGATCGGTGTATTTCCAATCAGGTCTTCTTAATGGGATGGTGCAGACCTACCGGAATACATGCGGGAACTGCATCAAGATACCGGCCGACATCGAATCTGCCATCTCCAGCGCCTGCTTCACGATTACATCGTAATTCGCAATGTCCTTCACATAATCCCCGGTCAATCGCAGGACGGCTTCTTCCTTCACCAGCCTCAAATGCTCATGAAGCATCCTCCGCCAATCCTGTTCGTTAAAGTAAGGATTCACTTGAGCGAGCAAAGCGGCAATTTGATCGGCATTGTGGTACCAATCCTTCTCCAGCTTCGCGGCTTCCTCCTTCTTGCCTGCTTTAGCCGCCTTGACGAGCTGAGCCGCTATCGTCAAATGCTCGGTCATGAGCTGGCCGAACCGGGCGGCGAACGCTTGCCCATAGAACGGCTGCAACGCATTCGCCATATCGATGGGATTGCGGAGCAGCCGCTTCGTGACGACCGCCTCGTCCGGCAGGCCGGACACGATGCTGATGATCGTCATGCGCGTCCAGGCGCTATGGTCTTCCCACAGCCGGCGCATCGTCTGGCGGAGCTGCAGCTCCCGCTCGCTGATGCACGCCCGGGCTTCGACAGGCAACCCGTAGCCGCCGTAGTATGAATTCCAATACATAGAGCAGTCTCCTTTTCTCTATCGTTCCTGTGGAGTGATGCTCCAGTGTATGCGCAATCGCCCATTTTTGTGTACACGATAAAGAAGAAAACCTGATCAGAAAGACACCGTTTAGGTCCTCTGGCGTTGGGTGTTCCGTTTGGCGCG
>NZ_BIMA01000129.1 GCF_004000845.1 Paenibacillus koleovorans NBRC 103111
CTTAAACTTTCTTATATGTCGAAAAAGCCTCTGGACGCCTATGTCCAGAGGCTCGTTGTGTTTGTAGCAAGGATAATCAAGCCGTCGGAGTCGCTTCCGCCTGTGCCAGCGATTCCGACTCGATCAGCGCGTTCACCTGCGCGCGCTTCTCGAGCAGCCAGCTCGCGTCGTGCGGGTACTCGCTGAACGTGATCGGCCGCTCGAGGCCCTCCTCGAGCAAAGCCAGCACCCGCTCGCGGCCGATGAGGCTCTCGAGCTTCTCCAACGCGCGCAAATCCTGCAGCGCTTCATAGAACACCTCGAGCCGGATCGACTCGACCGGCTGGCCGTCCGCGCCAGGGTACACGACGAACGGGTCGCCCGAAGGGAACGCATGCCCCGCATCCGTCACCCGGTACGGGTCGATCGGATACCGCGAGTATTGCGAGTAGTAGAAATTATAGCCCCAATGCAGGAAGCCGGCAATGTTGAACTTGTACAGCTGCAGCGCCAGCACCCGATTGCGGGCGGACGGCATGCAGATGAAGCGGTTCGAGACGTCCTGATGCTGCGCGCAGCAATAGTACGTCCACAAGCCAGGCACCTCATGCTCGAGGAACGGCTCGATATGATTGTTCGCCGGTATCGGCATTTTCACCAAGCCGCGCTCGTAGAAGTCATACTCCGACAGGGCGTCCATGACCGGGAACTCGCCCAGGAACTGCGACAGCCACGAGCTGGCGCTCTCATACGTCGGCAAATGGGGCGTCGTAGGCTCGTCCGACACGTGGAAGTAGCTGCGCTTCTCCAAGCCGTTCTCCTTGATGAAGCCGACCAGCTGCGGCAGGAATTGCGCGAGGAAGTCTTTGTAAGCCACCCCCGTCGCATCCGTGTCCCAGCCGAAGATCCGTTGCTCGGAGCCGTCCACCTGCGCCACAATCTTAGGCGCATGCTTCGCCCCCCATTGCGTGAACAGATGCGAGAACTCGAAATATTGCACGCCGAGACGATCGCACATCTCCACCCAGCGCTTCAACCGATCAAACCCGAAGCTATATACACCCTCGCGCTCCACCGTCACGTCAACCAGTTGAGTGGTCGGACGTTCGCCGCCGATCCGGGTATCGAGAGGCGGGGTGAACAGCGGCGTCAAAATCATATTGATGCCATGCTTCACAGCCGTCGCAATAAAAGACTCCACGATCGTCCAATGCGCCTCGCTGAATACATCCACGCCATAATAGGTGGCGAGGCAATCCGCATGGAACCATTCCGTATGGAGCAGCTTCTGCTCGGGGAGCTCGGCGGTCAGAACCTTCAGGCCGAACGTCTCTTCGCCCAACGGCTCTCCATTATTCGCAGTAAATTGGATCGTAATCGGATAAGTGCCCGGCTTCACGCTGCCGTCCAGCGTCACGGTCACCCACAGCGAGCGCCATTGCCCCGGTATGGCTGTCAATCCGTCCAGCTCGGTAACCGGATACAAGGGATCGGGGTACAAGCCCGGCGCCAGTCGCAGCACATTCTGATCGGCGTCGGAGTAATTCGGCATTTCGCAAGTGACGAGTCCCACGGTCCGCAGCGAGACGCGAGCGGTAAGCCCGGAGACAACGCGGGTGCGGATCAGCTTGAGCAGCGAGTCGGAGCGATAAGCGATTTGGAACGAATACGTTTCATTAGCGAGTGCGGTGCCTTTCAGGAAAGGACGTTCCCCAACTTCCTCGTCGGCGAACACCTTAATCAGCGAGCTGAGGCAAATCGTATCGAATGTAGGTGAGGATGACATAAAAAAAGCCTCCTTAGCAAGAAGATACTCTCATCTTAGCACAACCGATCCGACCGATCCATACAAATTCGAAACGAAACGTTCAGAAATGCAACTGATTCCGCGGAAAAAAGCTTCAGGCATGAAGGTCCGGCTGCAAGCTGGACCAAGGTCGTAATCGCTTTACGGCCTAGGGGCCGTTTCGAGAAAAGAGCCGCCACGGTACGATAAAAGTGTCCTTACTCGGACTAAATCGATCCCCGGAGGATGAGCAAAATGCGCCCCCTCTTCAATCCCAACCCATCAACAACCACCCCGACCATACAAAAAAACGAAGCGATTGCCTCGTCAACTAAAAACGTCTATATCATTTTGACCGAAACCGGAACCTGGTTCAGCGGACTCATCGGCCGGTTCACCGGCGACGCGATGAACCATGCTTCGATCAGCTTCGACCCTTCTCTGAAGGAGGTGTACAGCTTCGGCCGCAAAAACTTGAACAATCCGTTCGACGGCGGACTCGTGAAAGAAAACATGCAGTCGTCGGCTTACCGGAAGTGGAGCTTCGCCATTTACAAATTGGAAGTGAGCGCCGCCGAATACGACCGGATGCAGGCGTTTGTAGCGGACATGATGAAGGAGCAGTCCAAGTACAAGTACAACCTTCTCGGCCTATTCGGCGTGCTTCTGGGCAAACCGTACGCTCCTCAAGACCGCTTCTTCTGCTCCCAGTTCGTCGCCGCCGTTCTCGAGCAAGCGGACCGCATCCTTATGGACAACCATCAAGCGCTCGTCAAACCAGGCGATTTTGCCGCCTCCCCGAAGCTACAGCCACTCTATCAGGGCAAACACGAAGGCTATTTCAACGAGCTTTCCGCTGCGCCGATGGCCTCTACGAATTTTTCCAGAACGGCCAACGCCTTTTGCTGAAGCGGGCTCGAGATCCCGTAAAAAAATCCATGATCCGCGTCCTCGAAGTAGACGACTTCCGAACGGGAGCCGGCGGCGCGAATCGAATCGCTCATGCGATAGACGAGAGGATGGGGGAAATATTTCTCCCGCTCCACGATCAGGAACAGGAAGTCCGGACAACCGGCACGCACGTAACGGTCCGGCGACATCTTCGCGAACACGTCGGTTTCGTCGTCATAGCCAACCCCGGCAACCCGCTCAATGCTCTCTCGAATCAACTCGTTCATGTCGTCCCAGCGCTCCATGGAGCCCGGGCCATTGATCGACACGCAAGCATCCGGCTTGCGCCAGCGGGCCTGGCCCTCCGCCAGCACTACCGGAACATCCAGCTGCCAAGGCTCCATGAGCGCAAGCAGCGAAGCGAGATGCGCGCCCGCCGAGCTGCCGATGACGATAACGCGGTCCACATGATCGCCGGCTTCATCGATGCGCTGAAGAAACCGGCCGTAGCCTTCCATCACATCCTTCAGCTGCTCCTGCCACTTCGCTCCCGGCGCCAGACGATAGCCGACGCTGCCTGCCCAATACCCCCTCAACGAGAAATGCTCCAGATGATGATGAAACTGCTCGCGCGCCCCCAAATTCCAACCGCCGCCATGCACATACAACAAAGCGGTCGTTTGTTTGCGCCCTTCTGCATCCGCTTGCGGGATGGCAATGTCAACCGCCCGTTTGATCATAAGCGGCCGATCCAAGTAAATCATCTCCAGTTGCATACTCCATCCGTCCTCTCCCTACAAAATTTGCGTGTGTCGTCAAACGAAATAGTTAAAGCCCCGGCATTCCTTTGGTGAGGATGCCGAGGCTTGTGGGACTACTCCAGCTTGATCTTGAACTGCAGCAACCCGACCTTGCGCATCGCTTGATAAATAATGACGATGATCGGGCCGAGGAACAGGCCGATGACGCCGAACAGCTCGAAGCCTACATACAGGCCGACGAGCGCCGGCAAAGCCCCGATGCCGACCGCGTCGCCGAGCACCTTGGGCTCGATGATGCGCCGTACGACGGTAATGACGACGAACAAAATAATAAGGCCAACCGCGAGGAACGCATTCCCGGTGATGATGCTGTACAGCGCCCAAGGCACGAGGGCGGAGCCCACGCCCAGAATCGGCAAGATGTCGACGAGGACGACGAGCAGCGAAATCGCCAGCGGGTACTCGACCTTCAAGATGAGCAGCCCGATCATGGCGATGATGTACGTCATCGCGCTAAGGATGACCTGCGCCCGCAAGAAGCCAAATACCGAGCTGCGCAAGCTCTGCAGCACTTCATCGACCTTGCCCTGCGACTTCTCCTCGAACAAGGACAAGAACGACTGCTTGATCCGCGGCATGCCGATGCTGAACAAGTACAGCGCTACGAGAAACACGATGAAGTAAATGACGAACGTCGGTATAAACTTCGCAAATCCGATGAAATAGCCGGAGATGCTCTTCATAATGCCGTTGAGCGAATTGGTCAGCGCCGTGACGCCGGCTTCGATCCCGCTCTGTACTTGCTCGGCCATGTCGCCCGGGAGCGAGTCATAGAACAGCTGCGTCCGCTCGGTCGCATCCTGGAAATACTTACTCGCCTCGGTGAAATAATGCGGCGCCTTATCCCAGAACTCCACGAGCTGCGCCACCATCTGGAGCCCAAGCAGATAGGCCAGCCCGAACAACAGCAGCGTGAACAGCGTGCACACAATGGCGGATGCCGCCGGGCGGTTCAAGCGGAACACTTTCATCATCGGGACGATGACAGGCTCCAGGAACAGGGCGATGACGATGGCGAGCAGAAACGGCGAACCAACCGTAAACAGCCCGTAGAGCGCCAGCAAGCCAAGCCCCATCATAATAATCGTCTTTGCGGACAAGCGTAGTCCTCCTCTTCAGCTTCTCGAATCCCCTCACGTAACAGACGGAACAGGTCCCGCCCCACTCGACAGTTCATCTTGTCTATAGATATGTACGCGCAAAATGCGCAAACGATCCACTTCACCCACTTCAAAAATATATAAACCGGCCGTTACCTTCTTGCCTTTGGCCGGCATCCCCTCCAGCTGCTTGAACAACCAGCCGCCGATCGAGTCGACCTCATCGTCCTCGAGCGAGATGTTGAGCATATCGCTCACTTCCTCCAGCAGCATCCGGCCTTCTACAGAGGTAATGTGCCCCTTCACTTCGATGCTTGGACGGTATTCGTCGAACTCATCGCGCAGATCGCCGACGATCTCTTCGACGATTTCCTCGCTCGTGAGCAAGCCCGCCGTGCCGCCGTACTCGTCGATAACGATGGCGAGCTGCGATTGCCGCTTCTGCATGAGTCGCAGCACTTGGCTAATCTCCATCGACTCGGGCACGGTCAAGATCGGCCGGATGAACGTC
Source organism: Paenibacillus koleovorans NBRC 103111 (assembly GCF_004000845.1). Lineage (GTDB taxonomy): Bacteria > Bacillota > Bacilli > Paenibacillales > NBRC-103111 > Paenibacillus_AA > Paenibacillus_AA koleovorans. The sequence continues at coordinate 5,089 of NZ_BIMA01000129.1, forward strand.
TCGAGCTGATGCTCTTCGTTCGGGTCGGCCGTCAGCAAATCCGTTATATGCACGAAGCCGACGATCCGGTCCTTGTCCTGCAGCGCTACGGGGTAGCGGGTATGTTTGGTCGCATACACCGTCTTCATGTTGTCCGCCCACGACTGGTCGACGAACAGGCAGTCCATGTCGATGCGCGGCAGCATCACTTCCCGAGCCATTCGCTCGGAGAACTCGAAAATATTGTCGAACAACGCGAGCTCATCCTTGTCGATGTGACCGCTTTTTGCGCTCTGGTTCATCAGGATGCGGATCTCTTCCTCCGTATGCGCCTCATGCTCCGTCGCCGGCTCGACGCCGACAAGCCGCAGCAACCGGTTGGCGGTGCCGTTCAAGACGACGATCAGCGGAAAAAACAGCTTATAGAACAGCATAAGAGGCATTGACAGCCAGAGCGACGTTTTCTCCGATCGCTGGATGGCCAGCGACTTCGGCGCCAGCTCTCCCAGTACGATATGGAGGAACGTGATGACGGCAAAAGCGACGGCGAACGAAATTGTGTGGCTTAGCACCGCGTCTTCGATACCGATCCGGCCTAGCAGCGGTGTCACGAGCAGCTCCGACACCGCCTCTTCGCCCACCCAACCCAAGCCGAGCGACGCCAGCGTAATGCCAAGCTGGGTGGCGGATAAATAAGCGTCCAGCTTCTTGTTCACCTTAAGCGCGTAGCGGGCACGTTTATTCCCTTCGTTGACGAGCTGGGTCAGGCGAGTCTGCCGCACCTTGACAAGCGCGAACTCCGCCGCGACGAAAAATCCGTTCAACAGTACAAGCAGCAGCACAAGCAGCATATACCAAAAGATAGCGCTCCAGTGAAACACATGCTCTTCCATGGCGGTACTTCCTCTCAGGGGATAGCGGGCCTCCCTCCGATAGCATCCGGCCCAATCGACAAATAACTAGTGACCAGCGGCATCAGCCCACTAAAGCTTGGCGGTGTTTGAAATCGACTTCCTTATAATACATATCCGCCACTAACAGGTTCGGTCCGCAGCAAGCGGCCGTCGGGCAGTGGCAGTTGACCTTCAGGTTAAGCGGATGGCGCATCCACCGTTCGAAGACGCTCTCCAGCGAATCCGTCTTGATGTTGCCGAGCGCGGACAAGTCGGAGAAATCGGTTACGAACACGTCGCCGTTGAACAAATTGACGTTCAGCCGATTGCGGCCGTCCGGATCGTTGCGCACGGTGACGTTCGGCGCTTCGAGCAGCCGCCGGATAATCGCCCGATCCTCCTCGCGCTCGCTGCAGGCGAAGAAAGGCAGCGTGCCGAACAGCATCCACATATCGGGATTGCGAGCGTCGAGCAACCGACCGATCGCCGACCGCGTCTGCTCGAGCGACAGCATCGGCAGCGTGGAGGCGAAAGCGCTCGGATACATCGGATGCACCTCGTGCCGACGACAGCCCATCTCTTCGATCAGCCGATGAATCGCCGGAAGCTTCTCATGCGTCCGATAGTTGATCATCGACTCGGCGCTGACGTACATGCCGCCCTTGCTCAAGGCGACTGTATTCTCGATCATACGCTCGTACAGCTTCGCCGCCGTCTCGCGTCCGACCGGGTGCGCCGTATTGACGAAGCCGACCGCATGGAAATCGTCAACATTCAAATAATTGAACGAGATATGCATGACGTCCAGATACGGAGCCAGCAGCTCATAACGCCCCGGGTCCAGTGTCAAATTCGAGTTGATCTGCGACCGGACGCCACGATCGCGAGCGTACCGAAGCAGCGGCACGATATACTCGCGCACCGTCTTCTCTTGATACGTGGGCTCCCCGCCCGTAATGCTGATCGTCTCCAGCGTCTCGATCTCGTCCAGCCGCCTCAGCATGTCGGAGAGCGGCAGTCGAGCGCCCTCCGTCATCGTCAAGGCATCGCCGACGGCGCAATGCTCGCAGCGCATATTGCACAAATTCGTCATTGTCATCTCTATGCTGGTCAGAACATGACGCCCGTAACGCTGGAGCGAGCGGATCGGATCCCAAGGATCATTCGTCGGGGTCAACAAAGGCAAAGCCCGTTCTTGCTTCCGTGTTGTATGAGAAAGGGATGGTTCCACTTTATAATTCACCTAAATTCCTAGTTTGAAAACATTCGATTGTTTTCATTGTAAACAAAAACCGCCCATCAATCAAACGGATGGACGGCGATAATCATGACGCTCAAGTTTTTGGACAAATCGATTTCATACGGCTGGCTCACCTCTCCGCCGATCGGGTCCTGCAGGACGCGCACAACAGGACGCTGCGAGAACCGGCTGTTCAGGTCCACGACCACACCCGCCTCGCCCGTGCTGAGCTTGACCTGCAGCCCTAGCGGATACAGAGCGACCCGGTCGCGGAACAGCTCCACCTTCATCTTGTCGTACTGCGTGCCGGCCCCCGCGAACAGCTCTTCCATCGCCTGATGCGGCAGCAGGGCAGTGTCGCGATAAACCCGATAGGACGTCATCGCGTCGTAGGAATCCAGGATGCCGATCCACTGCGCATAGCTGTGGACGTTCGAGCCCTTGATGCCGCGCGGATACCCGCTCCCGTCGATCCGCTCGTGATGCTGCAGGGCGCAATGCGCCGACAGAAGCGGGATGTTGGGCTCGTCCTTCAGCATGCGGAAGCCGAGCTCGGGATGACTGCGCATCGCCTGCAGCTCGTTCGAATCGAGTGGGCCTTTCTTGAACAAAATGTCGGTCGGGATACGCGTCTTTCCGATGTCGTGCAGCAGCGCGCCGAGCCCGAGCGTCATCAGCTCGTTCTGATCATACCCTTGCGCCACACCCATAAGCAGCGAGTACAAGCAGACGCTAAGCGAATGCTGGTATAAATAATGATCGGTGATGCTGATCTCCGCCAGCAGGATCATCGCATTCTCATTGTCCTTCAAGTCATCGACGATCATCGAGATAATCTGTTTGAACGCCTTTCCGAAGAACGGCGCGTTGATCGCTTTCCTGGGCATCGCATCGGTCATAAGCCGACGGAACTCCGTGCGGATTTCCTTCATCGCCCTCTGCCGCGTCTCGGCCCGGATCACGTCCGCGATTACGATATCCTCCGTCCGCTTGTCCTCTATGTAGAGAAAGGATACGCCGTGAAGGCCCAGCTTGCGAATGATCGCCTCCGTCAGCTCTACGCGTTCCGCCAGAAGGACGAGTCCTTCCTCATTGTGTATGTTTTTCGCGAGCCGCATGCCTGGCATACAAGCCCCGATCGGAATCAGCCTCATCGATGTCCCGCCATTTCCCATTGCCAATATGTACCTGAAAGTATGCCTTGCCTTAAATGGTATACGAAGGAGCATACGATTGGCAATAAAAAAACGGCGTCGATTCGACACCGTTCCGCAATTTGAGCCAAAAGCATCAGACATTTCCAGACGAGCTTTATTGAAAGCCGCCTAAAGACATATACAGAAGGACTATCCCCGCCAAAGCAAATCGGTAGTAGGCAAAATAAGTAAGCTTCAGCCGCCCGACCAGCTTAATGAATGAAACGACGGCGAGCAGCGCCACGATAAACGATACGACGAAGCCGACCGCGAAAAAGGTCAAATCCGAGGAGCTGAACATCTCATAGCTGCTGAGCATCTCGTAGCCCGAAGCCATGACCATGACCGGAATCGCAATCAAAAACGTGAAATCCGCCGCCGCCGCCCGGCTCGCCCCCGCCAGCATACCCCCCGCTATCGTCGCACCGGAACGGGAAAAGCCCGGCCACAGCGCCAAAATTTGCGCCAGCCCGACGAATAGCGCCTGCCGGTACGTGAATTCGTCGAGATCGTTCGTCGTGATCTTGGACTGCTGCTTTTCCCCGATAATGAGGAAAATCCCTCCGACCACAAGCCCGATCACTACCGTCTCTGGAGAGAATAACAGCTTGATTTGATCCTTCAGTAGAAAAGCGAGCCCCATCGCAGGCACGATTGCAATCGCGATATGAATGAGATTCAACCGTGCGGGCTTCGCGCGAGTCGCCTCGTCCCGATAGCCGAACAACCGCAGCACCCGCCGCCAATAGATCAGCGCGACCGCCAAAATCGCCCCTAGCTGGATGACGATCTCGAACGTCTCCGCCTTGGCGCCTTCAAAGTTCAGCAAATGGCCGGTCAAAATCATATGTCCGGTCGAAGATACCGGTAAAAACTCCGTTAACCCTTCTACGATCCCGATAACAAGCGCAATCCATAAATCCATCGTTAACACCCTCCCCTATCTTGCCAACCAGTTCAACCGCCGGCAGCGGTCCAGCTCCTCGGGCCGTCCCAATTGCGCCCGCAGCACGTCCCGAATAAACTCCGGCAAATAATAAGTCGTGTCCTCGCCCCGGCTGAGCGACATATAGCCGCTGCCGAACGTGAACATATCGATCATACCGACCCGATACCGCCGCTCCAGCTCGAGAGGCACGCCGTTCACAAGAACACTAAGAATACTCGCTCCTGCCTCGCCGTTCGGATCGTATTCAATGGATAGCCCGTCCGTGCCCAGAATTCCCAGCACTTGACCGCGAAAGCCATACCCCTTGATCGCCCGCTCCATATAATCAGGCTGAAGCGATTCCTCCAGCGCTTCGAGCAAATGCCGGCCGTCAAGCATCGTCAGGCATGGATTGATCGGCGACGGGCACATGGCGTGCAGCCGGCCGAGCGTAACGGGCCCTCTCTCAAGACCCGAGAGCAGCTGTCCGGCATTGACGAGACCGATCTCCGCTCCCGTCCAGCGTCGAATCCCGGAGGCCAGCAAGTTCCCGAGCGGAGACTCGCCATACCAATCAACATCCAGCGGGTGTTCCAAGGTGGCGACGACCTGCTCGAGCCGGTCCACACTGCACACCCTGTAACGCTCGATCAAGGAAGCGATGGCCTCATCCGGCTCATACTGTCCCAGAGGCACGGAGTCCCCCTCATCCAGCGTGACGTTCCCCGTTTCAAAATCATAGGATACCGTCAGCTCGCCGATAAAGCGGCCATGACTGCCGGTCGCGGCCAGCCACACGCTTCCTTCGCGCTCGGGCTGCTCCATCAGATGATGGCTATGCCCGCCGAGAATCAGATCGATGCCTTCAGTCTCCCGTGCCATCCGCTGATCCATCATCAAACCTAAGTGCGACATGACGATGACCAGCTGCGCCCCGGCAAGGCGAAGCTTGATTGCCTCCTCGCGCACCGCTTGAAGCGGCTCTGTTGCCGTCCAGCCGAGCAAGGCGTAGAAGCTCGCATAGAAAGCCGTCACCCCGATCAAGCCGACCTTCAAATTCCCTCGCTGCAGCAAGACCGAGGAAGAGAGCCAATCCGGCTGCCGCCCTATATCGCTATCCAGTAAATTCGTACCCAGTATGCGAAACTGGGCATGCTTGCGATACGTATCGGCTATCGTGGCCTTCGGAAAAGTCAACCCCTCGTTATTGCCCAGCACGACCGCATCGTAGCCGGTGGCGTTCAGCACGGCGACGTTCGCCTCGCCCATGCTGCCCTCCGTCTCCACGCGCATACGATCCATATGATCGCCGATATCAAGCAGCAGCAATTGCTCCTCGCCCCACTTCGCTCTAGCCCGCCGGACGGCCGTTGCGATCCGGGGCATCTGCTCGAAGCTGCTATGTAAGTCGTTCGTGTGCACGATGTGCAGCTGTTGCGATTGTCCCGGCATGATCCTGCCCCTTTCTCACGGTTCTCCAGCTATTGATTCGGTCCTCGGCCTGCAAAATCCTGCCTCTTGTCCGCCGAATCGAACAGTACTCATTGTATGCGGCTTGAACAGCGTTATGTAGCGGGATTGACAAGCATCGCTCAGCATTAGTAGGATGATTCTAAAATACGAGCTTCCCAGGAGTGGAACCCTATGAAATTGACGATCTTGCTTTTCGCCGGATTGGCAGAAAAAATCGGCTCAAGCCGTATAGAATGGCATACGGAAGATGCTCGCGAGCGGATGACCGTCGGCGAGCTGAAGCTCGCGTTATGCGCGAGGTTCCCCGCCGCCGCAGATTCCGTTCACGCATCGTTCGCCGCCGTGAACCGCAGCTACGCGGCGGACGAAGCCGAAGTGACGGAGGCGGACGAGCTCGCCCTCATCCCGCCGGTTTCCGGCGGGGAGCCGACGCCCGAGGAAGTCGAGGCGCAGCGGTTCGAAGACCGGTTCCGGCTGACGTACGAGCCTCTCTCCGTGGAGGAGGTATGCCGGCAAGTCAGCGATCCGAAATACGGAGCCGTGCTCGCCTTCGTCGGCTCCACGCGCGAGTATACGCACGGCAAACGAACGATTCTGCTCGAGTATGAAGCGTACGAGCCGATGGCGCTGGAGACGCTGCGGCAGATCGGACGCGAAATAAGCGCCCGATGGACAGGCGCCGTCTGTGCGATCTCGCATCGGCTCGGCTCCGTGCCGGCCGGCGAGATCAGCGTCGTGATCGCGGTAGCATCTCCCCATCGGGATGAATGCTACGATGCGAGCCGCTATGCAATTGAGCGATTGAAGGTAATCGTGCCGATCTGGAAAAAGGAAGTATGGGAAGACGGCTCGGAGTGGAAGGGCCATCAGACGGGTCCGTGGAATCCGATGGGGATGGGCTGACCGCCAAGCTTCCCTCACGGACCTATTGCTTGATCCGCCGCGCCTCCAGGAACGTGTTCTGCCAATATTCCTTGTTGATGTTCGTAATCTGCACCCCGTTCTCCGGCTCCGGCGAGCTGTGCAGCATCTCATTGTGACCAATGTACAGCCCTACATGGCCGACTGTATGATCGGTCCGGAACCGGCCAGGCACGTAGAAGAACAATAGGTCGCCCGGCTTCAGGTTTTTGCGGCTGACTCCCGTCCCGAGCTTCGCCTGGGCTCTAGCCGTCCGAGGCAAGTCGACGCCTTGTTTGCCGAACAAGTGCTGCATGAACGAGGAGCAGTCGAAGAAACCCGACTGCGAGTACGGACCCGTACCGAACTTATACTTGACGCCCAAGTAGCGCTTGCCGTAGGTCTCCATCTGTTCGGCGTTGATGCCGCCTCCGACCGCTTGAGCGCGCATCCGGTTCGGTGCGGGAGCCGGTGCAGGCGCCGGAACAGGCCCCGGTGGAAGCTCTTCGGCGAAGCTGAGATCGCTACCCGCTTGTCCTTCCTGCGGAGGAGCCGAGATCAAGCTTTTATCCACCTTAGGAGTCGTGGGCTGCACGGTCACTTCATTCTCATTGCTGCGGAACATCATCTCGGAGCCGAACAATTCTCCAAGGGATTGCACCGGAATGTACATCGCATCCTTATTATAGATCGGCGCTATTGACAGCTGAAGCGGCTGATCTTCCTTTACGGCCTGGGTGCTGTCATTCTTCAGTTCTACCTCTGGCGCATTCACGCCAAGCTTCATCGTACCGGAGTCCGCATCCCAGAACGTTCGGTACTCCAGCACGTCGGCCAGAAGTTGGGCGGCCACATAATCTTTGCCGTCGATCTTGGTGACGGGAATACGCACATCCTCGTTTTTCGGGACGACGTTCAGGATGTGCATCCCATCCTTGCCGCTCTTCCCTTCGACGCCGGATCCCCCCGGAATTTTCATTTTCCCCGCGCAGCCCGAAGCGGTCAGAAGCCCTACCGACAACGCCGCCACGATCCCGAACCGCAAAACCTTACTACTGCCACAATCCGCCATGTGCTTGCCACCTTTCTTCTTCTCATCCATCAGATAGAATGCGGCTCCCGGAACGGAATTATGCGAGAAAAATCGACTATCCTTTATTATCTTGTTTCTGGATCAAATGCCAAAATCGTCCCTCGAATTGCATCTGCACTTGCACATGCGGGCGAAGCTGCTCCCGGCTGATGGCAAGCGGCTTCGTCCCGTTGTCGGTCAACCGCTTCCAGAGCTTGTTGTTCTGTCGGAACAGCTGATGCTCCAGTTGGAACAGATCCGTATTCCGCTCCACCGCCCTGGTCATCGTCGCCTCGATTTCCTTCGTAATCAAGCTTTCCGTCAACTTAGATAGCTCCTCCTCCGACAACTGCTCTTTCAGCTCCACCAGATTCGCTCGGATCCGCATCAGAAAATGAAAAACCGGCTCCTCGTTCTCGACATCGACTTGAATCCGACTGGTATGGCGAACGAGCTTTACCGTCCCGATCGTCGTCGTCCCCTTCATGAGGATCATCGGGCTTTCGTCGAATTTTTGCTCAAACCAACGAACGCCAGCCGCTTGTTTCTCCGAGAACCAAACCGGCTTCTCCCCGATCCGAACGGCGTACAGACCGTCAATCGACATCTTCGGGTCAGGTTTGTCATTCATCAGCCAGGTGTCCTCCGACATATGTAGAGAGGGAATGCGTGCGGTTTGACCCGGCTCCTTCGCCGACTTCACCAAATCTACGTAGCGGATGGGCCGTATATATGAGCGTTGGGCGTACAGATCGTGGGGACTATGTAATAAGGTGCGAATCGCCGACTGGTTGAAGAAAGAGTTGACGCCCAGCAGCTCGGGGATATCCATTTTCGTCGAGAATACCCAGCATGTGTATCGGACCGAGCGAAAGCGAAAGAGCCCGTCCAACAGCTGATCGATCCCCTGCTCCATAGCCCGTTCGGTCAGCAAAATAGAGTTTACATGATCCCAATCGGTCTGCTGCTGAGAAGAGCGGTATAAGTTGTTCAACGCATGGATGACGGTTTTGCCTTCGGCCATGCCTATCCAAGTCTGAGCCGGGGCAACGGGTTTGCCAGATGCTTGCTTCGCAATGGAAGAGAAGTCGAGCAGCTGGACATATACTTTGTACTCGTTATCCACGAAATCGAATCCGATGGAGGCGATGTAATTGCGGTTTACGATTTCCTTGAGGTCCCAGCATCCCGGTAGCATGGCCAGCAAGAGAACCGCCATAGTGGCGTGCATTAGCATTCGCTTGCTCCACAATGCTCTCACCGCCCTTCCTAAGATTTGTCGCCATGCGTCTTAAGCAATTTCAGCCGTTTCTTGTTTTTCGTCTGCGCGATCAAGCTCCAGCTTTGTCGGATGTCGTGGAACCCTGCAGGCGAGAACGGTGCGAGATACGGGACACCAAACGAATGCAGACGGGCCATATACAGGACGATCGAGAAAAAGGCCATGAACATGCCGAACATGCCCAGAAACGAGGACCATACCAAGACATAGAGACGAAGCAGGCTGACCGTACCCGCCAAGTTCTGATTGACGAGCAGGAACGAGGAGACGACGGATATGGAGCTGGCTACCAGCATGGTCGGCGAAGTCAGACCGGCATCGATCGCCGTCTCTCCTATGATCAATCCCCCTACTACAGCTACTGTTTGCCCGACCGCTTTCGGCAGGCGGACGCCGGCTTCACGGAATATTTCGAACAGGCCGATGAGCAGAATCGCTTCCAGTGGCGCAGGGAGCGGGAGACCGATGCGGGAGACGGTGATCGTCGTGAGCAGCGTGAACGGCAGCTGATTCATATTGAACGCGGACAAAGCGACCCAGAACCCGGGGAGCAAAACCGCCAGGAATAAGCCTACGCTGCGGATAATCCGTTCGAACAGTACGTAATACGGAGGAAAATAAGCATCCTCCGGCGATTTCAAGACGGATTCCAGATTTGCCGGCGCCAGCAGCGCCAATGGAGTTCCGTCGATCAGGAAAATAAGGCGGCCCCGTTCCAACCCCAGCACGACATGATCGGGCCGTCCGATATAGTCGATGAGCGGAAACAGACTGAACGCTCTACCCGTCAAATATTCCTCCAGCTGCTGCGTGTTCGCGAGCACTTCCGTGTTTATGCCGTTCAGCTTCGCCCGGCTTTCCTCCACCCACTCCATATTGACTACATCTTTCAAGTAAAGGAGCGATACCGCCGTTTTGCTGCGCGAACCGATCACGAACCGCTCGTGGGCAAGTGTCAAAGAAGGCAGCCGTTTGCGGACCAGCGCCACATTGATGATGATGTCCTCGGTGAAGCCGTCCCGCGGGCCTTTGATCGACACCTCCGAGGCTGACTCCTCGGTTTGCCGTTGGGGGACTTTGCGGGATTCCAGCGCATAGGCGCACTTCGATTCGGGGAGTACGATCAGCAGGTTGCCTCTCATCACCACGTCGACCAGCATCTCCAAGCTCGTCTCTTCGTCGAACGGGTTGTAGCTCAGCTCCATGTCGGTAACCTCAGGCCTCTCCTCGCCCTGCTGCAGCTCCGGCGCCTGGTGCAGCAGCATATGTTGGAAGTGATGCAGCAACGCCTCGTTGATCTCCTTCGCATCCGCTAACCCTTCGACATAGGCGATGAAGGCGGTTTGTATGCCGACTTCCGTTCGCATCCGTTTCTTGGACAGCTTCAAATCGTGACAATCCGAGAACACTTGCTCCAACCGCTCGTAATCGAGTTCCTTCAGGGTAGTTTGCAGAACAGCGCTATCGACTGACGGCTCCGTCATGACGGTGCCCTCCTTCCTTTCCGATTCATCCGGACCGCCAATCCTCCCAGCACCAGCGACAGGGAGAACATGAGGATCAGATAGCCCGGGAACAAATAATTGTATAGCATCGCGTCGAACATCATGTCGCTTTTCGGGATGATCACCACGAGCATCATCACTACCGATACAGCTAGCAGCGCAATATTTTTGCCGACGACCGATTTTACTTTCAATAGCTCGATCATGAGATAAAGGCCCAACGAGATGCGAATGAATGCGCCGGACAACCATTGGAAGATGGAGAAGAAGTCCATATGCTCGATATAGCTTCCGATGCGGGCGAGCTTCCATTGCTCGAAGGCCGGGTAGCGTTGAATGCTCGCTTCAACGGCTCCGAAGGCGGAGATCGACCCGGAGATCGGCCCAGTCGTAATCCACGTAATCATCATCAGCAATAGAAACACGTGCAAATAGCGAATCGGCTTCTTCACATGGTGTTGGATGAACAACAGCATCAGCAGCTCCGCGTAGCCAACTCCGGCATAGACCGCTCCCTTCCAGACCGGCGCATACCCATCTACGAACAACGGAAACAGCAGGGTGTAATCTTTGAATTGGAAGTTGACCGCCATGACGAATATCCCCAACAGCGCCACGAAGGGAAAAAAAAGCCCGGCGCAGATCGCGATCGTCTCGATCCCTCCTTGTGCGGCGAAGTAGCAGAGCGGGAGAATGGCGATCGTGATAATGAACTGCGGCGTTTCCAGCAAGTAGCTGGAGTCCGTCCAGCGTACCGTATCCTCGTACGTCGAGAAGACGACGGCGAATTGGCCGAGCAGGATGATGGCCAGGATGATCCAGGCCCCTGCCTTGCCGCAGGCTTGCACGAGCCAGTCTTTCAGGTGATAGCCTTTTGCGGACTTCAGAATGTAATAGAGAAGCGGCGACCAGATCAGCGCGAGCCCCATCCCGATCAGTACGCTGATCCAGGAATCGCGGCCGGAGGAATGCAGAATGAACGGCAGGACGAGTACGTGGTTGTTCAGCCCGACCGACATGATCCAGGTAAACGCCAGCGGGAGGATGCCGATACCGGTTTGTTTGTTCACTCCCTCGCCTCCTCGTCTGAAAATGGGCCGATCCGCGTTATTTTTTGCCAAAAGGGGCGGTCTTATTCCTGTATTGGTTGTGATTGGGAAGATCATTCTGTTCCTTCTTTCGTTCATGGCGTTACGTTTTTTCTGAAAAAACGCCCCTAGAACGATCCATGATCCTCCCATTCCGTCGCATTCCCGCAACCAGCTCTACCCGCTCGAGGCGTAGAGCATTCCCGAGCAGCGTGGCGCCTGTACCCTTGCTCCCTAGTCCGAAAAAAGAGGCTGTCGATTAACTGTGGATAATTATCACCTCTAAGGTGCACGAAATAAAAAATAGCCGAAATCGGTTAAAAACGGCTATAATTACGATATAATCCCCATATTTCTCCCGAATACTCCTGAATTCATGGTATAATAAGAATATACTTGTTTTCAGGAGGGCTTCCGGTATGTACACCCGTGTTCGCTATAAATCGTTTGATCAACTTTCGTTTATTGACCTGTTGGTTTATTCCAAGCTTCCTCCTCACCCCTTCTGGAGCTATCTGGAACCTAAAGTTGATTTTACTTTTGCCGACCGGTTGTGCGCGGTTCTGTATTCAGGCCGGGGACAACGTCCTTATCCTCCATCCCTCAAACTTAAGGTGCATCTCCTTCAGGCCTACGAAAATCTCTCGTACCGCGGGACGGAACTGCACATTGTCGGTGACTTGTTTTTTAAGCGCTTCTCCGGTGTTCCCGTTGATTTCATCGGCTTCGATCATAGTACGATTGGAAAGGACCGTGCTCGGCTGGGTCCCGCTATGTTCCAAGCTTGCCATCTGTACATTCTGGCTCAATTGTACAGCTTAGGTCTGTGGGGCGATCGAAACGAGCAATGGATTATCGACTCATTTCCGTGCCAGATTGGCGTTGTTATGGTGGGGGCCTACCGCCTGATCCAGCAGGCGATGCTTCGGATTCTTCAGCAGTTGAAGCGAAGCTATCCGAGTTTATATCAATTGACTACGAAGTCTCTCGAACTGGAATCGGTTACGCGTCGATTATCCGCCCAGTCTACAGACAAGGATCAAATGCTGGCCTTTAGCAAGCTGGCGGCGGAGGCCTACGCTCTCTTAAATTGGTTTGACCACGAAGACATCGTGCCCCTGATGCAGAGCTGGAAGAATCCAAAGGCCAGGCAGAAATCACTGGAGCTGCAAGCCTTGTTGGAACAAATTCTCATCGAAACCTGCAGACCGGTTGATCCCGATTCGCAGCCCGATCTCGACGAAGGTTCAGAAGTGGCGCACGGCTCTCCGGAGCCTCCTTCCTTGGAGGCTTCCTCTTCCCACTCACCCGAACCCGAGGCCGCTTCGCATCCCGATCCCGACGAAGGTTCAGAAGGTGTGCACAGCTCTTTGGAGCCTCCTTCCTTGGAGTCTCCATTCTCCCATTCACCCGAACCCGAGGCTTCGCACCCTATTGATGCTATAGCGTATGAAAAGATTCCGCGTAAGGATCGTCCTGCACATCGGATTATTAGCGCTCACGCCCCTGAGGCCCGACTAGGTGCCAAAAGTCGCTTTGTGATGACCAAAGGATTTAAGGTGCAAAACCTGTGCTCGACTCGTTCCGTCATTTTAGATACACGCGTCATCCCGGCCAGTGAGCCCGATCGAGTAGCTATGGTGGATATGGTTCGCGGGATCCAATCCTTCTTTCACGTTACGCCTCGAACGTTGTTGGGCGATACTGCGTACGGCTACGGGAAGGAACGATTGGCATTGGCAGCCCTAGGTATTGAGGTTGTAGCCCCTGTAGCGACACGAAATCCAACCGGATTATATGACATCAGTCGCTTCACGTACAATCGCGAAAAGAATGTGTACACCTGCCCGAACGGCAAAGAAACCGTTCGATTCTATGACAAACCTCAGATAGAAGGATTCCAATTTGAGTTTTCTAAGAAAGATTGCCAAGAATGCCCTCTTAAAATGGAGTGTACGACGAGCAAGGATGGGAAGAGGGTGTTTCACAGCTATTACTATGACACTTACGAAGCGGCAAAAGCCTACAACGCAAGTGACGAGGGCAAGGCAGCCCATAAGCTACGGTATTTGGTGGAACGCAAAAACAAGGAACTGAAGAATGATTGCGGGCTTGGCCGGTCGCATTCCCGGGAACGGGATACGATTCAGATCAAGTCGACCGTTTCAGCAATCGTCGTCAACTTGAAACTCATGGTTCGGCAATTAATTGCTCCGAGGCCTGGGTTTAATCGCCGTGCCAAACAGGCTTAACCCAAACGAAATGGATGCCTCCCCACGACCGCGCATGGACCACAATCTTACAAAAATACCCTTCCGCACACAAAATCCACCCCCAATTATCCATTTAGTTCCATAAA
>NZ_BIMA01000130.1 GCF_004000845.1 Paenibacillus koleovorans NBRC 103111
CTCCCGCCAGGCCTCCCGCCAGGCCTCCCGCCAGGCCTCCCGCCAGGCCTCCCGCCAGGCCTCCCGCCAGGCCTCCCGCCAGGCCTCCCGCCTCCGACGACTACCCGCGCCTCCGACAAGCGCTCCTGCGCGCCGGCGCCTGGGACGCGTGGCTGCGCCTTGCGGCGGAGGCGCCGCCAGCCGTGCGCTGGGCCGGTCTCCCGGCCTCGCTCGCCTGCGGGTTGCTTCAGGCGCAGCCCGCTGTACAGCAGCGGCTGCTGGACGCCTGGCTCATCGACGCTTCATTGACGCCACCTGTTCTACCGCCCGCCGCCCAGCGCTTGGCCGCCGTGCTGGCGCTGCAGCTCGACCGCCACCGCGACGCCCTTACAATCCTCGCCGCCGCGCCGGACAGCCCGGCGCAGGCGGTCGGCCTCGTGCACGCGCTCGCCGGCTTGGCCGCAGCTCACATCGACAGGCTCCCAAGCTCGCCCAAGGGTTGCCTCCCGCAGTTGGCGAGCGACTACCGCGGCCTGCTTCTCGCCGATTAGATCAAATTAAGATGATGGAGGGCTGGTGTCGGGGTGCTGGATAACAAATTTCTCTATTGGAGTACCAAATTTCGCATACAAGCTCCATTTCGGCCAATCTGAGTACCTAAGTATCCAATTCGCGAATCTAGCTTCGCGTTTAGAGTACTTAAGTACTCAGTTCGCCACTGTTCGCGCAAAAGAAAGAAATTTGGTTCTCAGTCTGTTTACTCAGGCTCTCCATCCCAGAAACTCCGCCAACACGTTCCGCCACCGGCTGTCCCAGACGCGCTTGTCAAAAGCTAGTGCCGTCTGCCGGGCATGCCGGCTTAGCTTGCGCCGCAGCTCCGCGTCTTCGACCAGCCGGATCAAGGCGTCCAGCAGCGGCTGGGGCGTCGGCGTCGTCTTCAGTCCATTGAAGCCGTCGATAATCAAGTCGTTCAGACCGCCTACGTTGCTCGCCACGACCGGCAAGCCGCAGCTCATCGCCTCGAGGCAGGAGTACGAGGTGCCCTCCGAATAAGTCGAGGGAATGACGGCGATATCCGCCTCGCGGTAAGCGTTCCGCACTTTCTTGAAATCGTACGTGCGATGCAGGATGCGCCGTCGGTGCGGGTGATGGCGGTGCCACAGGCGGAACGCTTGCCCCACGTCGCTATGCTCGACGAGCTCGCCGGCGAACTCGACGGTGACATGCGGATACGCCTCCAGCAGCCGGTCGGTCACCAGCATCATCGGCAGCAAGCCGCGCTCGAGACTGAGCCGACGGGGGTACAGGATGCGCAGCTCGCCTTCCCCTACGTCAGTGCCCGTCAATTGCTGGCGCCGAGGCGAGAAATGCCGCGTATCGACCGCATTCGGGATAAGCTCGATCTGCTCGGGGTTGCCGAACATACATACCGACCGGCAATAGGTCACTACATGCGAATCTACCGACACCAGCTTGCGAAGCCCCTCCATCGCGCCTTGCAGCGCTTGCGCAACATCGCGTTTGGACTCATACGTAATCGAAGGCCGATCCCAGTTGATGCCGTGGCAAATCCCGAGGCTCCCCGGCCGGTAGCGCAGCGGGTGCCATATGCAGCTCGTGTAAATGAAGACCCCCTCCGCCATCTCGGCCATTCGATCGAAGGCATCCACAATCCGGGTCTGCTCGAACACATGACCGAACACGTCAATGCCATCCAGCCGGGCGAGGAAAGGCTCGCCATAGGACAACTGATGCACCACCGGCTGATGGCCGAGCTCCTGGATCAGCAGGCACAAGTCGTAAATATACCGCTCCAGCCCGCCGCCATAAACCCGGCTGTAATCTTGGTTGTACCCGTCGAGGAAATTGTGGGTGAACAGGCTCACTTTGGTCATCCGCTTCTACTCCTGCCATTCGACCAGGTTCGGTTCCAGGTCGAGGATCGACTCGTACTGCGCGAGGCTTCCCCACCGGCCGTCCGGGTCCATTTTCTTATAGCGCAAATATTTGCGCACGCGGTCCTCCAGGCTGCCGGCCCAGCCCAGATGCTTCACGCGGAGCGCGGTATGCTCGCCTCGGAACATGTAGCAGGCCGGGGGGAGCCGGGACATATGATGATCCTTTTTCGGATACCAGTAAGGAAACTCGGGAAAAAACCGGACCAGCGAAATATATTGCCGTTTGTGCAGCGTCCATAGCGCGTCGTCGCGATAGTGGGTCGTGCCGCCCCAGAAATCATAGAACCGAAAGCTGAACCAATCCACCCGATCCTGGTTGATCAGATGGGGGATGTATTCCCTAGCTTTCCGTTCGTACAGTTCGTCGGCATCGACGGAGAGCAGCCAGTCGGGTTCGGTAGCGGCGGCGGTTTGCCAGAGCAGCGTGCGGAGCTCCCACTCCTGGGCGAAGAGGGAGTCCTCTAGCGTGACCAGCTTGACGACTTTGGGACAAGCTCGGCATACCTCTGCCGTCCGGTCGGTGCTATGATCGTCCACCACGACGATCTCGTCGACGAATGTGCACAGCTCCTCCAGCACGAGCGGCAGGAAGCGGCTCGCTTCATTGCGCACCTGCATGATCGCTGTCAGCTTGTTGCCGCTTGTTTTTCTCACCCTGCGGATCATGGCGCCACCGGCCCTTCCCGTTCGTTCTGCCGCTGCGTCAGCTCCGTCATGAGCCGCCGGAGGGCGTCCTCGTAAAGCTCGACTTCGCCGATCCGGGCGATGGAGGGCTCGTGGATGAGCGTCGCCTCCAGGAGCACGCCGATCGCTTCGTGCGGCTCTCCACGCATCACATGCGCCATTCCGGCGAGCAGCAGCATGTTCAGCCTGTCTTCGGTAGAAGGGAAAGCCGTGCGGCTCAGCTGTTCCAGCGCCTCCTCCAGCCGGCCTATTTCGAGCAGCAGCTGCACGAGCAGTGTCCTGGACGCAGGTGTATCTTGCTCCCGCAAGGTGGTGACAGCCGAGCGATAGTCGTCGTTATAGTAGAAGAGCAGCGCCTTCGCCAGCAGAGGCTCGCCTTGCTCCAGCCAGACGCAAAGCCCTTCATACCGCTTCTGCTCTTCCTCGGTCAGGACGGAGATACCGTATACCTGCACAGCTTTGGCGATCTGATCCTGCTGCGCGTAGATGGCGGAGAGAAAGCGGTAATGGGTGCTCAGCCCGTCGCCTCTTTGCAGGTGTACGACCTCCTGAAACGCTTCCAGCAGCAACGCCTCGGCGATTTGCTCCTTCAGCAAATACAAATATACCGCCAGCAGGAACGACACGGTTTCATGCGCCTTGGTCGTCGTGCGAAGACGGGTATAGTAGTTCAATCTTCGCCACCACACAGCAGGAGTCAATGGAGCGGCCGAGCCTTCTTCCAAAAGCGACCGCACCGCCTGGAGCACGAAGTCCTCGTAATCCGGCAAGGCGGCTGACCGAACCTGCGATGTCGCCGGCATCGCGGTATCTGTCACTGTCCCGTCTCCCGCCTCCATCGTGAGCCGTTCCTCGCCCTTCAGCAATTGGACGGCTGAATGGCGCAGCGAATATTGCAAGAAGACGGTTTCCTCTTCCACGCAGACGAGGTCGGCTATGGCGGTCAGTTGGGCGGTGGAACGCGTCCACAGCTCCGCTCCTTGTTCTCCGATCGCGAGGCTCGGCAGCCAGGCAACTGTGAAAGCGGGGCGGAGGGATGCAGCCGCCGTCACCCAGTAGGGATGCGAGACGATCGCGATCACCTCATCGCGGGGGAGCGCCTTCAGCTCCTCCAGCGTACTCGGCCGCATCTCAGCCGGGAACTGTTCCGGTACCTTGGACTCCATCCAATAGAACATCGAAGGCTCCTGCGAATCTTCGGCTCCTGGCTGCAAGAGCAAGCCTCGCAGCCGCTCCAGCAAACTCTTGTACGGGTACCGGCTCCACTCGCAATGCGGGAACACCACCATTTTCCAAGCGCGCATCGCTATACGCCCTCCTTCGCGGCAGGTTGCGAATCCGAAGCCTTTCCAACCTGCCAAGCCTTGCAGGGCTTCGGATTACACACCAGTATACGGCCGTAGGACGCATAATATAACGGTTGGAGAGGTTGACGAGCGAAGAGGGATAAAGTTTGTTCTACGTGGCGAGCGGTAGGTCGGCAGTAACTCCCTGTCCGAATCGGCTGTATAACTTCTCACTTGTGCTTCAAATACTTCTTCGCATACGATTGCGGCGTTTCCCCGACAATATCCTTGAACACTTTGAAAAAATAGCTGTAATTGTTGAATCCGAGCCGGCGGTACATCTCCTTGATCGTCTGATTGCCGCTTTCGATGTACTGCTTGCTCAGCTCGATCTTGAAATGATTGATCGACTCGGTGAAGCTCATGCCGGTCTCCTCCTTGAACAGCCGGCTGAGATAAGACGGCGTGATGCCGATGTGCGCAGCCGCTTCCTCCAGCGAGACGCCCTCGCGGTAGCGGGCTCTGATCAGATTCATCGCTTCCTCGACGTACTTGGAGTATTTGCCCTCCACATGCAGCCGGTTGATCGATTCGACAAGCCGGTGGTAAATCGTCTTGACCCAATCCCGCACATCGTTCGATTGGCCCATCTTCGGCCGTTTGCCGGCGAGATCGGCGGCGATCCAGCCGACGTCCGCGCCGCACTTTTTGCCGACCCGGTGCGCGAGATGGATCATTTCCTCCACGAGTCGGACGAATTGCGCATACGTCCCTTCCTGCTGAGAGAACGCATCGAACACTTCGTCCAGAATGGCGTCGATCTGCTGCGTGCTGCAGACGACGATCGCCGCCAGCAGCTCCTTCTCCTGCTTGATGGACAACGCCGAAGCGCCGTTGTTGTGGTGCGGATTGCGCTGCGCTGCCGGCAGGCTGCTGATGTCGGCCAGCTTGCGCTCGAGCGCTTCGGCGGCGTGTCCGTAATAAGCGCGGATTTTGTCGAGCGCATGACAGACCGGACTGCCGCCGAATGCGACGGCTATGTTGTAGACGAGCAGCAGCGTCTGGCCGATTCTGCCTTCGAGGGCTTGAACGGAATGCATGATCGGCGTTTCGCTGCGGTATTCGGCATAAGAGAGCAGGAAGACGAATCGTTTCGCTTCGGCGTCGTATACGACGCAGCCTTTGCGCGGATCGCCGATCAACTGGCGGCACAGCTCGGCCACGGAGCGCACGTACATCGTCCGGCCTTCGCCGGAGCCGGCGGAATCGTCCGCCAGCTTGACGTCGTGAAGCGGCTGCATGACGAGCACGACCGTATGGCCTGCGTAAGGTCGCAGCAGGGCGGCTAGATCGCTGCCGACAGGGGGGAGCGGCGCGTCGTCATGAAGCAGCAGCCGTTCCACGGCATCCTGGAGCATCGCCGGATCGTCGAACGCGGATACGCCACGTGCGGCAGCAACCGTTCCTGAGCGGCTCTTGACGACGCCGAGCCGACTGGAAGCCTGCACCAATACGTCCAGCAAGCTGTCCGCATCAAGCCTGTGCTTGAGCAAATAGTCAATCGCGCCGCTGTTCAGCGTATCCCGCACATAGTCGAACTTGTCGAAGTTGCTCAGCACGATTGTCGCTATTTCCTTGTGATGTTCGCTGATGAAGCGGCACAACGAGACGCCATCCATGAGCGGCATGTCGATATCGATCAGCACGAGCTGTGGCTTCAGCTCATCGATCAGCCGAATCGCCTTCACCCCGTCTTCCGCTTCTCCGCACAGTGTATATCCGTGCGACTCCCAATCGATGGCCGCCCGCAGCTGGTTGCGCGCGAGCAGTTCGTCGTCCACGATGAGCACCCGTGTAAACATTGGCGTCCCTCCATAAAGCCAAATTTGCAACACAACCGATCGGTGGCTTAGCAGACAAGGGATTACTGCACCATCGGAGGCAAGTTTGCAGCTGTTCGCTTCCGCTATGACGAAGTGTCCTGTCGACTCGCCGGTATTGTAAATTCCACCGTCGTATACATGCCAAGCTGGCTCAAGACGGTTAGCCCATATTCGGCGCCGTACGTCATTTTGATCCGCTCGTTGACGTTTTTCATACCCATGCCGCTGAAGCTGCCGTCGCCTCCCGACGAATCGAGCGCCTGCTCGATTTGGTCCGACGTCATGCCGATACCGTTGTCGGTCACCTCGAATTTGATCCCGTCAAACTCGCTGTACACGCGCACGGTAATGAGCAACGGTTCATCCGATTCGCCGGCCGCGTGCTTCATCGCGTTTTCTACGATCGGTTGCAGCACGAGCTTGATCGTGTGGAAGTCGAGCACTTCCTCCTCCACCTGGAATACGACATTGACTTTGTCCAAATATTTGTATTGCTGCAAGTGAATGTAGCTCTTCAGGTGATGAAGCTCCTCGCGGATGGTGACGATTTCCCGCGTATGTCCAAGCGTCATACGCAGCAGATCGACGAACGAGCCGGTCAATTCCTCGATGTTGCGTACGCCTTGGAGGCGCGCCAGGTTGCGGATCGTGCCGAGCGTGTTGTAGATAAAGTGCGGCCGAATTTGCGATTGCAGCGCCGTCAATTCGGCTTCCCGCTTCTCTTTTTCGCGGTTTTTGATCTCGTGCATCAGCGAGTCGATGTTGTTCATCATACGGTTGAAGCTTTCGGTTAGCTCGCCGATCTCGTCGCGGGACCGGACGCGCGGTCTTGCCCTCAGATTGCCTTCGCGCACTTTCTTCATCGTCAGGCTCAAATGCTTCAGACTGCGGGTCATCCGGTTGGACAACGCGACGGAAACGAGCAGGACGATACAGAAGACGAACAGCACGATACGAACGATCTGCTTGCGGATGTCGGTCGCTTCCTTCAGGAGCGAATGGTACGGGATCAGCCCGATCGTCTGCCAGCCGGTCGCTGCCGAACGGTAGCGGATCGCCAAATATTGGCTTCCGTTCAGCTCGAATTCGGAATGGGTCAGCTGTGATGAGGCGATTTCGGCCGGCTCGTGAAATATCGCCAGCTCGGTGTCCTGCATTCTGGAAGCAGCGAAGCCGCCCTCCGGCTTGAATATAAAATTTCCGAGCGGATCGGCGACGTAGAGCATGCTTTCGGCGACGGGGTTGATATCGAACATTTTGCGGACGAACGCTTTGTCGAAATCGATCATGACGACCCCGACCGGCTGGTTGTTCCGACGGATGATCCGGCTGAACGAGACGCTGCCGTTCTCCGGCGCGTCGATCAATATTTGCTTGTCCTTCGATGCGACCGCTTGCGCGAACCACGGTTGGTCGACGACGGATCTGAAGAGCATGTTGCCGCCCGTCGAAAATATTTTGCCGTTCAGTCCGATGACGGCGATCCGCGAAATATACGTTTTGTAGGCGAGCAGGGAAGCAAGGAAGCTCTCCGTGTTTTGCTGCTCGCGAAACCCGTCGTACGACACCGGATCCTTCAGGCTGGTGACGACATTAATGACATTTTCGTTGTTCGTCACGATGACGGTGCTGATTTTTTCGATATCGCTCCAGATCATTTCGAAGTTTTCGTTGGCATGGGTTACCGAGTCGGCGACGTAGGTGACTGCGTTTTGTTCGATCGTGTCCGAGAAGCGGAAGTACATGGGAAACGCAATTGCCGTAATCGACAGCAGCACGACGATGCCGAATGTGATGAATATTTTGGCCTGTATACTGCCGGGATAGTGCAGCAAGCTTTTCATGAACTTGACCGCTTCGGCGAATAAGCTCCGGGATTGCATGTAAGCGCCTCCAAATGAAACGGAATGATGATGGCAGAGTACGGTTCTTGCGACCCGGCGGCTTTCGCGCGCGAATGTGCTCCAAGTGAGCTTATTGTAATCACATTCCGGCGAACCGTCAATGTGTCCGCAGACTGCGGCGTCGCCCTGGCAGCCAGTACGTAAATTTGCAATCGCAGTTCAAAAATTTGTACTTTTTGCTTGCATGATGCCGCTTACAATTACGATAGACACGTAAAAGCCGACTCGGACACCGGCTGGCAATGGTAGTGGCACGCCTAATCGAACCGGGTTTCTAACGGCAGCAGAGGAGCAGAGAATCCATGAATTGGAAAGCGATTACAAAAAACTATGAGCTGTATATTTTTCTTCTCCCGGCGCTGGCCTACTTCCTTATTTTCCATTATTGGCCATTGTATGGGCTGCAGATCGCGTTCAAAGATTTTTTGCCCAGCCGGGGCATAATGGACAGTCCGTGGGTCGGGTTCAAGCATTTCATCGAATTTTTCGACTCGTATTTGTTCTGGCAATTGATGCGCAATACGATCGAAATCAGCTTATACTCGCTCGTCGTCGGGTTTCCCGTTCCGATCATTCTGGCGCTCATGATGAATGAGGTGCGCAGCGCTAAATTCAAAAAAACAGTGCAAACGGTCACCTACGCGCCGCATTTCATTTCCACCGTCGTCATCGTATCGATGCTGATGTTCTTCTTGTCGCCGCAGACCGGCTTGCTGAACAAAGTGGTGACATCGTTCGGCATGGAAGCCATTCCGTTTTTGTCCAGCCCGGCATGGTTCAAAACGGTGTATGTGCTTTCCGGCGTATGGCAGCATGCGGGCTGGAGCTCGATCATCTATCTGGCGGCGCTGGCCGGCATCGACCCGCAAACGCACGAAGCGGCCGTCATCGACGGCGCGTCGAGGCTGCAGCGCATTTTTTATATCAACATTCCCGGCATTTTCCCGACCATCGTCATCCTGCTCATTCTCGACATCGGCAACCTGATGGCCGTCGGCTTCGAGAAGGTGTATCTGATGCAAAACCAGCTCAACATGGACTCCTCGAACATCATCGCCACATATGTGTACAAACGGGGGATTCAAGAGGCGCAGTACAGCTTCGCTGCTGCGGTCGGTCTGTTCAACTCGGTAATCAATTTCATTTTGCTGCTGACGGTCAATCGGATCGCGAAGGGCTTGAAACAAAACAGCTTATGGTAAAAGGAGGCGGCGCGCTTGCTGCAGGATACGGGAAGAGACAAAACGTTCAATACGATTAACAATGCGCTGCTGATGCTTATAACGGTCGCGGTGCTGTATCCGATCGTGTACATTCTGGCAGCGTCCGTCAGCGATCCGGTCAAAGTCGGACTGGGCGAAGTATGGCTGTGGCCCAAAGGCTTTACGTTCGAAGGGTATCAACGTATTTTCGAGTTCAAACCGATTTGGATCGGGTACCGAAACACGATCTTCTACGCGTTGCTCGGCACGGCGATCAACCTGTTCATTACACTGACATGCGCATATGCGTTGTCGCGTCGGGATTTGGTCGGGCGGAACGTATTTATGATGCTGTTTTTGCTGACGATGTTTTTCCATGGCGGACTGATCCCGACTTTCCTCGTTGTCAAGCAGCTGGGGCTTGTCAACACGATTTGGTCCATGGTGCTGCCGAATGCAGCGTTCATGTGGAACATCATCATTTGCCGAACGTTTTTCCAGACGAGTATTCCGATCGAGCTGCAGGAGTCGGCGCAAATCGACGGCTGCTCCAACACACGGCTGTTCCTGCGCATCGTGCTGCCGTTGTCGAAGCCGATCATCGCGGTTATGGGACTGTTTTACGGTGTATCGCACTGGAACGCGTTTTTTAATGCGCTGATCTATTTGTCCAATCGCGACCTGTATCCGCTCCAGCTCATTCTGCGTGAAATTTTGATCATGAACCAGGTGACCGACATGCTGCAGATGTCGACCGACGAGATGGAGAGCATGGTCAAGCGGATGTACATGGCAGAAATTATGAAGTATGGTCTCGTCATCGTCTCGTCGCTGCCGGTACTGATAGCCTATCCATTCCTGCAAAGATATTTCATGAAGGGCGTCATGATCGGCGCAATCAAGGGATAATCTCCCGCTGTCTTTATATTCCAGCTAGGAGGTGATGCACCCCGGTTAGTCAGGTAGTACAATGGCTGTACATGCAAGTCCAAAATTGCAATGGAGCGTGATAAGCATGAAAAAGGGGTATGGATGGTTGGCGCCGGCGGTTGTTTCGGTCGCGATGTTGACGGGATGCACGGGAAACGGCGGCAGCGAAAGCAGCGTCAAGCCTAGCGCCTCGCCAGGAGCGAGCGCAGGTGCGCAAGCGAACGATAAAATCAATTTGAGCGGATTTCCGATTGCCAAATCGAACATTCAAATGTCCATCATGATGAAAAAAGCGCCGAACCAGAGCGCATGGGACAGTTTGTGGATTGCCAAGCATCTGGACGAGAAGCTTGGCGGCAAAACCGTTGCGGTCGAAGTCGACGAGGGAGCCTGGAACGAGAAGAAAAATCTCGCGTTTGCAACCGGAGAGCTGCCGGATATGATCTGGACCAACGGCGCGCTAACGCCGAGCGACATAACGAACTACGGCGTGCAAGGACTGCTTGTGCCGCTGAACGATCTGATCGACAAGTACGCGCCGAATATCAAGAAGATACTGGAGCAAAATCCGGATTTGCGCAAAACGGTCACTTCGCTCGACGGTAAAATTTATGCGCTTGCGGCACCGGCGTATCCGAAACGCGAGCCCGTGATTGGCCGTTATTGGCTTAACACGCAGTGGATGAGCAAACTCGGATTGAAAACGCCGACGACGCTCGACGAATTTTACAATGTGTTGAAAGCGTTTAAGGAGCAAGATCCGAACGGTAACGGCAAGGCGGACGAAATTCCCGCATCCGGCGCAAGCGCCTCGAATCCGATCGATTCGATCGTGCTAACGGCAGTCGGGTATTTGGAGAAATATATCACATTGGATAAAACCGGTAAAAAGGTCGTCTACGCCCAGGCGCAGCCGGAGTACAAGGAATACTTGACCTTCATGAACAAGCTGTACAAAGACGGGTTGCTCGATTCAGAGTATTACACGCAAAATATTACGACGTTCCGTGGCAAAGCGCAGAAGGATCAAGTCGGCTTCTACTTCGACGCCGCTCATTTCGTGGCAGTCGGCCTTGACAAGTACACGAACTACGCCAGCTTTCCGCCGCTTACTAGCGCGCAAAACCCGACGAAAATATGGCCCTTGCAGCGGGTGGCGACAATCGGCGGCATGAACACGATCGCCATTACGTCCAAGAACAAGAATCCGGAGGCTTCGATCCGCCTGATCGACTATGCGTTCACGGAGGAAGGCGGAGGCGCGGTCCGCTTCGGACCGAAGCTCGATACCGTCGTTCAAGGGGCGGGCATCGTCAACAACAGCGACGGCACATGGGAAATCAAAACGCCGCAGGGCGTATCGAGCAACGATTACCGGATGAAATCGATCACGAACTTGAGCTTGCCGGCACCGGACGCTTTCTACCTGAAGAACAAAGAAGTGCCGGAGCAAGCGTCGCTGACAAAAAACCTGGTCGAGAATATGCTGCCGTATGGCAAGCCGGTTTATCCGAACGTATTCCTGACGAA
The DNA here is from genome assembly GCF_004000845.1 of Paenibacillus koleovorans NBRC 103111. Classification (GTDB taxonomy): domain Bacteria; phylum Bacillota; class Bacilli; order Paenibacillales; family NBRC-103111; genus Paenibacillus_AA; species Paenibacillus_AA koleovorans. The sequence continues at coordinate 11,357 of NZ_BIMA01000130.1, forward strand.
GGAAGAACAAGAAAAGGTTAACAAAATCCAAACGGATTTGAAAACGTATGTCGATCAAATGGAAGCGAAGTTCGTCGTTGGCGACACGCCAATAACCAAATGGGACGAATACATCGCGACCGTGCAAAAAATCGGCGTGAACGATCTGATTGCGATTTACCAAACGGCGTTCGATCGCTGGAACAAATAATACGCGCATGAAGCGCCGCTCCTTCGGATCGCCTGCGACGTGCGCGGCGGGAAATCGGGGGAGGGGCGGCTTCCTGTTTGCGTCGGACGAAGCGGCGGAAGTTCTGTCGGGTCCAACAGCAAACATCGGCAAACGGTTTATAGACAGGTGGGTTGAATGCGCATGTTGTTTATCGGATTGGATATCGGAAGCAGCTATTTCAAGTCGGCCGTGCTCGATTTGCAGGCCGCCCGATTGTTGGACGTGCGGAAAGACAAGGCGCCGCTGAAGCTCCCGACGGCGGAGGAAGGGCGATACGAGATCGATGCTGAGGCGATGGCAGCCTTGGCGTCGGCCCACATCGGCAAACTGCTGAATCGGTATCGCGGGGCGATCGCCGGCATCGTGCTGTCCACGCAAATGCACGGCTTCGTCTTGACCGACGACAGCGGCATGCCGGTTACGGCCTATATATCATGGCAGGATCGACGTTGTTTGGAGCGGCTGGCGGACGGTGAGGAGAACAGCCTGGAAGCGCTGGAGCAGTTGCTTGGACCGCATGCTCCCGCGCGCTCGGGCTTGAGGCTGAAGCCGGGTCTCGCGCTCGGCAACTTGTATAGTTGGCTGCAACAAAATCGTGAAGCTGCGGCTTGCCGGAGGGCGGCCGAGTTTCATACGCTCGGTTCGTTCCTGATCAGGCGGCTGACCGGTGCGCATGCGACACATTTGACGAATGCCGCCGCCACGGGAATGGTTGACGTCGTGGACCGGGTGTGGAACGCGAGGACGATCGATGAGGCTAGCTGCGGCAATTTGCGTTTTCCCGCATTGGTTGGCGAGACGGAGCAGGCCGGCGTGTATCGCAGCCGTTACGGCAATATTCCGGTATATCCCGATATCGGCGATCATCAGGCGTCCGTGCTTGGCTGCTGCGGCAACGGAGGCAACGACATTATCGTTACGCTGGGAACGGCGGGATTGCTTTCGCGTGAATCGGCATCGTGGTCGGAAGGCGAGGATAAATACGAATGCCGTCCGTATTTCGAAGGCGGCTACTTGAACACGGTATCGCGTTTGCCCGGCGGACGCAACTTCGATGTGCTGATCGAATTTGTGCAGTCGGTCGCGAGAGATGTCTGGGGACGGACGCCTGGCAAAGATCGCATTTGGCGCGAATCGGCCCGGTTGGCGGAAGCGGCCGCCCGCGACCCTATAGCGCCGCTTCGAGTGGAGCTTGGTTTTTATCCCGGCCAGCTTGGCGTGGACAGAGGGCAGATCGGGACGATCGATGCGCATAATTTGCGCCTTGGTCCGTTGTTCCTGGGCGCCTTCGACAATATGGCGGACGTATATCGGACGATGCTTGGCCGTTTGTGTGGAAGCTTCGGCGAGGCGCACAGGGTGATATTCGCCGGCGGGCTGGCGTGGCGCAATCCGCTGCTTCGTCAGCGGATGTCCGTTGGGCTCGGTCTTCCCGGCGATTTACCGCCGCTTGCCGACGAGTCGCTGGTCGGATTGTTCCGGCTTGCGCTTGTATGCGGCGGTCAGTTCCGGACGCTGGCGGAGACGCAGGAAACTGCCCTGGCGCTCGGGAAACTGACGCCGGTATAAGATCGGGATGCGAAAGCCGAACCGGATTGAACGGCGCTTGGCCGGCTCCGGTTGTCGAAATGACGTGAGGAGAAAACGGAGGTAACGATGGGACCACTCAAGACCAAGTTGTCCATGCGGCATGAAGCAATCGGCACGATGCTGTCGGAGCTGCAGACGCCGAACATTGCCAGAATGCTTGCGGCGAGCGGATTTGATTTTATGATCGTTGACTGCGAGCACGGACCGTTCGCTTATGAGGCGGTTTCGAATTTGATTGCAGCGGCGCGTGGCGGCGGTATTTCGGTGCTTGTCCGCATACCGGGGGTGATGCGCGAGTGCATTTTGAAATATATGGACATGGGGGCGGACGGATTGGTCGTCCCGATGGTGTCCGGCGCCGACACGATCGCGCAAGCGGTCAGCTATGCCAAGTACGCGCCGGCCGGAAGTCGCGGCGTATCGACGCAGCGGGCTCACGCCGGTTACAGCGTCGACGATCTTCGCGTCTACATGGAAGCGGCGAATGCGGAGACGGTCGTCTTCGCGCAGATTGAAACGGTCGAAGGGCTGGCCAACGCTGAAGACATCGCCGGAACGGACGGGGTGGACGGCCTGCTGCTCGGTCCGAACGACTTGCTGCAGGAACTGGGCGTACCGGGCTGTTACAACGATCCGCGCCTTGCGGCGGCGGTGGGTAGGGTGGCGGAAGCGGCTGCGGCAGCCGGACGCTGTTCCGGCGTCATTACCGCGCGGGCCGATCTGATCCGCTTGGGCAGAGAAGCGGGAATGCGCGTGATAAGCTGGAACAGCGAAGTTGGCATGTTGATGCAGGCAGCGCGCGAAGGGGTTGCCAGGCTGCGCGGGTAACGACGGGAACGAGGCAGCCTGTAAGAACAGAATATCGAGGTCAACCTTATCATAGGGCAACGAATACATTCCAGTCTACACATGGTTCTGAGGAGCGTGATGGTCGCGATGAACAAAAAATTTGCCAAGCAGGTTGCGCCGGTGATCGATATTTTTCCCGATTTGTGCGGGGTGAGGTATCGATACGGATCGATCCGCAACAAGATGGAGCAACTCGCCGGACTCGGCTACAAGCGGATATATCTGGTCGTTTCGCTGCCGGGCCAACCGATGTACAGCAATCCTTGGCTCAGTGTGATGAAGCCGGACACGGAAGCGAATAATTATGCGCTCGAATCGATTGTGAACATCGGGGACCCGGTGTTTGATCATATATATGAAGCGCATCGGGCGGGTTTGGAGGCGTTCGCGGTTGTCAAGCCGTACGAGGGAGGCGGCGGCTTTACCGTTCCGCACGGCCGGACGGCATTATTCAAAGGGCGGTCGCTGCCTTGTATCGGCGGTGAGCGGGTCGGGTTCGATACGTTCCTGCAGGATCACGGCGAGATGCGGGTGAAGCGGAAGCCGATCGAGCGATACGACGAGCGGGTCGGCCAGACGATCACGCGGATCACGCTGACGTTTTGCCTAGATCGCGTGGAGCAGCGCATCCATCGCGACAAGACGGAAGTGTTCGAGGCGCAGCCGGACGACAGCCCGTCCCTTCCTTCATTGAACGGGCTGCGGCTGTGGACAAGCGCGGACAACGGCTTCTATCGGCCGTATGAAGGCGAATGGGCGGTGAAGGAGACGTTCGGGACGCAGGAGCTGGACGATGCGAACGGCTATCCGCTCGATGGCGGACCCAAGCGCTGCCGGGTTGTGGAATTGACGGAGCTGCGGATTGGTGCGGAACATCGCTATGTTGCGGTGTCGATGGATACCGGGCAGGGGCATGCCGTTATGATCCCGTTCTCGATGATCCAGGCGTTCGGCGAGCTTGGCGAAGTGCCCATTACCGTATCGCCGTATGTGCGGATGAGCGCAGAAAGCGAAGAGCGCACGGTACGGGTGACGGAGCCGGAGACCGGCGGGTATTGGTTCGATGCGACCTATCCGAGGCGCGGCGATCAAGCACCTGAGGCACTGGAGCGGTTTGCGCGGAACGGCTTCGAGTTCGAATGGTACGGTACGGGGTCATGGGGCCAAGGCTGGATGAGCGTTCCGCTGTATGGTATCGCCCGCGGCAAAATGGCCTACATGAAAGGTACGCCTTGCGAGGCGTATGCGGAGGTGCGCGACTACTGGCTCGATCAGGTGCACAGGCTGGTCGCCATGGGCATCGACGGCGTCGATTTACGGCTGCAGAACCATTCAGGCATGATCAGCGATTTTGTCAATTACGGCTACAATGAACCGCTTGTAGAGGCGTACAAACGCGAATACGGCATAGATATTTTGCTTGAGGACGCGGACCCGATCAAGCTGATGCGCATACGCGGCCAATTTTATTTGCAATTCGTCGAGGAGGCGTCAAAGACGCTTCGCGCCCACGGCAAGACGCTGCAAATTCACCTCCGCGACAGCTTCGATCATCCGGAAGTATCCGGCGAATTCGGCGAGGCGGGCTTCTGGGCGATGCCCAAGGTGCTGCCGGATTGGGAGAAGCTTGCTGAACTGGCGGACGAGATTACGATCAAAGATTACAACTGGGCGGTGTACCGTTCCGAAACGGCAACAAGGATGAAGGACAGGGCGGCCGAGCTCGGCAAGCCGCTCTGGGTGCATTGCTATATCGCGCAGGGCGGCGACCTGAATGCGGATTTCGTCAGCGGCGTCGAACAAGATGAACGGGTGACCGGCATGCTGCTTTACGAAATGGGTCACAATCCGTACGCGCATAACCCGTGGATCGGCTTGATAGAAGTCAAGCCGGACGGCAGCGCCGTGTTCAACGACGACGTCAAGGGCAAAATCGAAGCGCTGCTCGGGCACAGGGCATGAAGCATGCATACTAACGGCACGCCGCGGTTTCATCGGTAAAGCCGGCACGGTATGGGCGCCGCCGGAGCGGCATAACTTAATTTCAATGCGATAACGCAAAAATGGCGGTGTCGGGGATATTATCCCCGCACCGCCATTTTTTGCGCCGCGCACAGCTCCTATCGCGCGGTATTCCGCGGCCCTCCAGGCTGCCGAATATGTGTTGCAAAAACCGTCACCGGCCTACTCGGAATCTATCACCTTTTTGCTAGGAGAGCGTATGCATAATAGTAGAACGTACTAGCTTCGTTAGGTAGACGTTTATCAGGAGAGGGGGGATCGACATGCAAGCGGAGCTGCTGATACAACAATGGCGGGACCGGCGGTTATGGACGCTTCTGGCGTTGCTTGCCCTACTGCTCGGTATTGCCCGCATCGGGGTGACGACTGCGATCTTCACCGATACGACCACCAACTCCAACAACATTTTATCCAGCGCGAAGCTGGATTTGGCCACGTCGCCAGCCAGTCAAATCTATAACATAACCGACCTGGTGCCCGGGGATACGGTAACCCGCAGCGTAACGGTGACGAATCCGGGGACCGTGGCTTTTACGTATCGCGTAACGGGCTCCTCTTCCACCAACACGCTGTTGTGGACGGATACGACGGACGGCTTCCAGCTCGAGATCAAGGAAGGAGCGGCGACCTATTTCTCAGGCCCCATCTCGCTGCTCAACTCGAACCCGGCGGCTGACTTGTCCTTGGCCTCCGGCGCCAATACTTCGCTCTCCTTCAAAATCTCGTTCCCGGTCTCGGCGGGCAACACGTTCCAAAATTTAAGCGAGACGATTACGTTCACTTTCTCCGCGACTCAATTGCCGGGCACCGCTCGATAAGAAGGAGTGGGTTACGATGCTGCGAAGACGAAACCTCATACTGACCAGGGCTGCGATAGCCGCGTTAGCGATCGTGTCGCTGCCCTTTCTGTTGTGCGTGCTTCCGATGCTGTGGGGCTGGTCCTCGTACGTCGTCATCACGGGGTCCATGGGACCGACGATTCCAGTTGGTTCCGTAGTTGTCACCCAGCCGGTTTCAGCGGAGGAATTGGTTGTAGGGGACATCATCCTGTTCAAATACAAAAGCGCCAACGTTCTGCATCGAGTTACGGGCTACTCGGCTGCCGGGGATCCGCAGGAAGGCTTTTATACGCAAGGGGACTACAACTCCAAAGGGGAGCCTCTGCTCGTACAGCAGGAAAATATTCGCGGCCGGTTCGCCTATCAGGTTCCCTATGTCGGGTATCTCGTGCAATGGGTGCAGCACAATATCTGGCTGTTAGCTGGAGTGGCGCTGGCAGGCTGGTGGTGGCTGCGGAAAACGCGGCAAGGCTTGGATGCCGTGGAGGCGGAGGTCGAAACTGAGGTTGAGATGGAGGAGGAGACTGACGCTGATGCTGATGCTAAGGCTACGGACGATTCCAAGGCGAGTGAGAGGAGCAGAAGTGGTGGCAGAAATAGTGGCAGTAGTGATGGCAGTGACAGTGGCGAAGGCAACTCATCCCTCTGGTGGCGTGTGGGTCTGGTGGTGTTGCTAACCGGGGTCCTGATGCTGACGCTGCAATCGAGCGCTTACGCTCTCTTTTCCCGCAACTCCAACAACTCTAGCAGCCAGCTCGCTTCCGGGAACGGGATCTGGTTCTACTATATTTTCGACAGTACCTCAACGCTGCAATTCCACGACCCGACTCGTACAATCTCTACTGGACGAAACCGGACCTTGGCTGTCGATTACGGCGTCGTAGGCCGGGTGGTCGACTCGCTGCGGGTGGTGCCGAATGTCATCAGAATTACCAATAAAGGACCGGCCTCTTCATTGACCTTTGCAATCGCGAACGGCACGTCCCCGCCGCTGAATTTGTTCCAGCTCGACGATATCGTCGCGGTGCCGGGCACTCTCACCATCGCGAAAGACCAGACTCGGCTGCTGAGCATGCAATACAAGCTGCTGACACTAATCAGCCTGCCGGGCACCTACACCGGAAGCTTGCGGATTACCGACACGACGACCGGGCTTTACTGGGATGTCCCGATTACGCTTGTCTTGAATTTGTTGCTGTAATCATCTGCCACTTGAATTGTCGGTAAACACGCAACCGCCAATGACAGTGGTTTTTTCACATTTGTGGGACTCCATTACGGATCTATAGTTACTACTTAGGTCTGGTGGCGGGTGAAAACCGTCGGCCAGATACGATGTAGGGTAAAATTGGTCTACTTGGCGGGCGGAACAGGCGGCTGGACTCGATGTAGGGTAAAATTGGTCTACTTGATGGCTGAAACGGACGGCTCGATGCGATGTAGGGTAAAATTGGTCTACTTGGCGG
>NZ_BIMA01000131.1 GCF_004000845.1 Paenibacillus koleovorans NBRC 103111
TCTTTCGCCAGAGGTCCATCCGGGTGAGCTTCCCCGATTGTTTTTCTTAGTGTGTTACTTCGGCGAGGTTGGCAAGGTTAGCGAGGTTGTCGAGTTGGCTTGGTTTGTTTGGTTTGGTTTGTTGGCGAGTTGCCTAGTTGCATAAAAATAACGCTCCGCGATATATGGGATAACGTGATTCGGCCAATTCCGCCCGTTGAGCCGGAATAGCGCTGCGGATCACGGCATAATGCCGTCGATGCCGTATCGTTATTTCGCCCAAGCAATAACAAAAGCAGTTGCCCCAACCGGGTTCAGCTGCCTTCGCAGCTTATTTCAGCGGATAAGCCCCCGCATAACCGAGGCTGCGCGATAGCTTCTCGCCGACCTTGATCAGAGTGTTGCTATAGTCGGAAAATTTCTGCATGGGCAGATTGCTCTTCAGCGTCGACACGCTCACGGAGCCGAACAGGAAGCCGTCCTCCATGAAGATCGGAACGCCTAAGCAGCGAACGCCGATTTCCCCTTCCTCATCGTCCACGGCATAGCCGTATTCCCGAATCTGCGCGAGATTCCCGCGAAAGGCGTGCTCATTGGTAATCGAGTTTGGCGTCAAGTGGCTGAACCCCTTCGAGAGCACTAGCTGCAGTTCGCTCTCCGGTAAATAAGCGGCAACGGCCTTGCCGACCGCCGAGGTGTTCATCCGCTTGCGCTCGCCGACGTAGGAGAGGAAGCGAATCGTGCCCGGACCTTCGATTTTCTCGATGCATACCGTCTCACCCTTCTCGTAAGCAACCAGGTGCACGGTGAAGTGCGTCTCATCCCGCAATCGTTCCAAGTGTGGAACGAAGGTCTCCTTCACATTCAAATTGCGAAGAGAGGACATCCCCAGGCTATAAAGCTTCAGACCGAGCTGGAATAACCCGTTGCTGTCCTTGCGAATCATATTATAGGACTCGAGTGTCTGCATGATAGAGAAAACACTTGTTTTCGGCAGTCCCAGCTCGCTGCTGAGATCGGACAAGCTGATTCCGCGGTTCGTCTTGGCAAGATGATCAAGAATCACGAACGTCTTCTCAAGCGCGGGGACGGAGTATTTGTTTTTCGTATTTTCGGTATCCTTTTTCATTTTTGTTCCACCCATTGAACTCATTAGAATCATTATCCTAATAATAGGGCTGCCGAAATCATTTTACAATACACATGCAAAAACAGTTCCAAGTTTCCGTTGACATGCGCCATTTTGAATATTAACCTTATTTTAGAACAATACGATATCAATGTTCCGTATGCGGAACGAATTACAGGGTAGTGGCGAAAAACAAACAATGGAAGCGGTGAACGGTTTGAAAATCGTATCGGTGGAAGCAATCCCCATCACCCTCCCGTTCCGGGAGCCGGTGAGCGACAGCTGGGGGACTTACTACGCCTCGAATCACGGTATCGTCGTCGTCCGCAGCGAGGATGGCGAATACGGCGCTGGCGAAATCGCGCTGGCTTGGTTCGGAGGCGCGCACGCGCTGTGCAAGGAAGTGAACGAGCAATGGGCGCCGCGTCTGACGGGACTCGAGGTCGGCGATATAACGGGAAGCTGTGCGATCATGGACGGGTTTTGCGAGTTTTCCAAGCGGCATCTGCTGGCTAAGGCCGGCGTAGAGATGGCGTTGTGGGACTTGTGGGGCAAACAGACTGGAGTCCCCCTCCATCGGTTGCTCGGCGGCAAGCTGAGGGATAAGCTCCCGCTGACCGGCGGCATTTCGATGGGGACTGTCGAATCGACGGTGGAGGTGGCGACGCGCAAAGTGGCGGAAGGCTACAAGGAGCTGAAGCTGAAGGTCGGGCTGGACGAGAGGAAGGACCTGGAGACGCTGCGCCGTATTCGCCAGGCAATCCCGGATTCGGTTCCGATCCGGGTCGACGTCAACATGGCCTGGAAGACGGCCAAACAAGCGAAGCGGCTGATCGACGAGATGCAGCACTATGGCGTTCGAATCGTCGAACAGCCGCTGCATAGCGATTGCTTGACGGAGCTCGCCTGGCTCAGGCAGCATACGCAAGCTCTTATCCTGATCGACGAAGGCGTGTGGGATGTCGCCGACGCCAAGCGCAATCTCGAGGCCGGAGCCTCCGACATGCTGCATGTGTACATCTCCGAAGCGGGAGGCATCCGCGAAGCTCGCCGCATCTTCGAGCTGGCGGAGCTGTACCGTCAAGAGTGCACGATCGGCTCCATGCCCGAAGGCCGCATCGGGGCGGCGGCATCCGCTCATGTGGCGGCCGCCATGCCGAATTTGTCCAAGCACGCTTCGGATATCCGCGGGTTCACCGGGTATGCCGAGGACGTTGCGGCGGAGGAGCTGCCGATTGTTGACGGCGAGCTGCTCGTGCCTGACAGGCCCGGGCTAGGCATTACGATCGATTGGGACCGCTTGGAGAAACTCAGAGCAAAGTGAGAAGGATGTGAATGAGATGAAATGGATCGACGCGCATTGTCATGTTGGCATGGGGCTTATGAACGGCATGGAGGAGCAGGAGCTGCTCGACCAGATGGACCGGAACGGGATCGAGCTGTCGGTCATCGTGCCCTGGGATCAAGCGATTGCCGTACATAATCGGGAGGGCAACGACTACGTCCGTCGGCTGACAGAGAAATATCCGGATCGTTTCGTCGCCTTCTGCACCGTCAACCCGTGGTTTGGCGCACAAGCGATCGAGGAGCTCGAGCGCTGCGCGGCAAGCGGGATGAGCGGGTTGAAGCTTCACCCCGTATACCAAGGCTACCAGCTGTCGGAGCCGATTGTTTTGCCCGTCGTCGAGAAAGCCGTCTCCCTCGGTCTGCCTATCTATATCGCTACGGGAACGCCGGTATCCTCGCTGCCGATGGCGCTCTCCTATGTGGCGGACCTGTATCCGGAGGGAACGTTCATTCAAGGTCATTTCGGGTTTTCCGACTTCTGGATCGATGCGGTGCCCTCCGTACAGAAGTCGAGCAATATTTATGTAGACACGGCGTACAACCTGATGACCTCGATCGAAAATGCCGTTCAGCTGTTCGGAGCGGAGCGCGTTATTTTCTCGACCGACTCACCGTACTTGTCCATTCAGCATGAGACCGGCAAGCTGCTCGATCTGGAGGTCACGGAAGAGCAGCGCCGGATGATCGGCTATGACAATATGAAGAAGCTGCTGAACAGGGGAGGCCGCTGACATGGTGATCGATTTTCATATCCATTATTCCGGAGGGACTTACTTCATTAAGGAAGAGTCGCACATGGAGACCGTTATGGAGGAAATGGACTACAATCAGATCGAGAAAAGCTTGCTGCTCCCGATGGACGGTTTCTTCAGCAATTGGGAGGCGGATAACGACCGGATCATCGACGTGATCGCGAGACGTCCGGATCGGTTCGCCGGACTCGGCACGTTCAGCCCGCGGCTCGTAGAGCCGGCCGTCCGCGAGATGGATCGCTGCTTGGCGGGAGGGATGGTCGGCATCAAGTTTCATCCTTGGCTGCAAGCGTTCAGCCCGCTGGAGGACTGCTTCTTGGAGGTGGCGGCGGAAGCTAATGCGCGCAAGACGCTGTTCTTCCTCCATGACGGGACGCCTCCGTACACGGAACCGTTCCAGATCGCAGAGGTGGCGAGGCGCAATCCCGATCTGACGGTCGTGATGGGACATAGCGGGCTGAACGACATGTGGCGGGAGTCGTTGCTGTCCGCGCTGCAATATGACAATATCTGGCTTTGCTTCTGCGGCTGCCCGCATTGGGGGATGCTCGAGATAGCCAAACAGATGCGAGGCGAGCGTATCGTATGGGGCTCCGACTATCCGCTTGCGACGAAGCGGGATACAAGAGAGCGTATTCAGCAGATCGATCATCTGCCGATTTCCGACGAATGGAAGGAGAAGATTTTGTACCGCAATGCGGTAGAGCTGTTGGCCCGATTCGAACGAGGGACGAAAGGCTAGGTGCTGGGTATGATTTTCCAGAAGATGACGTGGACAGAGCTGAAGGAAGTCGATTTCAGCCGCACGACGGTGCTCATCCCGACGGGGGCGATGGAGCAGCATGGCCCGCATTTGCCGGTCGACACGGACACGCTGCTCGTGACCAAGCTGGCGGAGGAGGCGGAACGCCGGAACACGGGGACGCTGCTGCTCGCGCCTACTGTTTGGCTCGGCCATTCGCCGCATCATCTCTCGTTCGGCGGTACGCTATCCGCGCAGCATCAAGTGTATATCCAGATGATCGTCTCCGTTTGTCGGTCGTTCATCGGCATGGGGGCCGAGCGAATTTGGCTGCTCAACGGCCATGGCGGCAATCACAATCCTTTGTCGATCGTGCTGCAGGAGCTGAAGAACGACTATGCGCCTGTCGTCGTCGTAGCGTCGGAGTACTGGTCGATCGCTCGGGAGGAGATCGCGGAGATCCGCGAATCCGGTCTCGGCGGTCTCGGCCATGCTTGCGAGCTGGAGACTTCGTTGTACTTGTATCTGAACGGAGACCAGGTCCGGCGGGAGCGGATCCAGGATGACGGCATCCAGCCGGACAGCCCGCTGTTCCATATTGACATGCAGCACGGCACTGTCGCGTCGAGGGTATACAACTTCCGCGAGCTGACGTCCTCCGGCGTATTCGGCCGACCGACCTTGGCGACGGTGGAGAAGGGAGAGCGGTTGTTCCGCGCTATCTCCGACAAGCTGCAGGCGTTCGCGGATCAAATACATGCCTTGGGAAGGAGCAACCGTCCATGACCCCGAAACAGATCGTCGAATCGCCGCGCGTCCATTCGCCGTTCGGCCACTATTCGTCCGCGGTGCTGCGCGGCAACCACTTGTATATGTCCGGCTTCGGCCCCTTCGATACGGAGAAGCGGCTCGTCGGCGACAACATTGCGGACCAGACGCACATGACGATGCGGAACATCAAGAACTTTCTGGAGGACAACGGGTTTACGATGGACGATATTGTTCGCGCAACCGTCTACCTGAACGATATCGCCGACTGGAGCGTGTTTAACGAAGTGTATGGCCAATATTTTGAAAGCAGCTATCCGGCCCGGACCGTCGTCGCTTGTCAGTTGAACGGCTTCCTCGTGGAAGTGGAATGCACGGCTATTAAGGGAGAGTAGACAGGGGGATTCGCAATGCAGAGGCAAGAGCAAGGCCAGGAGCAAAGCCAGGGTCAGCAGGAGCAGAAACTGGAGCGCGAGAAGGAGCAGAGGGAGCAGAAGCCGGAGCGACCGATTCGACTCGGCTTGATCGGATGCGGGGATATCGCCGTCACCCGGCATCTGCCGACGCTTCAGGCGCATCCGGACGCCGAGCTGGTCGCCGTATGCGACGCCGACCGCTCGCGTGCGGAAGCGGCCGCGAAGCAGTTCGGCGTCCCCGGTTCGGTGGCCGACCATTACAAGGAGCTGTTGGCACGGGAAGACATCGACGCGGTCATCGTCGCGACGCCGCCCTGGGTGACGCCGGTCGTCGCGATGGAGGCCTTGCGCGCCGGCAAACACGTGCTGTGCGAGAAGCCGATGGCGGTCGACGTGGAGACGGCGCGGCAGGTGCAAGCGACGGAGCGGGAAACCGGGAAGCGGGTGCAGGTCGGCTTCACGTACCGCCACGGCCCTCTGCTCGAGACGCTGCGCGCCTGGATCCGGGACGGCCGGCTCGGGTCGCCGCTCGTGTTCCGGCTAGGCATCTTCGACGAGGTTTGGGATCCGACCGGCAATCCGGAGCATTACGAGCGTATTTTCCGCACGATGGGGCATGGCTCGCCTTCCGTGCATGATGGAGCGCATGTGGCCGACTTTCTGAACTTCCTGGCGGAGTCGAAGGTGGCCAGCGTGGACTCGTTCGGTCTGCAGACGAGGCCGGAGTTCCCGTCCTCCAATTACGACATCTCCATCATCCGTTTCGAGAACGGCGATGTGGCTAAAGTGGAGATCGGCTGGTTTTTGCCGCATTTTCCGAAAGGAGAGTTCGAGGTGGTCGGGCCGCTGGGGCTGGCGGTGTTCGATCGGCTCGAGCAGTACGTCAGCTTGCGCACGGGGACGGTGACCGAGACGGTTCGTCTGGACGAGGATTGGGCGCTGTCTTGCTTCCGCATTCAGTTGACGAAATTTATCGCCAGCATCCGCGACGATGCGCCTTGCGTCCCGGGGACGGAAGAGGGCATTCAGAGCTTGAGCCTGACGAAGACGATCGAACGAGGCATCCGGGATCGGGGTAGGAGCTAGATTGTTTACCGGTTTTATATGCGTACGACATGGCTGTCGATCCCAGATCGGCAGCTTTTTCTATTCTGTGGGGGTCGCCCGCGGATGCAGGGGAGGTGCGTCAATGTTGACGGTTTAGAACCACGAAGCCGGCTTGACTCTGCCGCCAAGCGGAGACCGGAACTGTCCTATCGTTCCGGGAAAGGCGACTATTTAAACCGGGTGGGGCGTAAGCGGACCGTACGGCCCTTATGTGTGAACAAAAGGGCTGTTTGACGGGATGAGCGGACAGACGATGCGTTATTCGAGCCAGAAGTGAGGTTTGGAGTGAGAGGACGGGCAAATAAGCGCATCTGTGTCCGCTAACCAAGCCATCCAGCTGCTTTTAGACCAAATAAGGTATTCTGTGTCCGCTCCGAGTTTGGCCTGACGAGACCCTCGACCCCATTTCAATAGCTTCATCGACTACGCAGAACGAGCGAGTGTGCTAATAGTCCTTAACCAGACAACATTGGGGGTCGCCCGCGGATGAAGGGGTGGCGCGCCACAAAATAACGCTATGCCGTATCGTTATTTCGCTCAAATCAGGGTTCCATGGAAAAATAGCTTTAATGCGGTAGAGTTGTTTTTTCGAATGCCCGGTATCGGCGGCCTTTTTGCGTCGCATCCTTTCGATCATTAATAAAACAATTCAGTTTTCTGTTAGAAACCTATAGTAAAATGATTCCATTGACACTGGAACGGAAGGGGAACCGGGAAACAGATGGCAAGTGTAACTATAGGCGTGTATCGGCCTTTCAATCCGCTCCTGACGCTTCCGGCCGAGCGAATCCAAGCGCTGCAGGGAGAAGCCGCTCGCCAGGGGGCGGAGCTGTATTTTTTCGATGCCGGCGATGTGGACCTGCCGAACAAACGGATCCACGCCGCTAGACCGGATGCCGATGGCCGGGCCAAACCGGGCAAAACACCGATGCCGTTCCCCGATGTCGTGCTGAATGAGTGGCCGGTCGCTCCGCATGAGCGTCCCGAGGTAGAGAAGGAGCTGCGTAAGCGCGTCCCTTTCACCACTCATCTCATCCACAGCAAGCTGGAAGTGCAGCGGATGCTGGAGGATACGCCTTACCGGGATATGCTGCTTCCCGCACGATCGGTGGAGTCCCCAGAGGGAGTGCTGACATTTCTTCAGGAACATCAGCAGCTCATCGTGAAGCCGACGCACGGGCGAAGAGGCGAGGCCATTTTCAGCCTACACCTCCACCACAACGGCGGAATAAAGCTCCGAGAGGATGCAAGAGAACAAGAACTCACTACCCATCATCTGGAACAAACCATCGCCCAACGAACGGAAGGCAAGCGGCTCCTCATGCAGCTGTACTGGCCCCATCGAACCGAACAGGATGAACCCGTCGACTACCGGGCCCATGTGCAGCGGGATCATACGGGGGAATGGCGGCTGACGAAGCTGTACCCCCGAATCGGCAAAACCGGCTCGATCATCAGCAACTTGAGCAGAGGCGGGCGTACGGAGGAGATCGACGTCTGGCTGGCCGGGCAATATGGCGAAGAGCGGGCTCCCGCCTTGAAGAAACGGCTGTCCAAGGCGGCGATAGGGCTGGCGGAGTGCATGAATCGGTCCTACTCTTTCCTGATTGACGAGCTAGGCATCGACCTGCTGATGAATGCGGAAGGCGACATTCGATTCCTGGAAGCGAACTCCGGTCCGGAAACCCGATATCATGAGGCGGAGCGAGCGATTCATGCGATCGGGTTCGCTCGTTACTTAGCGGAAGCCGCTTCACCTCGCCAGTCAGCCCGAACCGCGCGTACGATCGGCATGCTGACCCCGCCTAACGATCGGCCGGAGGAGAAGCTGCAGGAGGCATGCGCTTACGTAGCGAAGAGCTATGACGTGGAGTTTTACTATTTTTACGCGGAGGATTTGACTTACTTTCCGTTCCCGTTCGTCAAAGGCTATCGCATGCGACAGGGCCAGTGGCAATCCCGCTACTTGCCCTATCCGGATGTCATATACGATCGACTGAAAGCCCGCGGCAAGATCAAGTACAAAGCCGCCTACTCGGCGCTCGAAGGAATTCCTTCCACAGAGGAAAGGCGAGGGGGCTCGTTCAGCAAATTGAAGCTGTACGCGTTGCTGCAGACGGCGCCTCCGATTTTGGCTGATCACCTAATCCCTTTCCTGGCTATTGAAGACCCGAGAGCGGCAATTGAATTCATCAATCGGCACGGAACGGTGGTCATCAAGCCGTCCGGCGGCTCCCACGGGGACCAAATGGCGATTGTCAGCAAGGAGAACCGGCTGTTCAAAATCCAAGACCATGAGCACACCCATCGGCTGGAGGAATCGCAATTCGCGGAGTTGTTGACGGCGATTGCGACCCGAGAGGGGATTTTGGCGCAAAAAATGATACGCAGTGTGACGCACGGCGAGAAGCTTCCTTATCACATCCGCATCCATCTCGTCCGGGCGATAGACGGCGGCTGGACCTTGATCGGCTGTATGCCTTATATCTCGACCAACTCGGCGAAAGCCATCGTCAATCACAGCAGCGTTCTTCGCGTCTTCACCAAATGGGAATGGTTCCTGGACACCCAATATCCCGGGCGGCAAGCGGAGATGGATCAGCGCATCCGTCACTTTGCGTTGGAGCTGGCCCATTGGCTGGATCGGAGCCTCGAAGAACGTTCGACCGAGCTCGGCATCGACATCGGCATCGACGAGGAAGACCATTTATGGCTGTATGAAGCGAATATGAATCGGGTGGGAGCCAATACGCGGGAGCTGGAACTAGCCAAGCAGATCATTCCCCTGGCGCTGCACCTCCTCCATGGAGCTGAATAAGGATGCTAATCGGACTTTATTGCAGGAAATTGTCGTTCGAACTCGAGCAGCCTCTCCCGGTTGCCGTACAAGCGTTGGTCAAGGAGCTGAGGCGGCAAAGCTGTTCGTTCGTTCTGTTCGATGCGGATGGGCTGAGGGCGGAGCAGGGCTGGGTGAACGGCTGTACGGAACAAGAGGATCGTTGGCTCGTTCAAGTTAGGGTTCCTTTTCCGGATGCGGTGATCCCGGTAGGAGAGCCGGACGATACCAGCCAAGACGCGATACCGGCGGAAGAGCTGCGGTTGCGCGAGCAGGTTCCTTTCACGACCCATCCTTTGCGGATTGAGCAAGACATGCTGCGGAAGCTGAATCGGCGGCAAAGGCGCAGGGAGCGGGAATGGGTGGAACAACAAGGTGATGGTGAAGGTAGGGAGGGAAAAGGATCCTCCGGTGCTTCTGAGTCCATTCATAACGTGTACCTGCACAGAGGGACCGATGGCGGCTGGACTGTTGTCGACATGCGTACGGCGGAAGGAAGCTGTCTGGACCGCAGAGCGGACTGGGAGCAATGGGACCGCCTGGAGGCGCTGGCCATGGAGCTTGCGGAAGAGATCAACCAAGAGCATCCCTATCTGATCGATGAATTGGGGTTGGACATCCAGGGGTGGAAGCTGCTTGACGCGAGCGGGAGCATCCCATGCTCGGCGGACGAGCGGGCTATGTATAAGGTGGCGTTCGCGCGATATTTGGCCGAGGTGAATCTGGAGCGAACAGGCATAGCGCGCAAGGAGCAAAAGCTTGTAGCGCTGCTGTCCACAGGCGATTCGAAGGAGGCGTTGCTTCGGGACGCTTGCGCTTACGTCGCGGCGGGGTATGGGAGCCGGTTCTGTCACCTGCATCCTCAGGATTTGACGGTTCCTACCCCCATTCTGAAAGGATTGCAGCTGCGGGAGGGAAAATGGGAATCTCGTTATTTTGCTCCGCCAGATGTCGTCTATGATCGGTTGAAAGCGAGAGGAAGCCCCGACTACGCCTCGGCCTATGCTCGATTGCGCGAAATTCCGAGCATGGAAGATCGTCTTGGTGGATCCTTCAGCAAAACAAGACTCTACGAGCTATTAAGCCAAGAGGAAGGGCTGAGTTGGCATGTGCTGCCTTATGCAACGATGGCGGATCCGGAGCTGGCGCTGCAAACGATCGAAGCTTACGGTTCATCGGTCATCAAACCGGACAACGGTTCGTTCGGCGACCGGCTGTTGTTCGTGGATGCGGAGCCGGACGGGCAGTACGTCTTGCAGGATCACCACCACCTGCACCGGTTAAGCCGAGAGCAGTTGAAGCAGCTGTTGAGCGGGCTGCGGGCGAGTGGCCGGCCTTATTTGGTCCAGCGTTTCGTCGACAGTTCGATTCCGAGCGGGATGGTGTTCTTCATTCGGGTGCATCTTGTGAGGGACCGGAGCGGAAGATGGCAGCTAATATCCCCGGTCGTTTATTTGTCCACGCAGCGACATCATCGAAACCCGAATCATCGAACTCACTTTTGGGTTTATTCGCTGTGGGAGACGTTTGTGCGGCATCATTTCGAGGACGATCAACAGGAATTGAACGAAGCTTTGCGGAGCGTGTCGATGCGGTTGACTCGGTATTTGGAGGAGGTGCTGTCCGATCGGTTTAGTGAGGTTGGGATCGATCTCGGCTTGGATGCCGATCGAAATTGGTGGATTTTCGAGGCGAATCTCAATAAAATAGGCGTTCGCTTCCGGGAGCTGGAAATAGCCCGACTGATTATTCCCGCAGCCTTAGCGAGAGTTCAACCGTTTCGTCAAATCACAGAGAAGCAATATGGAGAAGGAGAAGTAGAACATGAAGACTAAGAAGAAAGCAAGAAGCAACGAACGCAAGAAGCAGCTGATCCGAACCGGCGTGTTGGCCGCAGGTCTGTTAACCGGCGCCATGGCATCCGACCCGTCCGCCTTCGCCGGCGACCGTCCCGTGTATCAAGGCGATTCGCTCGCGTACTTGCAGCAATATTTTGGCATCAAAAGCGCAGCTGCGATCGGACCGGGCTCGTCGGATTCGACGTTTCATGCCGAGGGCACCATTTCAGAGGGTGGGTGCGGGTACAACTATAGCGGATCGGAAGGCGGCGGGCCTACTTATGAAATCGATCAGTCGAATCTCTGCTTCGCGCCTGACGGACTAACGGAAGGCTATACGACGCCGAATGAGACGGAGATCAAGATTAAGAATACCGGAGTCGGCAATTTGCAAGCGTTGAATGTTATGCTGGACAGCACCGATCATTTTGCCTTAACGCTCCCGTCGGTAACGGAACTTATTCCGGATGCTCACACATTCTTTTATGTAACGACGAAAAATGGTTTATCGGCAGGAAACTACTCCGTAACGGCAACGGTATACGCAACGGATTTACAGCCGGTTTCCTTCACCGTCACGCAGACCGTCTACGCATCGTATTCCATCCAGCCTTTGTCGAATCTGACCTTCAACTCGGTGACGGAGGGGTATTCTTCCGGTGCCCAGGAGTCGAAGACCGTTACGATTGAGCGAAAAGGAAGCGGCGTGTTGAACGACCTGGGCGTAGAGCTGATCGGTCCTCAGGCGAGCTCCTTCATCATCACGCCTCCTGCAAGAACCGTGCTGGATGCTACATATGGGACGACTACATTCTCGGTAAAGGCGAAGGACGGACTGGCAGCCGGGAATTATTCGGTGACGGCAAGCGTCTATGCGAACAATATGATGCCGGTCACGTTTACTTTGTCGCAAACCGTAGCTGCCGCTTACGTTAGTCCACCTGTAGACACCTCGTCGGGGCCAGTGTTGCCCGCACCTAACGAGGTCATCGTCCTGGTGAACGGCAGACCGGAGAGCGCAGGGACACTTACCACCCGTACCGAAGGGGATAAAGTGATCGCCACCGTCTCCGTGGACCCCAAGAAGCTGGAAGAGAAGCTGAACGCTGCAGGTAATGAGGCTGTCATCACGATTCCGATCACAGGCAAATCCGACGTCGGCATCGGCGAGC
Organism: Paenibacillus koleovorans NBRC 103111; assembly: GCF_004000845.1. GTDB lineage: Bacteria > Bacillota > Bacilli > Paenibacillales > NBRC-103111 > Paenibacillus_AA > Paenibacillus_AA koleovorans. The sequence goes on from NZ_BIMA01000131.1 coordinate 12,087, forward strand.
TGAACGGCCAGATGGTGCAGAATATGGAACGGAAGCAAGCGGTGCTGGAGCTGAAAACGGAGCATGCTGCCTATAAGCTGCCGGCGGATCAGATCAATATCGCGGACATCTCCGCCAAGTTCGGAACGAATGTCGATCTTCAGTCGATTAAGGTGCAGATTGAGGTGGCGAAGCCAGGGGTGGAAACCGTGAGTATCGTGAAAAATGCGGCGGTTGAGGGAGAGTTCTCGCTTGTCGTGCAGCCTCTGGAATTCACCGTGAGAGCTACATATCAAGACAAGGTCGTGGAGGTCAACCGTTTCGAAGCTTATATCGAGCGAACGATTCCGGTACCGGATGATGTTGATCCGAAGAAAATAACGACCGGCATCGTCGTAGATCCATCTGGAGCGGTCCGTCATGTGCCTACGAAAATAATACTTATCGAAGGCAAGTACTACGTGCAAGTGAACAGCTTGAGCAACAGCACTTACTCCGTCGTCTGGCATCCGCTGGAGTTCGCGGACGTCGCCGAACACTGGGGTCGAGAAGCCGTGAACGATATGGGCTCACGTATGATCGTGAACGGTGTGACGGACGAGCTGTACCAGCCGGATCAAGCGGTCACCCGGGCGGAATTCGCCGCCATGCTCATCCGCGCGCTGGGGATTAAGGTGGAGACGAGTGCTCATCCTTTCCGCGACGTATCGAGCGGGGAATGGTATAACGCCTATGTCGCAACCGCTCATGACTATCAACTGATCTCAGGGGTCAGCGATCAAGCTTATGCACCGGATGCCGAGCTCACTCGGGAGCAAGCGATGGTCATGCTGGCTCACGCGATGCGTGTGACCGGACTCGACGAGAAGCTGGCGCCGGCGTCCGAAGAGCAGCTGCTGAAGCCATTCGAGGATAGCGATCAAATCTCGTCGTGGGCCAAGAGCAGCGTGCTGCTGAACTTGCAGGCGAAGCTCGCCACCGGCCGGACCGATACGCAGCTCGCTCCGCAGGCGGCGCTGACCCGTGCGGAGGTAGCCACGCTGGTCCAGCGTTTGTTGCAGCAATCCGGCTTGATCTAGCCGGATGAACAAGCCCCAGGCGGCTTCGCCTGGGGCTTATTCGCTATATAGTGAAAGGAACTAAAATTTCAGCATGATACTTCGTTTCTGCCTTCCCGAATTGGAACCGCTCGAAGGCGAGCGCGTTGGAGTCGCTGCGCAGCCCGCGTTCCTGGAGGTATTTCTCGACGAAGCTGTAAGGCTCTTGGCCGTTGGAATGCACCTTGACATATTGGCGGGCGGGCACCTCAAAGCCGATCATGCCAACCGGAATGGAATCGAGTGAAGTAACTTCCATGCAATAGAGGTACGTAAACAGGATCTCGTTGGCGAAATGAACGCATACATAAGTGCTGTCGTCGATACGGTCCGGAATTTCACTCATTCGATTCAGAAATTGCTGATGCGCTTCGGCAACGCCTTCGACACTTCTTAAAGATGAGGTGACCGCAATACCGATGTATCGGGTTGCTTCGAGCTGAACCAATTCAACCTGTGCACGACTCATAGCGCATCGTTCCCTCCCATAAATGTGGCATGCTCCTTATTTCGAGGGCCGAACCGTTTTTTCCTGCTGCCCTGCTGCTTGCCTAAGATTCGAAACGAATCGGGTTTGCGCATAGGCTTTCTATGAGCATCGAGAGCAAGGCGCTGCGGATCGGCATCTCCGCGATCACGATATGTTCGTCTATCGCATGGGCGCCGCCCCCGACCGCACCGAGTCCGTCGATCGTCGGTGCGAAGGCCGACGTCAGGTTCGCGTCGCTAAAACCCCCGGCTCTCCGTTCGGCCAGCTCCAGCTGGAAGGAGTCGTGTGCCAGCTGCTTCACGCGCTCGTACAGTTGCACATTGCGCTCCGTGCGGACCATAGGCGGACGGTTGAGACCGCCGGTCACTTCCAGGGACACGCCTGCTTTATGCGGCTCAATGCCTTGGATGAGCGGGAGCAGCCGTTCGGCTTCCTCCATCGACTCGATGCGCAGATCCATCTCCGCTTCCGCTTGTGCGGCCACTACGTTGAAGGCGGTCCCGCCATGAATCGTACCGACGTTCAACGTCGTGCCTTTCTCGTAGTCGGTCAAGCCGTGCAGGTACAACACTTGTCGGGCCATCTCTTCGATGGCGCTCAAGCCGGCAGCATGGGCGGCACCGGAATGGGAGGCTCGGCCCGTGGCCTTGATTTTGAAAATGCCGATGCCTTTGCGGAACGTGATGATGGAGGGACCCGGCTCTAGGACGAGTACCAGCTCGCTCTGTTGCGCCTCCCGCTCGATCAGCTCGCGGGACGAGGGGCTGCCGATTTCCTCATCCGAGTTGAACAAAAACACGATGCGGCGGTTCAGCTGTTTCCCGAGCGTGTGCAGCGCATGCAGAGCGAAGATGCCTTGCACGAGTCCCGCTTTCATGTCGTAGATGCCGGGGCCGTAGGCTTTGCCGTCTTCCACGCGAAAGGGCATGGTCCGCAGCTCCCCTTCGGGCCAGACCGTGTCGAAATGCCCGATGAGCAAAATCGGCTTGCCCTCGCCGGTCCCCCACTCGCAGCGGACGTTGTCGCCTTGTTTGTCGCTGGGGATGATTTCAACGGTTCCTCCGGTGAGTTCGGTGAACAGCTGCGCGATATGCCGACCGATTGTGTCATTCAGCGGCTTGCTGGACGAAGGGCTTTCGTATTCGACCAGCACGCGCAGCGTCTCGAGCATTTCTTCCTGCTTCGTTTGCAAGAAAAGTTGGATCTCGTTCATTTGTGCACGCTCCCCATGCTTTTATTGATATAGTACTATATGGGAAGTAGGCGTGGTGTAGTAAATTGGGATGATTTGTTTCTGCGCGAGTTGAGCTACAATAGTAGGAAATCGAGTGTGGCCAGGCTGCGCGGTCGTGATGGGAGTAGTTAGCTTGCTTGCGATCGTGCTGGATTAATATTTGTTTAGAGAGGAAGAAAAGCGTGGACAAAATATGGTCGGCCAAATGGATTCAGGACCCGAGCTTTCTGGGAAAAGCGTCTCTTTCGATGCTGCACAAGGAGATGGAGCCCCGACCGGAGCTTGCGGCCGCTCATCCGGAAGAGCTGCGGAACCGGCATATGCTGGTGCGTAAAGTGTGGTCGCTGGAAACGATGCCGTCCTCGGCGTACTTGGACATTACCGCGGACGATTACTACAAGCTGTACGTGAACGGCCGATTCGTTGCCCAGGGCCCGGCTCAGGGCTATCCGTTTCACTATTTTTACAACCGGCTGGATGTGCGTCCTTATTTGGCGGAAGGTGAAAATGTAGTTGCGGTGCATGTCTACTACCAAGGGCTTATCAACCGAGCTTACAATAGCGGGGATTTGCGCCAAGGGCTGATCGCGGAGCTAGTGGCGGACGGGGAAGTGTTGCTGGGCACGGATGGGACCTGGAAGTATGCGGCGGCTGAGGAATTTGTCTCGGGCGGAACGGTTGGGTACGAAACGCAGTATCTAGAAAATATCGATGCTCGGCTAGTGAAGCGCGGCTGGCGGGATACGGCGTCGCTGTATGACGATAGCAATTGGCAGCCATGTGCGGAGGTAGAGTCGGATCATACGCTCGTACTGCAGCCGACTCCGACGTTGAGCGTCTATGAGAAGCTTCCGGTTCGGGTTGAGGAGCTAGCTCCGATGCGGGTATTGATCGATTTCGGCACGGAGGTCACAGGGCAATTGTTCGTGCGGGCTCGGGGTGCGGGCGGTGATGTGATTGAGGTGCGCTGTGCGGAAGAGCTGGAGGAGGACGGGCGGTCGGCCAAGTACCGGATGCGCTGCAACTGCACGTATGCGGAGCGATGGACGTTGTCCGATAGCGAGGAGTGGGATGTGCTGGAGTTCTACGACTACAAAGCGTTCCGGTATGCGGAGCTGGAGTGGAGCGGCGAGGACGTTCGGGTCGATTGGACAAGCTTGCGCGCGGTGGTGAGGCATTATCCGATGGAGGAGGGCGGCTGTACTTGGAGCAGCTCCGACTCGCTCGTGGATCGGATTTGGGACATTTGCCGGAACGGCGTCATCTATGGCTCGCAAGAAAACTTCGTCGACTGTCCGAGCCGGGAGAAGGGCCAATATCTCGGCGACAACACGATTATCGGCCATGCGCATATGTATTTGAGCGGGGACTTGCGGCTTGTGCGGAAAAGTCTGGAGGATTTCGCGCGCAGCACGGCGCTGTGCCCGGGGATGCTGGCGGTGGCGCCGGGAAGCTTCATGCAGGAGATCGCCGACTTTTCTTTGCAGTGGCCGATGCAGCTGTGGCAGTACTACAGGCAGAGCGGGGATCGCGTTTTTCTGGCGGAACTGTATCCGGTGGCGCTTGGTATTCTCGAGTACTTCGCGCGGTATGAGCAGGATGGCTTGCTGCGGAATGTGACGGAAAAATGGAACCTGGTCGACTGGCCGGAAAACTTGCGCGATGAGTACGATTTTCCGTTGACGAAGCCGGTTGGCGAAGGCTGTCATAGCGTGATCAATGCGTTCTACTACGGCTGCATGGCGGTCGTGCAGGACATCGAGACGGAGCTGGGCGTGCCGTTCGAGGATCGTCTTCCGTTGCGACGGAAAGCTTATCGGGAAGCTTTCTATCGGGAGTCGAGCGGGTTATTCGTTGACGCCGTTGGCAGCAGCCACTCGTCGTTGCACGCCAACGCGCTGTCGCTGCTGTTCGGGCTAGTTCCGGAGGAGGCGAAAGGTAGCGTTGTCGCGCTTCTACGAGAGAAACGATTCAGCTGCGGGGTGTACATGGCTTACTTCGTGCTAAAAGCATTGGCGAAGGCAGGGGAGTACGAGCTCGTGTATGATCTAATCTCCAGCGAGGATACGCGATCTTGGGGCAACATGGTGCGCGAAGGCGCCACCACCTGCTTCGAGGCGTGGGGCAAAGACCAGAAATGGAACACGAGCCTGTGCCATCCATGGGCGAGCGCGCCGATTCCGGTGCTGATCGAGGATATCGTCGGTTTGCAGCCTGGCCGTCCGGGCTGGACGGAGATCCGATTCGCGCCACGCATTCCGACGTCTAGGTTGGAGCGGTTCGAGCTGACCGTGCAGGTGGCTAGCGGGGTTATTAACGTGCGCTGTGAGCAGGGGCAGCTCTCGATCGAGGCGCCGCCGCATGTGAAAGTGGTAAGGGCGGGGGTCTAGAGCATCTAGAGCATCTAGAGCATCTAGAGCATCTAGAGCATCTAGAGCATCTAGAGCATCTGGCGGATGTGGAGCGACTCGACTCACCAACGTCAGGATTGCTCTCCATGAAAAAGTCACCTACAGCAATAAACCATTCGGACTCGACTCCTCAACCACTGCCAAACCAAGGTTACCTGCCAAACCCAAACGGGGGAGTGTGGGAACAGAAGGATCGAGCATGAGCTATTGTCCATCAAATCCGCCCAACGCGCCGCCCACCACCAGGTACCGGGGAGTGCGGGAACAGAGGTATCGAGCACGAGCTAATGTCCATCCAACCCGCCGAACGAGCCGTCCACCACCAGGTAACCATGGTTGTAGTCCGAAAAACTCGGACTGCGGCGATCGGCCGCGGGCTGAAACCAACAGTAGTCCGAATTTCCCGAACTAGAGAGCCTGTTTTCGAAGGCCCTCTTCGAAAACAGCCCTCTAAATGGGCAAACTCGGACTACATCGCATTTCCCCGCTCGGCACCGTGCTCCAGTCCGAATAACTCGGACTACAGCAAGCAACCCTGCGGGCTCGACTCCTCAACCACAGCCAAACCAAGGTTACCTGCCAACCCCAAACGGGGGAGTGCGGGAACAGAAGGATCGAGCACGAGCTATATGTACATCCAATCCACCCAACGCCGTCCACCACCAGGTAACCGGGGAGTGTGGGAACAGAGGTATCGAGCACGAGCTAATGTCCATCCAACCCGCCGAACGCGCCGTCCACCACCAGGTAACCATGGTTGTAGTCCGAAAAACTCGGACTGCGGCGACCGGCCGCGGGCTGAAACCAACAGCAGTCCGAATTTCCCGAACTAGACAGCCGGTTTTCGAAGGTCCCCTTCGAAAACGG
>NZ_BIMA01000132.1 GCF_004000845.1 Paenibacillus koleovorans NBRC 103111
CACGGTGCCCATGACCTTGAAGCGGCGGACAATAAAGTCGTCGTTGTCGCCAAGCAGATCGTTCAAGATGCGCTCGGAATCCTCGATGCTGGTGGTGAGCTCCTTGCCGGGCATAATCGGAGTCGCAAATGCGCCTTGCTTGAGCGTTTGATCCTTCGATTCGCCTTCTTTCTTACCGGAATCATCATTTCTTTTTTTTCGAAACAGGCTGTGTTTTTTTATGATTTTCATTTCCAACCCCTTAGTGCTCGTTTTGTTTGTTATTTGGCATTATTCGCAACAAGGAATCGATCTATCCTATTACAAGAAATAATTACTTGAGAACCACATTAGAAAAGGAGTTAAGCGCATGTGACGCGCTTAACTCCTTGTGTTGATTAAATACCGAGCGTAAAATTGCAAATGCCGATCATGTTGGAGCCTCCGTCATTCGCATATACACGGAGCGAGTAATTACCGTTCGGCAAGCTGATACTGCCCAGCGATACGCTCCAGTAGGCTGTACCGCCGTTATACGTTGCGGTATTGTTGATCGGAGAGGAGCTCGTTGCGCCGGTCGTCAGGTTGATATACTGGTTGGAGGCGTTCTGCAGCGTAACGGTGACGCCGGTCACATACGAATTCCCATCAGGATCGAGCGCAATTCCTCTGAACGCCGTAGGCATAATCGTAACGATTGGCTCGGAGCCTCCTTCGCCTCGGTCGAGCGGACTTGTCACGGCTACGATTACATTGCCTGTCGTATTGGTTGTAGGAGGCGAGCCTGTGTAGCTGCCGAACAGATTCTGATACACAGCCCCAGCAAGCGGATATTGATTGTCGCTTAATCTGCCGTTGTAGGAGGAAGTCGCATTCCAGTACGTCTGATACACCACATCGTTAGAGGCGATCCAGTTGTACATCAGCTTCATGTAGACCGCGCTGTCTCCGGAACCGTTGCCGCCAACCCCCCACTCGGAGTACGCCATCTTCTTGTTGTGCGTCAAGGCGAAGTCGCGATGCCAATTCATCCCGTACGGCCGCGTCAGCGCATACTGGAATCGTTCTTCCGGATTGGAGATGTGCGAGTAATTCTGCTCATCGTAGATATCCATGCCGATGATGTCCACATAGTTGTCTCCCGGATAAGCTCCCTCCGGCCCTAGCGGCGGCATTCCGACGTTGAAGCACCAGTCGAAGCGGAACTTGTTCGATACCGAACGGAATGTCTTGACGAATTGTCGATAAGCGCCGATGAAATCCTGGAGCTTCTTCTCCTGAATTTCGCCAGAGCCGGCGACGATGGTCCATGGGAACCAGCCTCCATTGAACTCCCAAGCCGTGCGGATGTAGATTTCATCGAAATCGGCGTTGCGCGAGAGCAGCACTTCGGCTGCCCGTTTGTATCGGGCGTTGTATGCGCCTTTGGCCGCGTCCTCCAAGTTGGCGTACTGGCCGGTCATCGGTCGCTCATGCGGGATCAGCGGAACGGACCATAGGATCCGGTTGTTAAGCTGTCCCCACACCGCATTGCCTGCTGCCCACGAAATGCTGTTATTGAAGTCGGTCCAGCTCGCATCGCCGCCGTATCCGAGCAGAGCGATATCGTTTCGTCCGATCCATCCCATGAACTGATTGGCGCCGGGGACGCTGTTTCCTACATACGCGCCGATGATCGTCGGATTGTTTGGTATGGAGGTGTATGTGGAATTGTACGTTTTCTTCGGCACTACCTTGATATAGTCCAGGTTAAAGGATGTTACACCTGCGTTGCTCCGAACCGACACCTGCGCACCGGAAGGAATATCGAGATAAACGCTTTGCTCGTAATACGCATTCTGGCCGCTCATCGCGCCGGAAGCCGCGAAATGAATATCCTTCACATGGGAGCCGTTCACATAAAGTCGGGCGTTACCGCTGCTAGTCGCCGCGTAGCCGATAGCCAGCTCGTCGATCGCCATTGAAGCTGTGAACGTAACTTGGGCACTGCTCGACGTGACGCCGACGGCGTTGCCGCCGGATGCATACGTGTCCGCATACGACGTCGCTCCTCCAGCCAATGTCAGGCTTTCGGCTTCATACTGGTAGTAAAGGCGCAGCAGATCGAAGCCGATGGCAGTATCGCCGCTGTCATATTGCAGCTTCACAGTCGCCCCGGACGCAATGGAGATCGGCATGCTCAGCTCCGCGTAAGCGCCCGAAGTGTTCGCCAGCGTAATATTGCCGGCGTCGCTGCCGTTCACATAGAGGCTGATCGTGCCCGCCGCCGTTGTCGAATAGCGAAGATTCAATTTGTTGCCGCCTTCTGTACCGGTAAACTGAACATTTTGACCGACTGCGTTGAGATCGATGACTTTGCCGTCCGATGCCGGCGAATGAGTGCGTAGGGTAGCGCCTCCTGCGAGCGTGCCCCATTCCGCTTCGTACGTCGACCAGGCTCCCTTATAGTACGGCTTAGCCGGAGGCGTCGGGACAGGGTCAATCGCCGGACGTACGATAAAGTATGGGGATTTGACTTCATTCCATCTCGTATTGCCGCTCTCGAAAGACGGGTTCAGGATGAGATTAGCCCCTCCTCCAGACGCGGTTAGGGAGATGTCGTCGATGTATAGCGAACCTACGCCTGTGACCGTACTCTGAATTTGCAGGACGATTGAGGTGTTCGAACCAGAGTTAAACGAGAACGATACTTGCTGCCAAGTATTGTTGGCGGTTACGGAAGCGCTGGAGCCTAGCATCGTTGCCCAGTTCGTCGTGTTCGCCACCAGCTTGATGCCGCTTACGCCCTTGATCCAGGCTGAAACATTGTATGTGGTGTTCGTCGTCAACCCGTTAACAACCTGATGCGGCCCGGACCAAAGCCCGCTGCCCTCCGATACGTAGCGCATCGCCCACGAGCCGGTGCGTGTATTCGGATCTTGCGGCGGCGGGACATACGCCTCCTCGGCGATTACAATATCGTCCACCAGGAAGGTGCCGCTCTGGAACCGATACGTCGAAACGCCAAACTCGGCGATATTGGTGACCGTACTCATCAGAGCGGCGCCAGTCACCATTGTGACTCCGTTAACCTTCACGTCGTATGCCTGCGCAGACATATCGATTTCCACGCGAATGTTGTACCACGTGTTGGCGGTGTAATTTTGCATCGTGTTATGCGTATTGTTCGGAAGCTTGTGCGCCAGCCTGCTCTGATCAAACGCGATCTCGACCGCTTTGTTCCCGCTGCTGTCCCGCAGCGTGAACCACGCCGAACCGGTCGTCTGTTGGGCCTGAATACGCATTTCCAGCGAAACGTCATCCGTCAGAGGCGTGATACTGACTTTCGCTTCGTTTGTCACGGAGTTGGCGTTTTCGGTCGTGCTCAAGTACCGGTTGCCCCCGCTATCCATCGCTACTGCAACGGCATTCGCACCGGTTGTACCCGTCCACCCTGTTGGCAGCTGACCGACGGTCGTGCTCTGGAAATTTTCCGAATACGCTGCGGATGCCGGGATCAAGAACGAGGCACTGATTACGGCCGCGCCAGGAGTGGCGCCGGTCGCAGCAACGGGCGTTACCCCGAAGAACAAATACTGCCCTTTATCTCCCGCCGTCACGGTATAGGTCTGCGAGGTGGCGCCGGAAATGGAGGTTCGGTTCGAGCCATTGGCGAGGGTTCCCCGGTACCATTGGAACGTAGTCGCCCCTTCCGTGTCCGACTCTGCATCCGAGTACGTATAGTGGCCGGTTAAGGTGCTGCCGGTTGTCGGCGAGCCCGAGATCGTGACATTGGACGCCTGAGGCTCGGCATTTTCTCCGCTGATTACGATATCGTCTACCCGGAACGTACCGTTTTGAAACCGGTATGTGGAGAAGCCGAATTGAGATACGTCGGCAACGGTGCTCATTAGCGCTGCATTGGTTACGTACGTAGTCCCGTCGATGGCAACGCTGTAATTTTGCGAAGCCAAGTTGATATCCACACGAATGGTGTACCACTGGTTCGCGGTGTATGTGCGCATCTGGCTGTGCGTATTGTTCGGCAGCTTGCGCGCCAACCGATTCTGGTCGAATGCGAGCTCGACCGCCTTGTTCCCGTTGCTGTCCCTAAGCGTGAACCAGGCCGAGCCGGTCGTTTGCTGAGCCATAATTCGCATTACCGCCGTGGCTGTCGAGGAGAGCGGCGAGAAGTTCACGCTCGCCACGTTGGATACGTTGTTGGTATTCTCCGTCGAGGCCAAGTACCGATTGCCGGTTCCGTCTTGAACGACGCCGACCAAGTCGGCACCTGTGCTGGCCGTCCAGGTCGGCGGCACTTGGCCGACACTCGTAGTTTGAAAATCCTCCGCGAATACGGTTACGATAGCCGCTTTTGCCGTCTGTTCCCAGAACGGCACTACGGATGCGAACAATAGTGCAGTCAACAATAAGATGGATAACGTTTTTCTCATCAGTACACCTCTTTCACCTGCAAATTGGTCGATGATGGATAATTGTCTCTGATCCTTCCACCTGCACGGCCCCTCCCATTCCGGAGCCGTCCAATCCCACCTCCGTCCGCTCAATCGATTAGCTGCGCGTTCCCCCCTTTCCTCTGTTCTGTCTTCATTAAAACAATCGCTCACCCGTTCCGGCTATCTGATAATGTGACTGTTTTTATCGAAAAAGTGACTCTTATGCGCACACACCTAATAGAGAAAGAGCCCCGACAACCATCGAGTTGGCTGGCACCAATGATGTTGAATCCGTACCGGCCGGGAACCCGGGCATGAAGAGAAGCCCCATCCGCCGGATGGGGCTTTTCTCGTTGTATCTCCGGTTGCCGGAAACGCTGCTGTGAGCAGCAAAGAAAATAACGTTATGGCTTTCGTCTCACTTTCTTCGGCGAAACCAAGCTCCCTTCTCCCCTCTTTTTCAGCGATCGAGAGTGGCGTCTTTGGCGCTGCCTCTGTACTTGGTCGGAATGGCGGCGCTCGCCGTCGCCAGGATAAGCAGAAAGCCGCAGAGCAGTACGCGCAGCGACGGTTTGTTCCCGAGAATCATGTAGTCCAGCACCGCCGTTACTGCCGGCTCCAGGCAGAACAAAAGCGAGACCGTGACCAGCGGCAGCCGGCGTTGACCGTACGATTGCAGCAAATTAGCCGCCAACGACACGAATACGACCATGTACCCGATGCCGGCGAGTGTTTGCGGTTGGGAGATCAACACCGATAGCGCAGCTTCCTCCCTGTTGAACCAAGCATAAACAGCCGCCGCTACGGCGAAAAACATTGCGCAGCCGGCAACCCCCAAAAAGGACACTTGCGGCACCTTCGCTCGCTCCTTCGCAAGCAATTGATGGGTTAGAACGATCGCGTAAGCAGATCCGATCATGCCGACAAAGGCCAGGCTGTCGCCCAGATTCAATCCATTCTCCTGTGGTCCGACCAGCAGGGAAATGGCCGCGATCGCGATCACGATCGCCCATCCCTCCTGCCGTGTCGGCATGGCGCGGTCAAGCAGCCAGCGCAGCAACGGCACCACGGCAATGATGAAGCTGTTGATGATCACGACACGTGTCGGAGTTGTGTACTGCACCGCGTAGATAGAGAAGAAGCTCAACACGAAATAGGACAACCCAAGGTGGATCAGCCCCAATCTCCAGATTCTCGCCGGGATCGCTCGGAGGGATCGATGGAAGATCGCGAGGTACACAAACGTCACGACCGCATACCGCCAAAATTGAAACAGCAGCTGGGGATACTCTGCGGTCGACGATTTCATAACAATATATGATAGCCCCCAGATGATTACCGCGCTAAGCACGGCCACATATCCTAACAAAATGTTGCCTCCCTATCTCTGTACCCTTGACCCATTATAACCCAGACTTATTTAACATTCCTTACCCTTTCAAAAAAAGTAATCAGATTGTTGTCCGGATCCAACACCGCGAAATCGCGTTCTCCCCACCACTGATCTCTTAGTGTGGAGTTGGGATGAACGATCTTCAACGGCTCCAACCGCGCAAAAAGCTCATCCACCCCTTCTACTTCGATGCGGCAGCTTGCCGTCCCCGCAATGAACGACTCGGCTCCTGACACGACGGGAGTAGAGCTGCTGCGCGCGCGCCAGCTTTCATCGCGTGCCGCCCACAGATTTAGTTTTACTGCATCATAAAGCAGAACCGCAAATCCATCCTCTTGATGCCCAATCGTAAACCCGAGTTTATCCCGATAAAATTCAAGACTTCGTGCCATTTCTCCGATCGGAAATGCCGGAATCGCTTGTGTCATTCGCATTACTATGGCTCTCCTTTCCATCCAAGCTCAATCAACACCTCTAAAGTAGAAGTATAACAAATATTGACATGCTTAACACCTAACACATTAGCTGAACAAGATCGGCGGTTAGAAAATCTACAAGCTCACAATATTGATTTCAACTCAAGTCTCAATCCAGGTAAACCAACGGAAACGAAGCAGTAGCGGTCGCTCCAGATATGTTCAACTCCGGCATCGACCCATCCGATTTTGTCGGTGAAGCTGGTCGGACCTACGAAGATGACCTCGCCGTTCGCGTGGTGATGCGGGCCAAAGGTGTTACGGCCGCTCGTAATGAGCTCAACGTGCAGATGAAGCTGCGGCCCATGCCCTCGAACAGCTTCGGTCAGGTCGAGCTTCCGATCTCCCCACAGGATAGTTCGAGCCTCGCCACCATTGACGGAGATTCGAATGGCTATTGCGTGCATGGAGTCCCACAGTAAGTAAAGTCGTTGATTGCCTGACTCCAATTGCGACAATACTTCATAGCTTAGTCCAACAGTCCGTTGCAAAGCAACGGTTCCACTGAAAAAGGCTAATCCTTGCTGAGTCACATCATCTATTCGAAGCTGCTCCGACAGTGAAGTAAGCTCAAATGGTCCATTATTCCACTGAGCGTGACGTTCAGTCGGTTCCCAGCTCTGCTCGGTCTGTACAGCAAATAGGCCTAAAAGATAAATACTTTCTATCTCCACATCGAAAAGCAGTTTGTTGCGAATGGGTGCCAAATCCGCTCCTGCGAGTCCGAAAAATCGATAAACCTCATCGTTGGCATAGAATAGACCCGACAGATGCACTTCATTGCGTCCAGGCAATAACGCATGCCCGATCGGATATGTAGGAAAGCTTCGATCACCGCCGAAATATCCGTCGCTGCCATCCGGATGAAGCGTCAAGCCATTGATTGCGAGCGTCCACCCCGCCGGCAGCTCCACGGCAAGTTTCCATTCTGATCGAGCTGATCGTGCCAGCAATTCCTCATCCACATCAAATCGAAAAGCCACCTGTACGTTTACTGGTTTTCCTTCTGCGATGCAACGCTCTTGGATTTTCAGCACATAAGTCGGTTCATTCCACTCTCTATCATCTATTCGGTAGGCGGCGTAGTCAAGGGTTAGCACATTCGGTCCGGATCGCGCATATCTCCAGTCCGGGTGCTGATCGAGCGGGATACAAGTATCCACCCTCTCGAGCTTCACTTCCTCCCATTCCTCCGTTAACGTCACGCTCTCATCTATACCCTTGTCCCAAATAACAAAACACCTGGCATCCCCTGGCTTGAATGTCAAGCAGCTAGAGGTTGCTCCAACTGCACTTCCATCCTCCAGATCGAGCTCCTCCCACATACGCCCGGCCTTTGCCGAAAAGCTTACTTGAACAACCCCCTCTTCACCCGTATGCACCACATACAACAAGATCATGCCTGGCAGCCGGCGCTCCTGAACGAATAATCGACGCAGAGCCACAGAGTGATCAGATGGATAATCCTCCGCAACAAACCATTCTCGACGAGCCGGCAGCTGTTCACGCAAAGCCGCAAGCTCCGCAACTGCAGTGACTTGCCCACCTTTAAACCAATCGGTCACTTCCCGACTCCGGACACCTTCCAAATACGAAGGCGCCGTACCAAGCAGCAGCACTTTTCCCCCAGCCGCCGCGAACTGCTTGATCAGCTCAAAGGTCGGTTGATCCAATGTCAGAACGCTTGTAAGGATAACCGTCTCATACTCCATCTCGCCTACACGCAGCTTTCCGTCGTCTACCCTACCATATTGAGCCATCAATGCCTCGTCGCCGAAGTCAAAATCACGCTGCATCGCCAGCAGCTCCTCCGCCACCGCCTCCAGCTCTGTCTGCATCCGTTCGACTTGCGCGGCATTCGGACCATGCTGCAGCCAAACCGAGCGCATCGGGTGCAGCACCAAAATCCCCGGTACAGCCTCCCCCAAGGTCAACAAGTAGGAAAGTCTGGCGAAATAATCATTGAACCGGCTGTACACATCCCACCAAGGCTGCTGAATAAACAGCGAAGGCGGATAGTCCCGTTTGCGAACGCCGCGGATGGAATACGCTTGCAGATGCGGGCTCATGCGATTCACCCCAAGCACGAATTGCCACTGGGCAAGCTGCTTCATCTCGCGAAAGCTAAGGTTCCAGCCGCAGCAGCCGAATGTTTCCGTCAGCACGAACGGCTTGCCGAGCTGGCGTGCGACGGATGATGCTTGCTTCGGCAGCAAGACAGACCGCGGCTTGCGGCCCAGCATATCGATGCCCGGCATATGCATCCGTTCGTAAAGCGGCATCACGCCCGACGTATAACGCATCTGGTCGAGCAGCGTGTCCTCGCCCATGAGATGGCCGGTCAGCTGCCAACCGTGCGAATCGCACCAGTCGGCGGCAAGCCGCATCGTCCGGCGGAAACGCTCGCTGACCACCCGCCAGTAGCGGTAACGCGCCAGATGCATCTCCGACACGGCAGCCTCATCCGCCGCATCAGCCTCCGTCAGCAGCCAGCCCACCGCCTGCGCAACCGGCTCGCCATAACAAGCGGCGTACTCCTGTTCGAAGTCGTCCGACCAAGGCAGCCCGGAAAACTTGAACTCATCCGTGAAGATTCCCGGAATACCGTCAGGCCCGAAGCATTCGCCAAATCGCTCCCTATACACTTCATGACAAGCTTCTAAGAAAGCCTGCATCACCGGCTCCGATAAAATATCCACGTAGTACGGATTCACCCGGCAGTTCACAAGGAGCATTTCCTGCCATGGTGCTGCTTCCCCATCCGTAATCGCCGTATCCGCCACCGAATTCCACACCTGCCAGTTGGTCCCCACTCGAACCAACTTGAACAGCACTTCCGGTTCCTCCTGCCTATCCTCTAGCTCCTCCTGCAGATTCTCCGTTTCTCCCTGCCTCTTCTTTTGCTCCTCCTGCCGCTCCTTCTGCTCTCGTTCCATCCCCTGCGCCACCCACTCATCAGGTGACACCACGACGCCTTCCAACCATTTCTGCCGATAAGCCCGACCGAGCGCCGGGACAATCCCGTTCGCAGTCCCGCTCGGCCAGCCGTTCTCGTCGTAGCACCAAGCTTCCATCCCCTGCTCCCGAGCTTCCTCCACGGACACTTCAACCGCTCGGAGGAACTCCTCGCCCATATACGGCGAACGCAGCCCCTGCCGGGCATGCATGAAGAAGCCGCCCAGGCCGGCTCGCTTCATCTCGCGAATTTGCCGGCGCAGCTCCTCCGGCTCCAGCCGATCGTTCCAGGACCAGAGCGGCAAGCTGCGATACGCCGCAGGAGGCTGCTTGAATACGGCAGGATCGAACTCGTTCCGGTTCTCCATCTCGTATGCTCAACCTTCTTCTCGTTTCCCTCTCCACCCTGCAACCGCATATTTCTGCGGAGAGGTGCCCGTTATTTTCTTGAACAAGGTGCAAAAGTATTTCTCGTTATGAATCCCAACGGCCTCCGCCAGCTCCAAATTCGTATAATCCCGTTTGCGCAGCAGCTCGATCGCTTGCTCGATACGGCGTCCGGATACGTAATCCGTAAAGTTGATGCCTAGCTCTTTCTTGAACAGCTCACTGACGTAAGAGGCGTTCAGGTGGACATGCTCCGCTACGCTACCGAGCGAAATCGGCTCCTTCAGGTGATCGTCGATGTACCGGATCGCCTGGACCATCTCGGTGCGAAGCCCGCTCCCCTCCGCCAGCTCGCATAACCGCTCCCATTCCCCGCGCAGCCGATCGACAAGATGGTGCAGATGCGTACAATCCGATAAGACGAGCTGCTCCGTACGAGCCGCCATATGCTCTACAGACAACAGACGCTGCCGAAGCCGAATGCACCAAGTCTCGATATAGCCAATCAGCTTGTCGGCCGGAGCTTTATAGCTGTGCAACGCTTGCAGCAGCGGATTCCACTCCTCGCTTACCGTCGAAACACTGATTCGCTCCAGCACCTGCTCGAATCGATCCCGGAGCTCGAGCCAGTCCCGCTCACCATAATGAAGCCTTCGATTAGGCGTGACTACCATGCCGAAGCCCGAATAAAAAGTATCCCCCAGCGCAGCGACTGCCTCCTCATATGAAGCAGATGCTTGCTCCCACCCGTTGTACACCCGACTGACGCCGATGGAGACCGATTGGCGCAAATACGTTTGAATCGCATCAAGAACACGGATGCCAAGCTCATAGGCAAGCCGATCGATCTGCTGCTCGCTTCCTCGTCTCATAACGGTGAACGCCACCAAGAGATTCGGCCGCGTCGTCTCGCAGGAATAACACGCCCCGCTCTCCTGCAGCACTTCCTCCATAATGTTCAGCATGCCGTACTTCAACGTATTGCGATCCGCCGGCGAATACGTCTTGCTGAATTCCGGATAGTCGTCGAAGCGGACGGCGAAGCAGCCGTATCGTCGGGGGTCGAAACCGCGTACGAGCTCGGCGCTGCGGCGTTCCATCGCGGAAGGGGACACTTCCCCCCGCAGCAATTCCTCCAGCAGCTGCTTGCGCAGCCGGTGTGAATTTCCTTTCACCGATCCGCTCAAGCTATGCAGCTGCTGCTCCTTCTGCTCCCGGACGAGCACATTGTTCCGCGCCTTGGCCAGTGCATGCAGGAGATCCTCCTCCCGCAAGGGCACTTTGACCAAGTACTCGAAGACGCCCATCGCTAGCGCCTGCTTGGCGTACGAAAAGTCCGAATAAGCGCTCAAAATCAAAAACTCTACCTGCGGCTGACGCTCCCGGACCTCGCGAATAAGCGCGATCCCATCCTTATCCGGCATGACGATGTCGGTAATGATAAGGTCCGGACACAGTTGATCCGCCAGCTCCAACGCTTCATCCGCCGAATAGGCCCGACCAACAAGCTTGTAAGGCAGTCCTCGCTCAGACCATCTATGAAAATAGCTCTCCAGCCGTTGAACCATCGGCGGTTCGTCATCCACAATCAAGCATGTGATCTCTTTCATCATGGTTCACTCCGTTCCCGATCCCCGATCGTCTCCTGGCTGCCGTCAAACGGAAACGAGAGCGTCACCCTTGTTCCCCGATCCGGCTCGCTGTGGACACTCAGCCCGTAAGGCTCCCCGTAGTTCAACAAAATGCGCTGATGAATGTTGTAGAGTCCGATCCGTTTCCGCCGCTCGAACGAGGCTCTAGCCGGACTGGTCAGCAGCAATCGATCCACCTGCTCCGGCGTCATCCCTTTGCCCTCATCCTCGATCTCCACCAGCAGCATGTCTTCCTGCCTCCTGGCGGACAATCGGATCGCTCCGGATCTGCGGCCCCCCGAGTAGCCGTGGAAAATCGCATTCTCCACAATCGGCTGCAGCGCCATGCGCAAGACGGGATGCTGCAGCAGCTCCTCCGGAATGTCCTGCCTGAACTCAAACTTGCAGTCGTAGCGAATCGATTGAATGTAAATATAATCTTTGACGTTGCGCAGCTCTTGCTCGACGGTAGCGTGATCGGAGAAATCCGTAATCCCGTATTCCAAAATGGAGATCAGCGCCTCGATCATAGGATCCACCTGCTGATAGCGGCCGAAAGCGACCACATTGGAGATCGAACCCAGCGTGTTGTATAGGAAATGCGGATTGATCTGCGAATGGAGCACCTGCAGCTCCAGCTCCTTCTTCTTGCGCTCGCCCTGATTCACATGCTCGATCAAAGTCCGAATACGCCCCAGCATGTCGTCGAACGTTTCCGCGAGTTCACCGAATTCATCTCTGCGTTTGGTCCCGATGCTGACATTTAAGTCGCCATCCTTTACTTGACTGATTTTGCGGATCAAATAATAGACCGGCTTGCGAATCATACGAGCCACGAATGCGGCCGTCACCACACTCAGTACCAGACCGAGCAGCAGCAGGCCGATAAAATACGTCTCCATGCGTTTCAGCGTGGCCAACAAGGAGCTGCCGTCATAAAAGGCAAAGACAATCCACTTCGTACGAGGATTGATGCTTTTCATAATGGTGACTTGATTGCCGTTTATCCGCTCCAGGAACACATCTTCCTTGTTCTGGATCAGCTCGAGCCCGTCCCGCTCGCCGAAGCGCAGCCTGTGATCGACCACAGACAGCAGCTTGCTGCCTGTCGGCTCCAAGATGACGTTGCCCTTCGTATCCAGGATGCTTAGCTGCAAGTCCGTACTCCCGCCGATGTGCTGCAGACGCTCCTGCAAGGCGGATAAGTTCAAATCAACCGCGAGCGCCATAGGCTCCCCTGCAAAGGCAAGCGACTTCGTAAACGTTACCGTCCACCCGGAGAAAAACCCTCGGTAGGGCTCGCTGATCGCTACGGCGCCAAATTTGTTCGCATATGCCATCTGATACAACGGATCGCGTTCCGGCCTCGGATCATTCAAAACCTTGGTCACGACGTTGCCGCCCAGAATGGACAAATCTTTGCGAATCAAGTAAACATCGGTCAGCATGATCGCATTGTCGCGATAGACGATTTCTAGTCCCGCTTGGGCCATCTCCAGGTCGTTGCGCCAGGATTCGGCTGAGGAGGATAGCTGCGCAAGCGTATTTTGCACCAAGAGGAAATACAAATCAATGTACTCCTCTTCCTTGACCAGCAGCTGTTTGGCTTGATCGAGCTGGCTGGAAGTAATCTCGTTTTTGATATACCGGTAGGAAAGCGCGCTAAGAATCGACTCGGAGCCCAGAACAAACACGAAGCAGACCAGAAACAGTCGAAAGGATATATGTTGAAATCGTTTCAAGATCCAATGGCGCATGCGTTCAGCTCCCTGTCTGACTTAGGCTGTGGATTCCACTCGGTACAGTTACAGATACAGATACAGGTCGAAAAAAGAGGGGAAGTCCCCTCTTCTTCCGAGCTTGCTTATTTCAAGACACCGTCGCTTTGCAGCTGTTTCGTATAAGTGGCGATCGCTTCGTTCAGCTTGAACTTGTCCTGCAGCGTCTTCATATACGTATCCCAGTTGGACATCGGTTCCTTGCCGGTAGCGAACTTCAGCATCATCTCATTCACATACTTGAGCCGGTCTTGAGCGAGCGGGTCGTTCGCATCGTCAAATACGCGCGGATTGATGTTGTTGTCTTTCAGATAGGTCGTGTTGATTTTCAAGTTGGCGTTCGTTACATCCGGATTCTGGAAATCGAAGTACACACCGTCATTCGCCTTCCGCACGAACGCGTAATTGTACCGCCATTCGACTTCCTTCTCATTGTACGTAGCACGATTGATGAGCTTCGGTTGACCGTTCGTGACGGTGAATGTCTTATCCTTGATGCCGTAAGACAGGTAAGGGTAAGCGTCGTTGTTCGTGTAGAGGTACTGGATGAATTGCATCGCGCGTTTCGCTTTGCCGGCATCCTTCATCGCTTCCTTCGAAATCCCGATCAGCGATTGTTGGAACGGCTTCGTATCCAAGATTTGATCGCCGTACGGTCCCTTAGGCGGGGCGATCTGCTTCCACTCCGGAATGCTGCCGCCCGCATCCTGCATTTTCTTCGTCTCCGCAGGCTCGGAGCGGCGCCAGTCTTGAATCATGATGCCTACTTTGCCTTGATACATCTTATTGTCGCGCTTCAAACCGTCGTCGATCGTCACCCAGTCCGGATCCACCACTTTGGCATCGAGCATATCGCGGATGAACTGCAGCGCTTCTTTGGTCTTCGGATCCGTGTTGTACACGACGACTTTGCCGTCCTTCACGTCGACGAAGTTAGGTTGGACGCCAAACATCCAGAATATTTGCTGGAACCCGTTCGGACCGCTCGTGCTGTAGCCCAGAGACCCGTCCTTCGGCAGCATGCCGACGAACCCGTAAGTGTCGTTTTTTCCATTGCCGTCCGGATCGTTGAAAGTGAACGCTTTCATGACCGTCATCAGCTCTTGCGGGTTCGTAGGCACATTCAGGTTCAGCTTCTTCAGCCATGTGCCGTTGATCCACCAGCCGTTGACGCCGCCAACGGATTCGGAGGCTGGAATCCCGATCGTATGTCCTTTATATTTCATTGGCTCGAGACGCGACGGGTCGAATGCTTTCGTCAGTTCCGGGAAGCTCTTCAACAGATCGTCCAGATCCGCGAGCAAGCCTTGATCGTAATACTTGATTGCCGAAGCGCGATCCGGGAACGAAACGATGTCTGGAATTTGATTGGAGGAGATGAGCAGGTTCAGCTTGTCTTTCCAGTTCTCCCCACCCATAACCATGTCGAGATCGATGTTATTGTCCTTTTCGATCATCTGACGAATCGGGTCCTGGTCCTTGGGAGGCATGGGAGTTGTTAGCCGATAGCCGATCGTGTTGTAAAAGCTGATTTTGTACTTTTTGTCATCAACTGCTGTAGTAGCTGCCGGAGACTTGCCCGGTGTCCCAGTCGCAGCGCTGTCAGGCGTTGTCGTGTTGTTCGCTTTGCTGCAGCCTGCCGCTACGGTCCCTAACAATACCGTCATCGCGAGCAATGTGCTTGCCTTTCTTGGATTCATCGATAACCCTCTCCCTACGTTCTATTATACATGCTATATCAAGAGTTTCCTCCGGATATTGTTGTCTGAGCCGGGCTGCTAACCTTTCACGGAGCCAAGCAGCACGCCGCGGGTAAAATGCTTCTGGATAAACGGATAGATCAGCAAGATCGGTAAAGTTGTTACGACGACGGACGCCATCTGCACGGAAATCGGGTTCACGGAGTTGGCCGCTTCGGCCGCATCCCCGCTGATCGCGACGGAAGCGAGCAGGATTTGTCTTAGGAATAGCTGGACGGGCTGCTTCTCGGCATCGCTGATGTAGATCAAGGCATCGAAGTAATTGTTCCAGTGCCAGACGGCGTAGAACAGACCGATCGTTGCAATGATAGGCACGGAGAGCGGTAATATGATGCGGACCAGGATGGATATTTCTCCCGCGCCGTCGATTCGTGCGGCCTCGTCAATTGCCTCCGGCAGTTGCTCGAAGAAACTTTTTACGATCATGAGATAGAACGCATTGACGAGTCCCGGGATGACCAAAGCCCAGGTGGAATTTAGCAGCCCGACTTCCTTGACGAGCAAGTAGCTCGGGATGATCCCACCGCTGAACAGCATCGTGAAGACGATGAAGAGCAGAATCGGACTTCGACCTGGCAGCGCTTTGCGGGATAGAGGCAAGGCGGTCATAATCGTGAACACCAGATTGAGCAGCGTACCGATAATCACTCGGAACAGTGTCACTTGATACGCGTTAAATAAGCGGTCCCCTTGCAAGATTTCCTTGTACGCGGTCCAGGTAATATTGGTGGGGATGATCACAAGTCCGTCGCGCTTGATCACTTCCGAAATCGGCGTCAATGAGATGCTGATCACATAAAGGAATGGAAGCGTACAGGAGGCCGCGAGTAAGGCAAGCAATGTATAATTAATGCCATTAACCAATCTTTCAGTGGCTGTAGTTTGCATCGAATCCTCCCTCCTCTCTACCAAATTTGTCCGTCGAATTTCTTAGCTAATTGGTTGGCTCCAAGCACGAGTACGAAACCAATCAACGATTTGAACAGCCCGACGGCGGTAGCTAGGCCGATGCGTCCCTCTTGCATCCCTACCCGATACACCCATGTTTCAATGACATCCGCTTTTGCTTGGTTCAGAGGATTGAGCATCATGAATATCTGATCGAATCCGACATCCAGAATCGAGCTTAGCCGGAGCACCAGCATGAGGAGGATGACATTGCGTATGCCTGGCAGCGTCACATGCCACAGCTGTCTGGAGCGGGATGCGCCGTCGACGGTGGCGGCTTCGTACAAACTAGGATCAATTCCGGTCAAAGCCGCAAGGTAGATGATCGCTCCCCAGCCGACCGACTGCCATATATCCGTTGTGACTATGATCGTACGGATCAGTCCCGGTTCGGTTAGGAACGAGATTCGATCCAGATGCATGGCGGTCAGCAGCTGGTTCACCAGGCCCGAACCCGGCGCCAGGAACGCAACGAGCAAGCCGTATATGATGACCCATGACAGGAAATGCGGCAAGTACGAGAGTGTTTGGACCGTTCGTTTGAACCCGTTCGATGTGACCGCATTCAGCATCAGCGCCAGGACGATGGGAGCCGGAAACGAGAATACTAGCTTGTAGAGCGAGATGAGAATCGTGTTGCCGATAATTTGTTTAAAGTAAATGCCGTTAAAGAATAGCTCGAAGTTTTGCAGCCCGACCCATGGACTTTCCCATAAGCCTTGCAGGACGTTGTAGTTTTTGAAGGCCGCGGCGATGTACAGCATCGGCACATATTTGAATACCGCAAAGTAGAGCAGGCCCGGGATCACGAGCAAATACAGCATCCCGTATCTTCGCAGCGGTCGAAGGCTTCGCCTCATAGGGTGTTCCTCTCTCTCTTCATTCTGTGTACCCTGATTATAGCTAGGCACTTTTACGCTTTCGTTCAACATCTTCGGCGATTCGTCCAAAATTTTCGGAACCGGCTTAGCGGCGTTATGGAGCCGCTTGTAACGGGATTTGCACGTTGTAAGCTCGGCTGTCCGCTCGCTCCAGAACGGCGCAAATCAGTGCTTCCGGCTTGCCTGCGGCATTGAGAAGCACCTGGGGCCGTTCCAGCCGCAGCATCGATTGGCTTGTTCCATCGGCCCAGCGCAAGGTTAGATCCAAGGCGAGCGGTGATGGAGCGGGTTGCCATTTCAATCCGTCCGCTGACTGGAATAAAGCGATACTGCCCCTTTTGGCGCCTGTAAAGTAGCCTTGAAAATCCTTGATCAACGCGTAGAACTGCTCATGGTCGGCTTGCCACCAGACGCACGGATCCTCCACCGCCCAATCGTTGGTCGGGTTCGAGATGGTAGGTTTGTCCGTCTTGCGAAAAGGCCCTCGCGGATGATCGGCTATCGCGATGCCCGCATTGACAGCGCCTCCCTTAGGCGGAGGTCCTTCCGCGACTCCTTTGTACATCATCAGGAATCGACCGTCCGGAGTTGCGCACGCGGTGGGGTTATTGGTCACGAGTCCGTCCCAGGAGCCTGGAGAAACCTCGAGCAGCGGTCTGGCTTGCCGCTCCCAAGGTCCTAGCGGATGGTCGGCCACAGCGACGTGGATACGTTGGTTGTTGCGGTAAGCCCACCAAGTGGTCTCTTCCGCAGGTGAGTCCATGTCGAAGTCCGGACCGTGTGTACCCATGTAGTACAAGTAGTAGCGGCCCTGATGTTGAACGATCACCGGATTGTGCGAAACTTGGTGGCCCGAGGGGTCCGTGCTCGTGTGGCTGTCCCAAAGCTGACTCACATGCTGAAACGGACCTAGCGGAGAATCCGCCACAGCGCAGGCCAGCTCCGAGTGCGTCACCCAGGATTCGAACCCAACCGCCTCCGGCCACCTCGAGTAAATCAAGTAGTATCTTCCCGCTTCGTCGCGTGTCATGGACCCGCACCAGACATGCCAACCTGGCAGCTCGAACTTCGCATGTGCAGGAACGGGTTGCAGCAGCTTCTGGAAATTCACGCGCTCACACTCCTTTATCCGTCCGAAACTGGTTGCTTTTCTGAGATTCCAACGGTCTGAACCCAGTATAAGCCGGTGCTCGGGCGGAAAAGTTTCATTTTTTCGGCGGTTGGTTTGAAGTTTTGGGAAGTCGGGGCCAGCGCGGGGTAAAAAGAAAAACCGCCCTGGCAGACGGTCCTCTGGCGTAAGTGTTCAGTTGGCGCGAGGAGGCAGGCAAGTGGTTAAGCCCTGATTTCAAAGGCGACCGCGTCGCTTTTCCAATCCGGCCCCT
>NZ_BIMA01000133.1 GCF_004000845.1 Paenibacillus koleovorans NBRC 103111
GATCTGTTTAGAAAACCTGATCGGAGATCCGACCAGGTCATTAGGCAGTAGTATTCGGTTTGGCGCACAATAATTGCCCTATAAGCGTTCCTCGTTAGAGGTTCTTGTTCGGTTCCTCCCCTCCTGCTTAGCCTTATACAAAGCTTGGTCTGCTTGGTGCATGACCTTCTCTGGGGTAGTTCCGCAGCTCGGATAGTGAGAGAGGCCAATCGAAACGGTAATCGTAGCACCTGTCGGATTCTCAGTCCTCTCTATGGCCTTTCGAATTCGTTCTGCAACTAACACGGCGCTCTCCAGCCGAGTATTTTTTAAGAGGATGACGAATTCTTCTCCACCCAGTCTAAAGCAAGCGTCAAAAGGTCTGACGTGATCGGTCGCGACCCGCGCCAAAAGCTTGAGCACTTCATCGCCGGCTTGATGACCGTACGAATCATTTACAGCCTTGAACCGATCAATATCCATGAGGAGTAAAGTGAATTCTATCTCTAACTCCTTCCATTCCAGAAACATGGATTCAAGACTTCTTCGGTTCAACAGTCCGGTCAGCGGATCAAGTTGCGCTTCGCGAGCGAGTTGATCGGTTTTAGTTTGAATTGTGTAAAGCGTAGATTGAATGGTCTTCGTTAAAAGATCGGCTTCCCGATTCCAATGATTCGTCGGTGTAACCGCAACAATTCGTTCTTTTCCATGGCGGCTTATCCAATCTGCGAGGTTTACGAAGGGCTGCGCCAGCTTTCTTGCAAGCCATATAGAGCCTATCAACAACACGAAGAACGGAGGGCATATATAGATCAGCATCGCTTGAATGTGATGCTTCAACTGCTCATCCATAATCGACTTAGGCGATATTTCCACCACGCCCCATCGATTCGCGGGAACGACGGAGTACCCGGCCAATTGATGGATCCCCTGCTGATTCACTATGCGTCCGGAACCGCTATGTCCAAGCATTATCTCTTGCACAACCGAATTGGAGCTCACGTTCTCTCCGATTCGGCTGCGATCAGGATGAAACAGTAAATATCCTTCGGAGCTGACAACATAATAATAAGTACCGGATTC
Source organism: Paenibacillus koleovorans NBRC 103111 (assembly GCF_004000845.1). GTDB lineage: Bacteria > Bacillota > Bacilli > Paenibacillales > NBRC-103111 > Paenibacillus_AA > Paenibacillus_AA koleovorans. The sequence goes on from NZ_BIMA01000133.1 coordinate 1,063, forward strand.
ATCGATTTCGGTACTTCCGAAAATCATATTTAGTATATTAGACTCGTGCAAGTAGATGGATCCTGAAATAAACCCTCGGTAAGCCCCTGAATCATCGAATATCGGCTCACTGATCATTACAATGAGTCTCTGGGTAGTCGCCGTTTTATAAGGCTTAGAAACATAAGGTTTCTTTAATGCCAATGCTTCCAGCCCTGCTTCTGAACTAACAGACATGTTGGCTGTGCCGATGGATTTGGGTTCCACGCTGAGAATTCGACCTGTCTCATCTACTCGTGTAATGGAATTAAAGTAACCGTTGCTGTTTCGCAGCATCTCTAAATGTGTATCCAACTCCTTTGCTGGCATGGCAGGATTTGCTGCGAGCTTATCGGCTGAATATTTCAAGCTGCTGCGCATGGAGATGAACAGAGCATCTATCGTCTGACTCATCTTAGAGGCCATCAAGTGGTTGAGCGACAATGTGGTTTCAACGAGGGACTGCTTCTTAGATTTATAGGAGCCAATCAGCAGTATGGTGAATGTGAGGCATACCGTGAGAATGACCAGCCCAATAAGTAAAGTTGTTAAGCTGGCCTTGCGGCTTTTGCGAGAGAAGGACTTATACCAAGCTGACATGCCGTTACCTCCATCTGCAAATAATTAGGTATATAGACCTATATATTCGACAGATGTTGCAAAACTCCTATCCAGATCTTAAACATTGAGGCAACGAATGTAGTTACGAAGATTAATTAGCAGGGGAGGAACGTGACCGGATGAAAATGGCCGGCATTCATTTGCCGGGCCTTCTAAATGGGTCAACTGGTGAGACTCTATGAAGCTCATATCTAGACACGGTTGGCGTGCCGTCCCATAATACTTCCGTGTTCGAGCGACGCATTTTTACCCCTTCTTCCTCGAGCAGCAGGTAAAAGTTTTTGGTCGGCAGCCATCCCAGATCGTGCTTGGCGCTAAGCTTATCCAGGAAAGGACGCATTTGATCCGCATCCGCGGAAAGATTTTCTCCGTTCGAGGAAGCAAATGCATACAACACCGATGCGGCGGGAACTCGTTTGACTTTAAACAGGGCGGAAACTCTCAGAAAAAAGTCCCAATCCCAATAGTGATATATGTCTTCATCGAAGGCGCCGATCACCTGATGAATTTCCATGCGATACAAGCAGCCTGAAGGGATAAAAGTGGAAAATTTCCTCATCGCCTGCAAATCGGAATCGTAAGCGAACAACAATCGGCTTTTGGGCATTCGGGTATTTCCGCGTAGTTCATATTCAACAATTTCAGCATCGCAATAAACGAGATCGCAAGGGTCCTCCATCAACGCCTCCAGCATTCTCTTCATGTGATCCGGCATCAACAGATCGTCATCGTCGCACAGCAAAATATACGTCCCCTTCGCGGCTGTCAGCCCCACATTGCGTGCGCGGGTGTGCTTGCCGTTGACCGGTTGATCGAGGATCGTAATATTCAACTCCGGATATCGGCGCTTGACCCAGTCGACCGAATCCCCGGCGTCATTGACAATAATGCATTCAAAGTCGATAACCGTTTGCCTAACCAAACATTCGAGCATCTCACATAAAGCGGCCGGTCGATTATATGTAGGGGTGATAACGCTGATTAGGGGCTTTATCCAATGGCAGGAGCGCAGGAATAGATCCCTGACGATTTCATTTTTCCCGGCCGTCAACGCCTCTCCGCTGTTCCCATCCATTTGCTGCAAGTCATGCTCGATCCTTATCAGGTGCCGCAGAGATTTCATGAAAGAAGTTCGCGTTTCCTCCTCAACCCCGGAATCGGCACGACCGTCATATGCGGTTTGTTCAGAGCCAACTAGGTCGATCAGGAACTGAATGCGTTCCAATGAAAATCCGGATTCGACCAATACGTTTGTCCAAATCGGTTCATGCTCTCGTAAAAGTCCGATCGATTCGGCCCATTGATTGTCATCCATCGGATCATCTCCTGGTGTTAGGGTCAAATACTGAGATGATCTCATTTTATCACTTTTTAACCCGGCGGTGGAAAAGGCATTCCGGCAAGATCTCAATAAAGAAATGAGATTTTGCCGGAACACTTTCAACGCTCTTCATTATCTGTATAACGACAAATTATGAACCCCTTGAAAATTTGCATAGGTTTGGATTTTATTCAACTGAATTTTCCATATCCTTAATTCATATTCGAGCTCTGCGATTTCCGTATCTCCAGGCACCCTTGCAAGCTGCAGCCATATCGCGCCGTCAATAATACTCATGGAATGATTAATGTGTCGGTTTTCAAGCCCCGATCCGACCATGAAATCATCCAGATCTGCAGCGAATTGCCATGTCGCTGTCCCATCCGTACTCACAGCCAGCGAAACCCGGTTTCTCGGAAATTGAGGTTTGGATGAAACATCGTTCGTGTCGACATTTTCCCAAGCGACGTATTGATACCCGGTAGACGGGTCTCTCCACACCGCAAATGCGACGCGGGTGGACGGAAAAATGGTTGGAGCCGGATTAGACCAGGTTAATCCGTTGTTCGTCGATTCGCTTGCATACAGGAATCCCAGATCCGTCCGGAAAAAGGCCTTATACGAATTGGTGCCGGTCTGAACTACTGTCCCTTCCTGCAGACTGATGCCGGTTTCCGAAAATTCAAACTCTTTGGCCGTTGTCCAAGTCTCGCCATCGTCATCGCTATAGTACACGGCAACCGACCCTTCCAATAAATTGCTCGATTCCGTAGCCGCGAACCAAACTCTCCCTGCGGAATCCTGCATGACTTTCCCGGCCACCGCCCCCCTGGCCTTCCAGGCGGAATTCACATAATAGGGTCCGCTCCAAGTCGATCCGTTGTCCGAAGAAGACCATACTCTGTATTTCCCCAAACGGTTGCCGTCATCTACTCTTTCAAAGGAAATCAGGTTTCCGTTGCTGAGAACGAGTGCATTCCGTTCCATTCTGGAGTATCCTTCAGTATTCGGAATGTACATCCATGTGTCTCCCGAATCGGATGACTCCCAAACGCCGCTGTACTCGATATTGGCAATATCGTCAAAGCTTGCAGTCTGATGATAAGTACCTATGCCGATTTTACCCGATGTAAAGGACAGATCCGTGATGATCAGCTCTTCCACACCATCAATATAAAGCTTAATGAAATCGGAATAAAGCGAAAGTTTAAACGTATAGAAAGTGTTTGCGGAAAGCGATTTCACTTTCGAATTCAATGTTGTCCAAGTGCCTCCTGCCTTCTTCTTGATCGACAAAACTCCCGTCGAAGAATTATACTCGGCGCTATAATAATTGTTGCTATCGTTGTACCTTCCGATCAGTTGGATACTGCGATCCGTTCCTCCGGTTAATTCATATTTCACTTTGGCTTCGACGCTGTAATTGGTCCAGTCGTCGCTTCCCGACAAACTTAAGGAAGCCGAAGCGCCCGTTCCGCTTTGTCTGTAAACTTCATTGCCCGAATCGTTCGTGACGGACCATGTCCCGCTTTGGACGGACCATCCGTTCGCATTGCCGTCTTCGAAGTCATCGTTTACCGGCAACGGATTGGTAGGAATGCCGTAGAAAATATATTTTCCGTTACTAAGCTTCACGATATTGGTTGAATTCGCAGACTCAAAACCGCCGATTTCCTTAATTCCATCATTAACCCTGCCCTCACCGGCATACCGAACCTCGTCGAAAAACACATCCCCGTTCTTCACTTCAAGTCCGACTCTTCCAAGTCCGGCCTTTGATGTCGTGCCTTTAAGCAGTGGCGTTTGTTCGCCGTCGAGGAAAAACTGAACTTCGTCGTCCACCGCCGTGATTTTTGCGGTATGCCAACCGCTGCTTAACGGCGATGCGGATGAACTGATCGCAATCACATTCTGAGAATCGATCAGCGAATTTTTTTCAATCAGCCTCCACTTTTGGTCGGCGAAGCTGTAGCTTGCATATAAATACGCATCATCTTCATTACGTCGTATGTGGAAATAGAGCACGGTCCCTGAATGGCTCGCATTGACTTTGAACATGCTCTGAAAGCTGACGTCTCTGGAGAAGACATGCAATAACGAATACGTGTCATTGGATGCGCTATTCGCCCGATATACAAGATTTCCCCCGTCCGAATATACCGTCCACAAATTCAGCGTATAATTGTAATCATCGTTTGCGGTCGTTTCCATCCAGTAATTAGGATTCGTGCCCGCGGTTTCATCTTCGAATGAATCCGAATAGCTGTAGGTGCTGGAAATCTCGCTGTCCATATTAAAAACCTTAATATAGTCGACATGGGCTTCACCTACAGAATTTCTGCCTACGAAAAATCTGATTTCGTCACTGCTTGTATTTTTATTTAACGGATAATTGCCGACATCGTCACCATCGAAATACACGCGGCCGAATCCTTTATCGACATCCACCCTGTAATGATGCCAGTTCGTATCCGAAGACCAGGATACAATTTTATGATTTTCATCCCCCCAACCTTTGATATATAATCCATCCGATTTAAAATAAAGGAACATTCTGTATTTTCCATCATACACGATGATCCCTTGATTTTCGCCGAACGCATCGACTTTATATTTGAAATCCACACGATATTTGTACGGAATGGTGACGTTGCGACTCGCAGATACATCATTTCCGGAACTGTTTGTTAAATGCAGTTGTCCGGATGGGCTGATTTCCTTCGTTCCCGTTCCGCTGACGCTCCAGGCACTCAAACTGCTAAAACCTTCATCCGTTATGATCGGCGCATTATCCATGCTGATCATCTTTGAATAATCTACATGCATCTCCGCAGTCGGAGACCCGTTGACGAAGTATTGGAATTTGTCGGGGCCGGTGCTTGCTCGTAAATTCCAGGTAGCCATATAAGTACCGTCATAATACAGCCTCCCCAGTCCGTTATCTACATCCACTCTATAGACATGGAAGCTGGTGTCGGAAGACCACGATATTTTTTTATACAATGTACCGTCCGCTTCTCTGACGTATACGCCATCCGTTTGAAAAAACATATGCATCCGGTAGGCGCCATCGTAGATCGCTAATCCGTTCTGCGTACCGAAGCTATCGATTTTCAACCGAAATTCTGCCGAATAGGTCCCTGGAATAGCAATATCCTTCTTGGATACATCTGTAGTCGCCGCGCTGGTGGCTACAAGATGAAGCTGGCCCGCTGGACTAATTTCCTTCGAGCCGCTGCCGCTTGAATCCCATCCCGTCATGTTATCCCATGGTTGATTGATGGTATATTCGAAACTATAGATTCTCGAATAATCCACATGCATCTCCGCGGTCGGGGATCCTTGGACGAAATAGGTAAAGTTATCGGGACCGGTGCTTGCACGCAAATTCCAGGTTGCAACATACGCACCGTCATAGTACAGTCTTCCCAGTCCATTTTCCACATCGGTTCTATAGACATGATAGTCGGTATCCGAAGACCAGGATATTTTTTTGTACAACACGCCGTCCGCTTCTCTGACATATACGCCATCTGTTTTAAAGTACATATGCATCCTGTAGGCGCCATCGTAGATCGCCAACCCGTTTTGATCGCCGAAGCTATCGATTTTCAAGCGATATTCTGCCGAGTAGGTGCCTGGAATAGAGGTGCCTGTCTTGGATACATCCGTAATTGCCGCTGCGGTTGCATAAAGATGTAATTCACCCGCAGGACTAATTTCCTTCGTGCCGCTGCCGCTTGTACTCCATCCCGTCATGCTGTTCCAAGGTTGATCGATAATATAGTTAGTTTTTGCCTCACTATAGTTCGACAATAAGAGAAATATTGCGATAATGAGCAAAATAGTGGCCAGCCATGTTCTTTTTATAGCTGCAAACATTACATGTTCCCCTTTCTTACCTAGAATTTTGGGTAAGGAGGATATGCCTGTAACGTCTTCTATTACAGGCATATCGGTTCAGGTCTAGAGAAACCTTATTTCACAGCATTATACCTGTCATATGCAGCCTGCATGATGTCTAAAAATTCGTTCAACTTCATCTTTTTAAGAGAATTGATATAATTATCCCACTCTGCATCGATGTTCGTTTTAGGATCGGTGATAAACTTAGCTTTCATATTTTTGACGAATGTGAAAATATCAGTTCTCAATTGGATCAATTTTTCGGTTTCCTCTGTCGTAAACTGCGGTCTGGGCCATATATCTTTGGCGAAATAGGGTTTATTAATAGGAATATATTCGGTTCCTTGTACAGTGTCTGGTGGAACAAGCGCTTTTGTGCCGATGTCTTCTTCCAACACCATCCCCGGCCAGCTTCCTCCGAAGAAATTTTCTTGCCCATATGCAGCGTATACCGCACCTGCCGGCAAGTCTTTATACTTCAGAATACCGTTATCCATATAGGCCAGAGGCGAGTAATTCAGCTTTAAGAACTCTTGTGTATTGTAGTACTTATCCATAAGCGCCATCGTATGTTCAGGATATTTGTTATTCTTCGTGATCACCACGGAAGATCTTTTTCCAAGAACGCCTGGATTTACCCAGACTTTAGGCGTACGACCTGGCGCGGCTGGAGGCGCTATCACCGAATAGTGACTTGGATTTTTGAAACTGGTTGTATTTTTATGGACAGTTGACCCGACGATGTCCTCTGCATTCTGATATTTTGCAGACAAATTGGCCTGTTTCTGAGTGAAGACCTCTTTATCCAGAAGTCCTTCCGTGTACAGCTTTCTTAAAAATTTGATTCCTTCCTTATACTCGGGACGAATCGGCGCAAATTCTACCTTTCCATTATCAATAATCGTGTAGCCATCGTTTAAGCCATGTTTATAGGCTAATCCAAAGGAGCCCATAAAAGCTTCCAAATGCGCAAACGCTTCTTCGTCGATCAAGGTCAGCGGAATTTCATCGGCAATACCGTTTCCATTCGGATCCTGTTCTTTGAATGCTTTTAATACCGTATACAATTCATCCGTGGTTTTAGGCTCTTTCAATCCCAGCTTACTTAGCCAAGACTTATTAATAATAAAATTGTTCTCCATCCATTGTTGATACACTTCAATCATGATTGGCATCGAATACACATGTCCCGAAGGGTCCGTTGCCACTTTTTTTAATTGCGGCCTGAGCTTAACCGCTTTCATGTAATTAGGCGTGATATCGTCGTTAATGTACTTCTCCAGAGGCAAGATCGCTCCGCTTGCCGCATACATCGACAGAACATTATCCGGAACTCCCAGGATAATGTCATAGTAGTTACCGGATGCCAGCGCCAGTTTCAGGAAAGTTTCGCGATCTGCGGCGGAAGCCGCATTTGAAATGTGATACTCAAGTTTGATATTGGTCTCTTTGAACATGTCCTGAACAGCCACTCTTTTTTGGAATTGCTCCGAATCAAAAGTAGGATTAAAGTGCAAAACGGAAATGGTAACGCTTTCTTTTAACGGAAACTGAATTTTTTCATTTGGTGTTGTACTTGATACCGGCTCCTGCGTTTGCTGCTCGTCCCCCTTTGTTGAGCATGCGGATAAAACAACTGTCGAAATCAAACCCAATACGACAAGCTTTCGAAATCCTTTCATATCTACCTTCCTCCCTATGGATTTTGTGCAGTAAGCCTGCACGGATCTATATTGAATATGCAGCTGTCGCGAAGACCAAACTAGCATATCTCAATATCAAGCACCATAACTAACCTTTTATCGACCCTATCATTACCCCTTTAATAAAATACCTTTGAATGAACGGATATAATAAAAGTACAGGAACACTTGCAATAATAATAACGCCATATTTGACCAGCTCTTTTAAGCGTGTAGCATATTCAATAGATTCGGCGTCAGCGAAGGACTCATTCGTATAATTCACTGAAACCAGAATACTTCTTAACACGAGCTGCAGCGGCCATTTATTTTGAGACGTAAGATAGATACTGGCATTAAACCATGCATTCCAATGAATCAGCGCATAGAACAATACCAATACTGCGATAAGAGCTTTTGATAGCGGAATGACAACACTGATCAAAAAACGCGTATTGCTTGCACCATCTATTTTGGCCGATTCCAAAAGCTCATTCGGGATTGTAGCCGCAAAAAAAGTTCTTGCAATCAGAAGATAATACACATTTACGGAACCGGGTAAAATGATGGACCAGAATGTATCCATAAGATTCAATTGTTTGATCAGGAGATAATCGGGAATAAGACCGCCGTGGAAATACATTGTAAATATAAAGAACAGCAAAATTCCTCTCTTCCACTTCATATCTTTTCTAGACAGCGCATATGCACAGGGTACTGTTACAGCAATATTCAATAATGTACCGCCTGTTGTATATCCTAGAGAATTGATATATCCAATCCATATCTTAGACTCATGAAACAAAATTTCATACCCTTCCATATTTATCCCTCTCGGAGCAAACAGAACCTTTCCGCTATTAACCAGAACAGGATCACTGAAAGAAGCAATCAAAACAAAATACAACGGGTATAAAACGATTAAGGTTATTATGGTGAGGATAAGGATATTCGCGATGTCAAAGATCCTGTCTCCTACGGAAACTTTAAATTTGTGCATGTTGCCTCCTTGTCCTAATACAAAGAATTCCCGCTGAATTTTTTCACCATCACATTCGTAAAGATCAGAAGCAAAACACTTATTACCGAATTCATTAATCCTACAGCCGTTGCAAAACTATAGTTCCCCTCCACAATACCTGCTCTATAGACATAGGTGCTGATATTTTCGGACTTTGAAATATTCATTGGGTTTTGCAGCAGAAGCATTTTTTCAAAGCCTACATCCATTATTCGACCGACTTTGAGTACAAAAAGAACAACGATGGTCGGCATAATACTTGGAAGATCAATATGCCATATTTTCTGGAATCGGTTCACGCCGTCAATGGTTGCCGCTTCTATTTGCTCTATATCTACCATAGACAGTGCGGCAATATAGATCACCGCATTAAAACCAGTTTCCTGCCAAATATCTGAAATTATATATAGCGGCTGAACCCAGTCTGCTAATCCCAAAAAGAATATGGGCTCTGCACCTAATTTTTTTAACAATAGATTGATGATCCCGGTATCCGGGGATAAAAATACATATAACATGCCGGCAATCACAATGATGGAAATAAGATGTGGCGAATAAGTGATGGACTGTACTATTTTTTTGAACTTCTCGTTATTTACTTGATGCAGCATAAGGGCCAATATAATAGGCAGGGGAAATGTAAATATCAAAATGCCAAAGCTCAAAGTCAACGTATTCCGAATAATATCCCATGCACCGTAAACATTAAAAAACCGTATAAAATTGTCAAGTCCGTTGAAATCTCCTCCCAAAAACCCCCCTGTGAGAGAAAACTTTCTGAAGGCAATCTGTACACCATAGATGGGTAAGTATTTGAAAATAATCGTTAGAATCACAGCAGGAAGTATAAATACATATAGTTCCCACGAATTCATCATGTAGTTCATTTTTCTTTTCATGGTTGCAATTTACTCCTTATTTGTATCTTCGAACGGGATCACGAACATAACCAATTCATTCCGATTTAGATCAACAGCTATATATATTTTTTTATCAAGCTCATCTACAAATCCGTCAGGGTAGTTATAAGCGTCTATCCGATCCGTATTTCTTTGAGCGGTTAGGTTCTGGATATTGATCTTTTTATCCCAAGTTTTCAGATCATGATCTGAAATCCATATTTCAATCGGATGACGCAACAACCGGCAATTTTCCATTAACCATGCTTTGTCCGGTTTGATTGTGGGATTGGGGTGACAAAATAACAAAATACGTCCATCCTGTAGCTTCAACAATCTCATTTTTACAGCGGCATCCGGTATTTGGGTCTGTTCTGCCTTGCTCCAGGTATGCCCACCATCGTGCGAAATGGATTGCCATATCCATCCGTTGAATTCATTCCGCATATACATGACCACATCGCCATTAGAGAGTTCAATACAATTGGGTTCCCACAGAAATTTATGATGCTCGTCTGCCGGTACAATATACTTCTGAAAAGAGCGGCCTCGATCTGTGCTTATCAAGACTCCGCATCTGTATATGAAATTCCGCACAAAGTATCTAAATCGAGGTCTTTTCAAAACGGAATATTCATCTTGTATCTCATCCTCCATCGTTGAAACTCTCTCCGTGTAACAATAAGGAATCACCCAGTTACCGTTTGAAAGAATGATTCGCTGTCTCATGTTGCATCTTTCATGAAATTCGCCGAACGCTTCTCTTTCTGTCCATGTGTAACCGTTGTCATAGCTATACGATCGAAAGGATCTCAACTCGCTGAAGCTGTCGTCTTCATTTACTTCATATATAAAAGCGGTGATTTTGTCCTCATCTACAAATACCTCGGAGCACCAAGTCCCTTTGCCTTGCGTGGAAAATATTTGATGCGGCTCTGACCAACTCTCCCCCTTATCCGGAGAATGGATGACAAATAGAACATTCGAATTTGAAGGTTCGGTTCTTCCCCCGGATTGAAATACAATAAAATGCTCCCCGTTCGGAGCTTTCCGATAAAATGGCTCGCAAACAAGATGATTCGGTTCGTGACCTACATATAAAGTTTTTTCAGTAATCATTCCTTCACCTTTCCCCTTCATCATTTAGTAGTCGGTTTTGCGATTACGAAGTCATAATAACAGCCAAGGAGTGAATTTATCCATTTGCAAATGCGAAAAAGTATATGTCAAATCGAAATTACATCCAGCCGGGCATCGACCGAAATTTCTAATTGGAATACAGTCAGAATTCAGGCCTCTTGCCAGAACGGAATAAACATATGTCAATTCGAAAACATGGAAGTTTCTCTGTACACGTAGAACAGAGTGTTGTATATTACACACATCTTTGGTTGGATGACGCGAATGCTGCGATGGGGCAAGTTGGGGTGTGGTTGATTGGATAACGATACAAGTGGAAAGCGCTGAATGGTTTTCTGGGGGAAGGGGGAGCTTGTCTGATTCCAAAAAGAAGATTTATTTTACTTACCTTTGTAAAGTATATTTCAACTTACATCCTGTTGTTTATGGTTCCTATGTCAGCGTTTTACTTACTCGTTTATTTCAATTTCCTGGATATACTCAAAAAAGAGATTGTAGAAAATAACATAAGCACGGTAGAAAAGATAAAATTCACATTCGAGAGAGAGCTCTTAGGGATACAAGAAATTTATTACAATATGATATACAGTCCCAAATTAACAACATATGCAATCGATAATTACCCGATGGATGCCGTGGAGACGCTAACCAATTATCATCTTCAAAACAAATTGACAGATGAATTTATGATTTATTTAAGAGGAAGCCAGTATATATATGGATCCGGCGGCTCGTATCCTCTCCCAGCGTTAATAAACAGTATTTATAAAGGCAGTTGGGATAAGGAATTATTCATAAACAACATTAATAATATAAATGAGTCTACGGTGTACTCCTCCAATGAAACCAACACGAGACAGATCATAAGCATTTTCAAGCCTATTCCGCAAATCAGCAGCAAGCCCTATGCGACAGCCATATTCATTATCAGCAAAAATAACATTAAAGAATTGTTGAGTTCCCGGAATGTCAACTCAAGTGAAAACATTTTGCTTTTCGACCCGAATAATAATCTCGTATTTTCATTAAAAAATGAAGCCTATTTAAGCTCGGATAAATTGAGTGAATATTTAGACAATTCGAAAGAAGGCAAAACGGTTACGGAAGTTTTACTCTTCGATCATGTGAACTATTTCTTATCAACTGCCCATTCATCTGAAACGGGCTGGACCTATGTAAGGATTGTTACAGAAGAAGAAGCTTTGAATAAGCTTTTTAATATTAAACAACTCTACTTGCTGACGTTCATCATCTTAATGCTAGTTGGTGCTGCCTTAATATTGATTGCCATTCTTAACAACTATAATCCTATTAAAAAACTGATGAGTTTCGCCATTCGAATATCCAAAACTAAAGAATCCGATAAAGGATCATTAAAAGATTCGGTCAACAGCATAGTTAAAAGCTATGGGGATATGGAATCAAGCTTGAAAAACAATCAATTTGCTATTAAGGAATATATGCTATCTTTATTATTAAACGGCCAACTGGAGCAGATCGAAAAAATAAATGCAACAAACTCTTCTAATCTGGTATTCAAGATCGAATTTACTAGACCTACTTATTTTTCTTGCATCATTAATTTGGGAACGGTTCATGCAACCGAAAAATTTGACAATACAAAGTTCGTGGAATTTATAGAGCAAATGCTGTCCCCTGAATTGGAAGGTTATTGCAGAATCATATTGGCCAATACGTCAGCCGTTCTCTTGCTCTCAACTGAATATGCAGATAAAAACTTGGTTTCCTCCAAAATAAGTATGCTTTCTGATGCGATCCAAAAGAAGTTTTCGATCAATCCTTGTTTTGGAATCGGGGGGTTCTATACTTCCATTTCAGATTTCTGGAAATCCTATCTGGAGGCCGGCTCGGCCTTGGACTATAAAATTTTGAAGAAGCAAGACAAAATAATATTTTTCAGTGATCTTCCAAATAAGGATATAATTGAAAACCCTAATTTTCCAAAGGAAAAGCTGGAACACTTGGAAAATTACATTCTTCAAATGAATCTTACCAAAGTTGAAGAATCACTGCTGGATATCCTTAATGATATTCAACAAGATGGGGTCTCCTTAAATCATGCTAAATGCATCTATTATGACGTGATTAATATTGTCATTAAATCCATCCAGGAACTCGATATTCCGACTGCAGAATCCGCTTCATTAAATGAAGAAATATATGAGCTGGCCAATATAGAAACCGTCGAAGCTTTATTTGATTCCATTATGGAGCTGATCGCTAGAGTACAGCATATTTTCATTTCTGACTTGCAGAGCTCCAACAATCATTATATCCATGATGTAGTCGGTTATATCAGGGAACATTTTCATGAATATGATTTTTCCATCAGTTCCCTTTCAGAGAAATTCAATATTTCCGAAGTTTATTTGCGAAAGCTTTTCAAGAACAGGCACGGGGTAACTCTTCAAGAATATGTTACCTCTCTTAAAATTGAGAAGGCACAGGAACTGCTCATCCGTACAGAGCTCAGTTTAAAGGAAATCGTGCAGCAGATTGGATATGTGGATACCGCAAGTTTTTCAAGGAAATTCAGATTGCAAGTAGGTATGACTCCCGGGGAGTACAGGAGGGGATATAGATAAATTAATCCTTTTGATAAGAATCGTCAGGTATGATGCACCTGATGGTCCTCTGGCGTAAGTGTTCAGTTGGCGCGTGGGGAGGGCAAGCAGTTGGATTCCGATCGCTGAAATCTGGAAGTTTCATTATGATCCCATTCGTACGCATCCCTCCGCGACCCGCTAGTATTCAACGGAAGCGACGGTCGAGCAACGTGGCCCCCTTACCCTTGCTCCCCAGTCCGAAAAACTTGGACTGCCGCATGCCGGACTGCCTAGAAAAGCTCTGTAGTCCGAATCGGCCGAATTAGAGCGGCGTTTTCCAGAGGAAGCATGCACAAACCGCTCTGCAAATGGGAAAAGTCGGACTGGAGACCGCCTCCCTCTTCGCTCCCGCCACGCAGTCCGAAAAAGTCGGACTAGAGCAGATAATCAGCTCCGCTCGTCAGAAACATAACACTCCCGCATCACGCTATTTCGCCGTTTCGGCGCTGTGGCGCCAAATAGGGTTGTTGGCACTCGGATTAAATGGCATCATTGACGGTAAAGAATCCGAGGATGACTGTCGGGGGAAGGTGGTGAAGGCGTGGTGGAGGACGTAGCCCAAGCGAAGCGCGGGAGAAATAGAGGAAGGAAAGAAGGAAAAATGACGAACCGCAGCGAAAACGCCACCTGAGCCATTATCGGTCAGGTGGCGTTTCCATCTGCAGGAATGCGGAAGCTCATGGTTTGGCGGCCTAGACTTCCGTTTCCTAATCCCAGCCCGCATTGAAAAAAGCGATCACCGCACACGGCACGCCGGAAATTTTTTGCGCAGACAACGCGAAAATTTTCAGTCGAAGCAACTCAGCGAGGTGGCGGCGCGGCTGCAATTCGAGATCCGGCATACCAAAGACGGCGTGTATCTCGGTGCAGGGGAACACGTTCGAGGTGCAAAAACGGCTCGCATACGAGCAGATGAGGCTCCTCGCCGACGTATATCGATGTTTCCGAAATCAAGCTGCGTTCCTCCTATTCAGCCGCTCGCTCCGGCGCCCCGCCGGATATGAGCCAATCGGGCTCGATTAATGCCGCGAATTGATGGATCGCCTTGCTCACCTTCTCGGGATGCGCCATCAGTCTCGGCTCCTCCCGCTTGGCATAAGTCAATATAGCCTTGCCCTGCGACGTGAACATACAGTTCAAGTTGAAAAAGGCATAGGGTCCCGTCGCAATGTCTCCGACCTTTCGCCATGTTCGTCCTTCGTCCTCGGATACCGCTGCGGACAACGGTGTGCGCAGCCCGTAGTGATGCGTGCCCGGATCGTACAGACTGTCGTTCCAGAACAGCGTCAGCACATTTGTGCCGGGAATGCGCCGGATGCAGGTGCAGGATTCAGTGGCCTTTAATCCCGACGTCTGCGGAAGCGTCCAGGTTTCCCCCCGGTCTTCGGAGCGGGCAAGAAACACCGAGCCCAGTTGGCTGCGCAGCGACATAATCAGCGTACCCGAAGCAAGCTCGGCTACCGAAGGTTCCATCGCTCCCCGCATCGGCAAGCGAACAGTGCCTGCGGCCTGTACCCAGTTCACCCCGCCATCGTCGCTGTAAAAGCAGCCGACCGTGTTATGCTGCTTCCCCTGGTGACCGTCGCCGAAATGAAACGGCAGCAGCAGACGGCCTCCAGAAAGCAAATTCATCTGGTTCGCCCCCCCTTGCAGCCATTGGCCCTGCGACCGCTCCCAGACGCGAGACCGCAGTTCCCAGCTCTCCCCGCCATTATTGGAAGCGTATACATCCATCGAGGAGCTGTTCGCCCCCCGATGTCCGCGCAAGCAATGAAGCAGCAGCGTGCCGTCGGGCAGCAGACACAATCCCGGAGCTTGAACATTGTTATCCTCCGGGTCGGCGTCAATCAGCAGCCGCTCCTCCCCCCAGGTCGTTCCGCCGTCCCGAGATGTCTTGGCGTAAATCCGGCAACCGTCAAAATCCGAGCCGGTGTTGGTCTCGCCCTCGTACTTGTGCCACACAGCCAGCAGTCTGCCGTCCGGGAGCTCCGCAATGCATGCCGTGTCATTGCGCGGATTTGTCGGCCCCGCCTTGGCGATGGCAATCGTTGTGATCATTTCCCTGCCTCCCTCCCTAGTGAAGCTTCGTTTGAATATTAACATTTTGCGCCTTCGTCTGAACGACGCATTCCCCCGTTTCCTGCCTGATTCGCAGCAGCTCGGCGCGCATCGTGTCGGAAAACGCAGTCAGATCCGAGCTGTGGACGACCATGTTCGCTCCGGCCTTGATCCAGCCGAGTTCCTGAACGAGACTCGTGGAGAAATGGATGCCGGCCCCTTTGCCGCTGTCTCTCGCTGTACGGACAATGCAAAGCACCGCCTCGTCGAACAGAGGGTGGTCGTACTGCTCCGGGACTCCCAGGCTGCAAGACAAATCGTGTGGACCAATCAGAACGGCATCAAGCCCGGGAACCTGCACGATATCGTCCAGCGCCTCGATTGCCGGACGGCTCTCGATATTGACGATCAGCAGATGCTCCGCATTATGCCGCCGCACATAATCGTCCAGCTCCGGCTCCGCCTGTTCCCTTCCGGCCATAATCCTGGCCCTTCAGGGGGCGATACTTCACCGCATGCGGCGGTGGGGAGGCATGCTCCCGATCATTGCCAAAAGCTTCTCTTTGACCTCGGCATATTCCAATGCGGGCAACTTCGTCATCCTCTGAATTCTCCCTTGAAAGCTGTAATACTGGTTATACCTCCAATATTACACCTTTGGGGTGAAGATTGTACACACGCAAACAGCTGAGCCGTGGGCGATACAACAATCCCAAAAGAAATAGACTTAGGAAATAGCCCTAAGCCCTGTAACTGTATTATTGTGATAGGACCATCAGAAGAACCGTCGTGACATTGTCTAGAAAAGCAGATTTTACGGTTTGTCCAGAGGGTGGGCAGCCAGTTGGTCGATGTAGATTTCCCTTTCGGCAAACTGAGCCCACCCAGGGCTCAACACGACAGCCCTTTCGTTCCGTCAGCTATCTCACTAAGCAAGGTCGCCGATTG
>NZ_BIMA01000134.1 GCF_004000845.1 Paenibacillus koleovorans NBRC 103111
CAGGGATGAGCGAGTATGCCGATGTACTATCAGAGCATCGCGCGCTGCTCGTCCAACGCCTTATTCGTATGGAGCGTCCGCTTAATCGTACTTGGCCTTATTAACACAACTTTATTTGAGCAATTCGGAGGAGGTAACATGACCCTGTTATCCAACGCGCCAACTCATTTGAAATGTGAATCTCTAACCAATCTAATAGGAATTGGAACCTCGACCCCAAGCTTTAGTTGGCGGGTGAATGGCTCCGGAAGAGGTGTGAGACAATCCGCATATCGCGCCAACTGGTCAGTATAACATATATTTGAATGATCGTTTATACTTGAAGGATATAACCTGCATAAACGAACCAACCAAGGTTGACACATTACAATTCAATACATCGGCTGATGGTCCTGGTATTTTCTATGTCGATAATGTCAAAATCTCGTCGTATTGGGAGCGATAACGTTATGAAAATGGAAAAGTGGGGAATCGGTCTTTATGGCAAGAATGGGCATCAAATTCACGACCAGCTGCAAAACCATCCGAGAGTCGAGCTGCTGGCGCATGCAGAATTAGAGTCCGTGTTTGACAAAACGAGAACCCTCGAGAATCCCCACATCAAAGCCTATGATTCGCTGGAGGCCATGCTCGAGGATCCGCGTTTGTCCGTCATCTCGCTGTGCTCGCCTTATCGAAGGAATCAGGCTCGGGATGCCGTCCTCTGTTTGCTTGCCGGCAAGCATGTACTGGCGGAGAAGCCGTGCGCCTTGCAGGAGAGTGAGCTCGACGCCATTATTCAGGCAGCGTACCAGAGTGGACGGCATTTTCGGGAGATGTCGGCACTGGAGTTTGCCCAGCCTTACATGGCCATTCGGGACATCGTCCAGTCTGGACAAGTCGGTGAGATCGTACAGATTTATGCGCAGAAATCGTATCCCTATCACGACCGCCGGCCACAGAACCCCGATGTAGATGGCGGGCTGATCGGACAAGTCGGGATTTATTTGCTTCGCTTCATAGAACAAGTTGCGCTGGAGCGAGTGGTCGACGTGACGGCGGACGAGACCTCAATAGGGAACCCGGTACCGGGGGGCGGGCTGAGTATGGCGGCTACGCTTACAATGAAATTGGAGAACGGCGGGGTGGCTTGCGGCATCGCGAACTACCTCAATCAGCCCGGGTTCGGCAAATGGGGAAACGATCATCTTCGCCTATTCGGAACGAAGGGCTTTCTCGAATCGACGGATGGCGGAGCTCGAACCCGACTGGTGATCGGAGAACGAGATTATGGCAGCATCGGGTTTGAAAAGCCAGGGTATACCGAATTTGATCGGTTCTTGGACGAGATTCTGTCGAATGCCCATCCCCAGGCCGGTAGTCTGGAGTACATGCTGCATCCTACCGAATGACGATCCGTGCCATTAACTCCGCGCAAGGCCGAGGCTTAGCGAAGCGATGACCTCGGAATGCCAGCCTACGGCGGTAGCGACAGTAGCCGAAACGGCAGGCCATGCTTACTTGATATCGTCCAAGTCTCTTGAGAAAACCGACTGGAAGCTTGTCGGTACAGAGGTCGCGCGACGCACCGGAGGAATCACCGTCGCGATGAACGAAGTATTATCAGGCGCCGACAGCTTGACACAGGAGCGATCGACGATCATATGGCAAGCGTGTAATCCAGGGAGCGTCGGCGATCGCTTCATTCCTTGCCGGATTGAATTCTCCGGACAATATTAGCAGTAACCGTGCTACAACGACAGCTGCCTGAAAATTGGCGCCTGTCTTGCATGCAACGATAGGACACGATACGTATGCCTGAAGGCAGTCGATGCGCGAAAAGCCGCTTACCGGACATAGTACCGGCAAGCGGCTTTTTTAGCGAAGGCGTTCGTTTGATCCTGCTGCGGTTACTCAGCATTTCGAATTCGTCTTCGGTATTCACCTGGGCTTTGTCCAGTATGCTTCTCGAACAGTTCTCGGAAATATCGGGCGTCGGAGTAACCGGTTTCTTTGCAGATCTGATGAATTTTCGCATCTGAAACCGTTAGCATTTGCTTCGCTTTCTCCATGCGAACCCTTGTGAGAAACTGACTGAACGTTTCCCTATTTTTCTTCTTGAACAGTTGGCTTAAATAGTTCGGGTTTAGATAGAACTGCTCGGAGAGGGAGAGCAGCGTGATCGATTCTGCAAAATGGTTCTCAATGTAAGCGTTAATCTGATCGATTAATTCTGTTGGAGCCGACTTTGGGAGCTCGGCAACCGATTCCTCCGGCCCACGATAGGAGCTCAGAACGAGTCCTGCAATTTCCGCCACGCTCGTCTTTAACTCTGCTTCCTCAACGGGCTTTAATACGTAGTGGTTAATGCCCAGTTGCATCGCTCTTCGGGCATATTCGAATTCTGAAAATCCGCTCAAGATGATGAATCTGGCTGGATGTTTATTCTCCCGAAGCTTGGTGATCATCTCCAGACCGTCCATAAGAGGCATTCGAATATCGGTCACGATAAGATGCGGCATTGAATACATCGCTGTTTCGAACCCGGTCTTGCCGTTATGCGCTAGCCCAATGATTTCGCATCCGTAACTGGACCAGTCTATGAGACTTGTAAGCCCCATTGCAATGCTCTTCTCATCGTCTACAATAAGAACCTTGCATCTCTCATCTGTCATGTATTTTAACTACCCCCCGATATTCAGATATTAGGCAAGGGAGGAATTGAGATGGATACGATGGTTCCTTGGCCCTCTGTTGAATCTATGGTTAAACCGTAGTTAACTCCATAATGGAGCCGAAGGCGTTCGTGTACATTCCGCAATCCGATCGAGCTTCCTTCCGCTGTGTCGGTTGACGGTACGCTCTCCAAACTACGACGGACGGCTTGCAGACGCTCAACGTTCATTCCGGCTCCGTTATCGATAATAGTGATAACAGTGGCGTCAGATCGCTCTGTAGCGCGGATCACGATCGTATTAGGCTGGGTGTCATCCCAGAAACCGTGCACGATGCTGTTCTCGATAATTGGTTGAAAGACAAGCGATATCAACGGAACGTGACGCAGCCGATCTTCCAATTCGACAGTGAGTGAGAACAAACCGTTGTATCGGATGTTTTGCAAGTGCGTATATAACTCGATATAGTGGAGCTCATCAGAAATGCGGTTATCCCGAGGATTATGAGTGAGGGCCAGATGGAACAGCTTGCCCAACGTCTTGATCATGACGGCAACTTCCTTCGCACCGCTCGTGTGCGCTTTCATCCTAATAGATTCTAGCGTGTTATTCAGCCAATGCGGATTGATTTGGGTTTGTAGGGCGAGCAGTCGGGATGAATTTTGTCGAATTTCCGCTTGATACACATCTTCGATCAAATGTTTGATTTTGGAAATCATTAAATTGTACTTCAGGATCAACACGCCAATCTCATCACGGCGCCCCGTATCCGGCATAGGACGATAATACCCGTCTTCAACGTGCCTAATATTCCTCGTTAGCAAGTGAATCGGCTTCGTGAAATGATAGCTCAACACGAACGAACAAATCGCAAGTATGAAGATAGAGAAGCCCAGGATCAGACTGGTTGTGATTTTCATTCTATCGAGCTCGTTGTAGAGCATATCCTTCGGTACCATGACCAAGACGTTCAAGTCGACAGCTGCAGGCATTCCAGTGATTGTGATAAAGGAATCGCCTCCAGCACTTTTATCGGCAATATCCGCAGGGTGCACGGATGAACTCGGTTGGCCGGAATCATATATGAATTTGCCCTGTTTATTCGTTATGACGATCCGGGCATGATACTGCGTGATAAGGGTATTTAAATTCTCATTACGTGTGATAAGGCCCGTTGCGGTCAGATGAAACAATAAAGTGCCAACCCCCTGTGCCTCTTGATCTTTGATTAAGCGGCCTGCGGTAAACACATTGGAGACAAGACCGGAATTCGAGTTCTGGAGATACGCGGGCGTAATTACCAGTTGGCCGTTCCCGCCCAAAATTTGCTGATACCAGGGCTGACTGGTCAATCCGGACTCATTATAGTAGCTTGGATAACCGCCTAGCGAATAAATGTTGCCTTTTTTGCTAATGAGCATGATACCTTCCACAAAAGGGAGTTGATCCGAGTATTGACTCAGCATACGATTGATGACTAATTTGTGGCTGATCTTCTCGATGATGGTAAAGGCTGATTCGTTTCCGAGGAAATCGATTGTCTTAGGATCGCTGAAGATGCTGCGGGATGTATTCTCAATCTGCGTCATGTAGTTATTGAGTGTTGTCTGCAGTTGATAGGTGAACAGGCGGATGAAGTCGGCCGAATTGTCATGTATATCGGATTTGGACAAGTAATAGTAAATTTGCGTGACTATGAGCATTGGCAAAAGACAAAGGACCAGAAAAGAGGTGAACAGCTTTAGGGAAAAGGCAAGGTCGGTCCACTTGCGTCGTGTAGTAGTGATCCAGTTCATCGAGACCCTCCCTTGAAAGCGCTATACATGTGTTTTCTATTATAGAAACGCCTATCACATTTGACAAGCGACTTGAGAGAGTCCTAATATTTCTCCCCCCTGTGTCTATATATTGTCCCCTTATGTACAGAATGAAGCTGTCTCTATAATAAGGTCAAGCGCAATTACAATCACGATGGGCTGGAGGATGGGGTCGTTGACTAATGTGAAGAAGGTTTGGCCTTTGTATGTAATGGCACTCCCGGGTATAGCTTTTTTCTTGCTATTCCGGTATGTTCCTTTGTTCGGTTCCATGATTGCCTTTCAAGACTATATGATCTTTCGGGGCGTGCTTGACAGCCCTTGGGTCGGATTCAAACACTTTACGAGCTTCGTAGAGTATTATCAGTTCGGGAGAATCATGAAAAACACCATCATCATCGGGCTGTATAATCTGATTTTCGTATTTCCGGCACCGATCGTGCTGGCCCTGATGTTCAATGAAGTGCGGCTCCTGCTTTACAAGCGGTTTTTGCAAACCGTGTATTACATCCCCCACTTCTTCTCCTGGGTGGTCATTGCCGGTCTTGCTTTTGATTTCCTCTCCATGTCTGGGCTCCTCAACAGCTTGCGCGGGTGGGTTGGAATGGAACCGATCCTGTTCTTACAGGAAGAAGGTTACTTTCGATCGATCCTTGTGCTCAGTGGAATATGGCGAGAAGCTGGGTGGGGAACGCTTATTCTGCTGGCCGCGATTAGTGCAATCAATCCGGAGATCTATGAATCAGCGATGGTAGACGGAGCAGGCAGATTCCGGCAAATGCTGAGCATTACGCTTCCTTCGATAATGCCTACGGTTGTCGTTCTGCTGCTGCTGCACATGGGCAATTTCCTGGAGCTCAGCTTCGAGCAGATCTATAACTTCCTCACGCCTATGACGTATCCGGTCGGAGATGTGATCGATACATTCGTTTATCGGGTCGGCATTCTTGAAGGGGAGTACAGCTTCACGACCGCCATCGGGTTGTTCCAATCGGTGGTAGGCCTAATCCTAGTGGTGATCTTCAATCAAATGGCACGGAAATATCAGGAAGACGGAGGGTTATGGTAATGGCATCCATCAAACTATCAAGAGGGGATAAATGGATGGGGGGTGTGAATGCGATCGCTCTAGGCGTCTTGACACTCCTGATGCTCGCGCCTCTGCTGAAAGTGCTGGCAACAAGCTTCAGTTCCGGATGGGCGGCGGATAGCGGGCAAGTGCTATTCTGGCCGACGGATCCGACATTCGCCGCCTGGGAGGAAATTTTGAAGCGTGGCTCCTTATGGCGTTCCCTGTTCGTTACGGCATCAGCTGCGGTTATCGGGACGGCATTAGCTTTGCTGTTCACTTCGATGTTCGCCTATCCGTTGTCCAAGAAAGAGTTCAAGCCGGCCAAGTTATTGATGCTCCTTATCTTGATAACGATGATCTTTCGCGTGCCGATCATCCCGTACTTTCTCGCAATCAAATCCTACGGACTAATCAACAATTACTGGGTATTGATAGTCCCGTTTCTATTTACCGGCTTTAACGTAATCATCGTTCGCACGTTCTTCAAGCAGTTTCCGAAGGAATTGGAAGAAGCGGCACAAATGGAAGGCTGCGGGTATTTCCGCTTGCTGTTTCGTATCGTGCTGCCTACGTCTAAGGCGGTGTTGGCAACGATTGGGATTTTCACGGCGGTGATGATCTGGAATCAGTTCCGGGATCCCCTATTGTTCATCCATGACCAGGAGTTGTATCCGCTGCAGCTAAGATTGAGAACTTATGTCACATTTACCGATATGGTTGGATTGTCCCAGTTCCAGGAGTTGAAATTGTACAGCCAGACTACGTTGTCTGCCGCGGCTATTATTTTTGCGGTAACGCCGATTCTCGCCGTTTATCCGTTCCTGCAGAAGCATTTCATCAAGGGAGCCTTTCTCGGCTCAATCAAGTAACGATCTGAATCACCGGCTTAAGCTGGGTTTGGATAAATAACGCAATGAAAAGAGGGAATGGAAAATGCAGAAAAAAAAGTGGTGGACTTCGTCTATGACCCTGGTGCTGGCAGTGACTGTCCTGACGGCATGCAGCGGAGGCGGGTCGTCTCCGTCAAGCGAAACGACAGCCACGGCCAGTCCGAGCGTTAAACCGAAGGAAGTAGTTTACGTTGAGGTGGCGGGCAACACCGGGGACGCCGGGGCGAACGATCTGACGAAGGACGATCCTTGGGTGAAGTGGATCGCGGAAAAGACAGGTGTTGGTTATACGGTGAAATATGTTGCGTGGGATGGCGGTAACGGATACGCCCAGCGGTTAAATACGAGAATTTCCACCGGCGACCTACCTGATCTGTTCTTGCCCTGGGGGGGCGTAGAAACGTCGCTGATCAAACAAGGCGCGCTTGTCGAGCTGAGTAAATATTTGCCGCAGTACGCACCGCATATTTGGAATGGCATCCCGAAAGAAATTTGGGACGTCGTCCGTACATCTGATCCTAGCGGCAAAGGCGGCATCTACTACATTCCTCGCGTTGAGCTATATAACGGGTACGGCGCACATATCCGTAAGGACTGGCTGGACCGAGTGGGCAAACCGATCCCCAAGACACAAGAGGAATACGTCGACGTGCTGCGGGCATTCCTCAAGGAAGACGCCAACGGAAACGGCGATCCGAATGACGAGATTCCAGTCAGCGGCCGCGAGTTCGGGCGTTGGATGGATCATCTGTTCGGCATGTATGGCGTCGCCATCTGGGAAGGTCTGCCACAGTGGGATATTTACAACGGGGAGCTGACGTACTCCGCGGTAACCCCCAATATGCGGGATGCTATCCTCTTCATCCGTCAGTTATATAAGGAAAAGCTCCTCGACAACGAGACGTTTCTCAACTCAGGTGCAGAGTGGCTGAACCGCATTCACGCCGACAAAATCGGCAGCTTCTTCAGTCTTCCTAGAAATGCGAATCAACGATTGGACAGCATCGTGAAGACGAATCCTAAGGCTGAGCTCGTATACTTACCGTTGCCGAAAGTCAAAGGGTATAACGGCTTCGTGACTTACACCAGGATCAATCGGCCTGAATGGGTCATCGCCAACAAGAACGAGGCGACTACGATCGCCGCGTTGAAGCTTTTGGAGTTTTATCATGACCCCGCCAACACGAACGACGTGCTGAACGGACTTGAAGGCATTGATCATAAAGTAGTAAACGGCAAGGTTCAGCTGATTCCGATTGATGCTGCCAAGCGTCCTTCGCGAGTTCTGGCCAATATCATTACCGATCTACCGCTCGTACAGGCCAGGTTCGCCCAGGAGCTGGATTCGGTCGATGAATCCCGGAAGAAGCTGTTCCAGATGCGGGATCAGATGGTCATTGATTCGCAGAAGGACGGCAAGCCGATTGCTGGCGATGGTATCCCGGCTACGATCTACGACAACTATCCGGACATTCGCAAGCACACGATGTTTCAGGAGGTTATGACTAAGATCGTAATTGGAGCAGAGCCGATCGAGAAGTTCGACGAATTCGTCGAACTCTGGAACAAGTCGGGAGGGAAAGAAGTGACCGCGAGGGCGAGAGCGTGGTATAAGCAAATGCACTAGTGGTGTAGAGAGAGGTCCGGGGAGAGACCGTATGATTTCATAGGGAGGTGCTTCATCGTGAAAGCAAGCTCTGGAAAACGTGCAAGATCCGTCATCGCAGGTGTGCTAGCATGTATTTTAATGGTGATCACGTTCGCGTTCGGGCCGTACAGTCCGAATGCATATGCCGTACAAGACGATTTCGATGTGCTCCGGGACAAGTGGAAGATGCGGTTAACCGGGGGAACCGGCTACAATCCGTCCGATCCAGACATCGCCGCCGCCATTACCGCTCAGGACAGCTTGGCCCAGCAATATTTGACTTCCTTCCACACTCCGACCTCGTCCCAGCCTTATCTGTGGTCCGATCAGACGGGCGGAACCATCGTTGCAACGGAAACATCCTACGGACGTCTCCTCGCGATGGCCAAAGCTTATGCGACAACCTCGTCGGGTCTCTCGACGACGACCAAAGCGAATATTCGAAGCTCCGTATTGACCGGCATGCAGTTTTTAATTAACAACTGGTACAAAACGTCGGTATCGCAAGGCAACCAATGGTTCAAATTCGAGATCGGAGTGCCGAAGCAGGTGCTGGATTTGACCGTTCTGATGTACGACGATCTGCTGCAGGCCAATCAACTGGCGCTTGTCCAAGCGAATATGAACGTTATCCTGCACTTTTCGCCCGATCCTGCTGATTCCGAACGATCCACAAGCCATCCACGCCTCGGTTATATGACGGGGGCGAATCTGATGGACAAGTGCCTCAACCATGCATTGGTTGGGATATTGCTGAAGGATGGCGACATCATCGACGTAGCCAATGAACGGATTGTCGATATTTTCGATTATGTGACGACCGGGGACGGCTTCTACGAGGATGGTTCGTTCATCCAGCACGTGGCATTGCCGTATACGGGGACATACGGCATGGTGATGATGCGCTCGCTGCCCTCGTATATCAGCCTGCTTAAGGGATCGGATTGGGAGTTGACCGACCCGGATGCTGATCATTTGTACGATTGGATTTACGATTCCTTCGAGCCCGTATTCTTCCGCGGCGCGACCATGGATATGGTGAGAGGTCGGGCGATCTCCCGCATCACGAGCCAGGACCTGCACTCCGGCCGCGCGTACCTTCTCGGCTTAGCGGAAATCTCTACTTTTTCGCCGCCGATGGATGCCGCGTATTTTAAGGGCGTCGTGAAGCGTTGGGTTGGAACGGCGATGTTCAACAATTTTTACTCGGGGCTAACGCTCTATCAGATCGCGCTCGTCAAGGGGATTGTCGCAGCCACCGGGGTATCTCCGGTCGAGATGCCGATCTACAACAAGCCTTTCCCAAGTATGGACCGTGTCGTGCACCATCGTCCGGACTTCAGCTTTGGCATCAGCATGTACTCCAACCGGATCTACAACTACGAATACTCAGGCCCGCCTCAGGAGGAGAATCGGGCAGGTTTCTATACGGCTGAGGGTATGACCTACTTGTACAACGGTGACTTGCATCAGTTCAGCGATGTATTCTGGCCGACGGTCGACCCGAAACGGCTCCCGGGCATTACGGTGGACTATGGCCAAGCGCGAGCCGTAGGCTCCGGAGAAATGACCAAAAGTCCCAACAGCTGGGTGGGAGGGACAGAGGTTGGTGGGGTGTACGGGGTGGCCGGCATGAAGCTGAAAGGCTGGAATAACACGTTGACCGCTAATAAATCCTGGTTCATGTTCGACGATGAAATTGTCGCTCTCGGATCCGGCATCAACAGTACAGATTCGCGGACGATCGAGACAGTCGTAGACAACCGGATGATCAACACCTCGGGCAATAATGCGCTAACGGTGAACAGTACACTGAAATCCTCTTCCATCGGTTGGGCGGAAACGATGAGCGGCGTGAATTGGGCTCATCTGGCCGGCAGCGCATCCGGCAGCGATATCGGTTATTTCTTTCCCGGTGGGGCAACGATCAAAGGCTTGCGCGAGGCGCGTACGGGAGCCTGGAGCGACATCGACCCATACTGGGCGAGCGGCGACCCGGCCATTCACATCGACCATACAAGAAATTACGTCTCCCTTCGATTCGATCATGGAACCAATCCGACGAACGGCAACTATGCCTACGTGCTGCTCCCAAACAAGACAACGACACAGGTCGGCCAATATGCGGCCGATCCGGATATTCAGGTGATTGAGAATACGATTTCCGCGCAAGCGGTCAAGGAAACCAATCTGAATATCGTGGCCGCCAACTTCTGGGAGAACAAATCTTATACAGTCGATAAACTGACCAGCAACAAGAAAGCATCGGTTATGACCCGGATCGTCGGAAATACACTGGAGGTGTCCGTCTCTGATCCGACCCAAGAAAACATGGGTACCATCGAACTTGATATTGAGCATAATGCGCTCTCCGTATTATCTGCCGATCCCCGCATAACTGTTACACGTCTCTCGCCGTCCATCCGGTTGAGCGTTAATGTGAACGGAGCGAAGGGCGCGGCGATCAAAGCGACATTCGCGCTGGGTGTACAGGGGGGGGCCGTTTTTCTGGACCCTATCGCAGATGCCTTCGTTAAGAGCGGCACAGATGCGGCTGTGAATTACGGGTCAAACGCTCAACTGCAGGTCAAAGGCACCACGAACGCTAACCTGAAGCGCAAAACGTACTTGAAGTTCGATCTGACGGGTCTGGCAACGGCTGATACCGCCCTGGTCCGGCTGTACGGCAAACTCGATTCGGGCACATCAGCCACGATCTCGGTCTTCAACGGGGGATCGGGCGGGTGGAGTGAAGCCGGGATTACGTGGAACAACGCGCCTTCACATTCCGTTGTCCCGCTTGATAGCCAGCTCATCTATTCGATCAATCGGGTATATGAGTTTAATGTAATCGATGCGGTTCAGGATGCGCTCGGACAAGGGCAGACGAGTCTAACACTCGTCCTCGATGGACTTACAAGTGACGACAAATTAGAGATCTTCTCGAGCAGAGAAGCTGGAAGCAACGGTCCCAAGCTCTTTGTAAGTGGATCGATGACCTCTCCAAGATTAGAAGAGTTGGAGCCGACGGACGATGCGAACGTCCGCGGGACACCTTTCGAGAACGACAACTACGGCACGTCTACGCTAATAAGACTGTATTACGCAACTAGCGACAGCGTAAAGCGCAAGGCGTATCTGAAGTTCGATCTGTCCGATTATGCCTCGATCGATAATGCCACTTTACAGCTGTACGGAGTCTCCACGGCACCTGCCCTCGTGCGGGTGTATGAGGTGACGAACGACACCTGGAGCGAATCAACCTTAACTTGGAGCAACGCTCCTGCGGCAATTGGATTATCGAAGGCCTCCTTCACGGCCAGTGCGGCGGCAAGGTACTACCAGATTAATTTGACGGAACTGGCCCGTAGCCACCTGGCCGATGGCAAGCTGTCGTTGCATCTTGCGACGCCAGATGCGTTGCTTGTCGACTTTAATAGCAAGGAGAATGCATCCGCCCATCCTGTCCTGATCGTGACCGGAACGAAGCAGTGAGGCTAACGGAAGCTACGGACGACTTTATCATATAGTCGGCCGTAGTTTTCGCCAATCCATTGCCTTTTATTTGGGGATTTTGAAAGGAGTCGGTTTATGAATTATAGGTCATGGTTCAAAAATTGCACGGACGTCATTGCTACAGCAAACGGACTGCGGCCGGTGCGATTTACACCCCAGCAGCTTTCCCATTATACCAGTACCGAAAATCTTCGTATAAGAAGCTGTTGCTCCTCGGGCTGTGCCCTGGACATTGTGACGGATTCCGAGTTCATTGAGTTCGATTACACCGTCGGTGATTCGGCACGCAGCGTATTTTATTTCGATACTTTCGTAAACGGCTGTTTTTTGAGTTCGATCGGCACGGATTGCCTTGATAGCAAGGAGGGGCGGTTCCGCAGCGAATGGGGCGACGCCGGGCATAGGGAAGAAGCAAGAGTGACGGTTTATTTGCCCCATCTGGCGGAAATATCGCTCCACAGTTTTAGGCTGGCTGACGGCGCCTCGGCGTCCCCCGCTCACGCGGAGAGCCGTAATTTATTGTGTCTGGGCGATTCCATCACACAAGGCATGGATGCGAAGCATCCTTCAGCTACTTATCCCGTGCTGCTGGCTAGGCAGCTTGGGATGAATCTTCTGAATCACGGCGTCGGCGGCCACATTTTCGATAAGAGCAGCCTCGACCGCGACCTTCCCTACCGGCCTGACCTACTCACTGTAGCATACGGTACTAACGATTGGGGCAAGTATGAAAGTCTGGCCGAATTTCGTCTAGCGTGCGACGCGTATATAGCCGAATTGGTCGAAATTTATCCTGAAGCGGACATTACCGTGCTAACACCTATTTGGAGAGAGGATTGGAAGCAGGCTAGGCCAATGGGATCCTTCGCCGAGCTGAGCCGCACGATCGCAGACGTATGCGGCGGCTATCCTGGCGTCAGAGTCGTAAATGGTCTGGAACTCGTACCGCACCAGTCACGGTTTTATGGAGATGGCCGTTTGCATCCGAACGACGAGGGCTTCGCGCATATGGCTATAGGCATTCTCAAGCAATGGCGTGGAGGAGGAACCCATATAAATGAAAATCCGTTCGATCGACATCTATCCACTCAAAATCCCGTTCAAGGCTAGCTTCGGAATTGCACGGGGGAAGGTCGGCGGGACAGGCATGCAGCGAACAGTCGTGCTGATTAAGCTGACGGACACAGACGGTATCGTAGGCTGGGGCGAGGCATCTCCGAGTCATATATGGTCATCGGAAACACTTGAGTCGGTTGTAACTACGCTCGAAGCATACTATGCACCTACGCTGATCGGACATCCATGCTCTGATATTGACGGCATGATCCGTAATATCAATCGTCTCGTCGGTCCGAACTATTCCATTGCCCACCCGATCGCCAAGTGCGGGCTCGATCTGGCGATGCACGACCTGATCGGAAAGAGGCGGGGGTTGACGATTGGAGAGCTCTGGGGTTATGAACGGACGCAGGAGGCGACGCTCAGTTGGACAATCAGCGCTACCAATCTGCAGGAGGCTGAACAGATCCTGCTTCAAGGTCTTGAGGTTGGATACCGCAATTTCAACATAAAGCTAGGCATTTCTCCTGCTTATGATGTGGAGTTGTGCCGGCTCGTCCGACGCATGGTGCCAGACAGCTATCTCTGGGGGGACGCAAACGGCGGATACCAATACGCAGACATCAGACGAATTGTGCACTTGCTGGAGGAAGCGGGCCTCGACCTTCTTGAGCAGCCTCTCCCGTCAAACCAGATGCAGCTGATGCGCGAGCTCCGGCAAGTGATGTCGATCCCGCTCGGCGCCGACGAGCCGTTACTAGCGCCACGCGACTTGTTGGAGTGGGCGCAGCAAGGGCTCATCTCAGCCTACGTGGCCAAAGTATCTCGCAGCGCAGGGTTGTTCTACTCGAGGATCGCTTGCGAAATCGCTGAACATTGGCCGATGCCGATCGTCTGCAGCGGGCTGACAGAGACCGGGCTGGGTTTAGCGGCGAACGTGCACCTAGCTTGTGCGTTCGGCGTGGAGCGGCCCTGCGCCTGGAACGGTCCACAGTTTTTAGCGGACGACATTTTGAAGGTCCCGCATACCATTAAGGAAGGCCGTATCCTAAAGCCGAACCGGCCAGGCCTTGGCGTCGAAGTCGATGAAGCTAAGATCAAAGCATTCTTGCATGGAAATCCCATCAGAGTGGTGCAGGGATAGCCAGATGAGAACATCAAATGCTGGAGAAGGAAAGGAGTACGTGCAAAGCCGTGAACAGCAAAAATCAATTTTCCATTATCGGTTGCCAGCATGCACACATCCATACGTTCATTGCAGAGATGCTGGCTCTAGATTACGAATGCGTGGGTATCTATGAGCCGGAGCACCTGGAACTGGCGCGTACGACATCTGATAAGTTTTCCATCCCGATATTCGAACATTTTGACCCGTCTCAACTGCTGGGTGAGCAGATCGATGTCGTCGGCTGCGCAGCCATTAACAATCGCAAGATTGAAATCATCGAGCTGTGCGAGAAGCAAGGCAAGCACATTATGTTAGATAAGCCTGCGGTCACAAGCCGCGTAGGCCTTACACGGCTTCAAGCTGTCGCCGCACGCGGCCGCATTCAGATCGGCATGCTGCTCACCGAGCGTTTCCGTCCGTCGATCTACACGCTGAAGCGGCAGATTGACGAAGCAACGCTCGGCCGAATCGTATCCATTGGGATGCGAAAGCCGCATAGGCTGAACCCTGGCATCCGGCCAGACTGGTTCTACTCACGGGAGCGGAGCGGCGGCATCGTCGTGGATCTGCTTATTCACGATTTCGACCTGCTGCGCTGGCTGACTGGCTGCGAGATCGTCTCGTCCGTTGGCTCGATCAGCAAGCATCATTTGCCTGAGCGACCTGATTTCTACGACACCGCAAGCGTACAAGTTGAGCTTGAAGGCGGGCTTGTCGCCCAGTTGTATGCGGACTGGCATACGCCGGACAAAAGTTGGACGTGGGGCGACGGACGTATTTTCATTAATGGAACTGAAGGCTGCGCCGAGCTTCGGCTCTCAGGCGACCCGTTCATAACCGCGGATCAACCGCTGCTGCTGCAAATCACGAATAGGGAAGCTGTCACGCGACCTACCCTCGTACAGCCTCCAGTGACTATTACCAGAGACTTCTTAAATCGTATTTACGGCTGTTGCGACGTTATCGTCACCCAGGACGATATACTACTC
This sequence comes from Paenibacillus koleovorans NBRC 103111, assembly GCF_004000845.1. GTDB lineage: Bacteria > Bacillota > Bacilli > Paenibacillales > NBRC-103111 > Paenibacillus_AA > Paenibacillus_AA koleovorans. The sequence continues at coordinate 14,814 of NZ_BIMA01000134.1, forward strand.
GCCATGGCCGCCACCATCGAGGCGGATGAGCAAGTTATTGTCCACTACTCCAAGGAGGCTGTTGCCACATGACACAAAACCAGAGAAAGTTCGGAATCGGCCTGATCGGCTGCGGCTCCATTTCCCGCCATCACATCGAGGGCTGCGCCGGGCTCGCGGACGAATGCGAGATTCGCGCCGTCTCCGATCTTGTGCCGGAGAAAGCCAATACCGCCGCCGCATCGATCGGCGCTAACGTCCAAGCGTATACCGACTATACGCAGCTTCTGAGTCGGCCAGATATCGACGTAGTCGCCATCTGCTCGCCGCCATTTGCGCACAAAGTGCCGGTCATCGACGCCCTGCGGGCCGGCAAGCACGTTATCTGTGAAAAGCCGATGGCGGCTTCGCTCCAAGATTGCGATGAGATGATTGCAGTGGCCCGAGATTCTGGCCGCAAACTGTCCATTGTGTTCCAGTTGCGCTTCGATCCGGATATTCAGCGCATACGACGCGTGCTGCAGTCGCCTGAGATGGAGCCGGTCGTCTTTGCGCAGATGAACGGCTACTATTGGCGTGGATCCAACTATTACAACGTGCCGTGGCGCGGCAAATTCGACACCGAGTGCGGCGGCGTCACGATGAACCATTCCATTCATACGGTCGATCTCTTCCTCTGGCTCATGAACGACCAGCCTATCAGCGTCAGCGCTGAGATGGACACAATCGGGCATGATATCGAGGTGGAGGACATCTCCATGGCGGTCATTAAGTTCAGTCGAGGCGCGATGGCGCAGCTGAACTGCTCCCTCGTGACAGTGCGCCAGGAACATACGATGGAATTTTCGGGGGCGACCAAGCAAGTCTCGTTCCCGTTGAATTTCCATGCCGTGCAACAAGACGCGGGCGGGTTTCCAGTCAGAGATGATAGGGCTATCGAGTGTTTGTGGCAGCTCTCCGACATGCAGGAAGCAACCGCCCCGAAACATAAATACTCCTATGCCGACCTATTCCGCGCCATTCGCGAGGATAGCGAGCCTTTAGTCAATGGGGAGGAAGGGCGGAAGACGATTGAGCTAATCACGGCTATTTACAAATCGGCTACAACCGGGACCAAGGTGCTGCTTCCGCTGGAACGCGACGACCCATGGTATACACGAACCGGCATGCTTGAGCATGTGAAGCGAAGAGAACCGGAATTGCTAGCAACAGAAAGTATTCCACCACACATTCCGCACCTCTGAAGATCGTCATGAGGCACTGGCGTCTGCCTATGCACCGGAAACGTCGTGATACGATCCGGTGTGTCGTTCGTCTCGTCCAACAATGGTGCCACGTACCGCTGGATCGCCGTGAAAGCCGTGCACGAGGGCCATGCGCTTCGCCTGTTCGTAGTCGAGTCCAGCGTGCTGGACAAGAAGAAGGAAAACACCTTAGCTCTCGAACGGAAGGCTGAATGCTCTTTACCATCTCTAGTTAGTTGGGTCTAATTATATAGAAATCAGATCGCACCGTTGAATAGCAGATTGGGGAAACCTAGTTTGCCTTTTTTGTTTTACATGAGAAAACTTCATGTGACGCCGCTGTAGCCGATTCGTTTGCCATGGCGAGTTCTTCGCTTCCGAATCCATGAGACCGATGAATTTCCAGATCGGCTGTCATCTATATAATGAAGGCATAAATGAACACAAACTAATTTGACGAAGAGGTGTTTTGAAAATGGCATTCATGTCCTCATTCACAAGCTTCAACCTGCCTGTAAAAAACGTATTACAATCGAAAGTGTTCTTCACCGGACTCGGATTCGAGCTCAACCCGCAATTCCCCGATAACGAGAATGCGGTAGCCATCGTGATCGGCGACAACCTGCAGATCATGCTGATCAATCAAGCAATCTTTAATACGATCACGGAGAAGGAATCCGTCGATACGAGCAAGTATGCGCAGATGACGATCGCATTGGCCTTCGAGAGTCGGGCAAGGGTCGATGAAATCGTGAATACCGCGGTCTCCTTGGGCGGGAAATTGCACGCTGAACCTGAAGATCATGGGTCCATGTATCATTGGGGTTTCGTGGACTTGGACGGCCATCTGTGGGCCATAAACTACATGAACTTGGATGAGGCACAAGGTTAAGGCTAACGGAGATCACGTACGTACTAGGGTTCAAAATAGAAAGACGCCGGGCATCCTCCCCGGCGTCTTTCTTCAACATATCAGAAAGTTTAAATCCTTTACAGTACTAAAGCATAGGGGTACCCTATTTATAACCATACAGAAAGGATAAGGTTTTGGGGTGAACCGAAGGTCCCCCCCTCTTAGGGACGGAGACCACGGCCTCCATTGTGCGGCAGTCCGACTTTTTCGGACTGCATCTAGCGGCTACTTGGCGTTCGTTGCTCTTGGGCTGCCTCTACCGTTACGCTCACACAAATCCCCCCATTCCAGCAACACAACTCGGGTCATGCCCGCAACATCTCGCAAAC
>NZ_BIMA01000135.1 GCF_004000845.1 Paenibacillus koleovorans NBRC 103111
GGGCATTGGAATTGGTGCAGAAGATTACTAACTCGAGCTCCAACGGTCGAATGGAAGAGGAGTTAGTGCAAAAATGGACTAACTCCGCTCCATCGCCTGCTCGGCCGCTCGAGTTAGTGCAAAAAGTTAATGAACTCGAACTCAGAAGGCCGGATGGGAGGGAAGTTAGTGCAAAAAGTTAATGTACTCGAGTGTAAGTCCCAGTCGTCCGGCAGCTAGGCTTAGCAAAAAGTTAAAGAACTCGAACAGACTGGAACACTACTAAAGTGGCCATCCTTTTTTTACGCTTCGTCCACCCGGCCCCGCCCTCAATACTGCTGCTGCTTCAGCTCGCGGTAATCTTGCGGCGTGATGTTCATCATCTTCTTGAAGAAGCGCGTGAACGCGATGCCGGACTGGTAGCCGATGTCTTCGGCGATGTCCTGGATCAGGCGGTCGCTGGATTCCAGCAGATGCTTGGCTTGTTCGAGGCGGATTTCCATGATGTACTCGGAGATGCCTTCACCGGTCACTTGTTTGTAGAGGCGTGACAAGTAAGTCGGATGCAGATGCACCCGCTCGCCGAGACTCGTCAGGGAGAGGTCGCGGTTGATATGGTCGCGGATGTAGCTCTGCAAATCGGTGATCAGACGGTTGGACCGCGTCTCCTGGTCGAGTACGGTATACTCGAACAGAAATTCGGCTAATCGGCGGCAGTAGGCGATAAAGGCATCCCAATCCGGGTTCGTCTCCGTCCGCGCCAGCGGCTCGAGACCGAGCCGTTCCGCCGCGAGCGGCAGCGACTGTCGCCGGTTCAGATAGCTGATGAACAGATGCGACAAGAAGTGAACGGCCTCGAGCCGGACTCCCCAGGAGGCGGCCCTTACCGTCACGTCGAGCTCGCCGAGCAGGAGGAAGAAGTCCTCCTGCTTGCCGCCCGCGAGCAACGTCTGCAGCGTAGAGAAACGCGAAGGGTGCAAATACAGCTCCCCATCCACCTGCGGCTGCCCGGCCCCAGCCTCTGCCTCCGACTCGGCCCCAGCTCCGGCCACCGCCCCAGCTCCGGTCCAAGCTTCCGCTCCAGTCCTAGCTTCAGCCCCCGAGCCGGCCCCAGCTCCCGCTCCGGGCATAGCTTCAGCTCCAGCCCCGGTCCTCGATCCGGCCCAAGCTCCCGCTCCGGGCATAGCTCCAGCCCCGGCCCTCGACCCGACCCCCGACACCGCCGACGCCGGTGTCGAGCGGCCGCTCTGCTCCAGCTCGGCGTCCGTCGTGAGCAGCTCGCGGTTCAGCCCGAGTCCGCGCTGCAGCAGCAGCTCCAGCCGGTGCAGACGCTCGCCGGCACGCGGCCAAGGAGCGGGCTCGGCATTCAATATAAACGAGACCTGCAGCTTCAGCAGGTCCAAGCAAATATTCTGCACCCGCTCAAACGTATCGTAAGCAAACCGAAACGTCTCCTCCTCCTCCTCTTCCTCATCCTGCTCGCCTCCCGCCTCCGCTCCCGCCTCCGCCTGCCAAAGGCAGACCAAATGCGACGACTCCAGGCTCAGCGTCATCAAGCGAACGTGAGGCGAGAGGCACTCCTCCAGGATGTTGGCGACCGAATAATGTAGCATCGCCTGGTCCGACCACGTCATCGTTTGCTTCCAGCCGTCCAATCGAGCGAGCGCCAGATATACTGGGCGCTGAGCCAGCAAGGGCACGCCGAGCGTGGCGAACGCCTCCGATCGACGGGCCTGATCGTCCGCGTGCAGCCCCTGCAGCAGCTCCCGCAAGAACACCTTGCGCAGCGACGGCAGCGCCAGCCGGTACTGCTCCTGCGCCTGCGCGAGCAGCTCGCTCGATTCGCGCTCGGCCAGCAGCGCTTCAGCGGCGCCGGCTACGGCTTGCAGAATGCGGTCGTCGCCCTCCGTCTTCAGGATGAAGTCGAAGCCGCCGAGCTTGACCGCCTCCCGCGCATATTCGAAATCGTGGTAGCTGGTCAGGAAGATCACCTTGCAGCGCGGCCAGCGCCGGTTGATCTCGCGAAGCATCTCAAGCCCGGTAATCTCCGGCATCTTGATGTCGGTCACGACGATGTCGATCGGCGTCCGCTCCATCCGCTCGAAGGCTTCCGGAGCGGAGTACGCCTTGTACACCTCCATCGGCCGGGGAGGCTCCTCTCGGAACAGCTCGCTCAGTCCGTCCGCAATAATCGGTATGTCGTCGACGACCAACAGGCGCACCTGTTGCTGCATCCCCATCAACTCGCTCATGCCTGCTCCCCCTTTTCCCCGTTCAAATCGATCCGAATCTCCGTACGCAACCCCCCAAGCGGACTGCGCGACAGCACCAGCCCCGACCGTTCGCCGAACCGAAGCTGCAACCGCCGATGCACATTCAGCATGCCGGTGCTCTCCGTAGCGGGATCCCGCGCCGACTCCAGCCTCACCTGCAACGCCTCAATCCGCTCCTCCTCCAACTGCTTGCCATTGTCATCCGCGATGATCCGGGCTACGCCACGCTCGAACGCAAATCCGACCGACAATCGGCCCTCATCGAGCTGTTTCTCGAACGCATGGGCGAAGCTGTTTTCCAGCACAGGCTGCAGCAGCAGGCGCGGCACCAGGAGCTCGCCCATCCCGGGCGGAATGTCGCCGAACACAATCGAGATGCGAGAATCGTAGCAGACGGATTGGATATCCAAGTACGCGCGGGCATGCTGGACATCCTCCTGCAGCGAAACCTCATCCTCGGCGTTGCGCGTTATGAAATGAAAGTACCGCCCCATATAGCCGGTGAACTGAGTGGCCTGTTCCTTGCGACCCAGCCGGATCAACCGTTGCAGCACGAAGAAATTGTTGTACAGAAAATGCGGATTGATCTGCGACTGCAGCCGTTTGAGCTCGGATCGTTGGTTGAGCAGCTTTTGCTCATAGGCCACGTGGATCAACTGATTCAAATTCTCGACCATCGCGTTGAACCGCCGATACAGATAGCCGAACTCATCCTTGTTGCGAGGCGTCAACGCAAAGTTCAGGTTGCCGAACTCCACCTTCCGGAATCCGTTCAGCAGGTTGTGCAGCGGCGCATGAATCGTGCGATACACCCAGTAGGAGGATACTAAAATGACAATCACGGAAACGATGGACATGATATAGAACAGCACGTGGTACACATTCAGCGAATTGTAAATTTCATCGGTAGGCGCATAAGCGACAAGTGTCGTGTTCAGTTTGGGCGAGTGTTCATACACGATATGGTAAGCTTCCTTCTGCAGCCGAATGGTCTCGAAACGCGGACTGCCCAGCCCCACGTTTTTCTGCTGATGCATTTGCTCGGCCAAATAGCTACGGACGGCAGATTGGACTCCATCATCCCCATCAGTCGAGACCTGCCAACGCAGTCCTTGGTCGAACAGCATCGCTCCGCCGCGATTATAGCTTAGCAGCTGCGACAAATACGTGACGAGATTCGGGGTAGACATCTCCATCGCGAGCACCAGACCTTGGCTGCGGGTGTCGCCGGCATCCGGAACGAGCGGAGCGCTCATGTACAGCTTGCCGCCGTAGGGGATGAACGGTCCGGACCGGATGCTGACCGCGTCGAACAACGGCTGGGCGGTACCCGTCGCGAGCTGGCCGGAGGTCGAGATCGTTTGCCCGATTTTCGGCAGGAAGGCGATCGTCGAGGAGACGAATTGGGAAGAATATTGCAGACGACCCATCAGATCGTGCACGCTTAAGGTAAATATGGTTCTCTCCGCCTGCGTGGAGGTGACGGGATCGATCGTGGCTTGCGTCACGGCGGCATCGCGGGCGGATTTCATCAGCATGTTGTCCAGCCGAACGATTTCGGTTTCCAGGATATTATGGTACGAATGAATCGCGCTCGTGAGCGACAAAGCGATCTCTTGCCGGTTTTTATCGACTCCGATATTGTAAAGCATATAGTTGATCACATAGAGCGGCGCGACGATCAGGAGCAGGCTGGCGATCAGCTTGGTCAGAATCGAGCGGTCGGCAAGCGCTTGCAGCGGATTTCGAAGCATGGACAGCCTCCTCGTGCGGAATCGGCATGGTGGTCCTTTTATTATATCGGAAATGCAGGCCGCCAGGAGCAAACCGTTGTCTACGTCGTTATGCCGCTCTCAACCTGGCGCTACGAGATGTTTGCAAATCGATAAGAACGGTCTATCGTTGTTGAAAACCGTTAATGGTACCGGGAAATGACCCGACCTTATACTGAAGAGGCAAGAACGGGGCATACCAATCCGAATGTAGGGGGAACCGAAACATGCGTCACAAAGTAAAGATGGCCGCAGCGTTAGTGCTTATGACTTCGATGATAGCGGCTTGTTCGTCGGGAAGCGGGAGCACCAAAGAAAACGCTTCCGCCAATCCGTCGCCGAGCGCGGCAGCTACACAAGGTCCGCCGACCGATCTGTCGATGATCGTGCAGAGCCATACGGCGTTCCCGCAAAAAACAGACTGGATCATCTATCAGGAGCTCGGCAAGCTGACGAACACGAACCTGAAGCCGAGCGCCTACCAAGGCAACTGGTGGGAAGCGATCCCGCTCGTCATTGCCTCCGGCAACATGCCGGACCTGATGTGGATTTCCGGTACGGACAATCTGCATAAGTATGGAGGCGAAGGCGCGTTCGTCAACCTGCTCGACCACATGGACAAAATGCCGAACATGAAAGCCTGGATCGCCAAGAACCAATTCGAGTACAAAAACCTGCTGTCGGCAGACGGCAAGCTGTTTATGAACCCGACCAAAGGCGGCTACGGAAACTACGACGGCCTGTGGCTGCATCGCGAGGATATTTTCAAAAAGCATAACCTGGCAGTGCCGACAACCTACGATGAGCTATATACGACGATGGTGAAGCTGAAGGAGCTGTACCCGGACAGCTATCCGCTGTACGCGCCGAGCTGGGGCATCATGAACCAGATTGCGCTTAGCTTCGGCTCCGCCAATGCGTTCTACATCAACTCGAAAACGAACAAGTGGACGTATGGTCCGAGCGAGGACAGCTACCGCAAAGGGGTCGAGTTTCTGGCCAAGGCCTACAAGGAGAAGCTGATCCCTCAAGAGTTCGGCAACGTCACCAACGCCAAACGCGACGAGCTGATCACGGGCGACAAGACGTTCATCTATTTCGGCTACATCAACCAGATCGATTCGTTTAACAACTTGGCTCGTCCCAAAAATGCCAACTTTAAGCTGTCGCATTTCACGCCACCGGGAGGGGCTGGCGCCAAGGGGTATCATGGCTTTGAGTTTATCCAGATGGAAGGTCTGGCCGTCACCACCACCTCCAAGAACAAGGACGCGGCGTTCCGCTACTTGGATACCCTGTTCACCGACAAGGCGCAGGAAATCGTCAGTTGGGGCAAGGAAGGCGTGACTTACGAGAAGCCGGGCGGTGTGAAGAAGTATTTGCCGGCTGTCAAGGATACGAATACGCGCTCGATCGAGTTCGGTCTGCGTACTGCGGGCACTTACGCGCTCTTCGACAACACCGCCAACATCTCGCTGTTCAATGAAGAGACCAAAGCTTCTTACGAAGCCGCCGCCAAACATATCGCACCGGCCATCGCCACCGTTGTCCTCAAGAAGGAAGAGCGCGATTCCATTCAGCTGAAGCAGGATGCGATCGGCAAGTACGTCAGCGAGCAGATCAGCAAGTTCATTCTCGGCACGCAGCCGATGAGCGATTGGGACAAATATATCACAGGTCTGAACCAGCTTGGGCTTAGCGATGTGTTGAAGGTTTTCGAGACCGCGTATGCTCGTTCCAAATAAGAGCTAACGACAAACAGCAGGCGGCCGTACGGATCCGGGTTCGCGGGGTTCGGCGGCCGTCTCTTTCACCCAGGGAGGTTACGACGATGGCGGGAACTACTGCGACCTCTGCCGAGAGCCGGCCGGGAACCGTTCGTACGAAGCGAAGCTTAGCATGGAGAAAGTTTAAGGAAGGGAAATATTTGCTGCTTCTGTTTTTACCGGCGTTCCTGTTTTATGCGATTTTCGAATATGGGCCGATGTTCGGCATTCTCATTGCGTTCAAGGATTACAACGTCTTTCAGGGCGTCTGGGCCAGCGATTGGGTCGGTTTGAAATATTTCAAAATTTTTATTTTCGAGAACCCGGACTTTACCGTCCTTCTGAAAAATACGGTGCTGATCGGCCTCTACTCGCTGATCTGGGGTTTCCCTGCGCCGATTATCCTGGCTCTGCTCCTGAACGAGCTGCGCAGCGTCGTGTTCAAGCGGTTCGTGCAGACGGTCAGCTACTTGCCGCACTTCGTCTCGAATGTCGTCATCGCGAGCATGGTGCTTCTGTTTCTATCGCCGGACAACGGCTTGCTGAATCAGATCATCGGGTATTTCGGCGTGGAGCCGATCTATTTTATGGCCAAGTCGGAGCTGTTCCGCACGGTGTATGTCGCTTCCGGCATCTGGCAGGGGGTAGGCTGGGGCACGATCATTTATCTTGCGGCGTTGACGGCGGTGGATCCATCGCTTTATGAGGCTGCCGAGATCGATGGCGCTAGCCGCTGGCGCAAAATGTGGCATATTTCTTTGCCGGGCATCGTGCCGGTCATAGTCGTCCTGCTCATCCTCAACATCGGCGGTCTGCTGGGCACCGGCTTCGAGAAGGTGTACCTGCTGTACAATCCGATGACCTATTCGACGGCGGACATTTTCTCCACCTATACGTATCGCGTCGGCTTGATGCAAGGCAATTTCAGCTATGCGACGGCGATCGGCGTGTTTAACGGGTTGGTCGGGTTCTTCATGATCGTGGGGGCCAACTATTTGGCGCGCAAAACGAGGGAGACGAGTCTCTGGTAAGCTGATGCCGGGGTCGGTGCGAGAGGAGGAGGGGTTAGACGATGAGGAAAAAGATCGAAGTGTTTGACGTCGTTAATGTCGTGCTCATGATCGGGTTGATGGCCGTTACGCTGTATCCGTTCTGGTACATGATGGTCGTCTCGGTCAGCGGGGAATTCCACGTTTTGCGCAACGATGTGCTGCTTTGGCCGAAGGGCTTTACGATGGAGTGGTATAAGATCGTTCTGGAGGATAAGAAGGTGATCACCGGGTATCGCAATACGGTATTTTACACGGTGCTGGGCACCTTTATTGCACTGGTAGTCACCTCGATGGGAGCGTTTGCGTTGTCTCAGAAAAGGATGCCGCTGCGCAAGCCGCTTATGCTGGCCATTGTGTTCACGATCCTGTTCGGGGGCGGCATGATTCCGAGCTACCTGGTGGCGCGGGAAATCGGCATCCTCGATACGATCTGGGCGATGGTGCTGCCCGGAGCGGTGAGTACGTTCAATTTGCTGGTGTTCCGGGCCTTCTTCGAGGGGCTGCCGGAGGAGCTGTATGAGGCGGGTAGAATGGATGGGCTGAACGATATCGGCTTGTTCGCTCGGATTGTGGTTCCGCTGTCGTCGCCGGTTTATGCTGCGATTGGGTTGTTCGTGGCGGTCGGGTTGTGGAACGAATTTTATCGGGCGATTCTGTACATTCGCAATCCGGATCTGTACCCGCTGATGATGGTGCTGCAGAATTTGATCGTGAGGGGTGCGCAAGCTTCGCAGATGGCTTCGCAGGCGTCCAGCGGCGGGGATCTCGTTGTTTCCAATGCGCTGCGGTTCGCCACCATTATTTTTGCGACATTGCCGATTCTGGTGCTTTATCCGTTTCTGCAAAAGTATTTTGTCAAGGGTGTTCTTTTGGGCTCGGTTAAAGGATAATGTAGAGGATGGATCACTTGGACAAAGAGAGGAAGCGAGTGGGATGATAGAAGCCGTACTGATAGGAGCGGGAGAGCGGGGCATGGTGTCATACGCCTCCTACGCGCTGAAGAAGCCGCATGAGTTGAAATTCGTCGCGGTGGCCGAGCCGAACGAGGAGCGACGCCAGCGATTCGCCAAGCTGCACGGCATTGCGCCGGAGCGGCAGTTCGCCTCGTGGGAGGCGCTGCTCGAGCAGCCGAGGCTGAGCCGGGCGGCGCTTATCTGCACGCAGGATGCCGACCATTACCGGCCGACGATGCTGGCGATTGAACGGGGGTACGACATCCTGCTGGAGAAGCCGATGTCGCCCGATCCGGCGGAGTCGCTCATGATGGCGGCGGCAGCGGAGCAGGCGGGGTGTGTGCTGACCGTGTGCCATACGATGCGGTATTCGCCGTATTATTATCGGGTGAAGCAGCTTGTGGACAGCGGAGTCGTCGGGCGAATCGTGAACATCCACTGGATGGAAAACGTCGGGTACTGGCATCAGGCGCACAGCTTCGTCCGCGGCAACTGGCGCAATTCGCGCGAGTCCAGCCCGATGATTCTGGCCAAAACCTGTCACGACCTCGACATGCTGCAGTGGCTCGTCGGCACGGAGTGCGAGCAGGTGTCGTCGTTCGGTAGCTTGACGCACTTTCGCGAGGATCAGGCGCCTGCCGGATCGACGGCTCGTTGCACGGACGGCTGCGCAGTGGAGTCGACTTGCGCGTACTCGGCGATTAAGTGGTACTACAACACGAGCGACCACTGGCCGCAAAGCGTCGTCTCGGCGGACAACTCGCTGGAAGCGCGGTGGGAGGCGATCTCGCGCGGGCCGTACGGGCGCTGCGTGTATCGGTGCGACAACGATGTCGTCGACCATCAAGTCGCGACTATGCGCTTCGCCGGCGACGTGACCGTGGCGTTCACGATGACGGCGTTCTCCGTCGAAAACACGCGGTCGTTCACGATCATGGGCACGGAGGGCGAGCTGCGCGGCCGGGACAAGTCCAACGAGATCGAGATCTACCGCTTCGACGGCACTCGGCAGACGCATCGCCCGGCCGAAGTCGATGGCGGCCACGCCGGAGCGGACACGATGATCATGCAGGACTTCGTCCAACAACTTGAGCGCGGTGACAAGGTCGGGCGCTCGTCGGGCCGCGTGTCGGCTCAGAACCACCTGATCGCCTTCGCCGCCGAGCGCTCGCGCCTCACGGGCGAGACCGTGGATCTGCGCCGCTTCGAGGCTTCGCTGTTGGAGGCGGGGGCGCTGTAACCGGCCGGTTAGCAGGCGGCGAGAGTGGTTGTGCGGGATGAGGCAACTCTCCCGTGCTGCATGGTGTCTGGGCATGTTCAGGATGAAGGGCGTTGGTTACTTGGTGGAGGTGTGTAGGGTGGCAGGAAACGGGTGTCTTGAGCCGGATGCTATTGTAGAACGAACCCAAAGTCGGCCGACCACCAGGTAACCATGCTCCGTAGTCCGAAAAACCCCACTTGCAGAGTAAGGGGATCGTGCATTTCTTAACGCAGTCCGATTTTGCCGAATTGGAGAGGCCTTTTCCGGAGGGGGTGTGCTGGAAGGGCTCTGCAAGTGGGTGAATTCGGACTGCGTTGCTTTTTCTAGGCGCCGCCTGTCCTCTAGTCAGGAAAAGTCGGACTGTAAGACTGCATGACTGTAGGTCAATCGTAGCTTCCCTCTATACTTGGCAAACTGCATGGTGTCTGGCGATATTCAGTGATGAAAGGCATTGGTTACTGGGTAGAGGAGGGAAGGTTTCGCGTTAAACGGGTGTTTTGAGCTGACTTCTACGGATAACGAACCCTAAGAGCGCCGACCACCAGGTAACCATGCTCCCTAGTCCGAAAAACCCCACTTACAGAGTAAGGGGATCATGTCTTTTATGCCGCAGTCCGATTTTGCCGAATTGGAGAGGCCTTTTCCGGAGGGGGTGTGCTGGAAGGGCTCTGCAAGTGGGTGAATTCGGACTGCGTTGCTTTTTCTAGGCGCCGCCTGTCCTCTAGTCAGGAAAAGTCGGACTGCAAGTCATTGACAATCCGTTTACCGTTTACCGTTTACCGTCTATTGTCTATAAACTCATATACATCAACCTTTTTATAAGGTCGTGAAAATATCCCCCTAAGCTCGTGCAATGATTTTATCAAATATAGCTGGCGCATGGATTCCGGTTTAGATTAACGAGATAACAATTACATAAACTTGAGTTTATATAAACGAACACTTATAATAATGCCAGAGACGAGGTGATGACTCTGCACGACATTTACGCCATAATTGCCGAACCGTCACGAAGACGCATCCTGGATTGCTTGCTGCGTTCGGATTCGACGGTCAAGGATTTGACCGAAGAGCTGGGGTTGTCGCAGCCGCTGGTCTCGAGCCATCTGCGTCTCTTGCGGGAGAGCGGTCTCGTCCGGGTCCAGTCTGATGCGCAGCGCCGCATTTACTCGCTGGATGCGAGTCCGTTGACTGGAGTGGATGAGTGGTTGAGCGCCTATCGCGACAAGTGGAACCGGCACGTTGACAAGCTGGAAGAGCATCTCGACCGGCGCAAACGTTTGAAGGAGGAGAAACAAGCCGATGAAACCACCGGAGAATGAGTCGCAGCCCAGCCTTTCCCGCCAAGCAGGCGAATGGGTGTTGGTGCTGAAGCGCACGCTGAATCATCCGATTGAGGACGTTTGGGCGGCCTTGACTGAAGCGCAGCAATTGCCGGCTTGGGGGCCCTTTGCCTCCGATCGGGACTTGCTCTCGACCGGGCCCGTCACGCTCTCGCATGTGAACTATGAGAAGGAGGACGCCGTACGGCAAGGGGAAGTGATCGCGGTAGAACCTCCTCATTTGCTGCTGTTCCAATGGGGGCCGGATCTTTTGCGCTGGGAATTGAGCTCCACCGGAAACCAAACCATTCTCGTGCTGCAGCATCGCTTCAGAGAGTCGGGGATGTCGCCTTCTTTTGCCGCGGGATGGACATTATGTCTCAAGGGTTTGACGGGCATCCTGGAGGGGAAGCCAATGCCATCGATGGCAGGCAGCAACGCCATGCTATACGGCTGGAAAGAGCTGCATGACGAGTTCAAGAAGCGATTCGAAGCTATCCATGACGAGACGCTGCCAACCGACAAAGGAGAGACTCCAAATGAATAATAATACGAAGATGAAGATAGCCAGACCTGCGTTTGAGGTGTTCGAGGCTTTCGTAGATCCGGAGAAAATCGGCAATTTCTGGTTTTCGTCCAGCTCCGAACGTTGGACCGAGGGCAAGGCGATCAAGCTGCGCTACGAGGAATACAACGCTGAAGGCGATATCGAGGTCAAGGAAATCGTGCCCGGCACGAAAATTGCTTTCGAATGGGATTACGGCACGATGCATCGCGTCACCATCACTTTCACGCCGGACGAAGAAGGGACCACGCTTGTAGAAGTAAATGAGGAAGGCTTCACGAAGGACATCGATTCGATCCCGTTGATTGTAGACAACAAAGGTGGTTGGATGTACATGCTGACTTGTCTCAAAGGGTACATGGAGCATGGCATCACCACATTAAGAGGAGCGCTAGTGCACTAGGAGGCAGAAGGAAAAAGGGGGCAGAAAACACCCCGACGAGTTGCCTCTCGCTTCCTTTTTTTGATGCATCGCGCTTATGATCAGGCAATGAATTTGTACACATGAGGAGATAAGTCTATGGAAAAGAACAAATTACTAAGAATGGACAATATCGGCATCGTTGTGGAATCCCTTGATGACGCGATCTCTTTCTTCGAGGAGATTGGCTTGAAGCTCGAGGGGCGAGCTACTGTCGAAGGCGAATGGGCTGGTCGCGTAACCGGGCTGGGTTCACAGTGTGTAGAGATTGCTATGATGGTTACCCCAGATGGCCACAGCCGACTTGAACTTTCGCGATTTCTCACCCCGCCTGTTATATCCGATCACCGAACTGCTCCTGTAAATGCACTCGGTTATCTACGCGTCATGTTCACCGTTGAAGACATTGACGAAATGGTAGCCAGACTTACCAAGCATGGTGCTCAGCTCGTTGGCGAAGTAGTCCAGTACGAGAACTCGTATCGGCTCTGCTACATTCGTGGGAAGGATGGACTTCTAGTCGGTTTGGCGGAACAACTCGGTAATAAATAAGTGGGGTTTATTAAAGAAGACTTAACTGAACTAGGTGCATCATATAAACACCTCATTCACGCTCCGGGTCTGAGCGACCCTCGGTCCCGGGAAGCCAACACATTGTCTCCCTTATAGCTCAACCCCACCCGAACCCCCGCCTTCATCCGGTCTGTACTCCAGCAGATCGCCCGGTTGACAATCCAGCGCCTTGCAGATGGCCTCGAGCGTCGAGATGCGGATCGCTTTCGCTTTTCCGTTTTTCAGAATGGACAGGTTCGCCATTGTAATCCCGACCCGTTCGGATAGCTCGGTCACGCTCATTTTTCGCTTCGCTAGCATCACATCGACATTGATTATAATCGCCATGGGTTCACCTCAGATCGTTAAATCATTTTCGGATTTTAGATCAATGGCATTTCGCAAGAGCCGTTGGAGCACCGCGGCGAAGACGGCAATGACGGCGGAAGCGAACCCTGGGACCATGCCGAAAAAAATGAGGCCCGGGGCGTCGTCCGCATCCGCCATGAAATACAAGAAAGGCAGGCAAGCGGCACAGATGATGCAAATCAGGACGGCGCAGTAGGTAATGAGCTTAAGCGCGCGAACCGAAAGCTCGGAGAACGCATTGTTCTTGTCGATATAGGTCAACAGCTGGAACGCCTGATACAAGGCCACGAAATACGGAATGGAGCCCAAATACGACAAACCTAAAACGGGATACACCCAATAGGCCGGAAAGTAGCCGACGGTTTCCCTGGCCATCCAAGGCAACCCCACGATACACAAAGCCAGAATCGGAAGGGCGATCACTAATAGAACCGTTTTTAAAAAGAGAGTAGTCCCTCGTTCCACAGAACGCACCTCACTTCGTTAGAATCACCCTGAATGTAACATATAATTTATCGATTTACAATATATTTTGATTGTTTTACGAGTTGACAACCAAACGATCAGCAAGTTGCACTGATGACGAATGTGAAGGTGATGATGTAGTCCGATTTTGCCGAATTGGAAGAGGCTTTTGGCGAGGGGTGTGTCTAAAGGGCTCTGCAAGCGGACGAATTCGGACTACGGCATTTTTCCTAGGGGGGGAGGGGCTCTGTAATCAGGAAAAATCGGACTGGAGCCGAGGGGGGGAAGTTCGGGAGGGATTGGTTACTGGCTGGAGGCGAAGGGAGTGTGGGGAACGGGCAGTTGGAGCAGGGAGGGCGGGTAGGTGGGTAATTTATTACTGAGAGCCAAGGTTGGCAGGGGTTAGCCGGTTTGGGCGAGTAACTTGCTGCTGTGGGCACCGTTTTGGCAGGAGTAAAGCGGTTTGGACGGGAACTTGCGGTCCCCCTTTTATTTCCTCTGCGGAAAGGGTGGAGGGCGCAGGCCGACGTGGAGCTGGGGCGGGGCACCATGGGCGACGATGAAGGAGAGCAGCCCGTGGTACGCGGGCCGCGCACGTAGCCGGTCGGCGAGCGGGGCTGAGACGGCGGCGTAGTGGCGGAGCGGCCAGCCGCGCCGGGCGGCGATGTCGAGTAGGCGCTGGCGGACGAGGCCGTCGGGGCCGATAACGGAGCGTGCCGGAGCGAACAGCGAGAAGACCGCCGGAGCGGAGGTGATGTGGGCGGAAGCTGCGACCGAATCCACCGGGTAGCCGACCGAGGTATTGCAGACGTAGGTTGCGGCAGATGCATCGAAGGCATCGAGTGAGGCACCGCAGGCGGAGATTGCGTCAGCAGCAGAAGGTGCCGCAGATGCGCCGGACTTAAGTGATGATTTTTCGACGCGACAGACTGCTTCGGCCCCAGGCTGAAGATCGAGCGGCAGCGACAGGCTAAAGCCCGACTGCGCAAAGGGCAGCCGCTCAGTGGCCGATCGCTCGGCGAGTGCTTCGACGAGGTCGAGCAGGGCGTCTGCCTGCGAGGCCAAGCCGAGGCGCCCCAGCAGCCGGCGCACCTCCCACGGCTGCAAGCCGTGCGCGCGGTAGTAGAGCTCGATGCGCGCGGCCGCGGCGTCGACGCCGATCATGCGCAGCATCGGCGTCCCGCTTGGAAGCAGCGGCGCGTCGCCCAGCACGTCCCGCGCCCAAGCTTCCGCAGCGGGGGAGCCGCCTGCCGGCACTTCCACGTACAGCTTGAAGGCATCGCCCTCCGGGCCATGCCTGCCGCTGATCCAAGTGCCGTACTCGAGGCGGCCCCACGCCTGCGCTTGCCGCAGCCGGTCGACGATCTCGCCCGGCCAGGCCATCCCCGCCGCGTCCGCACACGCGGCCAACGCCAGGTCGAGCCGTAGGCACGGCTCAACCTCCGGTCCCGCGCACTCGACGGTGTAGCGGATCGCCTCGCCGCCGCCCGAGGTAAAGCCGAGCTCGACGGGATACCCGTCACCGGTCAACCGGCTCGCCCGCCAGGCGACGTCCGTCCAGGGTGACCCCAACGTCCCGGCAAGAACCCGCTGCAAGGCGGCTGCAGCACGACTCGCGAGAAGAGGGGACTCAGCTTGATAGCAAGCAAGTGCGGCTAAAAGCGCTGGCTCTAGTCCCGGATCCGTTTTCGGCACCATCGCCGCCGGTTCCAGCTTTGTGCCAAAGCCGGCTCCAGACCTGTCAGCATCGCCCCGTATATTCGCACCATGCAGCCCCATAGTTCTCCTCCATTCGAACGATCACCTTTTAGCAATCCGCTTGCTCCGATAACCTTCCTCAATCGACCTCTTTCCGGCAACCGTGCACTTGAAAATTCCTCATTACCTCTTCGCCGGCGCCTTACTTCAACAACATCGCTCCCAGCACCTTTGCCCCTACTACCTTGCTGGTTACACGACTCTCCGCGCAACAGCCCCTTTAAGGGTGGTAGGCTTGCGACTACTGCTCCAACCACCTTCCACCTTTCCACCTTCTTCTGAACATCTACCTGCAATCCCGCCAGCCCAGCAAGAAATCCTCGTCCATCCGATTCTGTTGCCCGCGCAGCTGTGGCGATTGGTTCGGACCGGCCAACTGATGCACCTTGTCCACAAGCTGCTGATGGAACGCCCGGTGCGTGACCGTGAAGTTGCTCTGGTTCACCAAGTCCAGGAACGCCTGGGTGAAGTACCCGTGATCCGGCGTCTCCCCGGCATACTCGTTCCAACGGCAAGCCGCGAACAGCGTCGACTTGGCGAGCTGCACGAACAGCTGGTTCGGATCCTCGCTCATGCTAAGCAAGCCGTTCCCCGCCTGGGCCACTTGGGTGACGTTATTGCTGTACGCCTGCGGGCCAGGGACCGTGACGCCGAATGGGATTACTTTTTTCAGCGTAGCGATAAGGGACTGAATAAACTCGGTCGCATACCGGATTGACCGGATGGCGCCCGGATGCTCGGTCTCCTCGTGCATACCGCCGGAATGGCAGCTGTCGAGAATGATCGTGAAGTTGACGCGCGAAGGCTCAAGCGCCTCAGCGGCCATCGCCAAATCCCAGTCGGTAATAAACGTGCCCGAATAAGGAATGATCGTCTGATAGCTGGCGCCTCCGCCCCCCGCGACCGGATGCAGCCCGCCGTGCCCGGCATAGTACAGGCAAGCGACGTCGCCCGGCTCGGAGATGGACAGCATGTAGCGGATCGCTTGGCGAATATTCGACGAGGTGGCCCGGTTGTCCGTGTACAGCCACACTTGGCTCGGATCGAACAGGAAGGCGTCGACGAGCAGGTGGTACATCGCTTGGGCATCCCGCACGCAGCCCCGCAAATTAGTGAAGCCTTGAACAGAGTAATCGTTAACGCCTACGACAACAGCGCGTTTGGTCATGGCGGTTCCTCCCTTGGATTAGATACGGATGCTACGGTTGCGGTTCGGCGATCGGGATCAGCGTCTCTGCGGTCTCGACAAACGGCCCCTGATTCATGGCGTTGTTCGTCCCGACGAACGTCAGGCGGTAGCGGAACGTTTTCAGAGCCGGGTTGAGCTGCGCAAGCACAAGCTGCAAAGGATCGATTTGATTGCCCATCAGCCTCAGCCGCTCGGTCCGCTTATACCGGTGGTCCGGATCGTCGTACTCCACATCGATGTACACCATTCTCACCTTCGCGCTGTCAAAAAGAGGGATAAACTCCAGCTGAATCGCGCCTGGGAACGGATCGTCGACCGGCACGAGCGTAGCCTCCGTATCCACGGGATCGGTCTCCCGAATGGTGCCGTCCTTCAAGTGATGCACGAATCGGTAGCTATAGGTTCTCACGGACTTGTCGTCCAGTCGGAGCTTCCACGTCGAGGCGGCCGCGGCCTGCGTCAGCACGACAACCTTGTTCCAAACGGCCCCACCGGGTGCGGTATAGGACAAATGCACGTCGATGGAGTCGATCAGCCCCCAGTCGATGCTGGCCCCGCGAATCTGAATTTCCATGAAGCCGAATTGGTCAAAAGGGTTCAAGAGCAGCGTACGGTCCTCGGTCTGGCGGGCGGGAATCGTATAGGAGCCTTGGCTGCCTTCCCAGTCCGCCTGGCGATCGAAGTGATACTGGACGGAATAGCGGTACTGGAGATCGAGCCGTCGGTTCAGGAACACTTCCCACGTCCGGGGGGCGGCGTTCCCTTTATCGAAGACGAAGTCTTTATGCTTCAAAGTAGCCGGATCGGCCGGGTTGCCATAATCCAGCGACAGCTCGGCGGAGTGGAGGCCGATGCGTGCATAGTCGACAAGCGTTTCTGCCCGGATGGTAAACACGCGGAAGAAAGGATCGTCTAGATCGACTTCGACAAAATGTTTGCCCCTCTCGAGGTCCGCCACCAGCAGCCCGAAAAAACCTTGAGGCGCATAGGTGCGCTGGGTTGCTTCGGAGCGGTTGTAGACGAGCTTGACGTGTTTGCGCTCCTCCTGGCGGACGAACCGCAGCCGGAACGAGACGAGCGCCGGGCTGCCGGTGCCGCCACTGCCCGCGCCGCCGCCAGCAGGGGAGCCGATGCCGGCCGGCAAGCCCGAAGCCCGGCTCGGCAAGGCGGGCGCACCGACGGCAGCCGGCGCAGGGGCCGACGCCGAAGGGGCCGGCGAGCCCGTGCCCTCGGTTGGGCTCGCCCCAGGCGCCCCGGGCGCCGCA
>NZ_BIMA01000136.1 GCF_004000845.1 Paenibacillus koleovorans NBRC 103111
ACACCGATGCCGGGAGGTGGCTCCTTGGATGCTGAATCCCCCCCCCCCAGCCACGCTTCGCAAGCGCACCCTTACGCTTTAGCTCTGTGAAGGATTTAAACTTTCTTATTTGTAAACAAAAAACCGCCCCTTCGGACGGTCCCATTCCTGCTGCTTATATTACTTCTACAATCGGCTCCACAACGGTCAAGGTCGACGCATAGGTATTCAAATTCGCTGTCGCCCCTATCGGCAACGCTGCTTTGTAGAACCCATGTCCGGTCGCCAGTCCAGTCATTAAGGGGATGCCGAGCGGAACGATAAACGAGCGGATAAGCTGATCGTAGCTGACTGCGTAAGCTTCCGGACAATCCGAGCATTGCCCCATGACGATGCCGGCGCAGCCGTCCAGCTTGCCCGCTTGGTATAGCTGAAGCAAATACCGGTAAACCGTATTGACGGGTTCGTGAGTATCTTCCAGCACCAGTATTTTACCGCTTGTATCGATCTCGTAAGGCGTTCCCAGGCTCCCCGCGAACGAGGTCAAGTTGCCACCGAGCAACACACCCGTGGCATTCCCCTGCACCAGGCTGACCATTGGCGGGAGCTCAGGCGGATTCTGGATCGTACGGGAATATGCGTACACCGAGGTTTGCTCGAAAAATTGATTGAAATTATAAGCCGGCGTGGATGGTTTGAAATCGATTAGCAGTAAGCTGTGAAGTGTGATCAGACCGGTAAAATACGAGATCGCATTCAACAAAACCGTAATGTCGCTGTAGCCGCTGATCCACTTCGGATGTCGAGCGATTTCTGCAAAATCGAGATAAGGCAATATCCCCGACACCCCGACACCGCCGCGAACCGGCAAGATGAGCCTAACCTGGTCGTTCTGAAACATCTTCATCAAATCCGCCGCTCGCTGCTGATCGGTGCCGGCCAGGAAGCCGTTCTGCGCAAATACGTAATCGCCAACAACCACTTGAAATCCCATCTGTTGCAAAGTAGCGATTCTGGCCTTGATCACAGCAGGATCCAGCGGACTGCCGAGCGTCACGATTCCAATCGTATCGCCGGCTCGCAAGATAGGCGGTCTGATCGCGATTGCGCTCCCCTCCTCCGTACTGTGTACCGCGCTTCGACGAACGTCAGACAGCCGACTGGCGGCCGAACGGACGAAATCGCGGTCATCACGGTTTATGCGAGGCGCGGACCAAATATGTCACGCCGCCAGCATGTACATTTGGACAGGAGTGGCAGAATCTCGCTTGGATACCCGTCGGCGAGCGGCTCCGTCGGCGATGCGCAATGGAGGCGCTTTGCGAGCGCGAGCGATCGCTACGGCAGCTACTGGCTCCAGCACATCGCGTTCAACCAGCTGCAGCAAAGCTGCCAGATCGCCGTTCCGGTAGGCGGACGCAAGCATCCGCAAGTACGCTCTCATCCCTTCGTCGACCGGATCCGCCAGTCGATCCTGCAGCAGCTCCTCGCGCACATGCGCGAGCGCTTGCCTAGCCCGATGCAAGGCCGATTTCACAGCCCCTTCGGTCGTTCGCAGCTTCGTCGCTGCTTCTGCCGCAGAATAGCCGAACAAATCCCGCAGCAGGAAGACGGCTCTCTGGATCGGCGGCAAATGCCGGATTAACACATGCCAGATCTGCTCCAGCCCGGTAGTAGTATCCGAATGCGCATCTGCCACGGCACCAGCCCTCTGCGAGGCAACGGCTGCGATGCGCAGCTGCTCCAGCTTGCGCTGCCAAACCGCTCTCCTGCGAGTCTGATCGACCCATGTATGCTTCGCAACACGAATCAGTAACGCTTCCGGGTTCGCATGATTGCGAGATGCAATTGCATCCCAAGCCTTGACCCAAGTCTCTTGTGCCAAATCATCTCCATCCCAACCGGATCGCGTCAAGGACAGGCAATATCGGTTGACCGCCCGCTGCAGCTCTTCGATCCGCTCCGACGCGCCAACCTCAATTTCCGTTTCGAATAGATTTGTCATCGGACTTCCTCCTTCACTACAAGTTTCCCTAGGTAACCGAATGAACGTTTCCGGAAGATACGCATGCCGCAACAAAATAGTTGGTTATCCCCATTATAGAGTCCCTGCGTATCTTCTGTCTTCCCTCATTCGATTACGAAGCAGTTCAACCTAATTCCAACTTGGAGGGATTCCTATGAGCCATTATGTTCCCTATGTTGTAGAGCAAACTGCTCGCGGCGAACGTTCGTACGATATTTACTCTAGGCTGCTGAAGGATCGGATCATCTTCCTGGGGACGGCGATCGACGACCAGCTGGCGAACAGCGTTGTCGCCCAATTGCTGCTGTTAGCCTCGGAGGACTCGGAGAAGCCGATCCAGATGTACATCAACAGCCCTGGAGGCTCCACCACCGCTGGCTTCGCCATCTACGACACGATGCAGTTCATCAAACCGCAGGTGCACACGATCTGCACCGGCATGGCCGCTTCCTTCGCCACTTTGCTGCTCGTAGCGGGTGCCAAGGGCCATCGACTCGCCTTGCCCAATAGCGAAATTATGATCCATCAGCCGCATGGAGGCGCGCAGGGTCAAGCAAGCGACATCGCGATCAGCGCCAAACGCATACTGGGCATTCGCCAGAAATCGAATGAGATTATGGCCGAACGCACCGGCCAGCCGCTGCACAAGATCGAGCTGGACACGGACCGCGATTTCTTCATGACGGCCCAAGAGGCGCTGGAATACGGCATTATTGACAAAGTCGTGACCACCTTATCCTGACGTTAATATAAATATCCTATCAGCCCTATATTCTCCAGCGGGGCTGATGGGAGGGCTCGGGATGATCTACTTAGTCAGCTATGCGACGAAAAAATATTACCGCTCCCAGGACCTGATGCGGGTATCGGCCCTGAAGCACGGCGTAGACCGGGTATTTGCATTCCGTGAAAAGGATTTGCAGGCGAGCCGCTTCTACGAGCGCAACGAGCCGATTCTGAAGCAGCGTCGGGGTGGAGGCTACTGGATATGGAAGCCTTATTTTTTGCTGCGCGTGATGGAACGAGCGGAGCCGGATGACATCGTCATCTATTGCGATTCGGGCATTGAGATCATCAGGCCTTTGGCCCCTTTGATCGAGCTATGCCGCCGTAGGAAACACGCCGTCTTGTTCCAGACGCATGGACAGCGGAACTCGATGTGGACGAAGCGCGATTGTTTCGTGTATATGGGCTGCGACGAGAAGAAGTATTGGAATGCGCAGCAGCTGATGGGGTCCTTCCATGTGCATATCAACAACGAGAGGAACCGTAAGCTGATCCAAACGTGGAAATCGTATTGTGAAGACGCTCGTGTAGTCACCGACATGCCCAATCAATGCGGGTTGAGCAATTTGCCGGATTTTAAGGATCATCGACACGATCAATCGATTCTATCGCTCCTGGCTGTGAAGCAAGGGATGGAGATATTCCGTGCGCCAAGCTCAATGGGCAACCGGTTTAAGATGATACCTGCCTATGACAACGCCGAGCTAGAAAAACAACTGGACAATCCCTACCGGAATTCCAAGTACGACACTCTGCTGAACCACCATCGGAATCGTTTATGATATAATACATGTGACTCGCCCCGTCCAATGGAGCTACGGGGACTTCTACATAGGATAGGAGCCGTCGCATGGATATTATTGAACTAGCCATCGAGCTGATCGACGAAGATACGGATCAACCGCGTTACCAATTTGACGAGACGGCGCTGCAGGAGCTTATGAACAGCATCGCGGAGCTCGGACTTCTGTCGCCGATCAAGGTCAGGAAGATCGGTCCGGACCGCTATAAAATCGTATACGGCAACCGTCGCTACAAAGCTAGCAAGATGCTCGGCCGTCCGACGATTCCGTGCATTGTTACGACTGCGACGGATGAGATGGACATCTACTTGGAGCAGATCGCCGAAAATTTGACCCGCGAAGGCTTCTCCCCGATCGAAGAGGCGGAGGCCTTCCACAAGCTGATGAACGATCCGAAGTTCAACAGCTCGGTCAAGTTCTTATCTAGCAAACTAGGCAAGCCCGAGTCGTATATCAAGAACAAGTGCGAGCTGCTCAAGTTCGGGCCGGCGGTGAAGAAGCTGATCGTCAGCGGGACGCAGATTCGCAAGGACTGCCTGACCGAGGATCAGTTGCTGCCGCTCAAGGACTTGCCGCTCGAATACCGCGACCCGCTGGCGAAATGCGCCGCGCGCGACGAGCTGCCGGTTAGCGACGTGAAGAAAATCGCCCTGCTGTTCAAGGACTCGGCGATCTCCGACAGCACCAAGAACAAGCTGCTGTACAAATCCGGCCCCGAGCTGCTCGAGACATGGTCGGCGTTGAAAGCGAGCCGGGCGGCCCGCGAGAAGGCGCTGCCCGAGGCGAAGCCGGCCGGCGGGCGTGCGGGCAAAGGCGCGGCCGCGGAAGCGGCGCAGGCGGCTGCGCCTTCAGCAGCGGCGACCGCGGCCGCTGCACCTGCAGCGCCTGCTGCGTCAGCCGCAGACGCCACAGGCACCGCCGCGCCTGAAGCTGGCGCCACCGCCGCGAGCGGGCTTGCCGCCGTGGCCCCGGCCGCCAAGGCGCCCGCCGCCGCTTCGCCTTCGAGCCCGCTCGAAGGCTTGCTCCACAGCCTGCTCGCCGCGCTGCCGGCGACCAGCCCGCTGACGCCCGAGCTGCTGCAGGCGCTCGATCAAGTCGCCGACAAGGCGGCGTTCCGCACCGAGGTCGACCGGCTGATCCTCAGCCTCGAGGAGCACCTGAACGAATGGAAAACCATCCAAAAAAGAAGCGCCGGCTAACGGCGCTTCTTTTTTGTCGGATCTCATTCTCAATTCAAGTTATTCCACAAGATGTCGAACGCCCCCCGCTCCACTTGGAAGAATACAGAGGCGAAGCCGTATAGCACATACCCGTTCTCGAACAAACGGAGCCGCACTTCGCTGCCGTCCGCCAGCTGCAGGAGGAGGAATTTCTGGTCGCCTTCCTCGCCTTCCTCGCCTTCGAAAATCCCTTTCGACACAAGCGGCTCACCCGCCACCGGCTTCGCTTGCAGCAGCGCATCGAGGAAGGCGCCAAGGGACTTCTCCGACAACATGAGCTTCTTCGTCTGATTCAAGCCGTTGTTCCAGCTATCGAACGGCTCATAAGCCGCTTGCTTCACTTGTCCAGCGAGCTTCAGCTTGCCGAACACATCCGCGCCGCTCTGAACCGTAAGCCCGTTCAGGCAGTCGAACAACTCGACGAACACTTGTCCGTCCATTTCCATGTAGGTCATGATCCGGAACTGGCTATCATACCCCTTCACCGCGTAGACGTCGCTGATTCCCGTCGTGGAGGCGAATTCCTTCGCATAGTCCGCCTGCTTGCTCCACTCGTCGATGTTGCCCTTCGTCTGCCCCAGCTTCTCGCCCCGGATCGATTTCGCCGCCTCCGGCGAGATCGTCGTGCTCGATTGCGTGTAAATGCGGCCTTGATAGACGATTAGCCCGATCATGTTCATCATTGCACCGGACGAGCCGCTAGGCAGCTTCATCTTCGGGATGTGCACCCCCTCCCCCGAATGCCCGACTACCGGGGGTGTTGCCGTTGCGCGAGACCCGTCCAGCCTATCATTCGACCAGAACTGCGCGCTGCCCAGACCAAGACTGACCGCCAGCACGATAGAAGCGGCTACGATGGCGGATGTTTGCCTGCTGCGGCGCACCTCACTCTTGTGCCTCTCTGCTGAATCTTCCAATCTTGCAAGCCGCTCTCTAAACCCAGGGTCGGGCACCACGCCTGCGAACGCGCGTTTATACCGCTCCTTGTCCATCGCTCATTCTCCTTCCAGCTCCAGCTTGAGCAGCTGTCTTCCGCGCGCTAGACGCATCTTCACCGCCGACTCGCCGATCTGGAGCGTTTCCGCTATTTGTTTCACCGAATAATCTTCGTAATAATGCAAATGGATTACCGCTTTATATTTGACAGGCAGACGCAGTACGCTTTCCAGCAGGCCGAGATGCTCGGGATCGGTTGTCCAAGACTCGATGTCTTCCAACTGCATCGCCCGCTTGCGCCAAAACCCGCGCAGCTTGTTCTTGCACCCATTCGTCAGCACCCGGATGAGCCAAGCTTTCTCATGCTCGGAATCCTGGAACGGCGGCGCCTGGTAGAGCAGCTTTATGAAAACGTCCTGCACCGCTTCTTCCGCATCGTGTTTGTTCCCCATATAAACAACCGCGATTTTATACAGCATGGCGCCATATTTGTTATAACGATCCGAAAACGATTCGCTCGGCCGAAGCGGATTTCGTTCCATTCCTTGGCCCCCCTTCACCTGTAACACACCGTGCAAGGCTACATGGTCACATCAACTCCCGTCATCTTAGCAAAATAGAAAATAGACTGCCAGCACACAGCACACGTCTGAACAGTCTAAAGTAGCTTCAAAAGAGCATCAGCCAAACACCGGCCAATTTTCCGTGCCACCCGAGAGGAGCACTTTCATCGCACTCTCCAAGTCCAGATGGGCAAGCAGATCGAGAACGGACAAATTGGGCAAAAAAGGCCCTTTGGTCTGTGGATAAACCGGACAGCTCCAATTTTGGACAAGCACGCTCAAATCCCGGTTGCGAAAATGATCCAGGCTGAGATACCGCCGGTAGCCTTCCATCCCGCATACATAATGAGTCCCTCCAACCTCCTTCACCATAGCCGCCATTCGTTCAGAAGCTTTCATTTCCGGTACCAGGCCTAACTCGTATGCGCTCAGTATCGCACCCTTCCACCCCAGCTGTGCGAGGAAATCCGTCATCCAGTTGGCGCAGAACCTGCGAAAATCTGCCTGCCCCCGCTCCTGTGCCGTGAGATATTCGATTGTAAGAGGCTTGATGTGGCGGTCAAAATAAGCGCTTTTCCTGTAAGCATGGCAGAGTAGCTTCTGCAGCTTGGCGGTCCAATGAGAATCATAGAGGATTTTTGCATGCTGAATGCCGATCCGACCGCCGCCGCCGACCGGGATCGAGCATAGATGGCGCACGCCGTTCACCTTCAGCTCGAAGCTTGTTTGCCCGACTCGTTTGTTAAGCTGCACGTCGTCGAGCATCACCCAGATGTCGCTGTTCAAGATCCGATTGATATAGTGAAGAGGCGGGAACACATTCGGCTGATAAACGCATACTTTGTTCAAGCTCCACTCCTCCCCGCCAAGCCGCACACTTCTATTTTTTGTCGATCCAGACCAGCACGTATTTCACACCGTAGGAATCTACGAAGCCGTCATCCAGAATGACAACATCCGATTTCTTCCTCGCTTCGAAAAATTCGGTCATAAACGCCTTGTCCGCCACCTTCGCCCCAAGCAGCAGGGCAAACGGCAGAGACAGCTTGTGATCACGTCGGATGATCGCCGTGATCGTATGATAGTCGCTCATCTTCCGCCAGTCCATATAGGCTTGAATCATCAGCTTGCGGCCGATCCTCT
This sequence comes from Paenibacillus koleovorans NBRC 103111, assembly GCF_004000845.1. Lineage (GTDB taxonomy): Bacteria > Bacillota > Bacilli > Paenibacillales > NBRC-103111 > Paenibacillus_AA > Paenibacillus_AA koleovorans. The sequence continues at coordinate 7,457 of NZ_BIMA01000136.1, forward strand.
TGCCGGCATAATCGGGGTGGACCGCCACGCGATGCACATGATTCCAGCCCGGCAGCGGGGACGAGCAGATCAGGAAGGCGATCAGCCTCCCTTCCTTCACGACGCCATAGCTGGTATCGAATTTGCCGGCCAGCTCCGAGACAAATTGCTCCTCTCCCCATACTTCTGTTGAATACAAGTGGCCTCGTTCCTCATACACCCGTTGCTCGACTTCCAGGAGATCGGCCAGATAAGTCAGAATCTGATGCTCGTCCAGCTGAATAACCGTCAAACCTTTGTCCAGCATTCCGATTCTCCTCCTTCTCCTCAATTACGCTTCCCGGCTGCGCCTTTATAAATGCCTATTACTTGTTGCATCATGTGGGTTAAGGACAGATGCTGCACGCTCCACGCGTGCGCGCCGATCGCCAAGTCTCTCTGCAGCTTCGGATCGGCCATCAGCTTTTTCAGCTGCCTGTACAGCTTGTTGCTGTCTCCTGCCGGAACTAGCAAGCCGTTTTTACCTGGATCGATCATTTCCTTAATGCCCCCCACTTCGGAGGCGATAATCGCTTTGCCTGCCACTTGCGCCTCCGCGAGCGAGAACGGGTAATTTTCCTCGAGGCTCGGGATGACGAAGATGTCGGCTTGCTTCAGCAAAGCGGGCACGTCGCTGCGACGGTCCAGAAACTTGACCTCGTTTTTCAGTCCAAGCCGTTGAACTTGATCTTTCAAAACTTTCTCCGCCTCGCCGGTCCCCGCCACCCAGAGCTCCCAGTCCTTCCGCTCCTTGTTCAGCTTGGCTAGCGCATCGAGCAGCACGTGCTGACCTTTCACTTTCTCGAGGCGTCCCGTCGAGATGATTACTCTTTTGTCAGCCGGCTTGAGAAGTCCCGTCGAAGCCTTCATCCGATGCTTGAAGCTCTTGATGTCGATGCCGTTATGAATGACCGTCATCTTGCCGACCGGAATGCCGCATCGCTGATATACGCCTTTCAGCCATTCCGATGGAACGATCGTCCGATCTGTCTGCGAGATCGCCAACGACTCGAATGAAGAAACCATTAACCACCCCAAGGAGTTCGGTGTGATGCGGCCGAAGTAATAGTACTCTGCGGTGACGCAGCCATGCGCGGTCAGAATCAAGGGAACATGGCTCGGCTTGTAGAAGCTCATGACGCTGGACGATACGATGTCTTGCGCATGGATGACATCATACCGCTTCAGGTCCAGAGACTGCACGATGCCGATGTATTCTGCGGCTTCCTTCTCCAGGAAGCTCACATGTTTGCCGATACCCTTGTCCATGAAAAACGAAGGCATTTTGAAAATGTTGCCGCCCGACAGGGAGCCTCGCCGTTTTTTTACTCTGGCCTGACCTTCGGAGCTGGTGAGGTAGTACTTCTCGTCGTTGCGGGCTAAAATGTCGACTTGGTGGCCGGCTTGCTCGAGTCCTTTTCTCAATTCGTCGATATAGACTCCTACCCCGCCCTTTGGGGGATAAGCAAATATAGTAGTGAGCAAAACTCTCAATCGAACTCTCTCCTTTCGCACAATGTGATGTATCCTATGCGAGGAAAGGTTGATAGGAAAGGTATAGATGAACTATGAACCTATAAAAAATACTATGGCTCGAAGCGCAAAAAACCGCCCCATTCCGGAGCGGTTGCGAGAGATGCTGGCAGATTCGATTACTGGCGGATCAGCTTCGTGATGCGACCGAATTGCGTCCACTCCGCCAAATACACGTTGTGCTGCTTGTCGACGCAGATGCCGTGCGGGGAGCTGAACTTGTTCGGGCGGAAATAGTCGAGCGGCAAATTCGGCCAGCCTTGTTGTTTGTAGGCTTGTTGGTCTTCGCCCAAATGGGTGATCAACCTGTCGTTCTTATCGAAAACGGTAACCCGGCTATGCAAGTCCGGGAAGTAGATTTCATCGCCGTCATAGTAGAAATTGCAAGGCATATCCATGTCGTCCACGATAAACCGCTTGTGCACCCCGCCCAGCGTAAACACTTGGATGCGGAAATTGCCGCGGTCTGCGACATACAGCTCCGGCTCCGGTCCGCGCAAGTCAAGCGAGATGCCGTGCGGGCATTTCATCTGTCCCGGCTCGGAGCCTTTGCCGCCCCAGGAATGGATGTAGTTGCCGGCTGCATCGTATTGGATGATATAGCTTTGTCCATAGCCGTCAGCGATGTAAATATCGCCGTTCGGACCAACGCAGACGTCTGTCGGCTTGAACACGCGCTCGGCGTCGTAGATGTCCGGCAGGTCGGGCGTCTCCAGGGTGAGAAGCGTCTGTCCGTCCATGGTCAGTTTTTTCATGATGCAGCGCTTCACGTCAGTCACATAAAGGAACTCTTGACCGTCCGTCTCGCGATGCAGGTAGAAGCCGTGTGCGCCGCCTTCGAACTCTTCCCCCCAGCCGGCGAGAAATTCGCCTTCGCTGTTGAACTTCAGTACCGAAGGCGTCCCGGTGTGGAACACATACATATCGCCGTTCGCGTCGCATTCTACGCCATGGGTGTACCCCAGCGTTACATGGGCAGGTATTTTCGCCCAACCTTCCGCCACTTCGTACTGATGCGTTCCGTTTCCTACCCTCATGTTCACAGCCTCCCATGGATTCTCTGGTTTCTATATGAGTAATGCCACATCTGCCCTTCATTTTACCGTAAGCACTCTCTCAAGGACACATTAATTTTAGTGGATGGGAGGAACGGGAAGCTTGGTTTATTTTACGAAAAACTAGGCGTTTTTTCCGAATCCCATGTTTGGTTGCTCTTGCGTCCAATCGAGAACGATCCCGAGCGCGTTTTCCTTCCGCTGGTGCAAGAGCTCGTACCCCTGCTGCACCTCGCTCCAGTGGAGCACATGCGAGAGCAGCGGCTCGGTACGCAGGCTGCCGTTCGCGATCAGGCGGAGCACATAGCGAAGCAGCTCCGCGCTCGTCGGCAACCCGTCGATGCCCTTGATGTTGCCGTGGGCTCCGATCAGCGATACGCCTTTCCGGTGGATATGGCGGTAGATGTCGATCTCCGCCTTCCCGCGGGGCGAGCCGAGCAAGATCACCTGCCCGTGGTCGCGGACGGCGTCCAGGGCCACGTTGACGAGCGACGGACTTCCCGTCGCCTCGACGACGATATCGGGCGAGGCACCGCCGCTGTTCGCCGCTTGGCGAAGTTCGACCGTTAGATCGACATTGCTTCCGGATAATATGGTAGTAGAGATGTTCGTCGAGTGTGCGATGTCTAATCGCGATGGCTCCAGGTCGATGCCGATCACGTTCGCTCCCTGGATCGCATAGAGCTGGGCGGCCAAGTTTCCTATGAGGCCCATGCCTAGCACCGCCACACGGTGGCCTTCCCTGAAACGGGAGTGGATCAGCGCGGTCATGGAGATTTCGGCCAGGCGTGCGAACAAAGCCGCCTTCGGGTCGATGCCCGGCGGGAGCGGGAGGATGAACTCATCCGAGCACGGCAGGATGTCGTAGGTGGCATGATGGCCGAGCGTGAGCACTTTTTGACCGGATTGGAACTTGTTGCCGACCTCTTTGCCGGTTGCCACCACTTCGCCAACGGAAGCGTAGCCGGAGTAGAACGGGAACTTCGCCCAGCGGTTGGCCGGATTGTTCAGATCGATATGAGTGCCGGTGTAGAACGCGAGCTCTGTGCCGGGACTGATCAGACTGTAATCGGTACGAATTAGGACGCTGTCCGCCGGGACTTGGTCTTCGCGCCACTCGGCCGATTCATAAACGCATTTGTATGCCTCGGGGATCACTACTTTGTGACCTGTTAGTTGGCGTGTGTTGGTGTAGGTGTTCGTGGTGTTGTCGGTGTTGTCGGTGTGCGTGGTCATGATGGCTGGTTCCTCCCTTGGATGATCGGTAAAGTTGAAAGGATGGCGTTGAGCTCAGCTATGTGCTTAATGGTTGCGTAAGGCGCTAGGGCCGGGACTGGCTCAGTGGCTAACGTCATGGCTACGGCAGGGGCTGATGCTGAGGCTGATGCGTCGCTCGGGATCGGTAGTTGTGCGCGGTTCACCCAGACGGCGGCGATACCCGCCTGCATCGGCCCCTGCACGTCGGCGTGCCAGGAATCCCCGATGAACAACGCTTGTTCGGGCTGCGTGCCGAAAAAGTCCAGCATCCTCCGGTAAATCCTCGAATCGGGTTTGGCGTAGCCTACCTTCTCCGAGATGACGACCGTTTCCTCGTTGAAATGCCGCTCGAGACCGAGCCGCTCCAGCTTCTGCATCGAGATGTCGCCGGGGCCGTTCGTCACGATCGCCAGCTGGCGCCCTTCCGCAGCGAATCGGTTGAACATCGTGATCAGCGCTTCGTCCCGCTCGATCCGGCTAAGCGACTGCTCGATGAAGAGCCGGTTGAAGCTGTCGTACTCCTCCTCCGTGATCGGCCGGGCGAACTCCAGCAGCGCCTGCTCCAATCTTCGGAACCGGTACGCCTGGAAGGACAGCTGCCCACTCTCCACCAGCGGCCACATGCCGGTGCTATGCTTCTCGAATGTCTCGTAGAGCAGTGCAAGCTCGAAGCCGCGAGTGAAGTCGAGCTGCTGGAATGTCGCTTTCAGTGCCAACGGCCAGTTGCGGGTAAAATCGTACAGCGTATCGTCCAGGTCGAACATGAGTAGTTTGAAGGGGTCTGGGGTGTGGTTGGGCATTTGTGATGACTTCTCCTTTTATGCATATATGACTTGCTGTTTCAATCCGGATGAAACTCCAGCATCTCATTGCTCGGCACATACCCATTTCGCAAATAAAAGTCTCGCCCGTCCTCACTCGGCCAAACGATAACAAATTCCAACTGCTCCGCCTTCACCCAGGACTCTATAGCTTGAAGCAGCTTCGAGCCGATGCCCCTTGACCTGTAGTCCGGCTTGGTGTACACATTCGTCATGTAGGCGAACGGATGCGTCACTCGGCCGGGGCGCGGGACTTTGTGCACTAGCTCCATATAGATGTGGGCGATAATTTCGCCATACTCTGCAGTTGGTGCTTCGTCCGCATCTTCCGCATCTTCCGCATCTGCTGCTTCTGCCACCCAAACGAACCAATGCCCGCTCCGGGCAGCCGCCTCCCAAAACTCGCCGAATTCGGCTTCGAACGCCGGAAAGAGGGGTTCGCTGACGGGGTGGGTCCGGTGTTCATTCGTGAACATCCAACGCATCTGAGCCAACTGCCGGCTATCGGCCACTGTCGCTAAACGGATCTTGTACAAGTCGGCATTCACCTCTCCAGGTTTCTGAGATAATCCGGCATACGTCGCATGAAGCGCTCTTGATCCCGGTTGAATTCGTACTGCTCATACAGTCCGTGCGCATCTCGCGTCCCGAGGACACCCATTAGATTTTTCAGCTCTGGTGAGGTGGTGATCGTTTCTATTAATTGCTTGCCTATGTTTTGGCCTCTGTACGCTTCATCGACAAATACATCCGCAAGCCAATACATCGTCGCATGATCCGTCACCACCCGGGCAAAGCCTATCTGCTTGTCTCCGATGTAGACGCCATAGCAGATTGAGTTCTCGATGGCCATCTTCATTTTGTCAGGCGATCGTTTGTTAGCCCAGTAACTCTTCGCCAGGAAGCCCATGATGGTGTCCAAGTTCAGTTTGGACTTTTCTGTGCTGATTAGCAGCTCATTTTCATCGTAAGTGGTCATGGAGTGCGGGCTCTCTCCTTACTATTGGACTTCCAAGCTCAGTTTGTGCACAACAACTTATATTTCGCCAAATGGCACCTTCGCGTCAAACTAACATTCCATACAGGCATTCGTCCATCTACTCTACCACTTCCCCGGTAAACGACAAACCCTGACCAGGCTCGGCCAGAGTTTGTTCGCCACTATCCTTTTGCTTACTTCGCCAAGCCTCTCATATACTCCACAAAATGCGGCAACGCCACTTCCGGCTCTTCGATCGTTGGGTGCCATTTCTTTTCCCACTCGAAGGAGAGCCATCCGTCATATCCGTTCTGCTGCAAAATGTCGATGCACTCCGGAATCGGCACATCGCCTTCCCCGACTAATGTGATTTTCTCGTTGCTGCCTGTGCCCAGCGTATCCTTAATGTGCGTATGTTGAACCAGCTTGCTAAGATTGGTGTACGTTTGGCTGACCGATTCCCCGGTGTCTTGGTATTTGACAGGGTTGGCCACGTCCCATAGCACTCCGAAACGATCGCTCTCAACTTGCGCCGCAACAGCCAGCAAATTTTCTGACGAAGCGAAGTCGCCGTGCGTTTCCATCAAAACCATCACCGGCTTTCCCTCTGCGTGCTGACTCAAAGCCTGCATGCCGCGAGCCACTTGCGCTATCATTTCTTCGCGTTTGGCCGGATCGGGAATTCGGTCGCCGAACACGCGAATATAAGGAACGCCCATCCGTGCTGCCAGATCGATCGTAGCTTTTCCTTCCTCTACAAAACCGTCGAACTTCTCCTCGTCATCGAATCGGCACGACGTATCGAAGCAGCAGATGCTGAGCCCTCTCGCCTGAAGATCGGCCATCGTTTGCGCCAAGTTTTCTTCCAGGAACGGAGTCATTTTGGGGACGAACATCTCCCCCTGCAACCCCCGAATCTCGATACCGTTGTATCCCATGCGAACCGTCTCTTCTACGATGCGCTCCCATGTCCACTCCGGACAACCCAATGTCGTGTACGCTAGTTTCATAGCCAATCTCCTCCACTTGTTCGTTTTATATAAGCAACCCCATAGGAGTACTATACCACGCCTGCCGTCAGGATCCTATCACCAGCATTTCAGATCCGTTCATACATTTCTGGAAATCGAAACTATCGTGAAAAACCCAAAAATAAGTGAAGTCTATGCTTCTAGATCTAGGTCGATCGAGAAGTTTCCATCTGTGTGCGGTGATGCTGGGCCAGGAGGACTCTCCTAGTGGACCCCGATGCCTAAACAATATAACAAAATCGCTTGTTGCATATAAACCAAATTCCGTTTGAACGCATATCCGACGAAATATGGGGACTCCATTACCTCCGCACTTACTTCTTCGTCACGAAAGAATGGCGGACAGGGATTGAGCCAAGCTCCCGGATTGGCGATGCTCATACGTTCGGATGTACATCAGTTCCAAGATTTGAATCTCCGTTAAGGAGGCGATATCTAGTAGGTGCAAGGGGGAGTCTCCTTTTCATGTACTAATCGATCACTCGGCGCTTAATATTTCGCTGCGCTAAATAAAATTGAATACCCACCCGATCCACACCCGCAAATTGGGCGGGATCCTGCTCCATCATTTGTCGGATTTCATCTACGGATCTCCAGTGCACATTTTTAGAGGCATCGCCATTAGGCAGAAGCGGTCCGTCTGCTTGACACAAAAAGTATGCGCCCGTACAATCGACCGGTCCAGCCAATGTCTGAAACACGGCGAATGGTTGTATACATTCCACTTCGTAGTACGCCCCGGTGCCCAGCGAGTCCATTCGGGTTTCCTCGCCGATGACGCGAACGTCGGTTAGCCCAGTCTCCTCGTATATTTCTCGTCTCAGACCGGTCAGGATCGGCTCGAACAGCTCCAATCGACCTCCAGGCAGCTCCAGACCTTCCGGCTCGTTCGGCTTTACTCTTGTTTGCAGCACCAGTTCGGTGATTCCATCTCTTTCCCTCTCGATCAGAGCTCTTGCGTTTACTGCGAACATGGTGACTCTCCTTTATATTGGGCGTTACTGGTTTGCGCATACTTCTTGACGTTTATTTGTTCTTTTAGGATGGCGCATTCCTCTAAATCTATCTCGTAAATGTTGGCAATGGCTGCGATATAATAGAGCACATCATAGAGTTCCTCTTCAATTGTGCCTTTTATGGTGCCTTCGTCATTAAGCCGTCTGTTTTTCCTCAATACTTCTGATAGCTCTCCAACCTCTTCAATCAATTTATAAAAATAATGCATCGGCTGGTCCGGCCTGAAATCTTGGTTTTTGATATACGCCTGGAGCTCTGTTATTGAGAATCCTTGTTGCAGCAATTTGTTTCCTCCCGTCTCACGCATCCGAAGGCCCAGGCCGCCATCCGACCATCTTACTCCACCCGCTAGCCCTTCTCAAAATCTCCCAAATAATCGGATCCTTTGCCTCGACATAATGTTCCCGCTCATGCTGATACTGCTGCATCAGAGAGTACTTGGTTTCCGCGTATCGTTTGCAATCCTCAGGGTGTTGTCGCAAGTAATCCCGGAACAACAGGGCCGTTTGCTCCGACCAGCTTCCATGCTCGCGTACATGCAGATGCACACGTTTGGCGCCTGGCGGTTCTCTGAAGTAACGTTTGGTCAAATCCGGGTTATCCGCACGATACCGGTAGCCTATTGCTGCCAGTCGCTGAACAATTGGATCACATTGGTCAAAAGACTCGACAGCCACTTGGACATCAATGACAGGTTTCGCATCCAGTCCTACGACCGAGGTCGAGCCAATGTGATCGATCCGAACCGCCAACTCCGCCAAAGCACCTCTTATTGCTGTTCCGATTGTTCTAAACTCTACAGGCCACTTGGGATCATAAGGTACAACTACGATCGGATCCGGCAACTCCATCACTCCCCTAAACCAAACTAATTCCTCTATGTATGATCCTCAGTAGCGAGTCGCGCTCCCCAGGGATCCCTTCATGCAACCGATTAATCGCCGAGGGCACAATCCATCTGATCCAAGCCAGACGATCCGATGGGTTTGCTTTCAGGTAGGCGCTCATGTAGTGACGCAGAATCTGAAATTTCACACTCCTGAAATCGATCCCTCTAATGAATTCAGGCTGAGAAGCAACTCTCAGAATGAGGGAGCTATGGACAAAATCCGCGAGCGGGCTGCCACTGCTTGCATTTTCCCAGTCTACGATAATTGACCCGTTGGTTGTGAAAATGACGTTATCGACATGGAAGTCTCCATGACAAAGTGAATCCCCGTCGGGTAGCTGCACAAGGAGCTCCATTGCCTTGGCTTTTACGTTTTCCTCCAGCGGTGCGGCTAGGATGTTGCGGCTCATTCGATTACGTTGAGAGGGAAGCGCACAGGTGCTCACCTTATGCAAATCCGCATGCAATTGTCCGCTAAGTTCGGCAGCCCATCTCAACTTTCGTAGATCCGTAATGATGTGCTTGAGTAAGGTCAAACCCGTTATTCGTTCATAAATAATGCCGATCCGCTCGCCCATCTGAAACAACTCATACGGCTCCGCCACCGGCAAGCCTGCCTGATGGACGATACCGGCAATTTCGTATTCGTGGGTTACTTGAGCAACGGAGGTTCCTGAACGGAACAGCTTGATCGCCCGATTTCGCCCGAATTCGAACACTTCCGCAAGCCGCCCTTCGCCTAACTTTTGGCCAAGCTCCATCCGCGTCACCCTCCCCCTTACAAATTTGTCCATACTAGCCGATCCTCTACAGGTTACTCTTTCATCTTCTGTCCGGCAAGAGAAAAATAGCTCCAGTGACGCGCAAAGTCTCC
>NZ_BIMA01000137.1 GCF_004000845.1 Paenibacillus koleovorans NBRC 103111
TCTCCGCCTGGCCGTTGCCTGCGGTTGCAGTTACTCCAGTCGGTGCATCCGGCACTGTTCTTGGTGTTACTTCGTTGGATACGGAAGAAGCAATTGATGCGCCCTCCGCATTCGTCGCGGTAACCGTAAAGGTATAAGCGGTTCCGTTGGTTAGGCCGCTGACAGTGATCGGGCTGCCGGATCCAGTTGCCGTCAATCCGCCCGGTGATGATGTCACCGTATAGCTGGTAATGGCACTGCCTCCATCGTTGGACGGCGCAGTAAAGCTGACTTCAGCCTGCCCGTTGCCCGCAGCTGCGCTTACTCCTGTCGGCGCTCCCGGCACCGCCTTCGGCGTAACGCTGTTAGATGCGGAAGAAGCCGTCGAAGTTCCTACCACATTCGTCGCGGTCACCGTAAAGGTATAGGCGGTTCCGTTGGTTAAACCGCTGACGGTTATAGGGCTGCTTAACCCAGTCCCTGTAAATCCGCCTGGTGCGGAGACCACCGTATAACCCGTAATGGCACTGCCTCCGTTGCTCGCCGGAGCTGTGAAGCTAATCTCCGCCTGGCCGTTTCCTGCAACGGCGCTTACTCCTGTCGGTATGCCTGGTCCTGTTATAGGCGTCACGCTATTGGATGCGGAAGAAGCAGCTGAAGTACCCGCCGCATTCGTCGCGGTCACTGTAAAGGTATAAGTCGTTCCATAGGTTAACCCCGTCACGGTAATCGGACTGCTTGAACCTGTCCCCGTAAACCCGCCAGGGGAGGAGATTGCCGTATAGCCCGTAATGATACTTCCGCCATCATCTATTGGCGCTGTAAATGTAAGGGTAGCTCGATCAGCGGCAACTTGTGCTGCAACTGCAGTAGGCGCATCCGGAGCACCGATCGGCTTAACCGGCGTTACGCTGTTGGATGGGTCGGAAGCAGCCGATGTACCTGCAAGATTGGTAGCCGTTATCGTAAACGTATAGGCGGTTCCATTCGTCAAACCCGTTATGGTAATCGGGCTGTTGGATCCTGCTGCCGTAAGATTGCCGGGTGAGGAAGTCACCGTATAACCTGTAATCGCACTTCCGCCATTATCGGCGGGAGGCGTAAAAGTAATTGTAGCCTGCCCGTTGCCATACACCGCATTCACAACGGTCGGTGCGCCTGGGGCGACAATCGGGCTTGTCGGCGTTACCCCTGCCGAAGGAGCGGAAGCGACTGATGTGCCTGCCGAATTGGTCGCGGTTACTGTAAATATATATTCCGTACCGTTAGTGAGTCCTGTCACGGTAATCGAGGATCCTGCTCCCGTTGCGGTAACCCCGCCCGGTGAAGCCGTAACGGTATATCCCGTAATCACACTTCCACCATTATCCGCGGGAGGTATGAAGCTTACCTCAGCTTGCCCATTGCCGGGAACAGCCGTAACTCCGGTTGGTGCTCCAGGCGGAACAACCGTTACCGGTGTGGGAGTTGGAGTTGGTGTCGGTGTTGGCGTTGGTGTCGGTGTTGGTGTCGGTGTTGGTGTAGGAGTAGGCGTTGGCGTAGTAGGCGTAACGATTACCGGTGGTGTTGGTGTTGGTGTCGGCGTTGGTGTTGGAGTCGTATTGGCTCCTGTGCCGGTCTCCACCGTAGCCGGTTTATTTTCGAAGCTGGCTGTACTCGTTTCATCCACAACCGCTTTTTCAATGGTGCCTTTGCCTTCAACCGCAGTCGTTCCATGTACATCCATTTGCGTGACTTGAACGCCCTCATCCAATTTAATCTTCGAATCTTTAACGCCTTTGCCTATCTGAATATTTTCGATCGATCCCGAGGATACCGTTAATTGAACATCTCCGCTGATCACCACATTCTTGAAATCCCCTGCGAGCGAAACCTCTCCCGTTTCGGAGATCGTTATGCCTGAAATGCCTGCGGTGTCATTAGACTCAACCGTTGCATCGGATTTAATATCCATCTGTTCAATGACCGTTGTCCCGCCTACCACTACACGGACACGTCCGCCTACTTTTTCAATAACGATGGTGCTTAACTCTGAATTTTCGATATGAATACTGTTCTGGCCGCCTCCCTTGACTAGGGTGCTGCCGAGAACCTTGACATTGTGCAGATAGACATCCCCTTCGCCTACGGGCTCGCCTATCAACAAATCGCCTTTCACCACCAAATTCTGCAACGTTGTGCCTGGCGCATGAATCGTCAAATGGCCGGCAACGGTAACGGTTCCGGCTGACGGGCCGTATGTGCCCGCATGCTCCAATACTATCGGAGCGACAGCCGGGGGCTGGCTAGGATCGGATCCCGACTTTTGGAGAATGCGATCCAGAAGCACTACAGCTTCAGCCCGTGTTAGGGACTGAATGGGCCGAAGAGTTTGATCGGGAAATCCTGAGAAATAACCGGAATCTACCGCCCCGCCCAAAGCCTCTCTGCTAAAAGCAGGAATCGCAGATTGGTCCGAATAGCCGTCTAATGGATCCGTGCCTTGCCTGGTAAGCAACGGTACCAAGCGGGAAAGCACCACTGCAGCTTCAGCTCGATTTAGCGCTTGATTCGGACGAAAGGTTCCGTCCTCGTAGCCTTGTATATAGCCTTGTTGCGTAGCGGCGCCGACCTGTGAATGAAACCAGTCCTGAGTGCTGACATCGGAGAAAGCCGCACTCCTTCCGGCAGCCAGCTTGAACAAGCCGTTGACCAGAGCCACGAATTCAGCTCGAGTAATGATGGCGTCAGGCTGAAACGTGCCATCCTCATAACCACGTACCAGCCCAAGCTTCGTCCAAGCGGTTATTTCCCTCTCCGCCCAGTGGTCTTTAATATCCTTTATGATCGTCCACGCATTAAATTCATCCTGCAGCTTCGTTTGAAAATCTTCAGCGGCATGCGCCGTGCTCACCGGATAGCTACTCGCGAGCATGGCAACGATTGTCACCCAAGTGATAATCATTCTGGCCGTTTTGTTAAACAAATAAGTTTGCATGCAAATACTCCTCTCCAATCGACAACTAGGCAGAGTATATAGCATTACGCTGAACCGATTCTAATCACTCATTTTCTCACATATCCACGTAAAAAAGCCCATTATCCATCATTTTGATGGCATAACAGGCTGATTACGATAAATGAAGCTTATTTCCTCTCATTCAATAGCTGTTTGTAACATTCCTTAGTTTCGGATTGGGGTTCAATTCCGAGCTCGGCGAGCAGAAGACCAACAAACTTATCGTAGTGGCCTTGCGCGAGCTCCCAATTCCCGGCTTTTGCATAAGCGCACAGGATGAGCCGGCACAATTCATCCGAATACGGCTCCTTCTCCTGCAGGACGGCCAACAGCTCCAGCGCCTCCGTGATGAACCCCGCCTGCAGCTCGGCAGCGGCCATGCCTAATATCGCGCTTGTATATTGCTTCTGCAGCTTGCTTCTTCTGGCAATCGCCCAATGATAATCATGATGCTCCAGATAATCGCCGCGATACTGCTTCAATTTGCGATCATATGCTTCCCGGCTTTCCCTCGTCCATTCCTGAATATCGGCGATCGTTCCACTTAGTTGCTCGAACTCTTCCAGATCCGTCGTCCAATCGACCTGTTCGAGACAGTAACTGTCATGCGCATACCCCACCGACGCCTTGCTGCCCCATTTTTTCAACACATTTCGAACCTGAGAGACGGATGTGTGCAGATGAGTAACCGCCTTGTCATACTCCAAATCCGGCCAAAGCGTTTCCAGCAATCTTTCTTTTGCGATCCATTGACCCGAATGATGCAGGAAATAAGCGAATAACTCCATCGCTTTCAAAGTCCGCCACCTTGGCGGCTTATGTCTACTATTATGGCGCATCACGAATTCGAGTTGCCTGAAGCACAAGATCCGCAGCTTGTCCTGAGTATTAGCAGGAACCACTGTCCGATGCCAATAACGTTGTATACGATCAAGCGTATCGACCAGACGCCTCGAGGTGACAGGCTTTAACAAATAGTCTAGCGCGTTCAACCCGAACGCCTCGATCGCATACTCGGAATGTGCAGTAATGTATACGAACGGGAGATCGCGACCGGACTTCCGTATTCGCTCACTCACTTCAAGACCGTTCATCTCGGGCATGTTGATATCGAGGAACAAAATATCCGGCTGATCTTGATCCAGACGATCGAAGCAAGCTTTGGCCGATGTATAGATGCCCACGACATCGAACCGGCCGTCCGCGAGAATAAGCCGTTCCAAGTGAAGCAACGCCGGTTTCTCATCGTCTACCAGAACCGCTCTCATCGTCGCTCACCGTTCCTCTCTTCTGATAGGCGACCAATGGCCGCAGATGATTTCAGCACGTCGAAGCTGACTATCGTTCCTTTGCCCCGCTCACTCTCGATCCGAAGTCCGCTTCCATATAAGTGCATCAGCCGCCTGTGAATATTCAGCAACCCGACGCCCCCGTCTTCCCGCTTTTCGGACAATAGCCGCCTAAGCTGAGCTTCCCCGATTCCTGGCCCGTCATCCGATACCGCAACCGTAACCTTGTCTTCCGCCTCCGTCAACCGGATGCCGATCCTCCCACCGCGCTCCCTTTGCGTGACGCCATGCCGGACTGCATTCTCGACAATCGGTTGTATGGAGAGAGGCGGTATTAAGCTTAGCAAGCTGGCATCGATGTGATATTCGACGGTCAGTCGTTCCTCGAACCGGGCTTTTTCCAGCGATAAGTACGATTTGACCAATTCCAGCTCCTTCTTCAGCGGCACCAGCTGATCGCGATTCTGGAAGTCGAAGCTGCCGCGCAAATATTCGCCCAATTCTTCCAGCAGCCCCATCGTTTTCACCGGATCGACCAAACAGAAAGCGATGATCGTATTTAAAGCGTTATATAAAAAGTGGGGCTTGATCTGCGCCTGAAGAAAAGCCATCTCCGTCCTCATGATCAACTGCACGGATTTGCGCAGCTCCAGCAAGGTATGGACACGCGCTCTCAGCTCCCCGGAATCCACCGGTTTGCTGAGAAAATCGTTGATGCCCGTCTGGAAAGCGGTCCATATGTCCTCCGACCGGCCTCGGGCTGTCAATAAAAGCACCGGCAGCTCCGATAGCAAATATCGGGTTCTTATGCGCCGAGTCAGCTCGAGGCCGGACATGCCGGGCATCATCCAGTCGGCAATCACAAGATCGATACGAGAATTGCGGACAATTTCATCCCACGCTTCCGCTCCACCGTTTACTGCAATAATAGAATAGTTTTCCTCCGCCAACAAATTCATCAGCACCTGAAGATTCACAGGATCGTCATCGACAATCAGCACCGTTCCGGATGCTGGGGCAAGCCGTTCGCCTTTCGACGAACGGCCAGGATCATGCTTGACCCCTTCATGCGGCGAAGCCGCTCCGGTGGCCGCCGGCAGACGGCTCGTCGCTGGCGGCTGCGGATGAGCGAGCGGCAATGTAAAATGAAACGCAGATCCCTTGCCCAACTCGGATTCCACCCAAATTCGGCCGCCTAACAGCTCAACCAGCTTTTTCGTTATGCTCAGACCGAGACCCGTACCGGCGCCATCCTCCACCGCTTCATACACGAGAGGATCCGCCTGATCGAAGGATTGGAAGATGGACTCGAACCGATCTTCGGCAATACCGATTCCAGTATCCCAAACCGTAATCGTCATGTCATTTTTGCCAGCCGCAGCCTTAATGCCGATTTCCCCATGCCTTGTGAATTTAACGGCGTTGCCCAGCAAATTGAACAGAATTTGACGAAGACGATCCTCGTCCGTATCCAACCACGGCATTCGATCCGGCCACGACTGGGTGAATCGGATGTCTTTCTTTCCGGTTAGTTGGCCGAGCACTTCAAGAACGGACAAGGCAACCGACTGAAGCTCGACCGCTTTCCGAAGCAGGAGCAGATTGCCGTTCTTCATTTTGGAGAAATCGAGAATATCATTAATTAGCCACGATAGCCGCCTGCCGGTAGAGACGATTAATGCCAAGTCCTTCGCCTGTTCCGCGTTCAGGACCCCCGCCGTTCTAGTAAGCAGAGTATCCGCGATATTAATCATCCCGTGCAGCGGCGTCCTTAGCTCATGAGAGGTATTCGCCATAAATTCGTCCTTCATCCCGTCCAACGTCATTAGCCGCTGCGACAGCGTCTCCACTTTCCGGTACGAATCCGCAAAACGGCTCGCCAATAGTAGACCTTGTGCAATGACTAGGAGAAGCATCTCATAGGGAATCAGGATTTGAACCTGTAAAAGGTCTGCCATAATTAGCACTTGATTAATTACGTCAATCAGAATGACCTGCATGCTCACCATAACGAATAGCTTGCTTTTTGCATATAATCTCAAGTTCCTGATCAAGGTATAGCAGACATAAAACACCACGCATAAACTGAGCAAAGTTATAGGAGGTCCCATAAAAATCGAGAAGACGGCCGGCGGAAAAAAGAGGTAGATCAGCACAGCAATTACCGCAAAATATCGGACCGCAAGCAGGACTTTTTTATGGAAAGGCCCCGGCATCGCACAAGTGATATAATGCAACAAAAAATAATAAGCCGCCACCGAAGCGATATTCTGAAGCCTGAGGAACCAATCGTAAGGAAGAGAGGGAACTATTGCGTCCAAAAGCTTTTCCCCATTCGTCAGCACATACAACAAGGCCGACAAACAGAACAAGGTAAGCATCAGCAGAGAAGGGTCCTGCGTTCTCACCCGGTAAAGCATCACCAAAAACAGCCCGGCTAGAATAAAGCCCCCCGTCGTGATCAGATCCATGAACAGATTGAAATCCCGATCCTTCATAATGGAATTCTGGTCTCCGAACACAATCGGGTAAGTCATGCCGCCCCACGCAAAGTTGAAATTAGCCGCTTGTACGATAACCTCCACCGTGTCGCCGCTGACCGTTGAAAACCCCACAAAAGGAATATTGCTCACTATTGTTTCTTCATCCGTCTTGGCGGGCACCCCGCTCGTTCCTACTTCTTGACTATTGAGAAAAACTTTGCTCGACATCAAAATACTGACGACATGCACACCGTATGTCGCGTCTTGCTTATCGCCTACGCGGACTTTAAGTCGGAACGTTCCGAATCCTTTGCTCGTTGGAGGACCTTGTTCCGCTATATAGCTGTTCCAATTCCCCGGCACCTGCACCAAACTTGTAAGCTGTGGCACGGGAAACTCAGGCGGCCGATTCTCGCGGAACGACTCCGGCGTAAGGAGTTGATTGCGGTAAAATTCCCAATCCCCAACTAGCTTAACAGCACCATTCCGAGTGTAGTCCCACTCCCGGAGATCCATGATTCCCGCTTGAGCCGTCGGGTTTTCCTGCCAGGATTTCATCATATTCACGACCCAATAAGTCGGCAACAGAAATACACCGATCGAAAGCATACACATGATCAACCAGCTTTTTTTCATCTGCTCACCCGGACCTCTTCCGCACACCGTCGAATAAGTGCAATGCGAGTACTCTTATGCAAAAACATCATCGACGCGCTTTTTGTTCTCGCGCATATTCGATTGGAGTCATGTTCGTAATGGAACGAAACACTCTATCAAAATAAGGCGGATTGTTATAACCCACCATATAGGCCACTTCACTGATTTTATAATGACTGTCTGCCAAAATTTTCTTCGCTACTTCGACACGAAATTCGTTCACAAATGAAATGAAGCTATAGTTAGTCACCCTTTTAAATAGGATGCTAACATAACTGGAGGATACATGAAATTGTTCAGATAAAGCTCTCAGTTGCAGCTCTTTCATATAGTTCTTACTGATGTATGCTAACATCTTCAGGACCAGCGGTTGGCGAATATCCTTGTCATGAATCCACTTATTCATGATTTCCATTCCGAGCGTATGTTTTAGGATGGGGGCCGGCTTAGATTCCAGACGAACAAACAAATCTTCCAGCATGTTCTCATCGAGAGGCTTCAGCAGGAAATCAATGGCACCATATCGCAAAGCGGTTTGAGCATACTCAAATTCGGAGTGAGCCGACAGGATAATACATTTGGTGTTGGGGGCGATGAGGGTTTCATTCATTTTTTTCACCAGTTCAATTCCATCCATAATGGGCATTCGGATATCAATTATTGCATAATCGGGCTGGAAAATCTCGATTTTCTCTAAACCTTCCAACCCGTTTTTGGCAGTCCCCACAATGTTGATTTTTCTATCCAATTGCTCTAGTTGCATCGACATTCCGCGTAAAATAATCGGTTCATCATCAACCAATACGAGTCTTATCAACTGATCTCCTCCATCTTCGAAATCGTAATGCGTACTGCAGTACGTTTATTTGGAATGCTTTGCAAATTAACTTCACACTGATCTCCGTAATATAGGAATAGTCTGGACAAAGCATTATACATTCCGCCATTTTCCTGATTAAGCATGGCAATCGTTAAATGGGTAATCGTAATATTCAGTTCTTCATCAAAGCCGCACCCGTTATCTACAATTTCGAAGGTAATCCGGTCCTTGGAGACCAGATATCCATTAATATTAAGAATGCCCCCGCTTTCCGTATTACGGAAGCCATGAATAATGGCATTTTCTATAAAGGGTTGTAAGATGAGTCGGTAGATTTTATGGTCATGTATAGCGACATCGATCTGAAAGAACACGTCAAATCGATCCTTGAATCGTAGCAATTGCAAGTAAATATAACGTTCGAGCCATTGTACTTCCTCTCTCACCGGCACCTGTTTATTCGTATTCGATATCGTATATCGCAGGTTGATGGATAAGGTAAACAGCATTTTGGCGATATCCTTGACATTATGCTCAATCGCCAGAAATCGAATCGTATCCAATGTGTTATAGAGAAAGTGAGGGTTGATTTGCGATTCCAGCATCTTTTTCTCCGTCTCAATCAACTGAACCCGATGTTTGTACTCATTCTCAATCAGCTGCTGCAATCGAGACATCATCCGGTTATAGCTGATTCCCAATCGGCCGACTTCATCTCTTGTCTTTACGATAATCCGCTTGTCGAACGGTTCGTGCTGACTTGCATCCATTACGTCGGCAAGCTCTTTGAGAGGCTTAATGCGCCTATAAAAATAATAAACAGATACTGCCATCAGAATGACGATAACCAACAACATGATTACACTAATCTTGTATATATAGTTCAAATTCTCTGAAGCCAGCACAGCTAGAGGGATGAGATGAATTAACTTCAGTTGGTATCTGTCCAAGCTTTCATAGATCATTAAATAAGAGCTGTTGTTAAAAGTTACGGTTTTTGAAGGGGGGGTTGGCTTATCTCCCGAGGTTTGGACGATCATCTGTCGGACTTCATCCAAGTCGGATTTTGAAAAGGAAGAAGGTGTTTTCTGATAAAAAATATCACCTTTCGATCCCATTATTAGAAACTCGCTTGTTGGTTCGAATATGGAATTTCCGATAACATCATCCAGAATATTGAAATTAAAATTCAATAGAACAACGCCGATGGGATCCGTTAAATATTTAATTAACCTGGACAAAGAAAACACAGGCTCTTGAAGGGATTCCTGGTATACAACAGAGGGTTTTCCATCCGACCTGATGGCTTCGCGAAACCACTCGTCTTCAGAAGGATTGTAATTCGTTTGCGGTATATAATCGATCCAGACTCCGTTTATGTTTACAAATATGAGTTTTCCATTCAGGTCGTAATA
This sequence comes from Paenibacillus koleovorans NBRC 103111, assembly GCF_004000845.1. GTDB lineage: Bacteria > Bacillota > Bacilli > Paenibacillales > NBRC-103111 > Paenibacillus_AA > Paenibacillus_AA koleovorans. The sequence continues at coordinate 9,642 of NZ_BIMA01000137.1, forward strand.
ATAGTAATTGTAGATATCCGGGCGAATATGGGACATGTTCAAAAACAGCTTTTCGAACAACGGGATAATCTGGTTTCTTTTTTGTTGATTTCCCATAACCTCCCGGTCCTTTAAAAGAGAAAGCAAGCTAGTATCGTAATATAATGAAATGCTTAAGCTTTCCATTTGACGCAGATGGGTTTGAATGACTTCCTTGGTGGTTTGAAGCATTTTTTCCGAGTGCTGAATGGAGCTTTCTTTCGTTGAATTCCACCAATACATCGAGATGAGCAGGAATGAAAGAATAAACGGGATTGCCGTCAAAAACAAATAACTCATCGCGATCTTCCATAATATGCTCCTCCTCCACTTCTTCAAGGTATTCAGATGGTCCACCCCCAACTCAGCCCTATACCCATAGTATCGAAGTGTTTATGCTTAGTATAGCCGTTCTTGCAAGAGAGTAATAATATGTTCATTAAGTCAAAGATCCTGCAATAGGTATCTTCTATCCGTTCAGATAAAGTAGAAATGCAAGGAAGTATCACAACAAAACTGGAGGGGTATACGCAATGAAGCAATCCGAAATACTGCGCAAAGCAACGTTGTTGGCCGTCATCCTCATGCTGCTAGCTTCGCTGGCGGCATGCGGAAAAAATCCAAGCGGGAACACGGGTAATGTTGATCCATCTCAGACTGGCAATCCGGGAAAAGCGGAACAACCCGTTAAGATCAAGCTTTGGGCATATCCCAAATGGGCGGGTGTTAAAGGCGATGAACCGAATGGCAAGCCTGGCGATTGGGAGACCGCTGCAGTGAAGCGATTTATGGAGCTTCATCCACATGTAACGGTTGAAACCGAGTACTTGAATGCAACAGGCGGTCCTCAGAAAGTAGCAGTAGCCATTCAAACGAATGAAATCGCTAACGTCTTGATGGATTCAAATATACGAATGTTCGAATATGCCAGGAAAGGCTTGATGCTTCCGCTCGACAAGTACTTGGAACCCGAATATATTGCGGATTATTACGAACAGATTTGGGAAAATGCGAGACTGGACGGCGGTGATCATTATTACTTGCCGTGGGTCCTCACTCCACAAATGTTGATGATTAACCGTACATTGTTCAAGCAAGCGGGTGTGGATCATTTGATTCCGACGAATGCAGAGAGAACATGGACATACGATCAGTTCTATGAAGCAGCCAAAGCGATTCCGCAGAAAAAACCCGGCGTTTACGGAACGGGGATATTCGGAAAGACCGAAACTGCAGACAGCTATATGATGCATTGGTTCTGGAGTAATGGGATTACTACCTTTGATCCGGCTAAAACAAAAGTAACGCTGAACAACAAGCAAGGTTTAGAAACCTTTCACTTCTTAAAAAAGCTCATTGATACTCAAGTAGCTCAGCCTGGAGCAGCCGGTGTAGGGTATAACGAAGTGGTTACATTGTTCAATCAGCAAAAGGTGGCCTCTATGACTATTGCTACAACCGGTTATGCCCGTGTTCTGAAAGCTCAAAGCGATAAGGAGATCGACAACTTTGAAGTAGAGCTGGTCATGATGCCTTCAGGATCATCAGGAGGCCCGGCTTCGTTTGTTCATGAATATGGAATCGGCGTATTTAAGAATGCAGATCCGAATGTGCAGAAATGGTCCGTTGAGCTTGCCAAGTTTTTGGGAGCTGCAGGAGAAAATGCTGCTGCAGTGAAAGGCAGTCTGTCTTACTCCCCAAGAAAATCGCAAAAAAATCTATACAGCGACAACCCTGACAAAAACCTGCAATTTGCCAGCGAAGTTCTGAAGTATGCTGTTGACGGTGGCGTATCCGTTCCCGGATTCCAGCAACAAAGAGTGGAATTCGGCATGAAAATGCAGGCTGTATTCACAGGGTCGAAGACGGCTGATGCGGCATTAAAGGAGTTTGAGCAATTAGGTACTAAGATTATTACGGATGCGCGAAAGCAAGAGTAGACGATGGGGAGAAAATAACAAAGTTATGACATGGGAGCTAATCAGCTCCCATGTTTATGGAAAGGAAGAATGCTATGAATATGATGATCAAGAGAGCAAGAAAATGGATGCCGGGATATCTATTTATATTCCCATCACTATTCTGCTTTCTATTGTTTCTGGCATATCCAGCAGTAGAAGCAATCCGTATCAGCTTTTATAGATTGACCATGAAACAAAACACATTTATCGGTTTAGATAATTTTATTCAACTGTATCATGATCCTAATTTTGTTAAAGCGTTCTGGAACACCATGAGATATGTCGTTTATATAGTCCCGTTTTGTGTAGTATTTTCTATTTTTGTTGCTGTTCTGATCTATAACAAAGGCCACAAGGTTACATCCTTCTACCGGGCTGTGTTCTACATTCCTGTAGTCTCGTCTGTTGTCGCAGTATCGCTAGTCTGGAACTGGATCTACAACCCGGTGATTGGTGTTGCCAATTACTTCATGAATGTATTGGGATTCCATTCTGTTAACTGGCTTTCAGATGCGAATGGCGCCTTTCTCTGTGTCGTGTTTGTTATTATTACTTGGAGTGTAGGGCAGCCCATTATTCTATATACGGCCGCTCTAGGCAATATATCCACTGAATATTATGAAGCGGCTTCTATAGACGGAGCAGGGGTCTTAAAAAAGTTCATGAACATTACTTGGCCATTGGTAAAACCTACGACTTTATATGTTGTAGTCATTTCTACCATCCACGCCTTTCAAACCTTTGCAGTTATTCATTTGTTGACCCAAGGCGGACCTTATGGCAGTACAACATCCATCATATATGAGCTATATCTAAATGCTTTCTTGTATACCAATTTCGGATATGCATCTGCAATGGGTGTTGTCCTATTCCTGATCATCGGAGTTATTTCCTACTTTCAATTCCGTATCATGACTTCCAAAATTGAATTCTAAGGCGGTGATTGCAATAATTACAGCTTTCAAACAAAGAAGCTTCACAGACATCCTAATGACTTGGGCCGGAAATGCGTTTTTGATGATTTGTACAGTCGTGTGGATATTTCCCTTTTACTGGGGGATCGTGTGTTCTTTCAAAACGGAAAAAGCTATGTTTGCATCGCCTCCTCAATTTTTTTCATTTCATTTGATTTTCGACAACTATATAGAGCTCTATCAGCGGACGATGCTAGTAAGATGGTTTTTTAACAGCTTCTATATTTCCTTAAGCACGACCCTTCTAGTTGTCGTCTTTAGCAGTATGGCCGGATATGCATTCTCCAAGCTTCGTTTTCCGGGTAGAGACGCCATCTTCTTCTTCATGATCGCTATGATGATGCTGCCAAAATACGTTTTGTTAGTGCCCTTATTTCGATTAATGAACAATCTGGGTTGGTACAACACATATGCAGGGTTAATAATTCCGGAAGTTGCCGTGCCCTTCGGTATATTTCTCATGAGGCAATTCATGCAATCCATCCCCAAGGAAATGCTGGAAGCGGCACGAATGGACGGTTGCAATGAATTTTCAATATTTGTTCGTATTGTAGTGCCTCTTGTATCAGCGCCTATTGCATCTTTGGCGATCTTTGAATTCGTGAAATCGTGGAACGATTACGTCTGGCAACTGATTATGACCAAGTCTGAATCTATGAAAACCTTGCCCTTGGGTGTATCGGGTTTACAGCTTGAGGCAATGCCTGCATATGGAAATATGATGGCTGGAGCGGTACTCTCGGCATTGCCGATGATTGTATTATTCATTGCATTCCAAAAATATTTTACACGCGGGATCACATTAGGCGCGGTGAAGGGATAGGAGGGTGCCACATATGCATACGCTGGATACGGACATTTTGGTCATGGGAGGAAATCCGGGCGGAATTGCAGCGGCTATCCAGGCTGCCAAGTATGGATTCAATATTATATTGATCTCGCACACAAGGGTACTTGGAGGTTTTTTCCCATCATTAGGTGCTTTCGAGACGCATTATCGTGGAAATCGTTCTTCGTTTAACCATGCTCTGGAGCAGAAAGTGATTGCTTATTATAAGGAAACGTATGGCGAAGCTTCACAAGCTTATATCGATTGCACCACACTTGAACCCAATAATCCAATGATCACCTTTGAACCCCATGTCATGGAGCATATATTGGAACAGACGGTTGCTGCCGAACCGAAAATCCGCGTGCTGCGCGGTTATTATCCGGTCGAGGTAACGAAGAATGAAAAGTCGGTTATCGATGTCAAGCTCCAATCGTTTGAAACAAACCATCAACTGACAGCAGCAGCCAAGATATTCATTGATGCTTCCAGTGAAGGAGATTTAATGGCGCTAGCAGGCGCGGAATATCGAGTGGGCCGGGAGTCACGGGATGAATTTGGCGAATCGCATGCCGGCAAGATTTTTACGACCTACGTCAAAGGACTTTTCCCAAAGGAAGCCGTCGAAGGCAAATTAAACCTTATACCGAAATGGTCTACTTTATCCTTACTCCCTGGCAGCACAGGCGAAGGCGATGATAATATTCAGGACTACAGCTATCGATTGTGTTTATCGAGCGATCCGGATAACCGCTGGATTCCAGATAGCCCCCCTGAAAGCTACGACCGATCGATGTATTCCGGAATCAGTGAGAAACCTGAGGACATCTATCATACATCCTATTCCTTGCACCATCGTTACTTGAATCATACGATTGAAGATCAGGCAGCCAACGATCATGTTTTCCATGGACATAAGCTTCCGAATCGCAAACGAAGCTGGAACGCCACCAACTTCACGGAAGCGGGGAAAACGTATCCGGAGGCGGATTGGCCAACGAGAAGAATAATCGAACAACATCATCTGAATCATGCTTTGGGGATTATGTGGTTTCTGCAGAATGACTTATCGGTACCCGAGCATGTTCGCAGCCTTTCCAAGGAATGGGGATTGGCGAAGGATGAATTCAGAAGCAATAATCTGGTTCCGCATCAAATGTATGTGCGGGAATCCAGAAGATTGATCGCCTCCTATATTCTTAAGGAGCACGACTTTTTGTGTCCCGATGGATGGATGCGCCCCCCCATTCATAATGACTCCATAGCCATCACTGATTTTCCTTTGGATTCGTTGCCCTGCACCAAACAAAGAGTACCCGGGAGCTTGCCGGACGGACAATTTTTTATGCAGGATCAGACACGCCCTGGACAAGTGCCCTACAGGGTGATGATCAGCAATAAGCTGGATAATGTATTGATAACCGAAACATGCGCTGCCACGCATGTTGCTTGGGGTACAGTCAGACAAACACCGGTATTGATCCAATTGGGAGAAGCAGCGGGAATCGCAGCCGCTTTATGTATGATTCATGATGTATCGCCCGCTAAGTTAAATATCGATTTATTGCAACAAACATTGATTGAGAAAGGTCTTATGTTGACTTTCTTTAATGATGTGGACATGTCTCATAAGACCTTATGGCTGTCGGCAATCCAATATTTTGGAACAAAAGGTTTTTTCCCATCCTTTGATGCGAATCCGGAGCAGCCGGTAACTAAATCGGTAGCCAAGGAATGGGTCGCAGCTTTGAAGGAGCTGGCGTATGGCCGTCAGGATACCATGTCCATCGCCAAAGCTGTAATCGATGCGGAGCAGCGGATGGACGGCTCCATCAGCCATGCGGAATGGATCGATATGTTTGAAGAGCTTAATCAAGCCTTCATGCAGGAGGACTTGCATTTGTCGCCGACCGCGGATTACAGCGGATGGGATCCTACCCTTCCAGTGACCCGAGGAGACATGTGTACAAGGATGTACGAATGGATTCGCCAACAAAAGCGGGGTGGACAATGATGAGACCGAATATAATCATGATTATGACGGATCAGCAGCGCTGGGATACGGCGGGAGTGTATGGAAACCCGCTAAATTTAACGCCAAACTTTGACTACATGGCCCACTATGGCACCTTACTGGAGCATGCCTTCAGCTGCCAACCGGTGTGCGGACCGGCACGGGCTTGTTTGCAAACAGGGTTGTATGCCTCGACCACAGGATATATAGGGAATAACGCTCCTTTTCCTCAGGGAACCAAGACCTTGGCTCATTACTTTCGGGATGCCGGTTATTATACCGGGTTGATTGGAAAATGGCATGTATCGGATCAAGAGATCGTGACCGAACCACAGCGGGGCGGATATCAATATTGGCTATGCCACAACAAGCTATCCGGCAAAGATTGTACACCATACAAGACGATGGTTTATAACACGGACCATGAGCCTGTTCATCTTCCCGGATACCGTGCGGATGCGATAATGGATGCGGCCCTGTCTTTTATCTCTCAACGTCGAACGGAAGAGCAGCCCTTTTTTCTCAATATTAATTTCATCGAGCCTCACCAACAGACGGAGACGGATGAATACGCCCCTCCCGATATTTATAGAACCTGTTATACAGGAGCATGGACTCCTCCCGATCTAGCCTCGCTTGGCGGCAACGCCCATCAAAATCTGGGGCCGTATTACGGATGCGTGAAGCGGATTGATGAATGTCTAGGACGTCTTCTGGATGTGTTTAAAAGTCTGGATATGACGGATAACAGCATTCTTGTATTCACCTCGGATCACGGCAATCATTTCTATACAAGGAATTATGGATGCAAGAGATCGCTGCATGACAGCTCCATTCGTATCCCCATGGCCCTTATAGGGCCGGGTTTCAATAGGAGGGGCAAAATCAGGGAGCCCATAACTTTATTGGATGTCGCACCTACTTTGTTGGATGCTGCGAATATCCCCGTTCCTGTCGAACTGCAGGGAAGATCATTCTTGCCCCTGGTTCGTCACGAAGAGATTCCGTGGCCGGAAGAAGCCTTTATTCAAATCAGTCAGACGGAGCTCGGAAGAGCCATACGAACGGAAAAATGGAAGTATGGCGTTGTTGCTTCCGATAAAGATCCTTGGTTGGATCCGAGTTCGGACACATATGAGGAGGTTTATTTGTATAACCTGATTTCCGATCCTTACGAGCTTCACAACCTGGCAGGCTACCCCTCGCATGCGGAGATCAGCAACTCTTTGCGTCAACGCTTGATAGAACGAATGGTCGAGGCTGGTGAAAGCGCCCCTGTCATTCATCCTGCTATGGTGAAGGATCTGCCACAGTTTCGATATATGAAGGTCTATTGACTCTGTAAAGCTATCGCGAAAGAAGCTTGATTCGCTCTACGCCAGAGGGATACGTACCAGATTCATATTCAAGTAAGGCAAATCATCAGGGAAGATTACCCGGATGGTCCTCTGGCGAAAGA
>NZ_BIMA01000138.1 GCF_004000845.1 Paenibacillus koleovorans NBRC 103111
CTTAAACTTTCTTATCTGTTTAAGAAAAACCTGACCGAAAGTTTTATCGGTCAAGTCCTCTGGCGTTTGTGTTCAGTTGGGGCAAGGGAGGACAGGCAACCGGGTTCCGATCGCACTGGTTTGTTCGGCCGCCGTTCGCCGTTTTTACCCGGAATTCAGCAAACTTTTGATTGTTATTATCCAACTTTCGTTTTCTGTCCCCGTTTGAATCCATCTGTCACCCGTGAGACGGATTCCCCTACGCATCAAAAACGAAAACCGTCCTCACGGACGGTCTTCGCGACCCAGCGCTTCCTTGGCCAAAATGTACATCGCGCTGCTCCAGCCGAGCGGCGTGTTCGGATTCGGACGGTCGCTGCCGCTGAAATAAAGCTCCGGCAGCTCGCCGCCGGGGAGCATCAGCTCTTCTGTGCGGCGGAGATACGCTTCCGCTTTGTCTCGCCGGCCTTGCTCGAGACGGCAGAGCGCCAGCCAAGGCAAGCCGAACGTCCATTCTGCTTCAGTGCCGTAATAGGCTTGAGGCGCAAGACCGCGGCCAAACTGCTCTTCTTTAGTGCTGTAATAGCTGTCCCCTTCGTATCGGATCACACCGCGCTCGCGCAGCAGCTTGTTCTCCACTTGCTCGACGATGATTTCCGCCATCATGCCTCGGAACAGCCGGTACGGATAAATCAAGCTCAGCTGAGCCAAGTCGGCTCTCCGATCCGCACTCTCGCGGGGGAACAAAGCCAGCAGCGTATTCAACCCCGAATGGATCAACGGATCGGGCACTTCAACCATATGCTGAACCGCCTTCAAGCCGGCAACGCAAGCGCCGACAGAGGAAGCGTGGATATCGCGTCCTTCCTCCCACATGCCGTTGTCGGGATCGATCCAATATTGCACATTGGCCAAATAGCGCACCAGCTTCTGCAATATCTCCTTATCCTTCGCATCCCGCAGCATCCGCTTCCCGGCCTGGTCGCCGGCACCGATCCCGAACAAAATCGCCCCGAGCATGTCGTGCTGCACGTGGCCCCAGCTCTGATCGTGAATTTCCGAGACGTCTTCCGCACGGTAGCGGGCGTGAATATACTCCCATTCCCACACCGGCTTCTCCTTGCCCAGTATATCGAGCTTCCACTCCAGCTCTCGGAACAAATCGAATATTCTCGCATAGGCGCTTTCATAATGGTCGTCCGAGCGGGTCAAGTACGGCCATGACATGTAGACGCTGTCTCTAAGCCACACATACGAATAGTGCTCGGAAGGGCTGGCAATATAAAGGCCATGCGGCAACCGAAGACGATCGAGCACTCGATAGCTGTGGTCCAACATGGTACATTACCTCCTTCGAAGATAAAGCCCCGTTAGCGCTTGCTATATCATGTGCAGCAATCGTCCGTTTGGTCTCCATATTTGGCCAAAAACTTTTCCAAGCAGCTTATAGTCCAGACGATCGGCCTGCATTCTCCGCCAAATGTGCCGTACAATTGTACAATGGACAGATCCACTGTCCGGTGTCATCCTTGCTGAGCCGGCTGAATGCCGTGTTGCCCAGCAGCCCGGAGGGCATTTGCTCCAGCAGCCCTTCCAGAAGCACGCCAAGAGTAGCTCCGTGGCTGACTAACAGCAGCTTCGTTTTCCCGTACTGTTCCGCCAGCTCCGTTAAACAAGCCGCGCTTCGGGCGAAAAGACGCTCGTCCGACTCGACCCCGTGGTCCAGCGACTTCCAATGTTCGCCGAAGAGGGCGATTCGCTCCTCCAGTGTCGTCCCGTCCAGCCGGCCGTGCGTCCGTTCGCGCAGCCTTGTATCGACGATCACTTCTCGGATGCCAAGCTCCTCGGCGACGATCAATGCCGTCTCATGGGCCCGCTTGAGATCGCTGCTGACGAGCACTTCCCAGCCTTCCGTCCGCAGATGCCGACCCAACAGCCTAGCCTGGCGGCGGCCCTCCTCGTTCAGTTGAATATCGTTTTGTCCTTGCAGCCGGCCCAGCATGTTCCAATCGGTGCTGCCATGACGGATCAATCCCCAGTTCATGCTTGCTCCCCTTTGCTCTATGTCCGATAAAAAAGAAAAGACCGTCTCTCCCGACCGGAATAGACGGATGGTTGTTACGATCTCGTGCGTGACAGCCAGTTGAGCGACAGCAAGGTGCCTGTCAAGCCGAGCAGCGACAGGACGATGAAATAGTCCGGGTAAGAGCGAATCGGCCCCATCCGGATCATCGTCGGCTCCTTGATGCTGGCCGTGACGACCGAATTCGTAATCGGCTTCGACGTCTTCACCGAGCTTCCCGTGGAAGATCCCGATGTTGCGACCGCTACCGGCTTAAGCCCATAAATAGCGTTGCTCTCCGCCGAATAAATATCCGCGCTGGACGCGGGCTGCATAATCGACAACGTCAGCCCGACGATGAACAGCGTCATGAAGAAGGCGATCGCGATCGTAGCATTCCGTCTCAGAGAGTAGGAGAACGAGTAGATCCGGTCCGACACCGGCATTCTCCACTTCTCCTCGGAGTAAATTCGCTTCATGACTTGCGAGCTCATCGGCTCGTACTGCGGCGGCTTCTCCATCGTGACGACCGTATCCCGGATCAACTGCGCGCTCTCCTGCCAGATTACGAATTCCTCCATGCACGACTCGCATGTTTCCAGATGTGCGTCGATGGCTTGCCTCCGTTCGTCCTGCTCCGGCAAATCCCAATATTCAGCCAACATCTCTTGAATGTCCGCGCACTTCATCGTTGATTCATCCCTTCGTATTCCTGAAAGATCGGTTCTGCCAAATACGGCTCCAGCTGCATCTTCACGCTTGCCCGCGCCCGGAACAGCAGCGACTTGACCGAGCTGACGGTCTGATCCAGAATATTCGCGATCTCTTGGTAATCAAGCTGCTCATATTCCCGCAAGATCAACGCCGACCGCTGCTTCTCCGGCAAATTGTTGATCGCGTTGCGCACCATCGACACCTTCTCATTGCGCAGCAGCGTCTGCTCCGGGGTCGCGACTTGCGATGTCGACAAGGTCAAATGCTCGCTCTCGGTGAACGAGACATGAACCGCCTTCTGCTTCCTCAGTTCGCTAAGAACCGTATTCCGGGCGATCGTATAGAGCCACGTCGAGAAAGAAGCTTCGACCTCGCGGAACGAATGCAGGCTGCGATAAGCTTTATAAAACGTCTCCGAGCACAAATCTTCGGCCACGAATTCCATCTTGGAGCTTTTCAGCATATGAAAAATAAACGCAAGAATTTTTTTCTCATAGCGGCGCATGAGTTCCTCGTATAATTGTACGTTGCCGTCCTTGATTTCCCGGATAAGCTGGGAATCGGTCATTGCAAGAGGCCTCCTTGCCGATCCGTTACGTCTCCCAGCGTCGCTATACCCATTAATACCGACGCGGGAGCGAAAAGTTGCGCTTGTTTCTGAAAAAACAGCTTGCTGTAGGCAAGTATCTACAACCGCCTATAATCCACTACAATTCTGTATATGTAAGGTAAAATCCTTCTTTTTTCGACATTTCTGTGAACATCTTGCTAGCACTGATCTCCTAAAATCGGGCGGCCAGACGTACCAAAGCAATAGTGCAAACGCATGAGGCGGCCCTCTTATCACTTTACCACAAAACAAGCCGGTTGGAATGTAAAAATTGGATTTTAGTGATTCGTTCCGAATCGGGCCAAAAAAAAGAGACCGCTTGGTAGCGGCCCTTTGCTCACGCAGAGCAAACCATTTTCGGATAGGAGTGGAGAGAAACCATACTGTAGCCTTAGTATAATGTATCCGTTTTCATTCTGTCAACGATTATTTTGAAAACGGTTTCGTACGATCGAGAAAAAGAGCCCTGACGTTAGTCCGCCAGGACTCCTTGTCTTGTTCTTAGAATCTGACTTCGTGACCATTCGCCTTCAACAGCTCGGCCGCGGCGTCAAGCTCCGGCTGGGTGCGGAACGATAAACGCAGCACGCCAGGAACATCGGCGCGGCTCTCGATGATGTGCATATTGCTCAAATTGATGCGATGATTGCCTAATAAGGAAGCGATCTGGCCGATTATGCCCGGATGATCGGGTACATCTACGTAAAGATCGAAAATCGCCGTGATGATGCCCTTGCGCCGCTCCGGCAACTGACTGCGGAACTTCGACGCGCGTTGGAACTGCTCCTCGATGCCGTCCCCGTCGGAGCCCTCGATCAGCGCCTCGAACGATTGCACGGCAGCTTGCCAGTCCTTCAGCAGCCGCAGCATGACGTCCCGGTTGTTCAGCAGAATGTCGCGCCACATCTCCGGGTGGCTCGAGGCGATCCGCGTGATGTCGCGGAACCCGCCCGCCGCCAAATTCTCGTACAGCGGATTGCTCTCATTATAGCCGGCAACCTGATTGACGAGGGCGACGGCGATAATATGCGGCAGATGGCTGATCGCCCCGGCGATCAAGTCATGCTCCCGCGCGTCGACGCGGATAATATGCGCCTTGGTGTGACGAAGCAAGGCTACGAGCCGTTCGTATGCCTCCTCCGGCGTGCTGCGGCTCGGCGTAAGGACATAGAACGCGTTCTCGTACAGATGCGAGCTCGCCGCCTCCACGCCGGAACGCTCCGAGCCGGCCATCGGATGGCCGCCGATGAAGTAGGCGCCGCCCAAGTCCAGCTGCTCCGCGCATTCCGCGATCGATGCCTTCGTGCTGCCGACGTCGGTAACGATGCAGCCCGGCTTCAGCTTGTACTGCGCCAATTTCTTCAGGTGGCCCTCCAGCATGCCGACGGGCAGGCAGATGAAAATAAAATCAGCCGCCTCCGCCGCCTCCTGCATCGAGGTGACCGCCCGATCCACAACGCCGCGTTTGATATACTTGTCCGCCTTGATCGGATCGGACGTATAGCCGATGACCTCGAGTCCCGGCTTGCCCTTGAAGCATAATCCCAAGGAGCCGCCCATCAGGCCGACTCCGAAGAGGGTAATCGTCGTCATTGAATCACTCATTTACATAGATATAATGGTTAGGCTTGTACGACCGCCACTTCGGCGAGTACCGCTTCGAGCGCGCTGATGAACTTCTCGTTCTGCTCGGTGCTGCCGACCGTTACGCGGATCTTGGTCGGGAAATCGAGATTGTGGCCGCCGCGCACGATCAAGCCTTGGCGCAGCAATCCTTCGAACGCAAGCTTGGCCGGACGCTGCACGTCCACCATGATGAAGTTGCCGTGTGCCGGGTAGTACGACAAGCCCAGACGATCGAACTCGCCGCGCAAATACTCGAGACCGGCTGCGTTCTTCTCGCGGCAGTCGGCGATGAACGCCTCGTCCGCAAGAGCCGCCTTGGCCGCCGACTGCGCATATCGCGTCGTATTGAACGGCTCGCGCACTTGGTTGATCGTGTGGATCACGTCCGGATGCCCGATGCCGTAGCCGATCCGCAGCGAAGCCAGACCATAAATCTTGGAGAACGTCCGGAGCAAGATCGTGTTCTTATATTGCCGAAGCAACGCGAAGCCGTCCGGATAATCGCCGGTCACCGTGTACTCGGCATATGCTTCGTCGAGCACGACAAGCACGTTCGACGGCACTTGCTCCAGGAACGACGACAGCTCGTCGTGCGTGACGATCGTGCCCGTCGGGTTGTTCGGGTTGCACACCCAGATAATCTTCGTCTTCGGCGAAATTTTGCTCAGCATGCCGCTCAAATCATGCGTTCCATCGATCAGCGGCACTTCGATGCAGACCGCGTTCTCGATCTCCGCATTATGCTTGTACTGCGGAAACGTATGCGTAGCCATGATCGTCTCGTCGCCAGGAACGAGGTAAGCGCGAGCAATCATAAGAATAATCTCGTCGGAGCCGGCGCCGAAGATCACTTGATTCGGCTCGACCTGGAAATGCGAAGCGACCGCCTGCGTCAGCTCCACCGCGCCTCCATCCGGGTACAGGCTCGTGTTGCCCACTTCCGCGATAATCGCTTCCTTCGCCTTCGGCGAGCAGCCGAACGGATTCTCGTTCGAAGCGAGCTTGATCACTTCCGTCAGGCCGAGCTCGCGCTTGACCGCCTCGATCGGCTTGCCCGGCTGATACACCGGCAAATGCACTATATTCGGTTTCGGTTGCATCCTGCTTGTCCACCTCTCGGTTATATCTTTTTCTATCCTACCCTACCTCGGCGCGAATGCCAACTAGTTACGGCAAAAATCAGCGAGTAAGGAAGATCCAGGAATCCGTAGAGTTTTCGTGCCTCCTTTGAAAAGATGTCGTATCCACTATACAATCAAGGGACATCTTTTCAAGAGAGGTCGGAGGATCCTGGAACTTCCCTATGCTTTTCGCTGATTTTTGCCTTTTGTTTTTAGCATTTGCGCTCTAGCCCCTCAAATCACTGACAAATTCGCGGATTTGCAACAGACCTTGCGCCCGTGTAGCTTGATCCTGCAGCAGCGGAATTGCGTTCTCGATGCAGCGGACAATCGCGCTTCCCACGACGACGCCGTCGCACGTCTTCGAGAACTGTTCGACCTGCTCCCGGTTCGAGATGCCGAAGCCTACGGCAATCGGCAAGCTAGTCGATCGCTTGACCGTGTTCAGGAACTCGTCGATGCCGGCGAAAAACTCCGAGCGGACGCCCGTAACGCCAAGAGACGAGACGCAATACACGAAACCGGATGCAGAAGCCGCGATCTTCTCGATCCGCGCATTGGAAGTTGGGGCTACGAGCGGAATCAGATGAATCCCATGTTGCTCGGACAGCTTGCGAACCGGACCGTCTTCTTCGATCGGCAAGTCCGGAATGATCATTCCGCTGATGTCATTTTCCTTCAACAGCTCGAAGAATCGCTCCAAGCCAACGCGCAGAACCGGGTTATAGTAAGTAAAAAGAATAAAGGGCAGCTGGACGCCGCGGTCGCGCGCCTGACGGGCGATGCGGATGCAGTCCACAATGTTGATGCGGTGCTGAAGCGCGCGTTCGGAGGCGCGCTGGATGACGGGACCGTCGGCCAGCGGATCCGAATACGGCACGCCGAGCTCGATCAGATCGGCGCCCGCCTGCTCCAGCTCGACAATGATATCGAGCGAGGTGTCCGGATCGGGATCGCCCATCGTTAAGTAAGGGATCAAGGCCGTCCGCTTCCGGTCGCGCAGCTCGACGAATTTGGCGTCAATGCGATTCATGCGAGCCACCTCCCAGATAGGACATGATCGATTCCACGTCTTTGTCGCCACGGCCGGACAGGCTGACGACGATGATTTGATCCGGCGACATGGTAGGCGCCAGCTTCATCACATGCGCAAGTGCATGAGAGCTCTCGAGCGCCGGTATGATGCCTTCCGTACGGCTCAGCAGCTGCAGCCCTTCGAGCGCCTCCGCGTCCGTGATCGGCACGTATTCGGCACGTCCGGAATCTTTCAAGTACGAGTGTTCCGGGCCGATGCCCGGATAGTCGAGACCGGCGGAGATCGAGTGAGCCGGCAGCACTTGACCGTAATCGTCCTGCAGCACGTAGCTGAACGAGCCTTGGAATACGCCGTGGCTACCCTTCGTCATCGTCGCCGCATGCTCCTCGGTGTCGATACCGCGGCCGGCCGCTTCGACGCCGATCAGGCGAACGCCTTCATCCGGCACGAACGCGTGGAACATGCCGATCGCGTTGCTGCCGCCGCCTACGCAAGCGACGACTGCATCGGGCAGTCGCCCTTCCTTCTCGAGTATTTGCTCGCGGGACTCCACGCCGATAATGCGCTGGAAATCGCGAACCATCATCGGATAAGGATGCGGGCCGGTTGCCGAGCCGAGAATGTAATAGGTGTCATGCACGTGGCTGACCCAGTAACGCAGCGTCTCGTTGCAAGCGTCCTTCAGCGTCCTCGTACCGGACATAACCGGGATAACTTCTGCGCCGAGCAGCTTCATCCGGAAGACGTTCAGCTGTTGCCGCTTCGTATCTTCCTCGCCCATGAACACCTTGCACTCGAGGCCGAGCAGCGCCGCGATCGTCGCGGAAGCGACGCCATGCTGCCCTGCGCCGGTTTCGGCGATAACCTTCTTCTTGCCCATCTTCTTCGCAAGCACGGCTTGCCCGATCGTATTGTTGATTTTATGCGCTCCGGTGTGGTTCAAATCTTCCCGCTTGAGGTAAATTTTCGCCCCGCCCAGCTGCTTGGAGAACCGCTCCGCATAATAAAGTCTCGAAGGACGGCCCGTATATTCATGTAGCAAATAGTTCACTTCCCGGAGAAATTCCGGGTCCTTGGAATAGTGCAAATACGCCTGCTCCAGCTCATGCAAGGCGTTCATCAGCGTCTCGGGGACGTACTTGCCGCCGAAAACTCCGAATCGGCCATGCTCATCCGGCACTTGATGCATGCTGCTTCACCCTTTCAACGAAAGCGATTATTTTCGTAACTTCCTTGATTCCATCAGTCTCTACGCCGCTCGAGACATCTACGCCATCAGGCGCATAGTCGCGAATCAGCTCCTCCACATTGCCTGCGTTCAGCCCGCCTGCGACTAACAGCGGAATGCCGTTGCGGCGTGTCCACTCCAGGTAAGGCGGAATGCGGTCCCAGGCGAACGTCTGTCCGGAGCCGCCGCCGACATGCGGCTCGAACGTGTCGAGCAGCAGCATATCGATGCTCCCCGCATAGGGAGCAAGCTGCTCCTCCACGGACGAGCCGTCGGCGCCGCCGATCGAGACGACCTTCATGACGCGCGCGCCGAGCGTCGACTTGACGAAGCGGCACAGCTCCGCCGACTCCTTGCCGTGCAGCTGCACGATGTCGAGCGGCGCTTCGCGCAGCGTCTCCGCCAGCTCATGCGGCGTCGGGTTGACGAACACGCCTACAGTAAGCGGTACTGTACCGCCCCCGCCTCCACCGGAAGCCGCCACTTCCTCATGAGCCTTCAGCTCGCGGATCAGCTCACCCGCTTGTGCAGGCGACACCTGGCGACGGCTCTTGGCGAAGATAAAGCCGATTTGGTCGATCGGCAAATGTAAAATCGATTTTAGCACTTCAACGTCCTGAAGTCCACAAATTTTTACGGTGGCCATTTTCCTCGCAGCCGCCTCCATTTTCATCCGCTCCTTATACTTGCGAAGCTCGGGCGGACGGTCCCAGCAAGCCGTTCACCGCCTGCTCGATATCCGGCTTGCGCATGAACGATTCGCCAATCAGCACGGCATGTGCGCCAAGCCCTCTCAAGTAGCCGATCTCGTCCGGAACGGAGATCCCGCTCTCGCTGACGATGATGCGGTCGCTCGGAATGATCGGAATCAGCTCTTCCGTCGTCTTCAGATCCGTCACAAACGTCTTCAAGTTCCGATTGTTGATGCCGACGAGCGTCGCTTTCTCTTGCAGCGCCAATACGCGCTCGAGCTCCTCGCGATCATGCACCTCGACGAGCACGTCCAGACCGATCGCCTTCGCCGTCCGAAGGAATAAGTCCATCTCCCCGGACGTCAGGATCGCGGCGATGAGCAGGATAGCGTCAGCGCCGATGAGACGCGCTTCGTAGATTTGCGTCACGTCGATCGTGAAGTCTTTTCGCAGGATCGGCACATTCACCGCCCGGCGAACGGCGCTCAAATACTCGTTCGCCCCTTGGAAATAATCCACATCGGTCAGCACCGAGATACAATCCGTGCCTGCCGACTCATAGGCTTTCGCAATCATTACCGGATCAAAGTCAGCCCGGATCAGACCTTTGGACGGCGACGCCTTCTTCACCTCGGCGATCAGTCCCATCGGCCGGTTGGCACGCACCGCCAATGCCCGCTCAAAGCCGAGACAAGCCGGCATACCGGCAATCGTCTTCTCCGCTTCCGCAATCGACAGCCGCTCCCGCAGCTCCGCAACTTCCCGTTTTTTCGTCTCTACTATGCGATCAAGAAACATGGCTCAATTCTCCCGTATATTGAACAAGTTGCTCCAGCTTGGCAAGCGCTTTGCCGGAGTCTATCGTGGCTGCTGCTAATTGTACACCTTCCGCCAGGCTGGAACAATGGCCGCTGACGTAGAAGCAAGCGCCGGCGTTGGCGAGCACGATGTCGCGGCAAGCGCCGGTCTGGCCTTCATAGACGGCCCTGATCATGCCAGCGTTGTGGCGAGCGTCGCCGCCTACTACATCGGACATCGCGTACGTACGCAAGCCGAGCTCCTCCGGCGTAACGTCGAACGTGCGGATTTCCCCGTCGCGCAGCTCCGTCACCTTCGTCGGGGCCGAGATGCTGATCTCGTCAAGCCCGTCATAGCTTGCTACGACTAACCCTCGCTTCAGACCTAACGTCCGCAGCACGTCAGCGATCAGCTCGGTCTTCGCGCGGTCGAACAACCCGAGCAGCTGCCGGTCGGCACCCGCCGGATTCGTCAGCGGCCCGAGCAGGTTGAACACCGTGCGGACGCCGAGCTCCCGTCGAGGACCGGCGGCATGCTTCATCGACTGGTGATACGTCTGCGCGAACATGAAGCAGATACCAACCCGGTCGAGACATAGCGCCGCCTGCTCCGCGTTCAGCCCGATCGAGACGCCGAGCGCCTCTAACACGTCGGCGCTGCCGCTTTTGCTGGACATCGCCCGGTTGCCGTGTTTGGCTACCCGGATACCGCCGGCAGCGGCTACTAACGCCGAAGCCGTCGAAATGTTGAACGTATCCGCTCCGTCGCCGCCGGTACCGCAAGTGTCGAGCAAGCCGGACCGTTCCGTCCGAACCGAGCTCGCCATGCTGCGCATCGTCTCGGCGAAACCTGCGATCTCATCGGCGGTCTCCCCCTTCATCCGCAGCGCCGTCATCAGGCTGCCGATCTGGGCTTGCGTCGCAACGCCTGCCATCACTTGCCCCATCACCTGGCGCGCTTCCTCGCGGGACAAGCTTTCCCCCGTCACTAGGCGTCCAATCGCCTGCTGCATCGTCATGACTTGTTCCATTCCCGTTTCCTCCCCCACGGCCCCCAGCCGTTATATATCGAATCAACTCGATCAATAATAATCCTGATTCGTCACACCTGCCGAAGCTCCGACCGGATGAGCGCCGGTACCGAAGATCGCTTCCGCCATTCGGATCGAACGAAGCATCCCCATCGCTTTGTTCACCGTCTCTTGGTACTCGTTCTCCGGAATCGAGTCCCAGACGATCCCCGCCCCGGCGCCAACGTATGCTTTACCGCCTTTGAAAATAATGGTGCGGATCGTAATGCAAGTATTCAGGTTACCCGAGAAGCCGAGATAGCCGATCGCCCCGGCATAGCAGCCGCGCGCTTCGTGCTCCAGCTCGGCGATGATCTCCATCGCGCGAAGCTTAGGCGCTCCGGAAACCGTACCAGCAGGCAGGCAGGAGATGAAGGCGTCGAAGAAATCTTTGTCCTCGCGAAGCTTGCCGGAGACGTTCGAGACGATATGCATGACGTGAGAGTAGCGCTCGATCTGCATGTAAGAATCGCATTTCACCGTTCCGAATTCAGCTACGCGTCCGATATCATTGCGGCCGAGATCGACGAGCATCAGGTGCTCCGCCCGTTCTTTCTCGTCGGCAAGCAGCTCCACCTCGAGTGCCGAGTCTTCTTCCGGTGTCTTGCCGCGCGGCCTCGTTCCCGCAATCGGTCTCGTCTCCACGCGCTCCCCGTCTACCTTGACAAGCGCTTCGGGCGACGTACCGACGATCACTTCATCGTCCATTTTCAGAATGTACATATAAGGCGAAGGGTTCATCGTGCGCAATACCCGATACACCAACAACGGGGATATCTCGGTCTCGATATGGAACCTTTGGGCCAACACGACTTGGAAAATATCGCCGGCACGAATATACTCCTTCGCTTTGTTGACATTAGTGATGTACTGCTCCTTGGTCATGTTCGAGTGAATGCGGCCCATATCGACTTCCGCCGGAATGGCGTTTTGCTGGGAAGCCATCGGCGGCAGCGGCTGGCGAAGCCGTTCGATCGTCGCGTCGATTTTGCTGCAAGTCAGCTCATAAGCCGCGCGGATTTCCGCATCCGAAGCATGTTTCTCGATATGCACGTTCGCGATGATCTGCATGCGCTGCTTGAGATGGTCGAACACGATGACTTGGTCGCAGAACATGAATTGCATGTCGTCCGTCTGCATATCGTCCTTGCGGTGAGCCGGCACGTTCTCGTAGTACTGCAGCAGGTCGTAGCCGAAAAACCCGATCGCGCCGCCCGTGAACGGAGGCAAATCGGCCAGCGCAGGGCTGGAGTAGGAGCGGAGCAGCGCCTTCAGCGTTTCGAGCGGCTTGTCGTGAACTATTTTTTTCTCCCCGCCGTGCTCGATTTCGAAATCCCCGTTTTTCCCTCTTACGACCAGGAACGGATCCGTGCCGATAAAGGAGTACCGCGCCCATTTCGCACCGCCCTCCACGCTCTCCAGCAGAAAAGCCCGTTTCTCCTGATGCAAATGCTGGAACACGCGAATCGGCGTTTCGGTGTCCGCCATCAAATTGCGAACGACCGGTATCAAATTGTATTGCTCTGCCAGTCGGGTTACTTCTTGTAAACTTGGGGAATACATGGGGCGTCGCTCCTTCCAGTTGGCTAATTGTCCGAGAGTAAAATAAAAACCTCCACGCATCGCGTAGAGGTAGGGTGTGCAGAAAAGAGGGAATGGCTCCATTAAACCGAAATTTGGCTCCGATCGATGCAACGGCAAAATGTAGTCGTCTGCCTGAATGCGTCACCCGCTCCCGGGCAACTCCTGACATTCGGCGGTGCGAACTCCATCTCACATGCCATGCTCCATCGTCCAACTCGGCTTAAGCGAATGCCCCGATCCAAGCTCGGCAACTGGGCATCCCGTACGGCTCATCTCATCTCGACTAACTCTGCTCATCTAAGCTCTACTCGGCTCTTTACTTGCTCTCTACTATACACTATGAGGAAAAATGCCGTCAATCCAAAAAATTTAGGATTTCACCTGCACCAGATCCGGCCGCAGCTTCATCGCATCGTTCAAATAAATGTGGTGAATGTCCGATTGCCCTTTCTCCGTGTTCACAAGCACCATCAGGCGAATGCACTTCGGCAAACCGCCCGGTACCGGAATTTCGAGCGAGCACATCAGCGGCACTAGCTCCCAGCCTTGCATCTGCCGGATGGCGCGCGCCGGGAAGGCGGCGTCCAGATCGGACGTCACGGTGACGAACACGCTGGCGATATCCTCCGGCTTCACTTCATTGCGATTTACGATCTCTTGAAGCAGCTGCACCGTTGACTCGAGAATTTCGCGTTCTTCGTTGTGGGTCACCGTAATGGCTCCCCGCATCCCTCTCACTACCATCGTCTCAAGCCTCTCCCCTCATTGCGTCCAGCACCGTCCGGACCGCACCCGACGAAATCCGGTTGTTGATCTCGACTTTGCCGATTTCGACAGGTACGATGAACACCATGCTGCCTTCCTTGAACTTCTTGTCGTGCATCATCACTTCCATAATCGCATCGGTCCCCATATGTGCCGGAATCCGGACCGGAAGTCCGAATTTACGGAAAATCCGCTCCGTATCGGTGTAGATCGACTCCGAATTGCCGAGCAGGACGGACAGCTTGGCCGCGCACACCATGCCGATAGCGATCGCTTCACCATGCGAAAGCTCGTCATATTGGGCGACCGCTTCGAATGCATGTCCGAACGTATGGCCCAAGTTCAGGATCGCCCGCAAGCCTCCCTCGCGCTCGTCCTCCGAGACGACGGCCGCTTTCACCTTGCAGCCTTCGTACAATCCGTATGCAAGCGCATCCGAATCGAGCCCGAGCAAACGATCTACATTCGCTTCGCACCAGTCCACGAAGGCGCGGTCCCAGATCAGGCCGTGTTTGATCATCTCCGACAACCCGGCGCGCACTTCACGGATCGGCAAGCTCTTCAATGTATCGATATCATAGAGAACGAATTCCGGCTGATGGAACGCCCCGATGATGTTCTTGGCGAGCGGATGGTTAACCGCCACCTTGCCGCCGACACTGCTGTCATGCGCCAATATCGTCGTCGGCATTTGCACGAACCGCACGCCGCGCATGTAGCTGGCCGCCACGAAGCCGGCCAAATCGCCGACAACGCCGCCGCCCAACGCTACAACCGTCGAGCTGCGGTCGAGTCCCGCCTCAAGGGCGACCCCGATCAGCTCGCCCAGCTGCTCGAGCGACTTCGACTTTTCCCCATTGGGGACGACAGCCGTCGCTACCTTATAGCCGCCCTCCTCCAGCTGCCGTCTGAGCGGCTCGAGATAGTGCGGGGCCACTCCCGTGTCCGATACGACGAGAATCGGCGACTTCACGCCGATTCCGTGCTGACGGAATAGAGAGGCCGCTTGTTGCAGCAATCCCGGCCCGATATAGATCGGATACGAACGTTCGCCCAAATCGACCGTCAGCTGTTTCATCTTAGTACCGTCCTACTTGCGCCAAGTAGCTCTCGTAGTTGGCGCGGATTTCTTCGATCGAGTCGCCCCCGAACTTCTCCATGAACGCCTTCGCAACTTCCCAAGCGACGACCGCTTCCATGATGACGCCTGCGGCCGGCACCGCGCACGTATCGGAGCGTTCCACCTGGGCGGTGAACGCCTCCTTCGTGTCGATGTCCACGCTCTTCAGCGGCTTGTACAGCGTCGAGATCGGCTTCATCACGCCGCGCACAATGATCGGCTCGCCTGTCGTCATGCCGCCCTCGAAGCCGCCTGCACGATTGGAGCCGCGGTGAAACCCGTCTTCCTCGTTGAAGCGGATCTCGTCATGCACCTTGGACCCGCGGCGGTTCGCCGCCTCGAAGCCGATGCCGAACTCCACGCCCTTGAACGCCTGAATCGAGACGACCGCTTGGGCGATGCGCCCGTCCAGCTTGCGGTCCCATTGCACATGGCTGCCGAGTCCGACCGGGCAGCCTTCCACGATCACTTCGACGACGCCGCCCAGCGTATCGCCGTCTTGCTTCGCCTGATCGATCGCGGCGATCATCTTCGCTTCCGCTTCCTTGTCCGTGACGCGAACCGGAGACTCCTCCGTCAGGCGGATCAGCTCCTCCAGCGGCATCTCGCGGCGCTCCGCCTCAATGCCGCCGAGCGAGATCACTTGGCCGCCGACGCGGATGCCGAACTGCTCGAGCAGCTGGCGGGCGATCCCGCCGCAAGCGACGCGCATCGTCGTCTCTCGCGCGCTGGAGCGCTCCAGCACGTTGCGCAGGTCGCGCTGGTTGTATTTCAAGCCGCCGTTCAGGTCGGCATGGCCCGGACGCGGGCGGTTGATGCGGCGTTTCCCTTCGCTGCCTTCCTCGACGTCCTCGATGCTCATGACCGTCATCCAAGCTTTCCAGTCCTTGTTCTCCACGACAAGCGCGATCGGCGCGCCGGTCGTCTTCCCATGGCGAACGCCGGCTAGCAGCTGGGCGGTGTCCTTCTCGATCTGCATCCGCTTGCCTCGCCCGTAGCCTTTTTGCCGGCGCTCCAATTGTTGATTTATAGGCTCCGCCGTCAGCGGCAAATTGCTCGGAAGGCCTTCGACGATCGCAGTCAGCTGCGGACCGTGCGTCTCTCCTGCTGTCAAATATCTCATTTCTATTGGTTCTCCCTTCGTCCCTACCGGTCATCGCCTTGCAAGGTCTCTCGTATTTCATCTTGGATTGCCGTCTGATGGCGCTTTAGCGCTTTGACGTACAAATTCTTGTGCTTAATTATAGTACAGGGGCCCGGGTTTGACAAGAAAGCAAAATAGCGCGTCCGCCTGTCGAACGCGCCTTCCTTTGCCATTTCCCCTCTGCCTGCCGCAGCCGATTACATGTTCACCCGCTGCGGGATAAGCCGCTCCTGCTCTTTCCACTGCGGGTCGCCTACCATCTCGGTTACTTGCTGCATCGAGTCGATGCCCAATATTTGCGCACACTCCTGAATGGTCAGGAATCCGCGCCGGTAGGCCGTGATCACTTTGCGCTTATCCACACCGCTCCTCCTTCATCGGATGCCCAAACTCGCTGAACCTGCTTCTTACCAGCTAGTATGTGAATAAATGGAAGCGGTTATACAGCCTCTTTATCGTTTCTTCCGGTAGAAGAACGTTTCCGCCGGCTCAAGCTCGTACTGCCCCGGTGTGAAAATTTGCTCCGTGCTGCCTACGAACAACAGTCCCCCCGGCTTCAAGGAACGGCTGAACTTGTGGTACAGGTTATGTTTGGCGTCTTCGGTGAAATAAATCATGACGTTGCGGCAAATAATAAGGTCGAAACCTACGTCGAACATGTCGTTCAGCAGGTTTTGTTTTTTGTAGATCACATGCTTCTTCAAGCTGTCGACAATTCGGAAATGCGCATCCTGCTGGGTAAAATACTTCTTGAGCAGCCGGTCCGGCACATCGCGGATGGAGCGGTCAGGGTAGACCCCCGTCTTCGCCTTGTCCATGGCGCCGTCGTCAATGTCGGTTGCAATGATTTGCGACTGCTCCAGCAGACCGTTCTCCGCCAAAATCATCGCTAATGTGTAAGGCTCTTCTCCGGTGCTGCACGCCGCGCTCCAACATTTCACCCTCCCGCCGGTTCGAGCCATCTCCGTGATGAATTTTTTCTCCAGCACCTCCCACCGGTTCGGATTGCGCCAGAACTCCGACACGTTGATTGTCATCCGGTCCAGAAACTCGTAGTACAGCTCGCGATCCTTCATCATGGCGTCGTAGAAGGCCGTGAAGCCGGCGAACCCCCGTTTCGTGTACAGCGTGATGAGCCTGCGTTTCATTTGCGCTTCTTTATACTGGGCCAGATCGATCCCCGAGTAATCCTTCACCCTTTTGATGAACGTGAGAAACTCTCTATCTTCCAACTCCAACTACGATCACACTCCTGCTGCGGCATGTTAACCCTATTCCATATGGAGGATGATTTTTCCTGCTTGCCAGCCAAATAAGAA
>NZ_BIMA01000139.1 GCF_004000845.1 Paenibacillus koleovorans NBRC 103111
GTCTGCCCTGTCTGCCCTGTCTGCCCTGTCTGCCCTGTCTGCCCTGTCTGCCCTGTCTGCCCTGTCTGCCCTGTCTGCCCTATCTGCCCAGTCCGCTCTATCGTCCCACCTGCCCAGCCTAACGAACCAATATCCGCTAATAACAAACTGATATCAGCTATTTTTCTGCCCTCTATGCCTCACTATGCCCTATAACAATCCAAAGTTCGCTATTACCAAACTAATTGCAGATAGTTACCAATCGTAAGTTGGCTATTCGTTCTCCTCTCCCAAAACCCATCAAAAAAACCGGCGCCCGCCCTCCAAATGGAGAGGCAGACACCGGCTTGCCCATCGCAGCCTACTAGATCGCACCAAGCACCCGCAAAATCAAGGAAGCCTTGGAGTTCACTTTCAGCTTGCTGTTGATCTTCGTCACATACACCCGCACCGTGTTTTCGCTGATGCCGAGCACTTTGCCGATCTGCTTGTAGTCGTAATCGAGCAGCCAATACATGGCGATCTCTTTCTCGCGAAAGGTCAGCTTGAACGACTTCAGCC
Organism: Paenibacillus koleovorans NBRC 103111; assembly: GCF_004000845.1. Lineage (GTDB taxonomy): Bacteria > Bacillota > Bacilli > Paenibacillales > NBRC-103111 > Paenibacillus_AA > Paenibacillus_AA koleovorans. The sequence continues at coordinate 541 of NZ_BIMA01000139.1, forward strand.
GCTCCTCGAGCACCTCTTCGACGAGCCACGACTTCGTCTGAAGCTCGGATTTGCGTAGCTCGTACTCCATGCTGAGCGCAATCGACTCGATGCACGGGTACAAAAACGGAGCAAACACATGTCTCACGGCCGAAAGCGCCAAATACCCGACACAATGGTTCTCCGAATTGTGGATCGGCACACACATCGTGACCCAATCCTGCATCGTGTCCAAATAATGATCCTCGTCGCTGATCCAGACCGGCCGCTGCAGCTCAATCGCCGCCGAGATCGCATTCGTGCCCGCGCTCGTGATCGACATGGCCGAGCCGATGCCGATATTGTTCATGCGCACCGCGTTGGAGATCGACCGCTCGTCCCCGCTAATATGCAGGATGACACCGTTGCTGTCCGTCACCATAAGCAGATTCGGGAAATAAAACGAGTTTTTCTTCAGCAACCCCTGCTTCTGAATAACGTCCATCAGCACCTGATTTTTCGCGATCAACCGTTCCAGCATTTTCCCCTGCACCCGAAACCGAACCCGCATGGAATCCCGTTGGACGCCGTTCTGATGCGACTTCTCATGAAGCTTTCGAATGTCCGACTTGGAAATGCCCACCTTCTCCGCAAAATCCCCGGTACGGATTTCTTCCGCAAAAACCTTCATCGGTTTCCACTCACTTTTCTCGAATTGTGTTAGAAGGTATGCCCAAATCCATAATTCCATAATCTGACTCGTATGTCGGATCGCCCCGAATGAAAGGCATTTCCTTACATATTCTCTGGCTGAGAATAACTATAAGGCCGGCATTCGTCACTTGAAATAGTGCAAACGCATTAATTCTGATAAGATAGTAGCCTTGCACTATATATAGATAGCGCTTTCATCACACATCGATCGACAATCCCGGGATCGAACGTCTGTTCATCCCCGCCTTAGGTCTGAAATTCAGGGCATTAAGAGCCACCTGCCGAGCGAAGGCAGGGCTGGCCGTTCAGAGCCGGGGTCCTCCGGACCAAGTCTCAAAAACAGGCACGAAGGCGGATAAAATCACCCCCGTTTCCAGCAGGATAGCACTTTGGACATGTAGAACTGTAGAGGAGGATCTTCCAAGTTCGAGGAAGGAGATGTCGGACATGCCCAGACTACCGAAATCCCAATGGCAAAAACCGATCGTCTACATACCCGCCGTCTTCCCTTTCGACCCGAAGCGGTATCCGGAAACCCCCGGCTGCTATATCATGTTGAATCAAAACGGAGACATTCTCTACATCGGCAAAGCAATCAACCTGCGCGCCAGACTCTCCTCTTACTTTCACGGGAAACCGGACCGCCACAAGACCGCAAGACTGATCCCGTTGATTGCAGATATCGAGCTGATCCTCGTCCGGACCGAAAGTGAAAGCTTGACGCTCGAACGCGAGCTGATCAAACACTATCAGCCGCCCTTCAACCGCGCACTTAAAAAAGGACCGTCCGTACTGTCCTACATTGGAGTTACGGAGGGCCCGGTTCGACTGCTGGTTGCCCATGATGCTACTAGGTTTCTGGATCGATCCGCCCAAAGATTCCATGAGGACCCACCCTTATCCGAAAAAATCGGCCCCTTCGACACCAGGCATATTCGGAATAGTGTTCTTGAACATGCGATTGACTCTTTTAACTTGCCGGACTGCTCTCCTATGCCGAATCGTTGCTGCTTCCGTTATTTGCGCGGGACATGCGGCGGCATCTGCGAAGGTCTCATCAGCATCGAGGGGTACGAGGCGAACTTGCAGGAAGCGCTTCGACTGCTGCACGCGCCGTTCGAGACAATCGTGCAGCATATGCAGCGACGGATGATGCAGCTCGCGGACCAGCTCCGTTTCGAGCGGGCGCAGCGGTTGAAGGTGCAATTGGACGCCATCGGCAAAATGCAAGAAAAACAGAGCGTCAATCAGCCCAGCGATCGCAGAGAGTTGTTTGTCTGGTTCGGTGATACATATGCATTAGTAGCGTACCTGGAGGATGGGACTCTTCGGCGGAGACTGGATTGGGTGAATTGGGCGGAGAAGTTCGGTTTGTTAGGAATGCAGGGGAATTCCGCCAAACTTGCTTTGCTGCAGCAGTTGAGGATGGACTTCCGGCCAATGGAGATCATTACGAACTTCGAGCTTCCTTCAGCTGCAGAGGCGGTAGTTGTTGGCGCTAATGAAGCTGAAGCGGCGGCTGGCAATTCGAAAGAGCGTTTGAACGTGAAGCTGAGCCAGCCCAAACGAGGTCGCAAAAAAGAGTTGTTAGCGCTATGCGAGCTGAACTACGAGTATCGCTTGGAAATGACAAAACGGACGTAAGCCTCGTTGGCCTGCATCCGTTTATTCTGCTAGGCCGGTCCGCAAAAGCTGCTGCTACTTGTCCCAATGCTCACGAATAAACACATCCCGGCCGGATTTCGCCCGATCCTCTTTGTAATGGGCCTTGTTCTTCTTATGGTAATCCTGATGATAGTCCTCCGCCGGATAAAAGACGTCTGCTTCTCTGATCTCCGTCACAATCAGCGCATGGAAAATACCGCTTGTCTCCAACTGCCGCTTGGATTGCTCCGCGAGTTCCCGCTGCCGGTCGTTGTGGGTGAAAATAGCGGTCCGATACTGCGTCCCCCGATCATGGAACTGGCCGCCCTCGTCGGTCGGATCGATCTGCTGCCAGAACAGCTCCAAAAGTCGCTCATACGGAAACAACGCCGGTTCGAACCTTATTTGTACAACTTCCGCGTGCCCAGTCGTCCCTTCCTTCACTTGCTCATACGTCGGATTCTCCGTCTCGCCGCCCATATACCCGGACTTGATGCCCAGAATCCCCGGCTGCTCCTCAAACGGACTCACCATGCACCAAAAACATCCTCCGGCAAACGTCGCCAGCTCTTCTTGTTGTTCTCTCATGCTGTTTATCCTTCTTTCCCTATGTCCATTATCTTTTGCCTTATCTTTTCTACTACTTCCAAGGAAGGTTCAAACAAGATGTCTGAGCGACTAATCAATTACTTGCAGAAATTGCAAGTAATTGATTGAGGGGGCTTTTTCACTCGGAACGGCGATACTTTTTGTCCATTTATTGTCTTTCCCCTCAATATACGTCTCTGCGAGTAAACGAAACAAACGCCACCGTAAGCGCCGAAGCCCCCCATACGAGCAGCACCAGCATCGAAAAACCGAGCGACATCCCTTCCACCGGCGGGGCCGCGTCTTCCAAGTAATCGATCAGCTCCAAATTGACCATGAACAAATATTTGGCCGACTCCCAAGACGCCACCATCGAATTCAGAATCGTGCCCGCAATCAGGCAAGCCAGCATTATACCCATCACTGCCGCAGTCGTGCGCACCAAGACGGACAACATGAACGTAATCGTCGCCACGACAACGGACACATACCATGCCAGCCCCAGCTCCATCAAAATGTACTGCCACTGCGGTACCAAATGCGCTCGCGTTGCGTCAAGCGCCTCGCCGACGACCGCAAACCCGGTGATGACCGGGGCCGTCCAACCTTGGAACCCAAAGATGGAACCCGAAATCACCGTCGACAACAACGCGAACAACAAAATGATGATCGATACAGACAACAACAAGGCCAAGTATTTGCTTAGCAAAATACGCCATCGCCTCACAGGTCGCGTCAGTAGCACCTTGACCGTACCTGCACTATGCTCCGAGGAGACCAAGTCGGCGGCGACGATCATCATCAGCAGCGGAAGCAGCAGCTGGATCCCGTTTTCCACGAAGCCTCTCACGAATGTCGGCGCTCCTGGCTCAGACGGATTGACATTGTAGTCCAAATAATATTGGTGCTGCTCGATGCGGATTTTAAGCTCGGCTTTCGACGCTTCGTCGGTTCGGGTGCTGTTCATCCGATTTTCCCAGCTTGCGATACGCTGCTCCAGCGCTACGCGCCAATCGACACTGCCGAAACGACGCTGATTTTCCTCTGCCTGCCGAAATTGGGCATATGTGAAAACAGAGATCAGGACACCGATGATGAGAGCAACGACAACCAGCCTGCGTTTGCCGTTCACTTTCACCATCTCGTTATAAACCAAATTAATCAATGCCCGTCCCTCCAGTCAGCTCAATGAACAAGTCCTCGAGGGAAGGCAGCTTGCGCTTCATCTCATGCACGGACACGCCTGCTTCGACCAAAGCCCGGTTCCACTGTCCGACCTGCTCCTCCGAATACGGAGTGACGATCGTTTCCCCGTGCTGCTCCGCAGATCCGGCCAGCTTCGCCAGCAGCTCGAACCCCGCCGAGAGCGGCGTCACCCGCCAGCTAACCCGCTCCTGCTCCGTGAGCAGCCGGTCGACCGTATCCACGCGGATGATCCGCCCCTTCGCCATGATCGCGACCCGATCGCACATGAGCTGGATTTCGCTGAGCAGGTGGCTCGACACGAGCACGCTCAACACTTCCCGCTCAGCCAAATAACGGATGAATTGGCGCATCTCGCGAATACCGGACGGATCCAGTCCGTTCGTCGGCTCATCGAGAATGAGCACCTTCGGCCGCCCAAGCAGCGCCTGGGCAATTCCAAGTCGCTGTCGCATGCCAAGCGAATAAGTTTTCACCCGATCGTGAATTCTTGCGCTTAGTCCGACCAACTCAACGACTTCCTTGATCCTCGACTCATCGACACCTTCGATCATCCGGCTAAAATAAGCCAAATTGTTCCACCCGGTCATATACGAGTACAGCTCGGGATTTTCCACAATGCAGCCGAGATGCTTCATCGCTTGTTCAAAATGCCGATGCAGCTCATACCCGCAGATCGCGATCGTCCCGGCCGTCGGCCGAATAAGCCCGACCAGCATGCGGATCGTCGTCGTTTTGCCTGCGCCGTTGGGGCCGAGGAAGCCGAACACTTCGCCGCGCTTCAGCTCGAAGGACAAGTCCTGGATGATTTCCCGTTTGCCGATGACCTTGCGCAAACCCCGTACAGACAGAGTGATTTCGCTCATACGCGGGTCCTCCCTCCTACCAAGTAATAAGCGCTGCGACACGCTCGCCGATCAGCCGATAACCGGCTGCATTCGGGTGGAACAAGTCTCGAGCCAAGTAATCCTGCACCTTCAGCTGGAACAAATCGAATGTCGGCACGAGCACGGTTTGCGTAGTTTGCGCGGCTACCTCCGCCGCCTTATAATTCCAGTCCCGTACGATTTTGGTCGTAACGGCGGTCGTATCTTTGAAATCAATGAACGGATTGTACAGTCCGATCAGAAAAATCTTGGCGTTCGCATTCCGCTGGCGCAGCTGCTTCAGGATGCCGTCGAGTCGGCCCAAATACCCGCTTTCGATCGATTGGATGTTCGCCGCGCTCAAATCCCGCAACGTGTCGCCGCCACGAAACAAATCGTTGGCGCCAATGCTGACGACGATAACATCCGCCTCCGCGACCTTCCCCTGCAGCGGTGCCTGCTGCTGCAACGCAGTCGACAGCTGGGCAGACGTCTGCCCGTCAACGCCAAAATTGTCGAGCACGATGCCCTGCCCTTGCGGTATGCGCTGCTTCAGGTCGTCAAGCAAATAGCCGGCGAAGCCTTTGCCGTCCGGATCTCCAGTCCCTCGTGCGAGCGAATCTCCGATCACGGCTACGTGAAAGCCGCTCTTCTGCGAGGCGGCAGGCGGGGTTGCGGTACCCGAGCCTGGCGAAGGGGAGGCTGGCGCCGCGGGGGATGTCGGAGTGGAGCTTGCTCCAGGCACAGCACCCGCCGGTGGCTTCGCTTGATCCAGCGCCTCCGCAGACGCCGGCCCGAAGTAGTCATACAGCGTCCAGCCTAAACCGACGGCACATAGCAGTCCCGACAGCGCCGCCACAACCATCAGCCCTACAATCTTTCTCTCCCTCACCCTTATCCGCTCCCCTTTCTAGCAACCCGATCTAGTAAAACGCCAGTAGAATGATTGTACCACGCAGCCTCCGCAAATGAAAAAACCGCCCGAATTGAAACAACTCGGACGGAGAATCCATATGGCCTCTTCTTAAACATCGTATTCCAGCTGCTTCCTTGCCTGAACAATGAAGTCTAGCGGTGTTTCGATTGTCTGGGGATCGTACTGCGTCGCGCCAATCCGCAAATTCAGCTCAATTCGATATTTTTCCGAAAACATAGTGTTCATTTCCACCACGCTCTGGTTCAACCGGTTGATGACGAATTGAGCGCCGTCGCGATCCGTGAACAGCAGCAAGCCCCAAGTCGGGTTTTCCTTGCTCAGCATGTAGAGCGAATCGTTCGTCCGGATACTCGTCTCCCCCAGCTTGGACAGATCGTAGATCGCTTCCGTCATCGTATCTTCACTGATCATCCGCTTGAGCTCATCCCAATACTTGACGTTCATAATAAGCAGCGTGAGCGGAATTTTGTACCGAACCGACAGCGCCATGAATACCGTAGCGTCGTTCTGGAACGAACGGCTGTTTTTCAAATTGGTCTTATCGTCCATCGTCGCCAGCGTATCGTTAGCCCGCTGCAGCCGCATGTTCTCGGTTTGCAGCACTTTGTAGGCGTTCGTCAGCATCCAGGTTACGAGCGTATAGGCCGGCGTAAGCAACAACCAGAAGTACGTCTGGCTGCCGACAATTTCCCCTATAACGACCGTCTGGTACAGCGTATAGGTTCCGTAGCCGAACAGGAACACGATGTTCAGGATAAGCCCGGTCGTCACAGTAGTGAAATAAGTGATGATCGCGAGCAGGAAGGCGATGTTCAGCAGGATCATGTTCTCGATGTAACGGTTCGGATCGCCCGCCGCGAACAAGATGCTGACGAAGCAGAGCAGGAAGAGGAACAGGAAAGCGCCGTCGGCGATCAAGCTGTTCTGATGGCGTTTCATCGGCCTTCCCTCCGCTTCAGCCTGTATTTGCGAATCAGGAAGATCAGCGAGACGAGGACGAGCACCAGCACGAGAATAAGCGCCACCATAAATTTCAGCACATCGGTACGCTCCAGCACTTCACTGAATCCTATCGCCGGTCCCGTCGTTGCTTCCTGCTTAAAGCGGAATGCATGAATGTTTCCGTCCTTATCGGTGATGACGCCGTCGCCGAACACCTTCCACATTGTGCTCTGATTGGCAACCAGCTTGGAAGCAAGCGCTACGTGCTCCGGAGTTACACCCGTCACCGTGAGCAGGCCATGCGCCTCTCCGTAGGGCGACTCGGTCAGCTGCAGCACGCCGATTCGTTTCCCATAATCGAAATCGAGGCTCATCTTCTCATTCGAGCGGATCGTCTGGCCGTTCACGTCGAAGCGAAAGTACAGCTTCTCGTTGTTGTCGCGAATCAGCTTGTTGTTGCGGAACGTTCCCACGGCCATCACATTGCGGTTCTTCAGCTCCGTCGCCGCCACATTCGGCCCGAAAAACCGGACCTCCCCGGAATTGCGTTCCACGAATTGCCCGAGTAGATTAAACAAGTTGGTCAGCGATTGATATACGTTCGCATCCCGCTCCTCCGGCAGCACGACCGCTACTTGATTGTAGCTGCCGTCCCTCAGGAACGGATAAGGGTAGTTGTTGAACAGCAAATCGGTGCGATCCTTCGTATTCAATTGCAACAACGAGTCCTTTGTAATGAATGCCCATGGCATTTCGTTCTGGGTTTGGATGCAGCCTGTATTGTTCGCCAACTCCAGATCGAATGCGACTGTTATGGGAAAGTTGCCCGTTATATTCAAATTCTGCGGAATCGGCAGCGTCAGGGTATCGCCGTCGGCCAAGTTCGGGTTCAGCTTTTTGCTGCCGATCGGCGCGTCGTTGATCAGGACGGTGACCATTGAGCGATTGAAATCCAAGTTTTTCGCATAGCGGAAGTCGAGGCCGATCTTGCTTGCCTCGGCCACGGAACGATTGGCCGGCAGCGGGATGAAATACGAGCGGGTCCGGTGCTTAGCTCCGGTCAGCTTGTCGCCGGACTCGGTCAGCGGAATCGTCTTGCCGATCTGCAGCGCCGGCGAGGACACATCCGTGCCCTCTATCACGACCTTCGTCCCGGCATCGAGCTGACCGAGCAGCGTCTGATTCGCAGCGTAGCGGCCGGCCAGCACGAGCAAGCTGGGATTCGCCGAAGTAATGACCAGCGTCGGCTGGCTGGTCATATTGACGAGCTGCAGCAGCGCCTCGTTCTGGAAGTTTTGCCGCGCCAGCCCGGTCTTCAAATCGGCAGGCAGGTTGTCGTAAAGCGCGATGGCGACGAGCAGCTTCTTCTCCTTGGCGGCGTCCGAGCCCATGGTGAGCAGCGGAATCGTCTTGTCCTTGAGCGGGTTCGACCGTGCAAAGCCGCTCAGCGCATAGACGGCCGCCTCCAGCTCGGCGGGCTGGCCGTTGGCGGGCACGACGACCGCGTTCTGCGCCGCATTCATCGTGTCCAGCCCGACGAAGTGGCGGGCGAAATCCCCGATGCCCCCGGCCAGGGGTTTGGTCGTATACTGTACAACGACACCCGATGTATCGTAGAGCTGCAGCCAGCTCTCCCGGTTGTCGGTCGGACGGCAGACCGCTTCGTCGCGAAGCGCCGTTTGCATATTGCTCTCGATCGAGAGCGTATTGGTTCCCTTGACCAGCAGCTCGACCGGGATGCTCACGGTCAGCCGCTGCTTCGTATCCTTGGCCATCGGCCGGAAGGAATGAAAGGTAGAGCCGTTCAGCGCTAACGTAACGCTGGACAGCTCGTTCTGGAGCAGCGGCGACGCCTTATAATCGAGATTGACCTTGATATCGCTGACATTCCAATAATCGGCGATTTGAAAAAACTGCTGCTTGGCCTGCAGAATGCCGAACAAAGAAGCCGCCGTATCGGTGAAAGGCGTCTCGTAAGCCTGCTGTTTCGTCGGATCGAGCTCCGCCGCGAACAGCTGCCCCGCCTGCGTCACTAGCAGAAGCGACGCAAGCAGGACGGCCGCCAACGCTTTTCGTTTCATCAATGATCTCCCCTTTCCTAATAACGTTCGGTCTTGTACCATTTGGCTTCTCGCTTGAACACTTGATCCTTCAGATAGGCGTACAGACCGTAGGCGGCGACGACCATCCACATTTGGCAATACGAGACGTACATGAGCATAATGATCCAGAGGTTGGACAGCTTCATCTCGCCTTTTTCCGTAATCAGGGTGATGTACGTTCCTACTATGAACAGCGTAATCGCCAGCAGCCATAGAAAGGAGCTGAAGCCGGCAATCGTCGTATGGACGTAGCCCAGGGCATGCAGGATGAGTAAGGTATCGGACATGATAAGGGAAGTCAGCAGCAGAAAATAGATGGACAAAAAGTACAAAATATCGAAGCGGATGCGTCTGGCCGCCGGGTTGAACAGCAATCGAATATTTTTGACAATCACATATATGTTGCCCTTCGCCCAGCGTGTGCGCTGCTTGAACCACACCTTCACCGTCTGCGGCTCCTGCTCCCATGTGACAGCCTTCGGCTGGAACTTGATCCGGTAGCCCATCATGTAGATGCGGAAGCTGATCTCGGTATCCTCGGCGATCGCCTTGACGTCCCAGCCGCCGATCTGCTCGATAATCGAACGCCGCATGATGAAGTTCGTCCCGGGAATCGTACACAGCTTGAACAGCTTCCATCTCCCCGCTTGGGCCATCCATTGGAAAGAAAGCGTCTCGATGTTGATGAAGCGGGTCAGCAGACTGGCATCGCGATTTCTCGTCCGAAACTTGCCGATGACGGCGCCCAGCTTCGGATCGTTCATAATCTCGCCTACCAAGTAGCGGAGCGCTTTCCGTTCCGGCGTATTATCCGCGTCATAGATCGCGACCAGCTCACCCTTGCTGCGCCCGAAGCCGATATTGAGCGCGTTGGACTTGCCTTTGCCTCCCGTCACCTTGTCGGTATTGATGACGATCAGGTTGCGAGTGGCGTGCTTCGCCTGCAGACCCGCGAGCAGCTCGCTGCTGTTGTCGGACGAATTGTCGTTAATGACGATAATTTCGTAGCGGTCCCAAGGGTAATCGAGCGCGAGCAGCGCTTCCACCGTCTTGATGATCACTTTGCCTTCGTTATGCGCGGGCACCATGATCGTGACGAACGGCGGCTCCTCGGGGATGGCCGGCACCCGCTCTCCTTCGCCCTGGATGTAGTACATATAACCCGCTATGATCAGAACCACGTTCACCAGCAGCAAGGACCAGATGCAGATGACCGCGATCAGCATGAGGATGTCCGAAATCGTCATGGTCGGCTCCTTTATCCCGTTACTTGTAATACTTGCGTTTGTACAATCGATAGCCAATCAGGAAAAAGACGCCGAACACCGCTAAGGTGAACAAAATGATCGCAATGAACACCGTATTCTGGAAGTTGAACAGCCGGGCGAAGGCGGCCTCCCGCTCCTGGACGTAGGCGTATTCGTCGCTCACTTCCATCAGCTTGTCGTCCAGCCCCACGGTCACCCCGTTCAGCACCAGGGCACCTTTGTCGGAAACGATCGTATTCAGCTCCGTGCGTACCGCATGCGGCATTTCTTTGTATTCGGCAAACGTGATCCAGCTACGGACGAGCTTCTGAAGCGATGTCAGCAGCTCCGTCTCGCTCTCGTACATATCGAGCGTGAGCGCCGTATCGGTCGGAAAGGGCTGCATCACCTTCCCTGTCCGGTCGTACTCCTCCAGCTGGCTTAGCGGCAAGCTGTACAGCGCCGATGCGAACGGCTGCGACGTATCCAACTGCGCCCGGTGCATGAGCTGCCTGTTCGGGAACAGCACGACCGAGTCGAAGAAGCCCATGCCGTCCTTGGCGTATACCTGATCGTAAGCCCAGTACAGCTCGGCTCCCATCCCTAACGGTGCGATGCCGTATTCCGCCAAGCGATTGAGAAAAGCGTTCATCAGCGGCTTGAGCGACTGCGTGTCCTGGCTGATCGTCGACGCCACGACCGGCGCATTCACCAGGATGCTGCCGTTGCGGAACTGGACATATTTCAGTGTCTCCAAGTAGCGCACCATCGCGGGGTAGTCCAGGTTGTGGAACACCGGACGTACGCTGACGATGAATGGGATGCCTGCGCTGTAGCATTGATCGGCCAGCCGCTCCAGCAGCCTCAGGTCGGAGAACGGATACACTTCCTTGAACAGCAAGTAAGTGCGGGATTCGGAGGTTACCCCCATCCATTCTCTAACTACTTGCGCGATCGCGGTCTCGCTCAAATTCCCTCCCGCCATATAGCTCGCATACGCGAGACGGTCGCTTCTTACTGCATAAGGGCTTATCCAATTCGGGTTCGCCGTCGAGGTCCACTGTCCCCCTGAAGCCGTGCCGCTATGCTGGACAATGATAGGCAGCTTCCCGACCCGAATAGCGTTCTGTGTGAGCTGTCCAAGCGCAAGCGTCCATGTTTGCGACTCCGCGGAAGCGAGCTGCAGCCCTAGCTTGGCCTGGACAAAAGAAGGCGGCGACAGCCCGATATGGAGGTACCCGCCGCTAAATTGCTGCAGCTCCCGCTCATACTCCGGCGGCGCCATCGTCGGATCGGACGAATTTCGGACGCCTATCACATAAGCGTAGCCCTGCATCGTACCGGTCTTGTACTGCTCAACCGGCAGCAGCCTTACCATTGCGCCGAAGGAAGCGAGTACCCGCTGCATCGTTTCGATGTTGCCTTCCAGCGCCGTTCCTTTCGCCAGGCTGTCGTAAACGAGCAGCACTTTAGGGGCGGACGGAAGGGCTTCCGCGGCTCGAACGTTCGGCGAAGGCAAGATGCCAGCGAGGAGAATCAGCACCATCAGCAGCTTCACAACCGCTCTCAGTCGGTTATCCGGACAACCGTTCATGGCCGCTGCACCCCGCCTTCCGTCTCGCCCCGCCATAGCCGGCGCCGGAACAAATCCGAGACGGTGACGAACGACACGAGATCGAACGCCGCCGTGAACAGAAATTCGTGTTTGGCCAGGTCGGCATCCCCTGCGCCGATCAGCGACACGACGATACCGCTCAGCCCGACCACCATCATCATGAGAAGCAGGGGCAAACGCAGCGCTGGTCGGAGCTGTCGCTTGCGCACCGCAAGGACGAAGGATGGTGCATAGACACCGATGACCACGATCGCCCATATCACGATGAAGCCGAACGTCTTGGGAGCAGCCGCATCCTTCAGCCAGCTGTACGCGGTGAAGAAGTTCGTTTGCGCGCCGAACGGCTTGCCAACCGCCTGCTCGTAGTTGCCGATGCCGATCGGTCGGATCGTGAAGGCGCTTCTAGCGGCGGCGTCCAGCATCTGGATGCCTTGATCGGGATGAAGCGCGTAATAGAGCAGAATCGAGCCGAAGCCGTAATGATCGTAAAAATGCCGCTGCAGCAATCCCGAGTTGACATCCACCGTTGTGAAGGGCTCGTAATAGATGCTTTTGTTCAGTATCGCATACTGGGGATCGATGCCGAATTGATCGAGCGCTTTTTCCGGATTGCCGGCCTCCATCATCACTCCGCGCGTCATGGCGTGGTATTTGTTGATGTTCACGAACTGCTGCGGAATCAGCACGTAGGTAGCAACGCCGGCGAATAAGATCAGGCCGAGCGAGGCTGCCGTCAGCACCCGATACACGCTTTCTTTTCTAAGGTAGATGAACAAGAGGCCCACTATGGCTATTGCGATGCCGACCGGCGCGTTTTGCTGTTTGCTCGTTGTGAGCAGCAGGGAGCTCCCTAGAAAAATCGCCATCAGCACATAGTCGTTGTACCGGTTGCGGTAAAACAGCAGACCGGTTGCGAACATCGTCATGGTTGCAATCAAGACAACGCTTTCGCTATAAAAGGAATTAAAAAACGATGTATAGCCCGTATCCCCGAATACGAACACCGCCAACGCGGCGATTCCGTACCCGTATTTCCGATGAATGTTCCACGTCAAGCTTTCTACCAACAAGAAGACGGCTGCCGAGTAGAGAAGGATGTACAGCACGGCTTGGAACCGAATATCGAACACTTGGGAGTCGTAAACCAATCGATTGAGCCATACCGCCGCCCGGATGAAAATCGATTGCGAGGAAGCGAGCAGCGCTCCGTTCTCGTTGAAATATTGCAGGATGCCGAATTGTCTTACGAAATAGCCCAAGTATTGGCTGTCATAGTCCGGCCGGTTGAAGTACAGGCCGTTGCTGTACAAAATGCGGAAATAGTCGCCGTTGTCTGCGAGTCCGACGACCGGTCGCAGCAGCAGGGCGATCGCGGAGACGACGAGCACTCCGATCGCCGCGAGCTGCGCAGGCGTCAAGAAGCGGCTGAGGGACAAGTAGCGATAAGGATTCGGGAATCGACTTCGTTTGGCTCTCACAGCCGCTTCCCCCTCTCCAGAATCAGTAGGCGTGAGCCAGCAGCGCCATTAAGTTATCGAAGGAGAACGCCGCTTGCGTGGCCGGATCCCCGTAGCCGCCGTAGAGCGGGCTGATCGGGTCCTTCACTTGGAATTCGCCCATCCGGCGGAGGGCGTCCTCATAGAGCGCGCGGTCACCGACTTGTACGCCGATCATCGCCGCGATCGCATAAATCGCCGTCGAGCGGATGTCATTGGTCGGCTTGCCTTCCTTCGTGTATTGGCCGAATAGCGTCCCGGCCTTCACGTGCTCCTTCAAATAACGGACACTGGCCGGCTGATGCTTACCCACTTCCGAGAGCGCTAAAACGGTAAGCAGCGATTCCACCATGTTGATGTTGTCCGAGCTGTAGCTGCGGTTCTTGTAGTCGTAGCGCGTCTCATAGAATGGAAACTTCTCCGAGAGGTAGCCGTTCTGCACAACCCCGAGCATATTCCTGGTCAGCTCCGTCTTTTGTTCGTCGGGCATCGGCAACAATTGCATCGTCTTGAGGTCGGTATAGCACAGCGTGATGAAGGAATTGGTCGTCTTATAAGTCTCGTCGTAGAAATCGTACATGTAGCCGCTTTTCGTGTTGTAGTCTATAAACCGTTTGCCGTATGTATCCGCCTCAACCTTCAGACCGGTGTCTTGGAACAGATGAGCTCCTTCATACAAGGCTCGAATGATTCTTAGATCGTCGACAGCCGCATTCAGCGGGTATCGCTTCTGCTTGTTCGGGCTGTACCGGTAGCTGAAGCCGCTCTTCATATCCAGTACTCGCTTCGCCTTCGCCCATTCGGCGTCAAACTCGCTTCGCAGCTTCTGAAGGGCATAATAGCGCATCAGGAGTCCTGTCGACTCGCTGAGCACCTCGTGGCCGGTCGCCAGCTCCCCCGACTGTTCGGTATCCCTGAAGTTCGTGTAGACGCCGTCCGGGCCGTTCATGCGCTCGGAGACGAAGCGCTGCAGCGCCGTCCTGCTCTGCTCTTGAGAGGGAACCGATGAGGTCTGTAGACTGGGCGGCAATAACGATGGGATCGGAAGGGTCGCCGGTTGCACGGATCGGTCACAGGCTGCCAATAGCAGTGCAGTCAATACGATGCCGCAAGCCATTTTCATTCGACTTCTTTTCATGCGGCCATTTACCCCTTACTCTTTTGTAGCTGTCATCAATAAATGAACCATATTGCCGGAGGAGTGTCAACCAAACCGCCCGTCCCTAACCAGTATCTCCAACTTCTGGCCTATCATGAGCGCTCAAACAAAAAGCAGAAGCCTACCCAGACTCCTGCTTTAGTCTCATTTATTCGATTCCATTTTTCCCAGCACGTATTCCATATCCTCTCGGTTCACCGAACGTCCGGGGCCGACCACTTCCACTACAATTCCATTGCCATTTACTATGTATGAGATCGGAAATCGATTTGCCCCATAGCTTTTGTAGACCGCCATCTCTTCGTCGAGGAGCACCGGATAGACGGAAGGATGCTCATTTAGAAAGGTATTGTCTCTGGCCAGCTGAACGGTGTAAAAATCAAGCTTTTCCATATACGCGCTCGCCATCTCTTGCATCTGCAAGTAATCGTCCTGGCACGGCTCGAAGATGACGTCGCAGAAATTGATCACCGCCGGACGGCCGGTATTCCCCAACTGAAGGACATTGCCCAAATGGTCCTCAAAGCTGGTCGACGGCACACGGCTGTTTACCTTAAGCGGAGACTTGAATTGGCTCACGGCTTCCGTCTCGGTGCCCAGCCACCGCCCTAGCCGGGTCGGCTGCCCGTCCAGCAAATACATGCCGAGCAGCCCGAAGATGATTACGGTGACCGTCATCACTCCGATGAACCGCAGCATGCCTCCGTAGGAGCGGAGCTTCGCGGCCACCGTCATCTTCGGCACCAGCCCCCAGCCCTCGTACTTGCCCCCGACCTTCGACAACTCGTCGAACAGCTGGCCGGACTGGCTGTTCAGCGCATCTTCGGTCAGCAGACAGACGGTGCTTATTTGCAGCACATGCGGCCAGCCGCTCTTGGCATCGTCGAAGTCCACGTTCTCGATCTTATAGCCTTGCCGGCTCAATTTGTCCTTGATCGTCTGGAGCGCTTCCCGGCTCGGCAATCTCATATAGTGCTGCAGCTTGGCCTCGACCTGCACTTGATAGCCTTGGCTCGACAAGGAGGCGAGTCCGCTCACGTTGCCGGATAGATGCCTCTCCCGTTCCGTCGGCTGCAAGTAATCGTACAAGCTCCATTCGGCATCCTCCCGAACCGACACCGCATAGCGGAACGGCTCCGGTGGATTGAAGCAGGCCTCTAGTTTGGCTTTCGCCGCCCGCTCGTCCTGCACGTAGAAGTACAACTCGAGTCGGGTTTCGGACTCGATCCGACCGACGAACCGCCCTTCGCCCTCGCGATCCACCGCCTGTTCGAATCGCTGGTGCAGCTGCATGATCTTGCCGGTCAATTGCTGGCTCTGTTCCTTGGACTCCGCCGCTCCGTATGTATAGATAGCTACCGTCGCCAGCATCGGGTAAGGCGCCGGCGCGGCTTGCTGCGCGAGCCTCGCGTGTTTGTCGATCAGGATGCGCTCCCGCTTTTCTTCCCTCTTGAATATGACCCAGCTCTTCTCCAAGCGCGCCGACACATCCGTCCCTCGCCATATTAAAAAACAGGAACCGCTAAGGTTCCTGCCGTTGATGTTAGGTTCGTGGTCGGGACGACACGATTTGAACATGCGACCCCCTGGTCCCAAACCAGGTGCTCTACCAAGCTGAGCTACGTCCCGTTGCAGCCTGTCCCTCCGTATGGGGACAAGAATTAATATAATCAAATCCCGCGCAAATTGCAACAGAAATTTGTACCCTGAAAACTGGATGCGAAGTTCGATAAGTGGGTTGAGCTTGCGAAGTTCATGTTATGTTCCTTCGGGCCCCGTTCAAGTTCATGCGTATGCTTCGTCAGCTATCGCTTCACTTGAATGGGAATT
>NZ_BIMA01000140.1 GCF_004000845.1 Paenibacillus koleovorans NBRC 103111
GCTGGACCCGAGAGTGTCGTGCGGGATGTCCGACCGGTCGAGCAGGAAGAACAAGAAACCCTAATATAACGCCCAGAACCAAAGTAGAACCGAAGAGGGCAGGTGGCTGGAGTGGAGAAGCGGGGCCAATTCGGACTACAGAGCTTTTCCGGGCGGTGAAACGTGCGGTAGTCCGATTTTTTCGGACTAGGGAGCAGAGATACGGGCGTCACGTTGCTCGAGAATTGCTCTTCGCCTCAAGCGGGTTTAACTGGTTGCGGGAATGAGCTGATCTTCCCTTATGGTTTTTCTCGTTGACATCACTTTAGCTATACCAGTAGAATTATACTATAAATCATAAATTTATCAGACAATTATCCTTTGCGGGATGAGGAGGGACAATTTGATTCTGGAGACTGAGGATCAAGTGGGGCATTACATAGCGAGCCTCCGTCCGGCAGGCGGAGCTTCGCGAAGTGTCGTGATAGAGCGGCTAAGCGGCGGCGTCTCTTGCTCGGTGTGGAAGGTGACCGCAGGCGCGGAGCGGTGGGTCGTCAAACAAGCGCTGCCGAAGCTCGCGGTGGAGGTCGATTGGTTCGCGGATGTGCAGCGTATCGAGCGCGAGCAGCAGGCGATGTTGGCGGTGGAGCCTCATATGCCGGCAGGCACGGTCCCCCGAATTCTGCATTCGGACGCCGATAACCACCTTTACATTATGACTTGCGCACCTGAGGAGGCCGTCACATGGAAAAGTCAGCTGATGAACGGCGAGTTCCGCGAGAGGACGGCACGACATGCAGGCGAGGTGCTTCGCATTATGCACGAATGCAGCCGACGCGAGCTGAGCCCGGAGCAGCAAGGAGCCTTTGAGGATTTGAGCTTTTTCCGCGAGCTGCGAATCGAACCGTTTCACCAGTATTTGTTAATGAAGCATCCTCACCTGACCGCCGAAATGAATACGCTGATCGCCGACCTGCTCGAATGTCGCACTTGTCTCGTACACGGCGACTTCTCGCCGAAGAACTTGCTTGTGGATCGGCACCATCAAGTTATTGTTTTGGACTACGAGGTGGCGCATTGGGGGAACCCGGTATTCGATTTAGCTTTCACATCAGCTCACCTGTTGCTCAAGGGCTGGGCGTTGCACAAGCAGGCGGATGCGTTCCGGCTTATGCATGTTTTTTTGCAAGCTTACGGCTACAGGCATGAACGGGAATCGCGTTTAACGGGGCATACCGGCGCGCTGCTGCTGGCGAGAATCGACGGCAAATCTACAGTCGACTACATCAAGGATCCCGTTCTGAAGGAGCGGATTCGAAAGCAGGCCACAGATTGGATCCGGCACCCGGATCGGGAGCCATTTGCAAGCTTAGATGAAGCGATGAAAGGATGACTTTGAGCTTATGAGTATAATTGTAGGGATACATGGCAGAGAAATTTTGGATTCCCGAGGCAATCCGACGGTGGAGGTGGATGTGGAGCTATCCAGCGGGCACACGGGGCGGATGATGGTGCCGTCCGGCGCCTCGACCGGGAAGTTCGAGGCCTGGGAGCTGCGTGACGGGGACCCGAGCCGCTATCGGGGCAAAGGAGTATCGAAAGCGGTAGAGCACGTAAACACCGTGCTGGCCGAAACGCTCCACGGCGTCGACGTGTTCGACCAGGAGAAGCTCGACCAGACGATGATCGACCTGGACGGCACGGCCAACAAGTCGCGGCTAGGCGCCAATGCGATTCTCGGGATCTCTTTCGCGGCGGCACACGCGGCGGCTTCCGCCCAAGGCAAGCCGCTATACCGCTACTTGGCGGACCGCTATTTGCCGGGCGGCACCCCGCTGATGATCCCGCTTCCGATGGTGAACATCATCAGCGGAGGCTTGCATGCGGGTAAAAAGCTTGATGTGCAGGATTTCCTCGTCGTTCCGGTGGGAGCGGAATCGTATCCGCAGGCGCTGGAAATGATTTCGTCGGTGTATTGGAAGACACAAGAAATCATCAACGAGCGCGGATATGTCGGCTGGCTGCTGGCGGACGAGGGAGGGTTCGGCCCTTCGTTGCAATCCAACGAGGAAGCTCTGGAGCTATTGATCGCGGCGATGGAGCGGGCTGGACTGCGTCCGGGGGAAGACATGGCGATCGCGCTCGACATTGCATCCACTCATTTCTATAATCCGGAGCAAGATACATACGAGCTGCAATCCGAGGGTCGCGTGCTCCGGGTGCAAGAGATGGTCGATGTGCTCGAGCGTTGGTGTCAGCGGTACCCGATCGTGTCCATCGAGGACGGCTTGGCCGAGGATGACTGGCAGGGGTGGCAGGAGCTGACTCGCAGGCTCGGGAGCAAGCTGCAGCTGGTTGGCGACGATTTGTTCACCACGAATCCGGCACGCATTCGCCGAGGCATTATGGAGCAAGCCGCCAACTCCGTCCTGGTGAAGATGAACCAGATCGGCACGCTCACGGAAACGGTGCAAGCCGTCACGATAGCGCGCAGCGCCGGATTCAATACGGTGATCTCGGCCCGCTCGGGCGAGACGGAGGATGCCACGCTAGCGGATCTCGCTGTAGGTCTCGTAGGCGGGCAGATCAAGATTGGGTCGCTGGCCCGCTCATCCAGATTGTCTAAGTACAATCAATTGCTGCGCATCGGCGAACAACTGAACGGAGCCTATATCGGCCGAGCGGCGCTTTACCTGTTATAATGGTGGGAGCAGCACCCGACCACGATCGATAAAGGTGTGAACTCCAGATGAGTGAAGAGCTGTTCCATAGAATCCAATCGGACGAATTGTCCGTCAAGGTATACCAGCGTCTGAAAAAAGCGATTACGATGAGCGTTATTAAGCCAGGTGAGCGGATCGACATGAACCTGCTCTCCGAGCAATGGGGCGTCAGCCGGACGCCGATGAAGGATGCGATCGCCCGTCTGGCGGCGGAAGGGCTGGTTGTCGTGAAGTCCAAGATCGGGACGTATGCCACCCGGTTCTCGGCCGACGACATGCTGGAGCTGTTCGCGGTTCGTATACTGCTGGAAGCGGGGGCGTGCAGGGAGGTTGTCCGGCATGTGACCGAGCGGCAGCTGCAGGAGCTGGACCAAGCGCGGCTTGCCTGTGAAGCGGAGCTGGAGAAGAAGGGGCAAGCTTTCGACTATTTTGCTTTCAACGAGCATGACACCCGTTTCCACGAGCTGCTTATCGAAGCGGCCGGCAACAGCAAGCTGTTGGAGGTGTATCGCTCGCTCAATTTTCACACGCAGGTGGCCCGGTACTACTACAACCGCTATGAGCAGAAATCGCAAAGGACGACCGAGGAGCACCGGGCGATCGTGGAAGCGATCCGTGTAGGAGACGCTGTCGAGCTGGAGGCCGTCGTGCGGCGGCATATCCAGTCGGGCTTCGAGCTAGTGGAGCAAGCGAAGGGGAGCCCCGGTTAATAGATGGGAGCGGGAGCCAATGGAACTTCAAGGAAACATGGCTCCATGAACCCCTTCGCCGCCATGCCGGCAAAAATAAGCATTCAAATCGCTATTTGGTTCTCACCCGCACGCCACTCACCTATCGCCTTAAGAGCAGCTAAACGAAACGATCTCCCGCAGCTCTACGCTGTAATGGTTCCAACGGCCGCCGAAGAAACGATAGCCCAGTACATTGTGCCGCCCGACATAGGTCAAATAAAACCAAAAGTTGTCGCCGTTGCGCAGCCACAAGTAGGTGTAGCCACCCAAGCATTTGTAAATGCTGTTCGG
Organism: Paenibacillus koleovorans NBRC 103111; assembly: GCF_004000845.1. GTDB lineage: Bacteria > Bacillota > Bacilli > Paenibacillales > NBRC-103111 > Paenibacillus_AA > Paenibacillus_AA koleovorans. Next base: position 3,725 of record NZ_BIMA01000140.1, read on the forward strand.
ATCCACGGCGTACGCCGACATTTGCGGTATATGGGAAGGCGGGGGAGAAGTAGGAGGTGCCGGTTGCGTAAAACCCATCGTAGACTTCACTCCTCATCAAAGTAGACTTCTATCCCAGTATATGCCCGAAGTCCGCTCATGGGCTGGGCAACTGTCTACTTCTCTTATGAAACTCCTGCAACTCCGCTGCCGGACCGCGACGCCAACCAAGTAGACCATTTTTACTCTACATTGCGCACAACCGTCCGGCTAACCCACCAAGAAGACAGTCGTCCCCTCAATAAAGGGGATACTTCTGCCGCAGGTCCTCGCGGTGCAGGATGTTCGAGTCCTCGCGGATGTAGTGGCACACATACGAGCGGCGCCAACGGTCCTTGCTGCGGTTTTTGTTGGAGGAGTGGATCAGCAGCTCGCTGAAAAACAGGATGTCGCCCTTCTCCATGACCACCGGAATTTGCCGCGACGTGTCGATGCCTTCCGTTTCATCCGTCCAATGCTCGTGCTCCTCGAGATTGCGAACCGTGCCATGCGGCAGCAGTCCCAGCTTATGCGTCCCCGGCATCGCCCACAAGCAGCCGTTTTCCTCGTCCACCCGCTCTTCCATCGCCACCCAGGCCGCAATCATCGTCATCGGATCGTTTTTGATGTAGTAATAATCCTGATGCGACGCCTGTCCAGGCGCACCGGGCTCCTTGTAAAAGTACATGCTCTGCACGCACACCGCTTCCCGGCCCATCAATTGCGCGAGGCCGCCGCGGATAATCGGATGTTTCATCGCTTGACGCGAGAAGCTGTCGTGCTTATGCGGATTGAACAGCCGTCGCGAGAATTTCTCATGATCCGCACAGGCGGCCCATTCCGGTACCGGTTCCTGGTGGCGAATGTCGTAGATATGCCCGTTGAACGCATCGATCAGATCGGAGCTCATGCCCCTTTTGTACAGAAAGTAACCCTGCTCCTTGAAAAATTCGATCTGCTCCCCGGTAAGCGGCTGAAGTGGCGGGTTGATCGTCTGGTTCATCGCGAACACTCCTCGTAAGTAGTGATTTTCTTAGTACCAGCTTACGACGAGTTGGAGAGGGCGGCAATGGCTGGAAACGGCATAAATGTATCTGCAATTGATATTCCTGATTTATCCGAAACGCAGCGCACCGCGTAATTTGATTTTGTTCAGCAGCGTCAAGCTAGCCCAGAACACGAAGATCGACAGCCCGATCGAGAGCACCAGCCCCAGCACCGGCTGCATGTGAATATGCTGCACATAACCGTACACATATTGACCGGCGATTGCCATGAGCGCCATGCAGATCCCCACCTTGACCACCCTTCGCAAATCCAAGTAGAAGCCGATCAGACCCGAGATGGAGAAAAAATTGAGCATCGTAATAAAGCAAATGCCGAAGTTCATGCCGAGCACGACCCCCGTCAGACCGAACTGGCTGCCCAGAAAATAAATGGCCGCCGCCTTCAGGATCGTCATCGCCACATAGTTCCACATCGTCGTCCCCGCCCGTCCGAGTCCAAGCAAAATCGCATGCAGCGGCACATCGAAGTAATGAAGAAAATAAACCGGGGCGAGCAGCATAAGCAGCTTGCCTGCTTCGGGTGCATTGTAGATCAGCGTTGTTAAAGGAGTCGCGAACAAATATAGCACAACCGTTGCAGGCGCCCCTACGTACAACGCGATCTGCATCGCCTGATCCATCCGCCGGTGCACTTCCAGCTTGTTGCGGTTCACCATCGCTTCACTGACCGCCGGGATCAGCGCCGTCGACAGCGAGCTCGTGATGAAGCCGGGAAAGACGAGCAGCGGGAAGGCATAGCCCACGAGCAGTCCATACTGCTTCGTCGCGACGGCGGTGCCCAGCCCGTACAGCGCGAGACTCTTCGTGATCAGCATCGGCTGGAAGGCGCTGTAGATCGAATGGACGAAGCCTAGTCCCGTCGTCGGCAACCCCATCCGCATCAGCTCGCCGAAGGTGCGTTTGCCGTGGCGCAGATGCTCGGATACGGGCAGCCGTACGCCGTCGCCCCGCTGATACGCCTTGTACCTCGAGTACAAGTAGATGAGCCCGACGGCTTCGCCGGCTACCGCGCCGACCATCGCTCCGGCCGCTGCGTAGGCGATGCCGTACGGCAGCAGCAAATACACCAGCGCCAGCATACACGCGATATGGGCGATATGCTCGAAGACGTCGGACAGCGCGATCGACTTCATATGCTGTTTGCCGCGGAAGTAGCCCTTCAGCACGGCGGAGATGGCGACGATCGGGGCGATCGGCGTAATCGCCAGCATCGCGTAGTAAGCCCGGTCATCGGTGAGGAATACGGCCGCGATGTACTTGGAGCCGAGCAGCGCCAGCAGCGTCAGGACGACGCTAAGCGTCCCCGTGATGGCGAGGGAGACGGCGAGGATGCGCTTTTCCTTGAGCTTGTCTCCCTTGACGTCGGCTTCCGCCACCATCTTGGAGATCGCGACCGGAAGCCCGAGCTCGGTCAGCGTGATGACGAGCGGGACGAGCGGATGCGCCATCATGAGCAGGCCGATCCCCTCCGCACCGAGCGAGCGCGCCAGGAAAATACCGCTGATAAAGCCGAGAATACGCGTAACGAGCGACGATGCCGTCAGCATGAACGTTCCTTTGACGAACGATTGTTTTTGCATGTGGGCCTCTTTTTAACGTGGATTTGGATTCTATTCCCTATGTATATTCCGGTCGGACGAGTACATGCGAACAAGCCCTGATAACGGTGAAATGAATTGCGATGAGCGTAAACGAGCGTGTATCTGGTTTTTTCGAGCGTAAATGAGCATTGACATCGATATATGAGCAAATATAAACTAATAAATAAGCAAATATGAGCGTATTGTTTATGAAGGTGAGCGCGGATGTGCATCAGAAACAGATGGGAGAGAAAACGAAATATGATAGAATCGAATCAAAGTGTACAAACAAAAGTGGTCTCGCGAGCGTTACGGTTAATACAGCCTCGTATCGTCCAGGAAGTCCAGTTGGAGCACGAGGTGCAGGAATGGGAAGTCGTCATCGAGCCGACGCTCGGCAGTGTGTGCCATGCGGATCTGCGCTATTATACGGGGCAAAGGCGTGCGGAAGCGCTGGCAAGCAAGCTGCCGATGGCGCTCCTCCATGAAGGAATCGGAACCGTCGTTCGGAGCTCGACCCCATCGCTCCCGCATGGTCAAAGTGTAGTCATCGTTCCCAATCTGCAAGGTTACGCGCTCCGAGGCGAGCAGCCGGATCAATGCTGCGAAACATGCAGGCGCGGCGGGTCCAGCGCCAATTACTGCACGCACGGCCGTTTCCTCGGCAGCGGCATGGACGGCATCGCCCAGAGCCGGCTTGTCGTTCCGGCGGCCAACGCTTTGCCGATCCCGGCCGAGGTGCCGGACGAGATCGCGGTGCTGACCGAGCTTTGCTCTGTCTCCTATCAGGCGCTTGGCCACGTTGCCGACCGGCTTAACGGCTCGACAATCGCAATTTTCGGGGACGGGCCGGTCGGGTATTTGGCGGCGGCTGTGCTGCATCACGTGTATGGCGTGGATCCGGCTAACCTCACTGTATTCGGGGCCGTTCCCGAGAAGCTGGAGCAGTTCGAGTTCGGACGGCGCAGGCTTGTGCAGGAATTCGATTTTTCGTCAGGCGCTCAGTTCGATATTGCCTTGGAGTGCGCAGGGGGCAGGTTCTCCGAGAGCGCGATCAACCAAGCGATCGATGTGCTGAAGCCGGGCGGCCATCTCATCCTGATGGGGGTGACTGAGGAGCGGGTGCCGATCAATACGCGAGATGTGCTGGAAAAAGGCATTACGCTCAAAGGCAGCAGCCGGAGCTCCACGGAGGATTTTATCCCCGTGCTGGAAGCGATGAGAGAAACGCGCTGCCAGGCGACACTCCGAAAGCTGCTGCCGCACGCGCGCAGATCGATCAAGTCCGATGCGGATTTGGCGGAGGCGATGAAGTTTGCCGCTCAGCATCGCAGCTGGACGAGGGTGCTGTTGGACTTTCAATGGTAGGCGATAGGAGCTTATTGAAGAGGAGGAGCAAGGTTGATAACGACAAGTGGGAGGACAGGGTGGAGAAACGTCCGATGGCAAGCCCACCAAAACTCCAATTCGGAGATGCCGGAAAACACAATGATGGCGGTGGAGTACGCTTGGGAGCTGGGCGGCATTCCTGAGCTGGACATTCGGCAGACCGCCGACGGGATCATTATTGGCTTGCATGACGCCACGCTGCGGAGGACGACCGATGCCTCGGAACCGCTGAGTGAGAAGCCGGTTTCGACGATGACCTTCGAAGAGGTACGGGAGTGGGATGCGGGGATCAAGTTCGGCGAGTCGTTCCGCGGGGAGAAAATCCCTTCCTTGGAGCAAGTGCTGACCGTACTCGCGAAACATCCGGAGCGGGAGCTGTACCTGGATTACAAGCAAGTGGATTTAGAAAGTCTGGCCGAGCTGATTCGCCGCTTCGGCGTCGGCTCGCAAATCATTTTCGCCCACAACGACTACAACAATTGCCGTACGGTCAAACAGCTGCTGCCGGAAGTGCGGACGATGCTGTGGGTGCCTGGCCGCGACCCGGAAGCATCCATGAGGAAGTTCGAGGAGATGCGGCAAGCGGACTTCGCCTCGCTCGATATCATCCAGTTGCACTTGATCGATGTGGAAGAGGGGGAAAGGAGCTGGCGGTATCGTCTTTCGCGGCCCTACCTCGAATCCGCGTGTCGCTTGATGGAACAGCATGGACTGGAGCTGGAGGTGCTGCCGTTCCATTTTGACGAAACGTCGCTCCCCGCCTTGCTGGATATAGGCATTCGCCGATTTGCCGTGGATGAGCCGCGGGTGTTCGTCGAAGCTTTGAAGCGCTATTTTGCCTAATGGGGCCGAGGCGTCTTTCCAATGAGCACCAATTGAAGTAAAATGAGCACAATCAGCAGGGTATTAGGAAATGAGAGGCTTTGCAACATAGGGTAGTAAGAAAAGAAGGCTCTAGAGAACAGAAGGCTGTTAGGAAAAGAAAGGCGGGAACTCGTTGTTAGCGGCAGAACGCAAGTTTCGAATAGTGGATTATGTCAGGCAGCACCGAGTCGCCACCATCTCCCAATTGGCGCAGCAATTCGACGTGCACGACGCGACCATCCGGCGGGATCTGGAGGAGCTCGAGCAGAAAGGGCTAGTGAAACGTACGCATGGAGGCGTGACCATCGATCAGTGGACGCATGATGAGCCTTCTTTTCAGGAGAGGGCCGTGCAGCAGCTGGATCAGAAAATGCGCATCGGCAAAATGGCGGCCAGTCTCGTGCAGGATGGGGAGCACATCATCATCGATTCCGGCACGACTACGCTCCACTTGGCCAAACACCTCGTCCACCGCTCCAACATTACCGTCGTGACCAACGATATGAACATCGCCATGGAGCTGCGCGACGCGCCGGGGGTCAAGGTGATCATGACGGGCGGCGAGCTGTATCCGTCCAGCTTTATGTTCAACGGCATGTTTACCGAACATGTGCTGAAGTCGCTGCATGTGCAGAAGGCGTTTATCGGTACCCCGGTCATTCACCCGAAGTACGGCCTGATGCACCCGGAGGCGCAGCTGGTCCCTACCAAACAAGGGATGATCGCGGCGGCGGAGCAAATCATCGTCGTCGCGGACGACAGCAAGCTCGGCTGCTTGTCCCTGCACACGGTGGCGCCGATCGGGGCGGTGCACACGTTGATTACGGGCGAAGGCGCGTCGGAGGCGGCGGTCGGCCCATTTCGCGACAGCGGCGTGGAAGTGATTCTGGTTTAGTTGGATGCTTCTTCATCTCGCGGAAAATTGAGAGAAGCTTCGGGATTTCTGACAGGTAAGCCGCCCGGAAACGAACTAAGATAGGGCTATGGTTGACCGTGTTGGAATCCAGAGGCGCTTGCGCCGCGAAATGAGGGGAATTGCCATGAAAAAATACGAAGCGTTGCCGCTTGCTGAAGTTGTCGAGGCGGCGGAGTTAAGGTTGTCGGTGAATCGACTGCCGGACGGATTGTCTGTATTGGAGGGGGCAGGGCTTATCGCCGCGCCTGGCTTGGACGGAGTGGTCGTGCACCGGACGCCGGAGCCGTCTACTCCGCTGTATGAGGTTCGCGCTACATTGACGCCGGGCGGAGACTACTTGCTGATGTTCCCGGAAGGCCAGCACTATGGCCACTCCAAGGAAAAAGCCAACAACATGCTCGCCTATCGCTCGAAAGACGGGGGCAAAACATGGGAAGGGCCGACGCTCGCGTTCGACATCGACTACAATCAGCATGCGTTCATTCCGTTCATCCCTAGAGGATCGAAGCGGATTTACGCCTTCGGCACGCAGCCGATTTGGGGCATGTACACGTACGAGCACGGCTTGAACGAAAACGCTCCGATCGGTTACCGCTACTCGGATAACGACGGCCACACTTGGTCTGAGGTGCGCCTGATCCGGCCGGAGAACGATCCGACGTTCCGCGGGATGTCGGTTATGCGGATGTGCGAGACGGAGAAGGGAACTTGGCTGCTTGGCTCGCATGAGGGCGACTGGAGCTACAAGCCGCTTATGACCCGCCAGTATGTGCTTCGGTCGGAAGACCAAGGCGCGACATGGGAGCTGCTGCCCGGTCGGCGCCACGGAGGTTGGGGTGTGCTGGCCTTCAACCGGATGGACGAAGGACGGCCGATCCATGTCGGCGGGGATCGCGTGTTCATGACGATCCGGACGCCGGAGGGCCACCTGTGGTCGACGCGCAGCGAGGACGACGGCAAGACGTGGGAGCAGCCGGCGCCTATGCCACTCGTGCACCCGGACGCGCCGTCGATGATATTCCATCTGTCCGACGGCAAGACACTCGTGGTGTTCCATCACAACCGCCACCACGATCTAAACTACGCCGGGCTCGGCGACAAGGCAGAGATCATGAAGGACCGCTCGGAGATGTGGGTGTCGTTCTCCGAGGACGAAGGGCTTACATGGAGCGAGCCGCGTTTCCTATTCGTCAATGCGCTTGAACCGACGCTGAACAGCTCGTTCCGCAACTACCAATGCTCGTACATGGACATGTTCCTCGACGGCGACCTGCTGAACTTGTTCGTGCCGCATCGCTGGCAGCAGGTGCTGCACCTGACGATTCGCGAGAGCGACCTGCGTCGACTGCCGACGCGGGCGGAGCTGCGGGCGATGGTGGAGTAGGTGGAATTGAGAGAGGCTTCTTTCATCATTGTGGTGGGGGTGGCTTTTTTTGTGGATGGAAACCATATGAACCAAAATTCGCATCCGGCATCCAGGCTCATCCAACTGTGAACCCAAGTATATAAGTCGCGAAGCTGGCTTCTCGAACTATGTACTTGGGTTCACAGTTCATCGAGCTCCTTCAAAATTACGGAAATTTGGTTCATACATCGGAACCTTAAGTACATAACGTTTCATGATGGCATCGAAAAGTGAAACAGAAGAGAGCATGCGACGTAATCCAAGGTAGAGCAAACTCGAGCGAGAGGAGTGTTCGTCATAATGAAGCTGGAAGCCGGTTCGATGCAGGCGCTGGTCTGTGACAGCTATGGGACGCCGGATGATCTTCGATTGGAGGAGGTGGTCATTCCTGTGCCTAAGGAGCATGAAGTGCTGATCGCGGTCCACGCCGCCTCGGTGAATTCCTGGGACTGGGATCTCCTGCGCGGCAGACCTTATTTAACCCGACTTGGCGCGTTTCGCAAGCCGCGGTACCGCATTCTAGGCGCCGACGTTGCGGGGCGGGTAATTGCTGTGGGAGTTGCCGTGGAGCGATTTCGACCTGGCGATGAAGTGTTCGGCGATTTGTCCGGCTGCGGCTGGGGCGGGTTTGCCGAATATGTGTGTGCGACGGAGGCGGCTCTGACGCTGAAGCCGGAAGGGGTGAGCTTCGAGCAGGCGGCGGCGATTCCGCAAGCGGCCGTGCTGGCGCTGCAAGGATTGCGGGATAAAGGCAAGCTGGCAGGTGGGCAGCAGGTGCTGATCAACGGAGCGGGAGGCGGTGTGGGGACCTTCGGGATCCAATACGCCCAGTTACTTGGAGCGGAAGTGACGGGGGTGGATCGTGGCGAGAAGTTGGAGGCCCTGCTTGCAATTGGGGCAGATCATGCTCTGGATTATCAGCTAGAGGACTTCACGTTGAGCGGAAAGCAATACGACCTGATCCTCGATGTAGTGGGAGTCCGCTCCGTTATGGACATCAAACGCGCCTTGAAGCCAGGCGGCTCTTATGTCATGGTCGGCGGGACGACGCCTCGCATTCTCCAAGCATTGCTGGCATCGCCAATCACCTCGAGGCTGGAGCGGAAGAAGGTCTCTCTGCTGCTGCATAAGCCGAACCATAACGATCAGTTGGTCTGGAAATCGTATGTCGAAGCGGGGCAAGTGAAGCCGGTGCTCGACCGGGTGTTTCCATTGAGCGATGCGGCGCAGGCGTTGGCCTATTTCGGCGAGGGCCGCGCGATCGGCAAGGTCGTCGTTAGTATGGGGCGCTAGAGGGGATGGGGTCGTAGTGCGGCCGCAGTACTGAGTACTCAAGTATCCAGTCTGGATAGCAAATTACGCATGTTCAGCTGCCTGCTCCAATCTGAGTACTCAAGTATCCAGTCTGGATACCCGATTTTGTATGATCTGCTGATTCCTGTCAATCCGAGTACTCAAGTAAACAGAACGCGAAGCTAGCTTCGCGTTCTGTTTACTTTGGTACTCAGTTTCAATATTTGGAGCCTGAATTGCGCAATTTGCTTCCTTATCCGTTTACTTGGGTACTCAAACAGCTCCGTTCCAATTTTCTCCCTCCTGCCCCTGCAATTCCTCCGCCTCTGCCCCCACACTCACACCTGCCCCGCATACTGCTCCAGCTTCTGAAAGAAGTCCCGGAAGATCGGATTTCGTCTCACATAGGTCGCATAGCGGATGAAATGGCGGGTCGAGTCGCGGCTCCATGTGAGCTGATCCGTCAGAACCGGGCTATGCGCAAGGGAAGTCGGCACAAAATCCGGGTTCACGAGCCAGGCGATTGCCGACAAATCCCAGATGACCCGCGAATAGCCGAAATGATCCGCACTGCAGGCCTCGTATCGGTCCGCCAGGAAATCGCCGATCGCACCGCGCCCCTTCACATACCGTTCGATCTCCGGCAACGTAGTAATCAGATGCGAGGCGACGCCCATACAAGGGATCAAGAGCAGCGGGACACCGCAGTCGAGCACCGCACGAACGGCCGGCACATCCTGCTTCAAGTTGAACTCGTGCGCCGTCCTCCAGTCCAACGCGTTCCCGCCGAGCCAGACAACTACGATCTTGTCCGCGATCCGCGGCTCGAGCAGCAGCGCGGAAGCCACATTCGTAATCGCCCCGATGGCGACCACATACAGCGGCTCCAGCTCGGAGGCGGCCATCGCCCGCGCGATCAAGTCCCGCGCCGCCGCGCTGTCCACCGGCTGCCCGTCGCCCGGCAGGAATCGCTCGGAGCCCCGCAACACAACCCCTTCCGACCGTACTCCCATCCGATCGAAAATCCGAATAATTTCCTCGTAGCTCTTTTCCATGCCTTCTTTCGGTCCTGATACTTGCCCGTGATGGAAGGGGGCCGCGTATACGGCCTGCAAATGCAGTCGATCCTTCGATAACAGCGCGTAGACGAGCGCGAATTGATCGTCAATTTCATTGAACGTATCGGTGTCGAGCACCAGCTTGACGGTGCCCGTCGGAGGGAGCAGTCGGCGAAGCCGGCGATCCTCCGGAATGGTCGGCCATTGTAGCGACATCCAAGAGCTCCTTTCACTTTTTGGGATGGTATAGATGCCATTAATTAGAGATTAGCTCAAGTGAATGAAGGAGACTATTATGTTCCGGAGAAGATTTTATATAAAATGGCTATTTTCAGGGGAGGGGATTTGAACTTGGATGCCTCGCTTCATTTTATGATGCGTGCGACGCGAGAGGCGGGCAGCTATATCGGCTTTCATGCCCATAACGGCTTGGAGCTGGTGTACTATGCGAGCGGTTCCGGAACGACCCAGATCGACAAAACGAAGTATGGGTACGAAGCCGGACATTTCACCGTCACCCAGCCGAACAGCAAACATGACGAGTTTCGAAAGACGGAGACCGATGTGCTGTTTCTCGTCTGCTTTCATGACAACAAGCGCATTCCTTTGCGGAACGGTCTGTATCCGGACGCCGCGGACGGGCGGATCGGCCAGCTGTTCGAGGCGATGGCGGAGGAGCTGTACGGCAAGCTCAGCCACTATCAGCTGAAGCTGCGAAGCTTGCTGACGGAGACGATCGTCGAGATCAGCCGTTTGACCGGCGCTCCAGCACCGGCTGCGACGGAGCCGGCAGACCGCATCCTGGATTACTCCAGGAACTATATCGAGCAGTATTACGGCACGAGGCTGGATTTGCCGGGGCTAGCCCGGTCGCTCGGCTACAGCTACGACCATTTTCGCCACATGTTCAAGTCGTATACCGGCTATTCGCCGATGCAATTCATCGTGCAGCGCCGAATCAGCGAAGCCAAGAGGATGCTGACCCAAGATGAGAAAGCGCTCACCACGATCGCGATCAACTGTGGGTTTTCCAACAGCGCTCAATTCAGCATGATGTTCAAAAAAGAAGTCGGCATGCCCCCCAAGCGATACCGGGAGATGTATGCTGACTTCTAAGGCTTCCAGAGCGGCATCCTGCGGGTGAGGGCATCGACGCCAGACGATTACGCGTCCGGGTTGGCGTTCGGCTGCCATCCCGTCCATACTAAGCTTGCAACGCAAGCTTTCGTTTCGTTCGCCGCTTTCCAGGACATAAATATGCTCATTACAAGCGAGCTGGCGGATAAAGGGATTTTGCACGAGATCGATCAGATGGGCGTTTATGTCGCTCAAGAATGGAGTGAGGGAGAACCAGTGAATTCAACACTAGACAAGCTGTACGTGAAGTACCCGGAGCTGCAGGAGGCTTGCGGAGAGGCGATTGTTCAAGCGTTCGACATGCTGAGGCAATCGTATCGTCAGGGAGGGAAGACGCTGCTGTGCGGGAACGGCGGCAGCGCGGCGGATTGCGAGCACATCGTCGGAGAGCTGATGAAGGGATTCCTGCTGCGACGTCCGATTCCCGCCGACTTCCGGGCGAAGCTGGGCAAGATTGATGGAGAGAGCGCCGATTATATCGCCGATTCCCTGCAAGGGGCGCTGCCGGCCATATCGCTTGTCAGCCATACCGCCCTGTCGACCGCATTCGCGAACGATATGGCGCCGGATCTTGTCTTCGCCCAGCAAGTATACGGCTACGGCAAACCGGGCGATGTGCTGATCGGCATCAGCACATCCGGCAATTCGTCCAATGTGCTCCACGCGCTCCGCGTCGCCAAGGCGGCGGATCTGCGCACGATCGGGCTCACCGGCAGCTCGGGCGGGCGGATGAAGGAGCTGTGCGACGTGACGATTTGCGTGCCGTACGAGCAAACGCCCGACATTCAGGAGAGGCATTTGCCGATTTACCATGCGCTATGCATTTTGCTGGAAAAGGAGTTTTTCGGATCATGACATGGCTGGGCGGAGTGGATATCGGCGGTACGAAATGCGCGGCGACGTTGGGTCAAGTTCAAGATGGCAAGGTTGAAAGCATAACTAAAATCAAATTTCCGACGCCCGGTACACCGGGAGAGGCTGTCGAACGATTCGTCTCCTCGATGGCCGAGCTGCTGAAGGAGCATCCGCATGCTTCGTTGCAGGCGATCGGCATCAGCTGCGGCGGCCCGCTGGACAGCCGGACGGGGTTCGTCCTGTCCCCTCCCAATCTGCCGGGCTGGGACCGCATCGATGTGGTGACGCCTCTGCGGGAGCGGTTCGGCGTGCCCGTCGGGCTGCAGAACGATGCGAACGCCTGCGCGCTGGCGGAATGGAAATGGGGGGCGGGCCAAGGCTGCCGGAACATGATCTTCCTCACCTTCGGCACAGGAATGGGCGCCGGTCTTATTCTCGACGGGCGGCTCTATACCGGCACGAACGACATGGCCGGCGAAGTCGGCCATGTGCGGTTGGAGCCGGACGGTCCGATCGGATATGGGAAGGCGGGCTCGTTCGAAGGGTTTTGCAGTGGCGGCGGCATCGCCCAGCTCGCACGAGCGAAGGCGCTGGAGGCAATCCGGGGCGGGGCTGCGCCGTCCTGGTGTCCGACGACGGATCAGCTCGACCGATTGACAACGCAGCAGGTGGGAGAAGCGGCGGCGCAGGGCGACGCTCTGGCGCTGGACGTTTTCCGATTCGTCGGGAGGCGGCTCGGCCAAGGCCTGGCTCTGCTCGTCGACGTGCTCAATCCCGAGCGGATCGTCATCGGCAGCATCTACGGCCGTCAGCAATCGCTGCTGGAGCCGATCGTCATGCGGGTATTGGCGGAGGAGGCGCTTCCGCAAGCGTTGGAAGTATGCCGGATCATGCCGGCGGGACTGGGCGAGCAAGTCGGGGATTACGCCGCGCTTTCGGTCGCCCTGCAGACGCTTAAACCAAAGGAATGACATGCGATGGCTATGAAAATTACACCAAAGTAAACGAAATCGGTAGCTGGGTTCGCGAATTGGATACTTGGGTACTCAGTAGAGATGCGAAGGCGCCGATTAGCAAAATGGTACTCTCCATGCGAATCTTGGTACTCCGAGCGAGACACTTCATTCTGATGAAGGAATCAGCCTCCGCTTCCATCCACCTACCGCTCCGATTACCAGCATGCTCTCTGTCTTCTAGCTGACCTCCCCGCCAAAGACCACGACCGTCCGGCTAACAACCGGATGGTTTTTTTTCAACAGATAAGAAAGTTTAAG
>NZ_BIMA01000141.1 GCF_004000845.1 Paenibacillus koleovorans NBRC 103111
CGGCCGAGCCGCACGCGGCCAAGCGCCCCGGCGGCGGCGCTGGCTGCTTCTGCGGCCGAGGCGCTGGCGGCAGCGCCGACAGCCGTGTAGGCGCCAGCGCCGGCAGCGCAAGATCCGTCGCCGGGCCCAGGCGCTGGCGCACCTGCGGCTCCGCCGTCAGAGCCAGGGTCGCCGCCGTCAGGACCGCCGGCTTTCGCTGCTGCGGACGCTGCGACTGCAGCTGCGCCGGTGCCCTCGCCTGCTGCGCCATCAGCCCTCGCGGCCGCCGCGTCTGCGCCGTCGGCGCCTTGCGCGTCGCCGGCCGGCGCCACGACCTCGGTCGTCTCCAGCATGACGACCGCATCGGCGCCCTCCGGCAGCGGGGCGCCGGTCATAATGCGCGCGGCTTGTCCCGCGCCGACTGCCGCTTGCGGCACTTGCCCGCAAGCGATCGTCTCCAGAACGTCCAGCTCCACCGGACGTCCCGGAGACGCAGCCGCGGTGTCCCGTGCGCGGACGGCATAGCCGTCCACGCCGGAACGCCGGAAGTGCGGCACCGGCTGATCCGTGCACACGTCGTGTGCGAGCCGGCGGCCCCAGCTCCCGACGAGCGGCACGTGCTCGACGGGCAACGGCGAAGAGACACAGGCCGCGATGCGGGCCTGCGCCTCTTGCACGGAGATCGCCGTGCGCGGCGGTATTGTACGTCGGTCCCTGTTGTTGCTGCTCACGGCTTACCCTCCAATCTGCGACATGCGCCGCGCCGTCGGGGTATGCGATTGCGCCTCTAGCGCCAGCACCTGCGCCATCTCATGATTGAGCGGCTTGATGTCGAGCGCTCGGAAGAACAGCTCGCGCATCGCCTGCTCGTCGCCCATATGCTTGCGGACGTTGAACTCGTCCGTCCAATACAGGCAAGGCTTGATACTGCCGTCCGCCGTCAAGCGCAGCCGATTGCAGGTCTCGCAGAAATGATCGCTCACCGGATGGATCAACCCGAACGATCCGGCGGCGCCGCGGATCCGGTAATTGCGGCTCGGCCCGTTGCCGTACACCTCGCCTGAAGCATCTGCCGTCCATCCTCGCTCGGCGCAAACGTCCATTACGGCGGACAGCGGCACGTACTTGTTCCGCCAGCCGTCGTCCTCATGCCCGATCGGCATATATTCAATGAAGCGAACCGTCAAATCCCGCTCCAGCGTCATCGCGAGAAAATCGGCGATCTCATCGTCGTTCACACCCTTCATCAGCACCACGTTCAGCTTGATCGGTTGGAAGCCGACCCGCACCGACTCCTCGAGCGAAGCCAGCACCTTGCGGATATCGCCGCCGCGGGTAATCATCGCGAACCGGTCGGCCCGCAGCGAGTCCAAGCTGATGTTGACCCGCGTCACGCCGGCTGCCCTCAACCGCTCGGCACGCGGCGCCAAGAAAATGCCGTTCGTCGTGAGCGCAATATCTTCAATGCCGGGAATGGCCGACAGCATGGCGATCAGCTGCTCCAAGTGCTTCCGCACGAGCGGCTCCCCGCCGGTAATCCGCAGCTTGCGCACGCCTAGGCGAGCTAGCACGCCGACTACCTCGGCAATTTCCTCGAAGGTCAGAATCCGTTCGTCCGGCTCGAATTCCATGCCTTCCTCCGGCATGCAGTATACGCATCGAAGGTTGCAACGGTCCGTGACCGAGATGCGCAAGTAATCGTGAACTCTACCGAATCGGTCGACAAGTATCGTTTCCATGGCGCCCTCCTCTGCTGCTCTTTCATACCATCATACTGAATTTCCCCGACCTACGTAAAGAAAAAGGTAACGGCGCGCGGATCCAGCCATCTCGCTGTCATATGACAAAAGTAAAGAAATTCACTTCTAAAGACCTATCCTTTCCGACCTCAAAAGGTGTCAAGAGTAACTTCTCAAGCCAGCCCTACAAAGCCTAATATTAAAGTACACGAGTCACAACTGCAGCACGACGTCTCAGCGAGAAAGGGCGGATCGTATGCACACCATAATGATCGTAGAAGATGCTGCATTCATGCGGGAAATCATTAAAGACATCGTCATAGAGATGGGCTTCGACGTAGTGGCGGAGGCGACGAACGGCGAGGATGCCGTGAAAATGTACTCCAAAACAAAGCCGGATCTCGTCACAATGGATATCACTATGCCGGTAATGAACGGCGTAGATGCGCTGCGTAAAATCAAGGCGATCGATCCGAGCGCGAAAGTGATCGTCTGCTCCGCTATGTCCCACCAGAACACCGTAATCGAGGCTCTCTCCTGGGGAGCCAAAGATTTTATCGCCAAGCCGGTGCAGAAGGAACGGGTCAAAAGTGCGGTTAAAAATGTGTTGAATTTGGCCTAGTGATATTCGCCTTGCCTATTAAACTCGCAGCGACTCTATTCAAGCGATACTCGTCCCGGACGGTATCGCTTTTCTATTTGGCTGGACTATTCACGGCTGTATTCCGCGACATCCGTTCTAAAATCGTCTCTCGTCTAGTAGATTAAATTAAGAGCGATATTCGAACCGGGGAGATGATAGTTTGGCAACGATCATGATCGTAGATGATGCCGCATTCATGCGAGCGATCCTGAGTCACATGCTGCGCGAGCTGGGGCACGAAGTCGTGGCGGAGGCGTCCGGCGGCGAGGAAGCCCTGCAATTGTACAGTCAGAAGAAACCGGATCTGGTAACGATGGACATCACCATGCCCGATATGGACGGCATAACCGCCATGCACAAAATCCGCCTGCTCGATCCCGGCGCCAAATTCATCGTCTGCTCGGCCATGTCCCACCAGCAAGTGGTCATCGACGCGATCGCAGCCGGGGCCAAAGACTTCATCGCCAAGCCGCTGCAGAAGGAACGGGTGCAGAGCACCATTCAGCGCGTATTGTCCGGCGTGTCGGTGAAGGCGCCCAAGCTGTTCTAATCCATTGAATTGTGGTTATGTCGACGATCCGAGAGCCTCTCCGGCTTTTGGGTCGTTTTGGTGTGCTCATCTCACGCCATCACCTTATTCCACATCCGCCCCAGCCCTCCACAACCCATTAAGAAAAAGCTGATCGGAAGTTCAGCGATCAGGTCCTTGTTCGTTGCGTTTCGTTAGTGCAAAGGGAGGACAGGCGGCTGGGTTCCGATCGCTCTTGAAATCTCGTGCCTGGGATGGAACAGGTTCAGGTTGGCACCAGATTTCAGGGAGCGACCGCTCCGCTTCTCCACACCAGCCCCCTGTCCTCTTTGGTTCTGCTTTCGTTCATGGCGTTACGTTTGTTCTGAAAAACCGTCCCCTAGGACGATTCATGATCATCCCATTCCTCCGGATTCCCGCAACCAGCTATACCCGCTCGAGGCGAAGAGCATTCTCGAGCAGCGTGGCGCCCGCACCCTTGCTCCCTAGTCCGAAAAAATCGGACTACCGCGCGCCTCGCCAGCCGGAAAAGCTCTGTAGCCCGAATCGGCCGAATTAGAGCGGCGTTTTCGAGAGGGAGCGTGCGGAAACGGCTCTGCAAGTGGGAAAAGTCGGACTAGAGACCACTTCACCCTTCGCTCCCGCTACGCAGTCCGGAAAAGTCGGACTAGACGTATATGGCCTTTTCATCGGAACAATCACCGGTACATTTTTTTGGAGGTTGTGTTTAGTTGGCGCGTAGGAAGGGGGACGGAAAGGGCGGAGGGCACCTGCTCCTCACCTCTCTCTCGTCAGAAAAAGAACGCTCCTGCATATCCCGCATAACGCTATTTCGCCGTTCCGGCGCCGTTGCGCCCAAATAGCATTACGCCATAGCTTTATTGGGGTTCGGAACAGCCTTTTCGGGGGGGAGCAGGGGCAAGTAGCGTTATCCCGATATCCCGGAGTGCTATTTCGCGGCGGCTCCCCCATTCCGGCGAAATAGCGTTATTCGTAATATGGCGTAGCGCTATGGTTCTGCCTCACCCCAACCGTGCTTAGCAAGCGTACCCCTTACGCTGTAGTACGGTTAAGGCTTTAAACTTTCTGATATGTAAAAAGAGCACCGCCCATGCAACCCGGACGATGCTCCTCCAACCACCTTAAGCCTCATTAGCCCGCTTCACGATCCGCTTGAGCGTCGCAGCATCCTGCAGGAACTGCTCCGGCGCGTCGTCCTTCACGAACTCCAGCATCACGTACCGGTCTTCACCCGACGGCAGCGCCGCCAAGTAGCGGTCCCACACCGACTCGCCTTCCTCCAGCGAGTGGCGGGTGCCGTAGCTGATGTAATACACGTGCACATTCGTCAGCCAAGGCGTCAGCGCCTCCAGTTCTCCGGCATACGCGCCAGACTCGAACGGCCGCAGCGCCTGCCAATACGAGTACACGTTCGGATGGTCGGCCGCCTTCAACAGCCGCAGCGTCGCGTCCAGCTCATCGGTGAGCGTGTTCTGGTGGAACTCGAACGCGATGCGAATGCCGGCCTGCGCCGCACGCTCCCCAATCGCTCTCGTATCCTCCACGACGGCGTCCCACCAAGCTTCGTCCGCAGCGGCGGAGCCTTTATTGCCGGCCCACACTCGGATCACCGGAGCGCCTAGGGCAGAGGCGGAGCTCAGCACATCCTCGAAGCTCTGACCCGTGCCGACTCGGTAGTAGGAGCCGTAAGCGGCTACCTTCAAACCAGCTTGCTCGGTCATGACGCGAACCGCCTTCGCGGTTTCCACATCGCCCGGCGGCACATGAATATCCCCGCCCCATTCGATTCCATCCAACCCGGCTTCCACAACCAAGCTCACGATCTGCTCCGCACTCAGCTTGCGGAACGTGACCGACAACAATCCGGTATACAGCATTCGTCTTCATCTCCTATGAAAGGCTTGTTCGGCAACGACTGTGCGCTCCCAACGGACATGCCTTCATTATACACGATGACCCGCGGCCGGGCATTTTTTTCCTATGGAGCGTCTGAATGGTTTACACCTGCGCCTTGGAACGGTATCCTTTTAATTAGTTGGTTATATTCCCCATAGAGGAGGGTTTCATTTGGGCCAATCAGGACAGACCATGGCGATCGTAAAAACGATCCAATGCGTGTATTTGCCCGCGAACAATACGAAACAGTCCGCCCAATGGTACGTCGATCACTTGGGCTTGAAGCTGCTTCGGGATGTTGACGAGAACCAGGCCCAGCTAGGAATCAGTCCGGACCAGTCGATCTTTTTAATTAGGTCCAAGGAACCGACGAATTTGACTTATACCGAAATCGGCGGCTGGGAGCAATGCATTCTCACCATGGAGATTGAAAACCTCGAAGGACTCCATGTCAAAATGAAAACTAACGGAGCTCGGGTTACTGATATTTCGAATAATGGCGGATGTGGCTGCAATTTTTTCACTTACGATCCGGCTGGAAACAAGATAGAGCTGTGGAGTGGCTGGCCAAAAAAATAAAGACCGAACAGCCTGCCCCTCAAGCTCAACCGGCAGGCTGATCGCCTAACTGGTCATACTAGCAAACCGCAGCCCATGACTAATCAGCACCGGCAGCACGGACAAATGATCCTCCCCCGCGAACTCGCGATACTCGCTGCGCACCCCGTACGACGCCAGCGCCGCCAGCCGCCCGGCCTGCTCGCGGGCATTGCCGTTCATCCCGCTGTGATGCCCGTCCTCCAGCTCGCCCGCCGCGATCAGGACGCGCACATCGGTTGGCTCGCCCCGCACGCTGGCGGCGAACGCCTTCTCCAGCTCCCGCAGCGGCCGGCGGTTCCAATGGATGGACGGGCTGCCCGCGATATACGTGCGGAAAGCGTCAGGAAACGCGAACAGCATGCGCAGCGCGAACAGCCCGCCGAGCGAGTGACCGAACAGTGTCTGCCGGCTGCGGTCGATCGGGAACCGCCGCTCGACGGCGGGCTTGAGCACTTCCTTGATGAACATGGCGAACGCATCCGCCCCGCCAAGCATCGGCATCGGGCGACCGTCCGGCAGGAACGACAGCTCCTCGGGCCGCACCGGCATCGTAAAATCATAGAACCGCGAAGGATCGAATACCTGCTCCGTCGGATACCCGATCCCTACGACGATGGCCGGTGCGACAACCGGCTCGCCCCTTCGGCGGGACAGCAGCCGGGCTGCCTCGACGGCCGTGGCGAACACGGCATTGCCGTCGAGGAAGTAATAAACCGGATAGCCGCCCTCCGGCGGAGGCTCCTCCGGACAAGCAAGGAGAATGCGGTACTCACGCCCGCTCTCCGGCGAGACAAGAGCGAACGAATCGGATCGCGGAACATGAACGGCTCCACTCACACTTAACACCTCCATCACATCCATCACATCCATCGTATCCATCGCATGCATCGTATCCATCACATCTATCGCATTGCTGCTACGCCCGATCGATAATGGTGAGCCGTTCCGATGCCGGAATGCGCGGCTGAGCGGTCGGAATTTTCGCCGGATACCCGATATGCAGGTTGCCAAGCGCCTTCTCACCCTGTTGAATGCCCACCGCTTCGCGGAATTCGCCGACATGCAGCCATGGGTATGACTCCCAAGTGAGTCCGATCCCATGCTCCCACGCTAGCAGGCTGAAGTTATGGATGATGCAGCTGGTCGAGGCATAGTCTTCCTCGCGCGTGATGAGATTCGGATCTTCCCGCATAAGCACGGTCATAATCATCGGAATCGCCATAATCTTATCGTAAAATTTTTGCCCGACCTCCCGTTTTTTCCCCGGATCCGGCTCGCGCTGTTCCTTCATGATCCGCACCGCTTCCGCAATGCGTCGCCTCCCTTCTCCATAAGTAAGGATAAACCTCCAAGGCTGGGTCATATGGTAGTTGGGCACCCAAACCGCCGTTTCCAGCAGCTCCGCCACCAGCTCCGGCGACACCTCCCGCTTCTCGAACAGATGCACCGAGCGACGCTCCCGGATCAATTGGGCTATAGTCATTTCGCTTCCTCCTTCAGTCGTTCAGTCGCCCGCAAACAGCCATTGCAGCATAGGCGGAAATCTTCGAATAAAATTCGGGAGCAGATGCAGGCCCCCTTCTTCCAGAACAAACTTCACACGGGCATCCGCCGCACCATCCGAACCCTCCACAAACTTTTGCAAAAGGGCATACGCCTCCTTCACCCGAGGGACCATCTGGCTCTGCGCCGTCGGTTTACCTACACCCTCATCACTGCCCACGTCCAGGTAAATGTCCAAACCGACACCGGCAGCTGGATGTTCCCGCATAAAGGTTACGAACCCATCGAACCACATCGAGGGAGAAATGGCGCCGATCCGGCCGAACATCCCCAGTCCCGAGTATGCGGAGAAAATGGAGATCAAGCCGCCCATCGACTTGCCTGCGATCGCCGTCCAGCGCGCGTCCCGTTCCGTCCGGTACCGATCGTCGATGTAAGGCTTCAGCCGGACGCTAAGAAATTCCAAGTAGTCTGCCCCCTTGCCGCCAAAATCTTCGAACCGGCCGGTTAGCGTTTGAGCCGGCCAAGGGGAATACTCGTCCAGCCGATTCGGGGAGCTCACCCCGACCAGCAGCAGCTCCCGCAGCGTGCCGGCTTCGAACATCCGCTCCAGCTCCTCCAAGGCGGCGCCGTTAGCCGGAGCGAACAGATCGCCGCCGTCCTGCACATAGACGATAGGATAACGCTTTTCCCCAGCCCGATAGGAAGGCGGCATGTAGATCAGCAGCTCTCTTTCCTCAAAAGCCGTTCGTTCCAACACCCCATGCAGCATCGCCTGCCAACCTCCTTCCTGACATCCTCTTCCTAAATTTACGCCTTCCTTTTGTACAGCAAATACACGAAATACGGCACCCCGATGATCGAGATGACGATGCCGACCGGCAGCTCCACCGGATGGAACACCGTCTTCGCGATAAAATCCGAAGCCGCCACAAGCAGCATCCCTATGGCACCGCTGACCGGCAGCACATGACGATGGTGGATGCCTACAAGCCGCTTGGCGATATGCGGGGCGATCAGGCCGACGAAGCCGATACTGCCCGACACGGACACACAGGCGCTCACGATGCCGATACTCGCCAGCAGCAGCAGCCTCTTCTCGCGCTCCGCCGCGAGCCCCAGCCCTTGCGCCGTCGGCTCGCCCAGCCTGAGCAAGTCCAGTGCATAAGCCTTCCATAGAACAATCGGCGTCAGCAGCAGCAGCCAGGGCAGCATAGAGGCGATGAAGATCCAGTTCGCATTCCAGATGCTCCCGGTCAGCCAAACCGCCGCCATCTCGAAATCCCTTGCATTCATCTTCAGCGACAAATACAGCGAAATCGCGCCGAAGCCGGAGCCGATCGCGATGCCTGTCAGCAGCAAGCTGCGCGGATCGAGCTGTCCGTTGCGCCAAGCGAGCGCGTAGATGCTGATCGCCGCCAGCAAGCCTCCCGCGAGACCGAACAGGGGCATGGCCAGAATGGCCAGCAAGCCGGTGCCGGTCATTTTCCCAGCAAAGAAAAACATGAACGTGACGATAGCCGCGCCTGCACCTGCATTGATGCCCAGGATGCCGGGATCGGCCAATCCGTTGCGAGTCACGCCCTGCATGACGGTCCCGGCAATCGCCAGCCCGAAGCCTACAAGAAGCGAGATGACGATCCGGGGCAGTCGAAAATCAAAGATGACCAAATCATAATCATCGGACGGATAAATCCGCAGCAGCGTCTTCGCAATATCGAGCAGCCCGATGTCGAACACGCCGTTCGTCAAGCTGATGTAGAATACGACCACGATCAGCGCGCCGATAACCGTCAATACGCTCCAGAATCGCAAAGTCTCGTGGTTACGCATGTCGCCCCCCTCGCTTTCGGACGAGATAGAGGAAAAATGGAACTCCCACGATTGCCGTCACGACGCCGATCGGCGTCTCGAACGGCGCGTTCATGTAGCGGCTCGCGACATCGGAGAACCCGAGGAACACGGCGCCGACCACGGCGGAGCAAGGAATGACCCAGCGATAGTCGACTCCGATCAGGAAACGAACGATATGCGGGATGATCAGCCCGACAAAACCGATCTTGCCGGCCAGCGCCACAGATATGCCGGTCAACAGAATGACCGCCGTAGTGGCTCCTGCCTTCACTAGCAACGTGCGCTGGCCCAGGCTCATTGCGACGTCCTCGCCGAGGGCGAGCACCGTGATCGACTTCGAGAGCAGCAGCGCGAGCGCTAACCCGACGACCGCGAACGGGATCGCAAGTCGGATCATGTCCGGATCCATCTGGTGCAGCCTGGCGTTGTACCAGAAGCTGATCGTCTGCGACACTTGGAAGTACGAAGCGACGGCCGCCGACATGCTGCTCAGGAACGTTCCGATGATCGTGCCAATAATCGCCATCCGCAGCGGCGAGAGCCCGTCCGGCAGCAGCGACGCCAAGCCGAAGACAAGCGCCACGGCGAGAGCCGACCCGATCAAGGAGAAGACGATCATCTCCATCGAAGAGGCGCCGCCGGGCAGGAACACCGTGCACAATGTAATGGCGAAGGCTGAGCCGTCGGACACGCCCATGATCGACGGCGAAGCCAAATAATTGCGCGTCATGCCCTGCATCAGAGCGCCGGATACTGCCAGGAAGGCGCCGATCAGCAATCCCCCGATCGCTCGAGGGATTCTGGAATGTTGGACGATCTGATGCTGGACATTGTCCGGGTCGAACCGCATGATCGCGTCCCAGACGGTGTCTGGACCGATACTCTTCGAACCGAACCAGACGGAAGAGAAGAAAGCCGCCGCTATAGCCAGCGGCGACAACAGCAGCAGCCATACGGCCAGCTTATTGGAAAGTCTCATACAGGGGACACGCCTTATCGGTTTAGTTGGCGAGCTTGTCTACGGCCGCCTTCAGGAAGTTGATTTTGCTCCACGCCGTGCCGCCTTGGGCCAGCGGGTCGATGATGTTCACGAACACTTTGTTGTTCTTGACCGCGTTCAAGCTTTTCCAGATCGGATTGCCCTGCAGCGTCTCGAGCGCCTTAGGCGCATCCGCATTCTCCTCCTCGGAGAATTGCAGGAAAATGATGTCCGGATTCAGCTCGCTGAACTGCTCGAGCGAGATGATCTGCTGTGCTTTCGCCTCGGTGAGCTGCATCGGTACGGTAAATCCGAGATCGGTGTATAACGAAGGGTTCAGGAACGTATCCGGCGGATAAATATTGAGATTGCCGCTGCGGACCCGAACGACGACGACCTTCTTCATCTTCACACTTTCCCCGATTTTCGTCTTTGCAGCCGCGAGGTCTTTCTTGTATGTGTCGATCGCTTGCTGCGCTTCCGCCTTCTTGCCGGTCACCTCACCCAGCATCAACAGATTCGCCTCCCAGTTCGTCGAAATGTGGGAGACCGGAATCGTCGTAGCGATTTTCGACAAGCTATCGATCGTCTCGGCGCCGAATTTCGATGTGCCGAGAATGACATCCGGCTTCAGCTTCAAGATTGTCTCGAGATTCGGCTGCGTTTTCTCTCCGATCGATTGCGCCGACGCCGTGATGTCCTTGAACATCGCCGGGAATTTGCCCCCGATCGAGATCGCGCCGATCGGCTTCACACCGAGCACGACCGCGTCTTCCATCGCTTCAAGCGCACCGGTGATGACAATTTTGTCAGTCGGCACCTTCACCGTATATTCCTTGCCCAGATAAGCGATTGCCTTCGGGCTTGCCGATGGTGCCGCCGATGGAGGGGTCGACGGACTGGCGCTTGCCGTAGGCGCGGCGGACGGACTGCCGGCATTAACCGGGGATGCCTTCTCCTCTTTTCCCGTGCCGCATGCCGTTAGTGCCAACGCTATGGACAATACTAGACCCAAACCAAGTTTCCGATTCATTTGCTTCCAAAAGCCCCTTTCACTGCTCTCGTATTTGAGAATGATTCTCGTTACTGATTATAAAGGCAGTCGGACAAGCGAACCATGGACGGAAGCCGGAAATGTTCATGGACGATCGCCGGATAGCAGAGTTGCCAGCCCTTCGACGATTCTCCATTGCGCCATCGGCGAGTATTCGCGCCACGGATCGGAGGGAATGGCATGCGCCTTGTTCTGCCGCACCGCCTGCAGCATCCTCCATTCCAGCGATTGCTGATAGCTGCGCCAGAACGCTATAGTCTCCGTCTCCTGGCAAACAAGCACGAGCAGCCGATCCGGCGCCAGCTCCGCCAGCCGATCCGGAGTCAGGGGCTCGTCGTACACCGCCGCCTGTCCAAGCCCCGGTACTGCCCATGCAGACGATAGCTGCAAATCGCCGTATAGCACATCCGCCATATTGCGATTGCAGCTGGCATAGACGGTGCCCTTGAGCACCCGCAACGTCAGCCATCGTTCACCCGTCACCTGGCGCCTTATCCGTTCCGATGTGTGCTCGACCAGCCGTTCGTAGCTCCTCAGCCACTTCTCCGCCTCTTCCGTCTCGCCCAAATAACCTGCCAATCCCCGTAATTGTTCCCGGCAATCCTGTTCCTCCTGCATGTAAAAGACCGGGGCCACCGATTCCAACTGTCGCCGCTCAACCTCGTTCAGCTTCTCGGAGCTGACGATCAGATCAGGCGCTGTCTGCAGCAGCGTTCGGACATTGTCCGAACGGTCGCGCCCGTTCATAAGCGCGCTGAGATGAACGGGAATATCGTGGCGATACCGCTCGTAATAGTAGCCGCCCCACTTGGGATGCAGCGGCGCCGCATGCGGCAGCCTATGGAGAGGCAGCAGATGGCCGATCAGGGCGGCGCGGTCGACCGCGATTTTGCGGCTTCTCCGGCTCATATAGGCGGATGGCGCTACACCGACCTCCTTCTTGAACTTGCGGCTGAAATAAAACTCATCGACATACCCGACCTGGTGGGCGATTTCCCGCAGCTTGCTGTTCCCGCCGGCCATCAGCTGCTTCGCCTTGTTAATCCGCAGCTCGGTCCAATCGTCGCCGACGCTTGTCCCATACTTCTTCTTATATAGCTCGCCGAAATATTTGGGGCTGATCTCGGCGATGCGAGCGAGCTGCTCCAGCGATAGAGGCTCCGTGTAATTCGCCTCCAGGAACCGTTTCGCCCGCTCCAGCCCGGAGCGCGTGTCCTCCTGCCGACGGCTGCTCAGCTTGCCTATCCCGTACAGCAGCTCCAGCAGCACGCTCTGCGCATGGAAGCGGTCCAGCTTATCGGCGCTGCGGTGGAGCGTTTCCGCCGACTCGAAGAGCGTCAAGAGCGCGTCCGGCGTATACAGGAGCAGCTCGCCGTGCAGCGGGAAGCGGCCGTTCTCCCGAATGCAGCGATACCGGTTGCGGCTTCTTCGCATCTCCTCGAAGACGTCAAAGCGGAGCAGGTGCAGGTGAAGGGCTTGTCCTGCATCGGGAGACACGCCGAACGTCTGCCCCGGCGGGCAGAAGTAGGCCGCATCTCCGCGAAGCCTCCATGTCGATTCTCCGATCATCATCGTGCCGCTACCGCCGACGCTCATGATCAGCACATGCGAAGTCGACAGCTGCTGCTCCAGCCGAAAGCCGACTACCCCTTGAACCCGCTCGACCTCCCGCAGCCGGTATAGGCAATGCTCCAGCTCCGCCAGCTCTGCCGGCCTGGGCGATGGGATCGCCCCTACTTTTTCATTCATGCGAGTCTTCCGCCTTTCCCCGATTTCGAATTCGAATGCCCTTGTACTTGCCCTATGTGCAAAAAAAGCCTGCCATGCCCAAAAAGGCAAGCAGGCCGCAGCTTCTATTTCCGCGAATCAGGATGGCTTGGGCCCGCTCCGCACTTGCTTCCTGCCGATCGGCCGCAGGAGCAAATCAATCAATGTCGGAGGCGCCTCCGCCTCTAGCCGGGCTGCGTCTTCCGCTTCCTTTTCCGCATGCACCGCATGGCCCGATTCCCGATTTTGCAAAGCTCGATGAATGTTATACAATAGTCCCACCTGCCGTTGCCTCCTTTAGTACACGTAGATGATTCACGAATGTAATCCCGAATTGCTTCAGCTGCTCCTTCTCCTGTGCGGACGGCCCCAGCTCCACCTTCATCCCCGGCAAAGCGATGACGGCGCCCAGCTCCTCCAGCTTGCGCTCCAGCAAATCGACAGCCGCGCCATACTCGGAATAGCTGGAATCGCACGAACCGAACGCCACCGCTTGTTTGCCGGTCAAATCCACCTCGTCCATCTCCTCATAGAAATCAAGGAATTCGTCGGGCAAATCCCCATCTCCCCAAGTGTAGGCGCCCAGCGCAATCCCGTCATAGTTCTCCATCACCGAGGCGTTGACATCCATCACCGACTTCAGCGTCAGCTCCGCGCCCGCCTCTCTAACACCATCCGCAATGTAGTCCGCCATTTCCTCCGTATTGCCCGTCATGCTTGCAAAAATTACGATCACTTTCACCATCCTTCGCCACGCTCCTTTGACCATATGTAGTTGAAAACGCTTCGTATGCCTGATTTCTCTCAAGAAATCGTGCTTAACGTGCTAATGCCAGGATTTCCTGCCCCGCGCACCTGCAGATATGGACTCCGTCCCACGTGGACAACGCTCCGTAAACGGACAGGCTGTGCATTCGTAATCCGCTTCCCGCTTCACATGCACCGTTTTTTCCTGAAACAGCCGGCTGGCGAGCCGCAAATAATCGATCGATGCCTCCAGCTCCTCATCCTGCGGGCGATAGGTTTGTTTCTGCCCCGTCAGCAGGGTGACGACTTCGATCTGCTCGGGCAGCTTCCCGAACGCTCGGTGCGCCATTACGCTGGTCATATGGAAAAAAGCCGGAATGACAGCCGGATCTTCGCCGACCATAAACTTTCGAATCGTATAAGATTCCCCGCTCCAGTAGGCAAGCTGCACAATCAGCGATATCTCGGCACGCAGCTCGTCGATCCAAGCGCTTATGGACTCGAACAGCAGGATCGGCGGCGTTTCCAGAGGCAACGAGGTCAGCTCGCGCACCAGATGCTCCGTCACCATAGCCTTGACCCTGTGAAAATGCGGGAACGATTCGAACAGCCTTACCTTATTCGTCCACTGCCGCTCGAGAAAGGACCGAATCCCGGCAGCCGTACGGCTTTCCGGAGGGAGGGAATAATAATCGTGAATCGCGTGGTTGACCGCGTACTGCACGAGCTGGCGCCAGTTCAGATGATCCTGGTTCAGATGATGCTCGTGTTTGTGGACGTATTTATGGGGACAGCGCAGAAATTCTTCGAGCTCATAGTCGGCCAGCTTGACCTGGCGCATCATCGTTACCATTCTCTAATCACGACCTTTATGATACTAATAATCATTCTCATTTATAGTTTAAATGATATTGATTCTCATTGTCAATTATTAGTTGAGAAAAAGGAACGCCATATGCGTATTCAGCGCCTCCTATATCACTATAGGGCTTCAAGATTATGCCTAATATGTGATTTCTGTTCGTCAGACCGAGGGTTTGCCTTCGGCTTCCTTCCGATTCGGTCTCGCGACCGACACCCTTGCCCTTAAGCTAACAGTTCCTACTACCAAGCCTGTAGCGGACTTTCATCGCCTAGTTATCACCCATGTCGGACGCACAACAGAAAAACGTCGATTGCACGTTAGTGCAATCGACGTTTTATCCACGTAATACCTACCGTTGTAGTGCCGGTGAAGGGACTCGAACCCCCACGGTTTCCCTCACGATTTTGAGTCGCGCGCGTCTGCCATTCCGCCACACCGGCTTGATGAAGAAAAAAAATGGCGTGCCCTAAGAGATTCGAACTCCTGACCTTTTGATTCGTAGTCAAACGCTCTATCCGGCTGAGCTAAGGGCACATATCAAGGTAAACGTGGTGCCGAAGACCAGACTTGAACTGGTACGGTGGTCACCCACCGCAGGATTTTAAGTCCTGTGCGTCTGCCGATTCCGCCACTCCGGCGAAAAGTCATGGAGGCGCCACCCAGACTCGAACTGGGGGTAGAGCTTTTGCAGAGCTCTGCCTTACCACTTGGCTATGGCGCCACATAAGATGGAGCGGACGACGAGATTCGAACTCGCGACCCTCGCCTTGGCAAGGCGATGCTCTACCACTGAGCCACGTCCGCAAAATAGATCCCCGAAAGTAATACTCCCTTTCAGAGAAGCTTACTGGGGATCTAGGATTCGAACCTAGGAATGACGGAGTCAAAGTCCGTTGCCTTACCGCTTGGCTAATCCCCAATAAAGAGTGAATATGGGGCGATCGATGGGACTTGAACCCACGAATGTCGGAGCCACAGACCGATGCGTTAACCCCTTCGCCACGACCGCCATATTGAATATTCATCTGGCAGGGGCAGCAGGAATTGAACCCACACCAAAGGTTTTGGAGACCTTTGTTCTACCTTTAAACTATGCCCCTAAATGAATGGTGGAGGATGATGGATTCGAACCACCGAACTCGTCAGAGAACAGATTTACAGTCTGCTGCGTTTGGCCACTTCGCTAATCCTCCAGGAAAAGCATGGTGCCGCCAAGAGGACTTGAACCCCCAACCTACTGATTACAAGTCAGTTGCTCTACCAGTTGAGCTATAGCGGCATATGAAGTTGTAATGGTGGCTCGGGACGGAATCGAACCGCCGACACGAGGATTTTCAGTCCTCTGCTCTACCGACTGAGCTACCGAGCCTTGCATTACGGTGAAAATAATGGCGGAGCTGACGGGATTCGAACCCGCGGTCTCCTGCGTGACAGGCAGGCATGTTAGGCCTCTACACCACAGCTCCATACTTGTCCAGTTGCCTGGTCTTCTTCTCTAAGGAAGAATTATTGCGGGGGCAGGATTTGAACCTGCGGCCTTCGGGTTATGAGCCCGACGAGCTACCGGGCTGCTCCACCCCGCGTCGTTAGTAACAAGTATTTGGTTGAATATGGAGGCTGACGGGATCGAACCGCCGACCCTCTGCTTGTAAGGCAGATGCTCTCCCGGCTGAGCTAAGCCTCCATGTTGGAAAGGACAAGCACTAATATAACAAATCTTTTCAAGAAAATCAACTTGTTTTTTCTGTGGAGAGTGGTGACCCGTAGGGGATTCGAACCCCTGTTACCTCCGTGAAAGGGAGGTGTCTTAACCCCTTGACCAACGGGCCATAATAAATTGAAAGCTACGGAGAGCGAGGGATTCGAACCCTCGAGACCCTTTTGGAGCCTACACGATTTCCAATCGTGCTCCTTCGACCACTCGGACAGCTCTCCATAATTGGGTTCCGGCGAGGCGAAGATCGCATCGCCGGAGTATGACTCCCCGAACAGGACTCGAACCTGTGACAACTCGATTAACAGTCGAGTGCTCTACCGACTGAGCTATCAGGGACCATTATTCAAGTTTCAAGGC
>NZ_BIMA01000142.1 GCF_004000845.1 Paenibacillus koleovorans NBRC 103111
TTTTAACAGCGATCGGAACCCGGCTGCCTGCCCTCCACACGTACCAACTGAACGCTTACGCCAGAGGACCGTCAGGGTGATCTTCCCTGATGGTTCTTATCACTTGATCCCCAGCCGCTTGCGATACTCGGTCGGCGACACGCCCGCATGCTTCTTGAACAGCTTGGCGAAATGCGGATAGTCCTCATACCCGACCTGCAACGCGATCTCGTAGGTCTTGTGCCGCCCATCCTCCAGCAGCAGCTTCGCCTGATCAAGCCGCAGCCGGGTCAGGTAGGCGACGAAGCTGACGCCGAGCTCCTGCTTGAATACGCGGCTGAAATACGAGGCGGACATCTCCGCCACGTCGGCGACCCGCTGCAGGTCGAGCTCGGGATCGGCGAAATTCGCCTTCATGTACTCGACCGCGCCGCTCAAATGATGATGAGCCCCCCAGCGCCTAGAGGCGCGCAGCTCGTCCATCCAGCCTTCCAGCAGCCGACGGACCGACTCGTAAATCGCGACGGCATCGTCGCTCCCTGGAGCCGCACCAACCGCCGACGCCCCTTGCTGCCACTCACCAATCGCAGCGATCCCCGGCGACTCCTGATGTTTGCTATAGAGCTCGGCATTCAGCAGCGTGAGCAGATCGGCATAACGCGCCTTCAGTGCGTCCGCCGAAGGCGCATCGGAGATGAAATCGCCGTGGATCGATTCCAGCAGCAGCAACACTTCCTCCGCGTTCAGCAGCCACAGCTGCTCCGCTAGCGGGGAGAGCTTGCCGCTCGTATAGGCGAGCCAGTCGCTCCGCTTCGAAGTCTCCTGCTCGTTCTCCTGCAGCTTCTCCGTCAACCGGACGAGCATCTCCTGGAACATCGCCGGTTTGATAGGCTTCAGCAAATAATCGAAGGCGCCGAGCTGCAACGCCTTGCGCGCATAATCGAAATCGTCGAAGCCCGACAGGATGACGAGCTGTGCCGATTTGCGCGCCGCCTTGACCGCCTCGAGCAGCTCCAGACCGTCCATGACGGGCATGCGGATGTCGGTGATGATCAAGTCGGGCGCCAGTTCCTCTGTCAACTGAAACGCCTCACGTCCGTCCTCCGCTTCCCCTACGACTTCATACGGAAGCCCGCTTCGCTCGATCAGCTTGGCCAGGCTGCGTTTGATCATATGCTCGTCATCCGCCAAAACGACCTTGTACGTCATCGTCATAGCCCGCTCACCTCCAGTCCTGCCGATACGGCAAGGTTACTTGAATGACTGTTCCAGCGCTGTCCGATTTCAATATGAATAATCCGTATGGAGCTCCGAACAATAGCCGTATGCGCTGATGCACGTTCCACAGCCCGATGCCTTTCCCATCCGAAACACCCGCACCTGCCTCATTACTTGCATCTGAGCTTGCGCCTGCATCCCGCGAGTCCCCGCCAGCAAAAAGCCGATTGTATCGCTCCAGCTTGTCCGCCGGCATACCGCCGCCTTTGTCGGCGATCGTCAAAACATAAGCTTCGCCTCCAACCTCCCCGCGAATGCCGATGTAGGAAGGACGTAGCTTATGCCGCTCATAACCGTGGATAAAAGCGTTCTCGACTAGCGGCTGAATGAGCAGCCTGACCGCTTGCACGGACCCGGTGTCCCGATCGTTCGTCCCCAGCTCGACCTCCAGCGCGCGATACCGCTCCTTCTGGATTTCAAAATAGCTGCGCAGATGTACAATTTCTTCTCGCAGGGAAACAATTTCGTTCGGGCTGCCGACGCTATAGCGGAACAAATCGGAGAGCGCCGTCGTCATGTTGCTGATCGGGATGACCCCTTCCACAAGCGCGTAGGAGTTAATAACCTCCAGCGTATTGTACAGAAAATGCGGATTGATCTGCGACTGCATCGCCATGACGACCGCTTCCCGTTCCTTCAGCTGCAGCTCCTTTTCCTTCAATTGAGCCGTATGCACGACCTCGATCAATCGGCGAATTTCGCCCACCATTTTATTAAAGCTGCGGTTGACTCGCCCGATCTCATCATTGCTGCGCTCCGGCGCCCGGACGGCAAGATCGCCGTTCTCCGCCCTCACCATCAGCCTCTGCAACAGCTGCAGCGAGCGGGACAAATAAATGGAGAAGCCGCCCAACACCGCCAGCACGAAGACGATCAACGCCAAGCCGACCCAGATCGAGACGTTTCGCAGGCCGATCAAATTGCCTACCAGCTCGCGCATCGGCACCTCGGACACCATCACCCAATTGTTGAGCGTAGATCGGTGAAAAACAGTTAATATTTCCTCCTTCCCATCGCCCTTCACAAAATACCCTTCCGGCTTGTTCATCAGCTGCGCGCGGTCGGCATACGGAATCGGCTGGCCCATCAGCTCCTGATTCGAATGATACACGTACAGACCGGAGGCATCGATCAAGGCGATTTTCCCCGTTTTCCCGAGCTGAATATTGTTCACGATACGGGTAATTTGATTCAAATTGAGATCGAACATCAGGAAGCCCGGAGTGATATACCGCTGGGAATCCCAGAACCGCCGCAGCACGGTCACGATCAAGTTCGACTTGTCTACGGTCAACCCGATCACTTTATAAGGCTCCCGATCCGTCTGGTCGTCCATGCTTAGCAGCTGCGCCGCCCTTTCGCGAGCGGAATTGCCGTAATTCGAGAACACCCCGTTGCGCGAGGCGATGGAAAAACCGTAAATATCGGCCCGGCCGGCGAACAAAGTGGGGAGCAGCGAACTTTCGATTCTAGTGCGTACATCGAGCAGCCCGAGCGTATCGCCTGCTTGCAGGTTCATGAATTGCTGGATCAGCGGGTTGGAAACCATTGGAAACGTAGAACGCTCCAGATCGGTAAAATAGCTGTCCAGCTGTGCGCTCGTCTGCCGTACTAGCTCCCGGTTGACTTCACGCGCATTGGCTTCGATCGTCTCCGTGGACATCTGGAACCAGACGACGCCGAAGGCCAGAAAGGGCAGGCAGAGCAGGCCGACGATAATGACGATAATTTTCGTGCTGATCGACAGGGCGGAGACGAAGCGGTGAAGCCGTTGGAACATCCGTTTCATGGCGGCACGCAGCTACTTCATGGAGCGCAGCGCTTGGTCCAAATCTTGCATAAGCGTTTCCGGCTCCTCCAGTCCGACCGAGATGCGGACGAGACCTTGCGGGATGCCCGTCGCTTCGGAGGCTTCGCTTTCAATGCCTATGCCTATCCCGTTAGCCAAGCTTTCAAATCCGCCCCAGCTCGGACCGATCTCGAAATAGCGTAGACGAGGAAGCATATCGCTGATCGCCTGCATGTCGCCTTTGGGCAAAAAGCTGAGCAGCCCGCTGTAGCCGGTCATCTGCCTAGCGCCGAGCTCGTATTGCGGGTGGCTTTTCAATCCCGGATAGTACACTCGCTCGATCTGCGGGTGGTCCTCCAGGAAGGCGGCGATCTTCATCGCGCTTTCTTGATGCGCCTTCATCCGGACGGGCAACGTACGGAGACCGCGAAGCAGCAGCCACGACTGGTGAGGATCCATAATCGCCCCGAACAAGGCGCGTTCCTTGTACATGATTCGGTCCATCGCTTCGTTCGTTCCGACTAGGACGCCGCCGATAATATCGCTGTGGCCGCCCAAATATTTGGAAGCCGAATGTACCACCATGTCTATGCCGAGCGAGATCGGATTCTGGTAGAGCGGAGTTGCCCATGTGTTGTCGATCAGCGTGCCGATGCTTCGGGAACGGGCCAGGTCGGCGATCGCTTTCAAATCCTGCAGCTCGAATATATGCGAGGAGGGGCTCTCCAGGAAAATCAGTTTCGTATTCGGGCGAAGCGCCTGTTCAATGTCTTCCGTCGTATGCGCTTTGACGAAGGTCACTTCCACCCCGAAGGAGGCCAAATAGCTGCTCAGGAATTCCCGTGTCGGCCCGTACGCGCTGCGAACGCAGACGACGTGGCTGTCCTTGCTCATCCAATACATGATGGCGGACGAGATGGCCCCCATGCCGGAGGCGAAGCAGCGAGCCGCTTCCCCTTCCTCGAGTGCGGCGATTTTCACCTCGGCGACTTCGGTCGTCGGATTGCTGACTCGCGTATACACATAGCCGTGGTCTTTCGTTTTGCGGGTGAACAGCGAATTTTGAAAAATAGGAGGTACGATCGCGCCGGAAAAACGGTCGTAGTCATCTCCTAAATGCGCGCAAATATCGGCTTTCGTCCATTTTTCATCGGGATTTCGTTTCATTGAAATCGCTCCTTTTCGTAGGGGAAATGAAAGTGTTGAAAATATAGACAGGGGAATAAGCCCTTGCTATAATAAAAATGTTCACAAATAACATAATATGTTCAAACCTATCATATTGAAAGGGTGAATCTGTCTAATGTCCGTTACCGCCAGAATGAACCGTCTGTTCGCCTCAGACGGCAAATGCTTTGATGTTGCGATTGACCATGGTTTCTTTAATGAAGTGAGCTTCTTGTCGGGAATTGAAAATATGCAGAAAGCCGTCGAGACGATCGTGACCGCCGGTCCCGACGCGATCCAGCTGAGCATCGGCCAAGCCAAGCTGCTGCAGAACGTTCCAGGCAAGCAGAAGTCGTCGCTCGTGCTGCGCTCCGATGTAGCGAACGTGTATGGCCCGACATTGCCGCGCCACGTGTTCAGCCAGCTGATTCACAATCCGGTCGAGCAGGCCGTCCAGCTGGATGCCGCTTGTATCGTCGTCAACGTATTCCTCATTCCGAACCAGCCGGAGCTGTACCACCAATGCATCGAGAACGTGTGCAGGCTGAAGCCGGACTGCGATAAATACGGCATGCCCCTTATGGTCGAGCCGCTCGTCATGCAGCCGAACGAGAAGGGCGGCGCCTACATGGTCGACGGCGACATCAACAAAATCGTGCCTCTCGTGCGCCAAGCCGTCGAGCTCGGAGCCGACATCATCAAAGCCGATCCATGCGATCCGGTCGAACAATACGGCCGTGTGATCGAAGCGGCAGGAGGCAAGCCGGTGTTGCCTCGCGGCGGCGGTCGCGCTCCTGACGATGTGATTTTAGCACGAACGCATGCATTAATCCAACTAGGCGCTTCGGGCATCGTTTACGGCCGCAATGTCGTGCAGCATCCGAACCCGAATGCGATGACAAGGGCGTTTATGGCGATCGTTCATGAGGGAGCTTCGGTCGATCGGGCGCTGAGTATTTTGAATGGGGGACGTTCGAATTGAACAGGAATGTGACAAATGAACAGCACCCTGCAATGAAGCGGATCCGTTTCGGCGTTATCGGCTGCGGCTTGATGGGCAAAGAATTCGCCAGCGCCGCCGCACGCTGGTGCCATCTTGCAGGCGTCGACTTCGCGCCGGTCATTACGACGGTATGCGACGCCAACCCGGCGGCAGCCGAGTGGTTCGCCGCTCAAGTGCCGTCCGTCGTAGCGACGACAACCGACTACAAGGAGCTGCTCGCCCGCGACGATGTGGACGCCGTCTATTGCGCCGTCCCGCATAACTTGCATGCCGAGCTATACGCCGACATCATTGCCGCCGGCAAACATTTGCTCGCCGAGAAGCCGTTCGGCATCGACGCGGCGGCGAACAGCCGGATTATGGAAGCGATTCGACAGCACCCGGACGTGCTTGTCCGCTGCTCGTCCGAGTTCCCGTTTTTCCCGGGTGCGATGCAAATCGTCAAATGGGTCGAAGAAGGCCGCTTCGGGCATATCCTCGAGGTGGAAGCCGGCTTCTGGCACAGCAGCGACCTCGACCCGACGAAGCCGATCAACTGGAAGCGGATGGTCGCGATGAACGGCGAGTACGGCTGTATGGGCGATCTCGGCATGCACGTCGTGCACCTGCCGTTCCGCTTCGGCTGGAAGCCGTCGTCGGTTCGCGCGCTGCTGTCGAACGTCATGGAGACGCGGCCGGACGGCAAAGGCGGCACGGCGCTCTGCGAGACTTGGGACAACGCGATTCTCGCTTGCGACGTGAAGACGGAGGATCAGCAATTCCCGATGGTGCTGTCGATGAAACGAATCGCCCCCGGCCATGCGAACACCTGGTTTATCCGCATCAACGGGACGAGGTTCTCGGCGGAGTACAGCACGAAGAACCCGAAGCAGGTGTCCTCGCTGCCATACGAGCCGGGAGGCTTGCAAGCCTGGCATACGGTTGACGTGCCGTACAAGTCGGCCTATTCTACTATTACAGGACCTATCTTTGAATTCGGCTTTTCCGATTCCATACTGCAGATGTGGGCGGCGTTCTGCGACGAGATCGCGAATCGCGGCCGGATGCTGCAGCCGTTCCGCTGCGCGACGCCGGAAGAGGCGGCGGCGAGCCACCGGCTGTTCACGGCCGCGCTGCAATCGCAGCGCGAAGCCAGCACCGTGCCGCTCGTTTGGGAGGAACTCCATTGATTTCGACTGAGACTGAGTCTGAGACCGGGCGTCGGCGTCCGGCGGAAGTAGTAGTGGCCGGTCACATCTGCCTGGACATCATTCCTCAGATGCAGCGCGAGACGGCGGGGGGCGCGTCGGGCGACCCGTTCTTCGTGCCGGGCAAGCTCGTAGACATCGGTCCGGCCGTCACGTCGACCGGCGGGGCCGTGCCGAACACGGGCCTCGCCTTGCATCGCCTCGGCGTGCCGGTCCGGCTGATGGGCAAGCTCGGCGGCGACCTGTTCGGCCGCTCGATCCAGGACTTGCTGGAGCGCGAGGGAGAAGGGCTCTCCGCCGGTTTGATCGTCTCGCCGGAAGCGATGACATCGTACACGATCGTCGTCAGCCCACCCGGCGAGGACCGGATGTTCTTGCATTGCCCGGGCGCGAACGATACGTTCTCGGCGGCCGATGTCCGTGAGGCGGACGTCGCTTCCGCGCGTCTGTTCCACTTCGGCTATCCCCCCTTGATGAAGGGGATGTTCGAGCACGGTGGCCGCGAGCTGGTCGACATCTTCGCACGGGTCAAGGCGCAAGGCGTGACGACGTCGCTCGACATGGCGAGGCCGGATCCGAATTCGCCCTCCGGACGCGTGGAGTGGCTGTCGCTGCTCGAGCGGCTGCTGCCGCAGGTGGATGTGTTCCTCCCTAGCTTCGAGGAGCTGCTGTTCATGCTCGAGCGCGACCGCTACTTGGAGCTGGATCGCGAGCTCGGCGCCGGCCGGGTGCTGGAGGCGCTCGACGACGCAATGCTTCGCCGGCTGGCGGACCGGCTGCTGGGGCTAGGGGCCGCGATCGTCGGCATCAAGCTCGGCGAGTACGGCCTGTACGTCAAGACGACGGCGGACGCCTCGCGGCTCCGCGCGATCGGCGCTTGCTGGCGCGGCGAGGCCGCGCCGGGCTGGCTGGATCGCGAGCTGCTCGCCCCGTGCTATGCCGTGGTTGTGACCGGCACGACTGGCGCCGGCGACTGCACGATTGCCGGCTTCCTAGCCGGCCTCTTGCAAGGGCTGCCGCTCGAGCGCATCGCGCTCGGGGCTGTCGCGGTCGGCGCCTGCAACGTGGAGCGCCCCGACGCGACGAGCGGCATCCCTTCATGGGATGCCGTCGAGCGACGAATGGCGGCCGGTTGGGAGCAGCGGCAGATGGACGTCCCTCGCGATGAAACCAGA
This sequence comes from Paenibacillus koleovorans NBRC 103111, assembly GCF_004000845.1. Lineage (GTDB taxonomy): Bacteria > Bacillota > Bacilli > Paenibacillales > NBRC-103111 > Paenibacillus_AA > Paenibacillus_AA koleovorans. The sequence goes on from NZ_BIMA01000142.1 coordinate 7,579, forward strand.
TGGCACCGACACGAAACGAACGGATTATGGGAAAGCAACAACCGCAATCATGCCTAATGTAAGGAAGGGGATCGGAACAAGATGAGCGAAATGGAATTAAGCTCGGTCCAAGCACGCACGGTGCAGATGCTGCGTGACGCGGGCATCGTGCTGACCGAGGCGGAGCAAGCGGCGATCGAGGTGGCAGACTTCGGGCTGAACGACCTGGAAAGCCAAGGGCTTGAATTGGTCGTCTATGTCAATACGGATCGGTATTGCGCCAAGGATCTCGTGCTGTTCCCGCGCCAGACATGCCCGGAGCACAAACATCCGCCCGTCGGGTCCGATCCGGGCAAGATGGAGACGTTCCGCTGCCGTTCCGGCCGCGTGCTGCTCTATGTAGAGGGGGAGCCGGCGGCACAGCCGAAGGCGATCGTCCCGGCGGGTAGCGAGGCATACTACACTGTATTTCATGAAATCGAGCTGCTGCCCGGCGACCAATACACGATCGTCCCGAATACACTGCATTGGTTCCAGGCGGGCGACGAAGGCGCGGTCGTCTCCGAGTTCTCGAGCACGAGCCGCGACGAGCTTGACATATTCACGGACCCGAATATCCAGCGGGTGCCGGATCCACAATAGAAGCGGTTCCGGAGGAGGGCCTGGCGGCTGATTAGACTGCCGGGCCGTTCGTCCGTCTCGCGAGAGGAGCGCCATCACTTGAAACCGAGATTGAACGAGCGGCAGGAAACGATCTTAACGCTGCTGCATGAGGAAGGCGAGGTCAAGATTGCCGCGCTGAGCAAACGATTCGATGTGACCGAGATGACGATCCGGCGCGATCTCGAGAAGCTGGAGCAGCTGTCCCTCTTGTTCCGGACATTAGGCGGCGCAATTCCGGCGGCCAGCGCCGACATGACCGTCAGCGAACGCTCGGCCGTCTATACGGAGGAGAAGAGCGCGATTGGACGGCTCGCCGCGAGCCTGATCCAGCCCGGAGACGCGGTGTTCATCGATGCCGGCACGACGACGCTGCAGATCGCTCGGGCGCTGCCCCGAGGCTTCGATGCGACGATCGTGACGAATGCGCTGAACGTAGCGGCCGAACTGATGGGCAAACAGATCCAGACGATCGTCGTAGGCGGCATTTTGCGGGAGGCGACTTCCTCGCTCGTCGGTCCGCATGCCGAAGAGTTGATTGCCAAGATGGCGTTCGACAAAGTGTTCATCGGCGCCTCCGGCTTTACGGTGGAGCACGGCTTCAGCAATTCCAATGTGTTCGAGGCGGAGGTCAAGCGGCTGGCGATGGCCCAAGCCGGGGAAGTTGTCATCGTGCTCGACCATACGAAGTTCGGCATCCGTTCGCTCGCTTCGTTCGCATCGCTAGGGCATGCGAATCGGATCGTGACCGACCGGCGCCCGCCTGAGGGGATAGTGGAGGCATGTCAGGAAGCTTCGGTGCAAATCAGCATTCCGGAAGACGTATAGGGAAGGGGGATTCCATTAGCATGAGCGCTAATAAACAATCGTTCGAGTCCATACTCGTTCGACCGCCTGGTACGGGCACTTGGACGTATTTGATCGTTCCTTTTAATGCCGAAGCTGTATATGGCAGCAAAGGACAGATCAAGGTGAAGGGAACGGTAGGAGGCGTGCCGTTTCGCAGTACGCTCATGCCGAGCGGAGGAGAAGGCGGCCATTACATGGTCGTGAATCGCGACATCCGCGATGCTCTCGGCGTAAGCGCGGGGGATGCCGTTCAAGTCGAGCTGGAGCTGGATACGGCTGCGAGAGAGGTAACGGTGCCGGCGGCGCTCCAGGAGGCGCTGGACGCGGATGAGGAAGCGGGGCAACGGTTTGAGAAGCTGAGTTACTCGCATAAGAAGGAGTACGTCGATTGGATCGAATCTGCCCGAAAAGCCGAGACCCGCGCTTCCCGCATCGAGAAAGCTCTCGGCATGCTGAAGTCGGGTACTCGGCTCAAAGGGTAAAGCGCCTAGCCTAGCACGATGCAGGTTTACCGCGCCTGTGCCTGTGCCGCCAATGCGTCGCAGAATGCCAATGCATAAGGCGGCAGATCGGGCGGACGCCGGGCGGAGACGATATTGCCGTCTACAATGACGGCTTCGTCGAACCATTCCGCGCCTGCATTTTCCATATCGTCGCGGATGCCCGGCGTCGAAGTGACTTTGCGGCCTTGCAATATTTTGGCTGAGATAAGCACCCAGCCGGCGTGACAAATTTGGCCGATCGGCTTGCCCGCCTCGTCCATCTCCCGCACGAGCTGGAGCACCTTCGGGAAGCGGCGCAGCTTGTCCGGCGCCCAGCCGCCTGGCACGAGAATACCGTCGTAGTCCGCGCTCTCGACTTCTTCGTATGCGAGATCGGCAACGGCCGGCACGCCGTATTTACCCATGTACGTCTTGCCTTTCTCGGCGCCAACCAGATGGACCGTCGCTCCCTCTTCGCGCACCCGGTAAATCGGGTACCACAGCTCCAAGTCTTCGAACTCTTCGTCAACGAGACAAATGACTTTTTTCCCTGTCAGCCGCATGCAAGAACGCCTCCTCTGTGAATCCTTTTTCTGACGCATCCTCTCTATTGTATCACATTTCTCGTCATTGCTTTTTCCCGGCTTTCGGTCATAATGGGAGTTGGACTTTAACAAGAACTTCATACAACGCGAGAATCGTGGGGTGGATTGGCCTGCTATGAAAGCTTTGCTTCGCTATGGTCCTGCCGTTTTGTGCATGGCCGTCATTTTCTATTTGTCCCATCAGACAGGGGACGATTTGGGGGCGCTGCTGCCTTTTTTCCAACAAGTGCTGCCATCGCTTACGAGCTTCGATCCCGGTCATTTCGTCGCCTACTTCCTGCTTGCTCTGACGTTCGTCTGGGCGCTCGGCCGGCATGCCCTCCACCCGTGGGGAAAAGCGCTCGTCGTCGCGCTCTGTCTGGCGTACGGGGTGACGGATGAGTTTCACCAATCGTTCGTGCCCGGCCGCAGTCCGGATCTGATGGATCTGCGCAACGACGGCATCGGCGCCTTGATCGCGGTCCTCCTGATCTCCTTGCCGCCCTTCTCCCGACGATTAAGAAACCGCTTCCTGTCCTAGTAAAAAATACTATCCTTCCCCCGGGAGGAGAATGCTCCGCGAAGTAGAATATCTAAAACTTAGTGAGAAATTACACAGAATTGCGGGCCGGGGAGAAGGGGTGTCGGGGTTGCAGAAGCAGTGCAAATGCGGCGAAAACATGGTGGTTCGACTACGCACCGTTATTTTTCAGAACAAAGTGGAAATTGAGAACGTACCGATTTATTCCTGTGAAGTTTGCCAGCGGACCGAGGTGTTCCCGCCGGTGAAGCCGGAGCTGACGGGGTTCATCAAGACGCTCGGGCATGAGCCGGACAAGCGGCAGGTGTTCTTCAACGAAATGTCGGAGCTCGCCCATCTGATGCATAAAGTCACGAACAAGGAAAATATACATAATGCCGTGGAACGCATCATAGAAGAACGCATCAACGAGCTGCTCGATCTGTTGCTTCTGGCGGGGTCGCTGGACGACGGCGCCTGGCAGGAGGACATCCGCCACCGGCTGTCGCAAATCACGAGCCATGTGATGACCACCTATGATTTTTCTTGAAACCGGCCTCTTTGAAACCGTCTTTGAAAAAAGCTGACGCGCGTTAGCTTTTTTTTTCTTTTTTTGTTAGTATTCTTAGTAAGAATCTAAGCAGGGCAACAAGAAAGGCGGTTTGGAACGATGGTGGAAGTAACGGCATTGGAATCGGAGAAAATGTGGCTGCAGCTGCTCCAGACGAGCAAGGAACAAATGGTTTGCGTCCTGAAGCACAGCACCCGGTGCCCGATCAGCTCGGCCGCGCTGGAGCAATGGGATACGTACTTGAGCAAAACGCCGAATGAAGATGTAGAATACGCTTTGGTGCTCGTGGTCGAGGATCGTCCGGTTTCGAATTTGATCGCGGAGACGCTTGATGTGAAGCATGAGTCTCCCCAACTGATCGTCGTGAAGAATGGCAAGGCTGTCTCGCATACATCGCATTGGAAAATAACCGAGAGCTCGCTCGGCGAGATGCTTCACCAATAAATCGCTTTTGTGACGGCGAATCGTTGGGAATGATTTCAAATGAATTGGTTTTCATTGCTTTAAAATAGCGTTTGTCGTATCATCTAAGTATGGACCTGGGATATGCCGGCGCCCTGACTGGCGCCTATCACTTTATTGGAGAAGATGGCCGTGACCGTTACTATTTATGATGTGGCTCGCGAAGCCGGCGTCTCGATGGCGACCGTATCCCGCGTGGTGAACAACAACCCGAACGTGAAACCGCAGACCCGCAAGAAAGTGTTCGAGGCGATCGAGCGTCTGGGCTACCGTCCGAACGCTGTGGCGCGGGGGCTGGCGAGCAAGAAGACTACGACCGTAGGCGTCGTCATTCCCGACATCTCGAATTCGATTTTCTCCGAGGTCGCCCGCGGCATCGAAGATATCGCCAATATGTACCATTACAATATTATTCTGTGCAACGCCGACAAGAAGAAGGACAAGGAGATTCGCGTCATCAACACGCTGCTCGAGAAGCAGGTGGACGGGCTCCTGTTTATGGGCGGCACGGTGACGGACGAGCATATCCAGGCGTTCAAGACTTCCTCGGTGCCGATCGTTCTGTGCGGCACGACGTCTGACAATGCTGCCATGCCTTCTGTCGACATCGACCATGAGTCTGCTGCTTATGATGCAGTCCAGCTGCTGCTGAGGAACGGCCACCGTCGTATCGGGATGATCAGCGGCACGCTGCAGGATCCGGCGAACGGCTACGCCCGTTACCAAGGCTACAAGCGCGCGCTGGAGGAAGTCGGCATTGCGGTGTCGGACGAGCTCGTGCGCATCGGCAACTACCGCTACGAGTCCGGCGTGGAGGTCATGAAGTACTTCCTCGGGCTGGCGGAGAAGCCGTCGGCGATTTTCGCCGCGACGGACGAGATGGCGATCGGCGCCATCCACGCGATTCAGGACAGCGGCTTGCGCGTACCGGAGGACTTGTCGGTCATCAGTGTGGACAATGCCCGGATGGCCTCGATGGTGCGTCCGCAGCTGACGACGGTCGCTCAGCCGATGTACGACATCGGCGCGGTATCGATGCGACTCTTGACGAAGCTGATGAACAAAGAGACGGTAGAAATGTCGCAAGTGACGCTGCCGCATGAAGTGTTATCCCGTCAATCCGTGGCTCATGTTTAATGAGCCACTTTTTTTCTGACTTTTGCAGGTGGAACAACGTATAATCGTAAGGGGGATTCGTGGATATGACATGGGTTAAAATCGGCTTGATCGGAGCCATGGCGGAAGAAATTCAATTGATCGAGGAGCGGCTGGAAGGGCTGCGCGCCACGGAGAAGGCGGGCATCCGCTTCATGGAAGGCCGGCTGAACGGCAAGGACGTCGTCCTCTGCAAGTCCGGCGTCGGCAAAGTGAACGCCGCGGTGTGCACGCAGCTGCTCATCGACACGTTCGACGTCGATGCGATCGTCTTCACCGGCGTGGCGGGGGCGCTCGCACCGGAGCTGAGCATCGGCGACATCGTCATCTCGACGGACTGCCAGCAGCATGACGTCGACGTGACGGCGCTCGGCTTCCCTCGCGGGACGATCCCGTTCGCCGAGCAGTCGGTGTTCCCGGCGCATCCGGCGCTCGTGGACCTCGCCTACGAGGCGAGCCGAGTCGGCTTCGAGGGGCTCGCCGTGAAGGGCCGCGTGCTGTCGGGCGACCAGTTCATCGCGAGCCGTGAGACGGTCCGCCAGCTGCACGAGGAGCTGCAGGGCGCCTGCACGGAGATGGAAGGCGCGGCGGTAGCGCAAGTGTGCGCCATGAACGGCGTGCCGTACGTCGTCATTCGCTCGATGTCGGATAAAGCCGACGGCTCCGCGCATGTCAACTTCGCCGAATTCACCGTGCTCGCTTCGCGCCACTCATACACGATCGTGGACGAGATGCTGAAGCGGATGTAATGATAAGCAAAAACCTGACCGGAGGAGCTTGGAGAAGCTCGCTCGGTCAGGTTTTTTATTTGGCACGCGCGAATAAGGTGATGCCTGCTGCTATTTGAGCAGGTCACAACCAGTCCAGCTCTCACACAACGGTATTCACTTGGAAGGACCGTCCGGAGAGCTCTTTCGGAGGTCTTTTTGTATGCAAAGTGGCAGGAGAGCAGCAAGTTGGTGCTAAATTGGACGAAATTATGCGGAGGCGCATCGCATCCGAATGTTCGGAGCCAGCGACGCAGCAAAGGAGAGCTTCACGCCTACGCGTGTCATCCCCCCTTATGAGCGACACTTGACCTACCCTCTCTTCGGAAAATAAAGCATCGCCAATTCCTTCGTCTGGCGGTTTTTCTCCTCGATCACGGAGCGGCGGGGGATCGGCTCCCATGTGTCGACCGGGTCGAGCCAAGTCTCCGGCAGCGGCACCGGGCTCTCCTCCGTCCAAGCTCGAAGCCACTCCGCCGGCAGCGGCAGCAGCGGCTCGTGCCCCAACCGCTCGATGTGCGGATGATCCGTCATCGCCATCCAGAGCAAGCTCCACGCCCGCGGCACGACGCGCCAGATGTCGTACCCGCCGCCGCCGAGCGCGACCCAGCGGCCGCCGCAGTGCTCATGCGCGAGCCGATGGATGTGCAGCGGCATCTCGCGGTAGATGCGCATGCTGCAATGCGTATGCGCGAGCGGGTCGAAGGCATGCGCGTCGCAGCCGTGCTGGCTCACGATGATGTCCGGCTTGAAAAACCGGACGGCGCCGTCGAGCACCTCGCGGAAGCATTCGAGCCACGAGTCGTCCTCGGTATAAGGCTCCAGCGGCACGTTGACCGAGTAGCCGAAGCCGTCGTCCGTGCCGCGCTCGTTCACATAGCCGGTACCCGGGAACAAATATTTTCCGGTCTGGTGGATCGACAGCGTCAACACGTCCGGACTCGAATAAAACGACCATTGCACACCGTCGCCGTGATGGACGTCGGTGTCCAGATACAGCACCCGAGCGCCATACTTGCGGCGTATATGCTCAATGGCGACGGACGCGTCGTTGTAGACGCAGAAGCCCGACCCTTTCGCGTGCAGCGCGTGGTGCAGGCCGCCTCCCGGATGGAAAGCGTGGGGGGGCTTGCCCGCTCATGACGAGCTCCGCCGCGGCGATCGAACCTCCTACTAGCCGGCAAGTCGCCTCATGCATATGCTCGAAAAACGGCGTATCCTCCTGCTCCTCGGAGGTGTCCAGCCCGTATCGCTCCGCTTCACGAATCACTTCTGCCGAAGGCGACGGCAAACTCAGCGCCTTCACGGCATCCACATAAGGCTTCGCATGGGCGAGCAGCAGCTCGTCCTCCTCCGCCGCGCGATGGGTGAGCAGCATCGAGTCGTCCAGCAGTCCCGCCTTCCGCATCATGTCCATCAGCAGCACGATGCGCTTCTGGTTGAAGGGATGCTGGTCGTTAAACCGGTAGCGCAGCCCTTGCTCGTGATACACAAATTTAGCGTCCCCGCTCATGTTGGTTCCCCCAAACGGTTACTCGCGAATTGCAGTCCATCGGTCAAAACATAAACCGCTGCCGGAACCGGATCGTGTCGAATTGCTCGACCGAAGCTTGCGGCACGTCCTTGCCGATGCGGACCATCAGGCAATTCGCGGGATGCGAACAAATTTCCGGATCGTCGGTGGCGTACCAGATCATGTCGACCGACTTCATCAGCTGCTCCATCATGCGGCGGTAGTCCCACACGTTGGACAGCTTGCCTTTCAGATCCCAATGCCAATAATACTCCGTAGTGAACACAATGCTATTTTCCAACTGATCGTCCAAAAAGGCAAGACGTATTAATGCTTTTCCGAGCCCCAGGCAGCGATAATCATCGGCCACCTCAATGGCGCCCAGCTCGATCAAATCCTCCATATTGCCTTCCGACCACCGCTCGAAATCGTCCGGATAGTGAAAGGTGACGTAGCCTACGATCGTGTCCCCATGGCGCGCCAAAATAATCCGGCCTTCAGGAAGCTCGGCAATTTCAACCAAAGCGACATGCTGCTCCTTTGGCCGGCGGAACGCATCGAGATCCGGATGCATGTGCAATGTACGGAGTTTATCAGGATGTACGGGACCTTCCACGACAATCTCCAGATCCCCGTGCACGATATGCTCCGATTGGTAAATTTTAATATGCTCCATAACGTCATCTCCTCCCAGCAGCGGCTGGCTGCCCGTGACGATATCCCTTACTCTACTTATACCAAAGCGCTCGAGACATGAAAAGCGATAGTCGCGTCAAATCGATTATGCTATAATAGACATGCCACAAATTGTACAAATTTATGATGCTTCGCCTGCCGGACTCAGCTCTGACGCTCACTCTGGCCTCGGGTGGAAGCGCTTGAATGTTGGAACGAAAAGCCAAGCTTCACGACAAAGAGGAGGATCATGTGGGATGCAAGGAGAAACGGAACGTATTGAACCAACTGCGGTAAA
>NZ_BIMA01000143.1 GCF_004000845.1 Paenibacillus koleovorans NBRC 103111
GTTTTCTAAAAAGTAATAATAAGAACGCGGTTATTGTCTACAATATGAAATCAAGATTAGGAGTGCCACCCCAGCGCTGGGGCAGCACTCTTATTTTTTATTCAATAATTCATTATTCATTTCGTCAAAAACATACACAACTATACATTATTCCCGCATTTCGCAGATCACCTTGAGATAACCGGTTCTACGAGGTATCGTTTGTTATATTTTTAACAATGCCGATGACATGAAGACCTCGTCCAACAATTTCTTTTATGAGCAGTGCATGGGTGAACCAGCTATCCATCAAGGCGTACGATGCAGAGGCACCGGCGGCTATGGCGCGGTCGATCATAGACGCGATCACCTTCGGAGCAGGAAGTAGCGCTTCTTCACGGCGTTAATACCCGATTGTGCGTTTGTCGATTCCTTCGATGATACCGTTGATCTGCGATTTTGTAGGCTGAGTAAGGCGAAATCCATCGGAATAAACGTATGGCTGTCAGACCATCCCATTGTAAGCATACGGAAGCCTTTGTAATAGGCTCCGGTCGCTTGATCCTTGAATCTTGCGAGCAGTTTCACCGCTTTACTGCGGTTCCGGTCAAACATCGAATCGTCAAAAATGAACGCGGTCACGCGGTTGTCGGAAGTCAGTCGCTCGACTTTCTGAATCGTCGCAACGCTTAGAGAGGAAAGGGACCGCCGCCATGCGAATTTGGTGTGGTTTAAAAATCGATAAACAGCGTCCTTGCCGGGAAAAGATTCCGCTTTGTCGCTCTCAGAGCAAGCGAAATAAGGGTTAAGAATGATTTCGCTCTGCGAAGTTTGAGTAATTGAGAATAAGAGAGGCATCTTATTTGTGTCACACGATGCTGATGATGGAATGTGGCAGTTTCATAGCGGTACTGACGTTGATATGGAAAATGCTATGTTGGTCGCATTTGAGGAGATTGTAGAGTTTGACCCTGCAACTACTGCAGTTGCCGATCTACCCTTAGGATGGGTCGCATGGCGAGAAAATGCATCTAGCCCTTGGAATAGAGAAGAATCGAATTAATTTAGTAAGCCTTGATTGGCTACTTGCCTTCAAGGTTTTTCTCTTGTGTGTGAACTTGTATTATTTGCGTTACTCGTATAATGAATATGTGTCTTGGTGCTTGAATAATTTACTTTCCCCCTTGCCATAGTAAGGACATTGCCATTCAATTGATTCCTTAGCAGAGAAGGGGTAATCACATCATGAACCGACACGATTCCAGTCTGCAGTCGCAGAATCCGATCTCCCAAGCGCAGAACTCCGTCGAGAAAGCCCATCGCGCCGTCACCCAAGCTCAGTCGCATCCGACGGACACTACGCTGCAACAGGCGCACAATGCTATCGAGAAAGCTGAACATGCGTTGGACGATGCATCGCTCAGCTTCAACCAAGCGCCGGTCGACCAAGCTCGCGAGGCGTTGGAAGACGACAAGCAAGCTTTGGCGGAGATGGAGTAGACCAAGCAAGGTGATCGATAGGATGTAAAAGGGGCCGAAAGGCCCCTTAGTTATTCTTGCGTCATTTTGCTCGTTTCAACACATTGATGCTCGCCTCTTGCTCCAGAACCTTGCCGCCAATAATCTTCAGGTATTCCTTCATTTCAGCCATATCGTTTCTCATTTCTGTCATGTCGCCTTTAAGTACTGTCATGTCGCCTTTAAGTACTGTCATGTCGCCTTTAAGTGCCGCCATGTCACTTTTAAGTGCCGTCATATCGCCTTCAAGCACGGACACCCGCATATCCATCCCGTCGAATTTTGCAATGAGGACCTCTTGCCCGGCTCGTAGAGCTTTTAGAATTTCTAACATTTCGTTATCCATACTGGACCACCTTCCGATAACTTCTCATACATGAATTATACCACAATCAGCGTTTGCTGCGTCATGGTGAGCCGTACGTCCATCTCCCCTTGGATTAAATCCCGCCCAACAATTCGTCCAACGTCTCCCACTGCTCCGTGAGCCAGATGAGCTCCTCCGCGAACCGTTTGGGCGGAACGCTCCACTCTTCATACGTCCCCTTGAGCCACCATCCGGCTTCCCGGCACCATAGCAGCCTGAATGCCGCGGGCAATCCGCCGACCGGCAGCTCATAGGCTTCGCGATACGCCGCCACGAACGCCGCCACGCGGCTCAGGTCCAGCCGATCGTTGTGCCAAGCGCCGGACAGCAAAGCGCGAGCGACATCCACTTGCGTGTACGCGAAGGTCGTAGAATCGAAATCAAGCAGGCTCACGCGACCCGTGCCGGGGTGGTACAGCAAGTTGTCCGCCCACAAATCCCAATGCGCGCAATGGGGTGCCAACGACTCGACGAACGCGCTCGGATCAAGCGTCGCCAGCAGAGCCCCTTGCTTCTCGATCGCAGCAAGCATGCGCGCAGACGTCCCCTTCTCGCCCTGAAGCAGCTGGTCATAGTTGAGCTTCCATTTGTCCCGCATCGTTCCCAAATCCGGGACCCACTCCACGGCATAAGCGTCGCATGGCGCCAAGAGCCGGTGCATCGTGCCCGTTGCCTGACCTAAGGCGGCCATCTGCTCGCTATTCCACTGGCCCGCTCCGATCCACTCGCCGGTGACGGCTTCCATGACGATGAAGAAAGCCCCTGACGGGGTGCGCTGTACGAACGTCCCGTCTTTCGGGTACACCTGCGGACATATTCGGCTCTTCTCGTGCAAATAGTGCTGATAGGATAAGGAACGCTCTAGCCTGGAGCGTCTGGAAGCATCGCCAAGGTTGTATCGGTCAGGGTGATAATATTTGATGAAATAGGGACCTCGGTCGGTCTCGATCAGCCATTTCATATTCAGCAAGCCGGGGAATCCGGAAACGTGGCCTTGAATCCTAAAGCCGAAGCGCTGCTCCAAACAATGGAATACTTCTTCGCGGATAGTGGGGTCGTCGCTGTAGCGGTATGGCGATGGGGTGGAGGAAGAAACAGGAATCAACATGCGCTCGCTCCCTCTTATAGTCCGATTCCCCTATAATGTAACAGAAGCTGGAGCGGGCTGCAGAAATGAAAAAGAGCGAGAACAAGAGCCTGAGCGAGCAATCATTTTCAGAAAAACGCCGCTGGCCGCATCCTGATCGAACTGGTCGTAGCGGCCCCGAAATGCGAACGTTTGTTTTCCAAGCTTGCAACGAAAACGGAGATATGATTTATAGGGAAGAGGGCTCGGAAACCTCGGCGACAGCCGTCTGCATCGCCTGTAGCTGCTCCAGCGCTTCCTGCGCCTCCTTGAGGGACAGTCCGCCGGCCTGAAGCGCCTCGTCATCCAGCCCGACCAGCCGGGCATAGGCCGAGATCGCAGCGCCTAGCAGCGCGTTCCCGCCGTAGCCTTCATCGAGCAGGCGGAATAGCTCGTTCTCCGCATCCGCATAACGTCCCGTAGCGGAATAATAAGGCCATAGCTCGGCGCGTATGGCCGAAGGCAGCTCATAAGGATGCAGCAGTCGAAGCAGCTCGGCGATATCCTCGTCGACGCGCAGCAGCTCCCGATCGGCAGCATCCATTTCCTCCGTCGCCTTCAGATACAGGTACAGCGACTTGCAATAACGGGAGTATCCGTGCGGTACGCCGTGCAGCATTTGCTCGAAGTCGCCCTCTTCCTTTAGCAGCTTGGCGACCAGAACGACCTTGCCGGCTCCGCCTTCCGGCCCTTGCCGCAGCAAATCGAGCAGCGAGCTGTCCGACAAGCCGTTCAGCAGCCGCGAGGTCAAGCCGGTGAGCCGCCTCAGCAGCTCGTCGATATGCAGCAACGCCTGCTGGGGCTGCTTGCTCTGCTTCAGCCCGATCAGGGTGCCGGCCATCTGCGAGATTTGCTCGATCATGCGCATTATATAATCCCTCTGGAACATCTGGAGCCCTCCCGGATTCGCCGTTTTACTCATTATACCCCTTCTACGAAATGGCGTCCGCATGCGTTTCACCCTGCCAATCGGCAGGCTCGCATTGGCTTTCCCGTACGAATTGCAGTAGACTTAAAAGTAACAAGCAATTCATCAACGAACCCACGGAGGTCGAGCAACCAGCATGCAAATTCAAGTCTTTTCGGATACGGTCTGCCCTTGGTGCAGAATCGGCAAACAAAATTTATTCGCGGCATTGGAGCAATGGGGGCAGCCGTTCGAGCTGCAATGGCGGGCGTTCCAGTTGGACCCGACGACGCCGAAGGAAGGGTTGCCATTCCGGGAAACGATGACGAAAAAATTCAGCGGCCGTGCCGACCTGCCGCAGCTGTTCAATCAAGTCGTGCAGGCGGGGAAAGCATCGGGGGTGCGCTTTGATTTTGACCGCGTCGAGTTCATGCCGAACACGCTGCTGTCCCATCAACTGATCGAGCTGATGCCCGGAGAATCCCAAACGGCGTTTGTCGATGCAGTGTTCCGCGCTTACTTCGAGGAGGGCCAGGATATCGGCCGGCTCGAGGTGCTCCTGCAGCTGGCGGCTGAAGTCGGCGGCGACCCCGAGCAGCTGCGTGCCCGAGTGGCGACAGGGGAAGGCGAGAAGCAGGTGCAGGAAGATCTGGCTTTCGCCCGTCAAGTCGGCATATCCGGCGTCCCGTTCTTCATCCTGAACAACAAATACGCGCTGAGCGGCGCCCAACCCGTGAGCGCCTTCCTGCAGGCGTTCCAGCAAGCGACCGACGCAGCCAAGTAACGCCCGAATGCACAAAAAAGAGCCCTGGATCTGGATTCCAGGGCTCTTCTCCATTCCTATAACGAAAACTCGATTTCCTTGTTGTACGCCTCGAGCAGCGTCGACGCACGGTCGACATCCTTCTTGTGCACGTACAGCCTCACGACCGCCGGCGAATCGACGGCATGCATGGCTCCGCCGCCGCCTTGAATGGCGCCCATTGCTTGGCTTTGCTCGGTCTTGAGTTTGCACTTTACCTGGTTGTCTTTCAAATACGCATGCTTGGCATACACTTCTTCGGCGACACGACCGTTGCCGGTCTCCAGAATCCGCCAGTTCCGGCTATTCGCCGCAATGAGCAACACGACGACAGCTGCGATAACGACTGCTACAAGTATCCATACCATGGGGGAACACCGCCTTAATCAGATTTTGAGGGCTGAGTAATGGATGTCTTTCAGGGTAGTGATAGGTTGCAATACAGTATATTCGCATGCCTGGATCGAAATGAGGGGGTCGCGCTCGAAAAATAAGTTTGCCGAACCGCCGTCTAACAGCCGGTTTTAGTACCCGTACACTTCCAGCTCCACGAAATGGTTGTACGCATTGGCGGTGCTGCCGTTCACCCAGAAGCGGACGTAGCGGCCGTTAACAGGGCTGAATGTCACCGTTTTGCCAGCGCTCGACTCGTTGTACTCCGCATCGGTGCCCGTACCTTGGCCGGCGGAGTTGTTCGTGTCGTTGTTGAACACCGTCGTGTATGTGCTGAAGTCGGCTTGATCGGAAATTTGTACGATGACGTCGCGGTACTTCCGGCTGTCGGCGTAATAGTGCCACATTTTGATTTTCGTCAAGTTCAGCTTAACACCCAAGTCGATGACGGCATTCGCCGCGCCGGTGCCCCCGACGGCTACGTAGTTGGCCGAGTTCAGGTCGCCGTCCGTCAGCTTCGACGGATAAGTGTCGTTATCGCCCATGTTATAGGTGATGTCGCGGTATTGCGACACGAGCTTGGAGATCGGCTCCGTGCCGAATACCTGCAGCTCGACAAAGTGGTTGTAGCCGTTCACCGAGTTGCCGCCGAGCCAGAACCGCGCATACCGCGCCGTCACCGGGGCGAACATCAGCGTCTTGCCGGCGCTTGTCTCGGCGTATGTCGCATCGGACCCGGAGCCTTGGCCAGCGGAATTGTCCTGGTCGTTGTTGAACACCGTCGTCACATAGCTGCTGAAGTCCGGCGTCTGCGACAGCTGAACGATGACGTCCTTGTAGGTGCGACCATCTGTGTAGTAGTGCCACATCTTGATCTGACTGACATCCTTCAGCGCGCCGAGGTCGATCTGGGCATAGGCGATATCGCCCGGATTCCCGACCGCCACGTTGTCCGAGGAAGAGGTGTTCCCGTTCGTCAGCTTCGAAGGCGTCGTGTCGTTGTGAATCGTGCTGAACGTAGGAGCAATGCCCGAAGCCAAGTTCGAGCGGGTAGCGCCCGGGTATTGGATGGCGCCCATGCTGCGGCCGTTCGGATCAAACGGCGTGCCGAAGAAGTCGGTGTAGCCGCTGCCCATGATAGAGTCGTAGTTGTTGGCTCCGGTTTTCGCCGACCCAGGGGAGCCTGACGTGAGGCGGTAGTCGCGATTCGCTTCGTCGGCGAACAAGGGGTTGAGTTGCTCGTTCCCGCTGCATGTGGTCGGGCAGACGGTGGTGTTCAACTGCGTCGCCGTATAGTTCGGAGTGCTCGGATTCTTGTAGCGGGCGACCACGGAGCTGTTGTCGTAGAAGGCGTTGTTGCGCACATAAATATCGCCTGCTACCGTGTCACCTACGTTGATGGCTACTTCCCCGCGGTAGCTCGTGCCATAGTCGCCGAAAATATTGTTGCCGATAATGTTGTTCGTTACCGGGTTCGGATTGCCGGCTTCGTCGGTGATGACGATGGAATATTGCTCGGTGTCCATGACGGTATTGTTCACGACGAATGTGTTCTTTGCCTCCATGAAAGGGCCGCTGCCGTTGTAGTGCCAGGGTGCGAGGTCCATTGCGTAAGGCTGCACGGAGTGGCCGGGAAGCACAGTGGCGCGCAGGCCGGCGAAAATATTGCCGTAAATTTTGTTATACCCGCCAAGGATGTGGCTCGTTGTCGTATAATCGTGGAAATAGTTGCGGCGAATGATATTGTTCTGCGTCAGGCCGGCGAAGCCGTTCATGTCGAGCGCGTGCATGTAGCCGGAGATGCCGGCGGAGACATCGTTCTGCTCGGCGATGACGCGTTTCACCCCATGCAGCCCTTCTGCGTAGGACGTAATGGCGATGCCGGAGTGGCCCCAGTTGATGATCTTGTTGCCGCGGACGACCGCGCCGTCCACCGCATGGCGCAGGAAGACGCCGTCTCCTTCGGTCGTTTCGGTCTCGTTCTCCTTGGCTTCCCATACTTTGTCGATCAGTGAATTCGTAATAGTCAGATGTGAGACGTAGTCGTTCGGATTGTTGCCGGCGCCGGTCTCGTTCTGGGCGAGAATGCCGGAGTGTACGGCGCGTTGGACGATCAGATTATCGAATGTGATGTGCGAGCTGGGGGCTCTTGTATAAATGACATTCAGATTCGAGCCGCCTCGGAAATCGATATCGGTAATCGTAACGAAATGAGTGTTATAGAGGAGAGCTGTGGATGTGCGGCCGACGGGAATCGTCTCGACGTTCTTCGGGCCGACGGTGGGGGAGCCGGTATACAGATAGATGTATGTGCCGTCCATCGCCCATTCGTACAGCTGATCGACCGCGCTGGCGGAACCGACGCGCTGCTTGGGCACGCCGTTCGCGAAGACGCGCTCCGCGTTGGTGTAGCCGGTGTATGTGTGGCGCCAGCGATTCGTGCCCGAGATGTTCGTCCAGCCGGCATCGTTCAGAATGTCCATGCCGGCGATGACCGGCTTCGCTCCGGTTCCATAAGCGCCGATCGTAATCGGGCTCGTAAGGGTGCCGGCCTTGCTCTGCAAGTCCAGTGTCGTGTTGTACCAAGCGTCGCCGCGCTTGAACAGGATCGTATTCCCTGCCGACATCAGAGTAAGGGCGTGACCGACGTTCTTCTTCGGCGAGGCGGCCGACAGCCCGTTGTTGCTGTCGCTGCCTGAGGTGGAGAAGTAGTAAGTCGTTCCGGCGGCTGAAGCCGATCCGGGGGAAACGGCGAATAGCCCCGCGACGGCTGCGAACGAGGTTAGGGCAATCAGCATCAGCTGTAGCGCTAGACGTACCGTGGGGGCTCTGTGGATGACGTTCATCAATGAAATCCTCCTTAAGCGATTTGAAATTTGACAACACTTAGAACGGAACCTGACAAAACATGATTCAATCTGGTTTACTTTACACCTCCTCGAATAGAAATAGTTATGGTTTCCTTGTGATTCTTGGGAGTAACCTAATAGTAATGCGGCATACAAGCCGTTGTCAATACAAAAAAGAGCGCTTTCTTCGAAAAGGGTTGGTTCCCTATTCTAAGAAAAAGCGCTATGATTCCAAACTGATTCCGTCGTGATTCCCTAATATTCGACGCGTCCATGTGAGGTGCGCCACAGTACGAATGGATCCTCGGCCGTATCGCCCTGCAAACGATGCATCGGAATGCGTCGCTGCTCCAGAGGAGCGCCGATCTCATCATAGATGAAGGCGTCGTCGAATCCGATCGAGGCCGCCTCGCCCCGGTCGAACGAGAAATAGACCGCTCTCGGTCTGGCCCAATAGATGGCGCCCAGACACATCGGACACGGCTCGCAGCTGGTGTAGATGTCGCAGTCCGTCAGCTGGAAGCTGCCCAGAAGCCGACATGCTTCCCGGATCGCTTGCACTTCGGCATGCGCCGTCGGGTCGTTGTGAGAAGTCACCTCATTCACGCCCGTGCCGATCACTTTCCCGTCCTTTACAACAATCGCGCCGAACGGACCGCCGTTGCCGCTCTCCACATTGCGATAGGCGAGCTGGATCGCCTCGTTCATCCACCTTACTTCATGCATCTGCAATCGCTCCTTGCTTCCATGTTCGGGCTACCTTACTAGCATAGCCAATTCATTCCGATCTGTGTCGCGCCGCGGCAAAAATGTTTGCTGGCGCACATGCATAGCGATTTGAGCGAAGTGGGAAAAAACACCTTGAACGTCTATCGCGCCTATGGTAGATTCAGAGAGAATATGTGTCATTTTCCAAGAGATTGAGAGACGGAGAGGATTAAGAGGATGAGTGGAGCAGGTATGCGAGGAAAGAACGGCAAGACGAAGAGGAGAGCGGGCTGGATTGTAGCGATTTGCCTGCTGCTCAGTCTCTGGACGAACGGGCTGACCGCTTTTGCGGCATCCGGAACGAATGCGGATATTCCTAGAATCGTAGAGCAAGTATCCTCTAGCGTCGTAGCGATCATCGGCAAACCGACCGACAATAAAAACACGGAGAACAACCGGTTCAACCTGGCGCACGGCACGGGCGTCATTGTGAAGTCGAACGGCGTCATCCTGACGAACGCGCATGTCGTGAAAGGGATGAAGAACATAGTGGTCGTCACCTCGGACGGGAAGACGTATCCGGGCAAAACGACGCATTTTGACGAAGTGAGCGACCTGGCCCTGGTGAAAATCGAAGCGTTCGGCTTGTCGTCCGCCACATTCGCTTCCCCGAACGATATCAAGGTAGGCGAGACGGTCATGGCGATCGGGACGCCGATCTCCTTCGCGCTTCGCAACTCGGTAACGGTCGGGATCGTAAGCGGCCTGGACCGGTCCGTCGAATCGAAGTATACGCTGATCCAAACGGATGCGGCCATCAATCCGGGCAACAGCGGCGGCGCGCTCGTCAATACCGACGGCAAGGTCATAGGCATCAACTCGATGAAATTCGTCGATTATTCCGTCGAGAGCATGGGCTTCGCCATTCCGGTGCATACGGTCAACTATGTACTGGAGCATTTCGAGAAATACGGCCGCGTGATGCGCCCTTACATGGGGCTCGAGCTCGAAGAGAGCTGGGAAGCGGTGGTCGGTTTGCCGGCCAAGGAATCGCTTACGGTTTCCTATGTCGATCCGGATTCCCCGGCGGCCAAGGGCGGGATCAAACAAGGCGACACCATCATCTCGTTCGACCAGACGCCGGTGTCTACAATTGTCGAGTACAATGAGCTGATGAAAAAATATTTGCCGAAGGATACACTTCGCGTTACGCTGCAATCCGAAGGCCAAACCGTCGTCCGCAGCGTCGTCCTGGAGGAAGACGAATCGACCTCGGAGGACTGGATTCAGACTTCTGACGGCTCCTACATCGACAATGACCGCGGCAAGACGAAGATCGGGGACAGCCATTATGGCTGGTCTATGAAGTATCCGGCCGGGCTGGTGATGGCGAACCAGAGCACCGAAGGCGGACGCGTCATGTTCGGCGATGCTAAGGGCGAATTCGTTCTCGTCATTGAAGTGAAAGAGGATCAGAACGAAGACATGTCCGTTGCGGCCTTGATGCGGAATGTATCGAAGAGCGGTTACGGTGATACTATTCTGGAAAAGCGTTATGTGGAGCGAGAGCCGAACTCGTATGCCAAGGTTGTCGCTATTTCCTCGGCTGCAGACGCATATTTGCAATCCCGCTCGTTCTTGAAAGGGGACAAAATTTACAGCATCGGGCTGATTGTCCGCTCGGAGGATAACTACAAGAACAAGGTGAAGCTGAATTCCTTCATCGATCTGCTTGACAGCTTTACCATCAGTTTCGATGACAAGGATACCGCGCTCAAGGATATTTCGAATTTCAAAGAAGGCGGCACCTTGTTCGCGAATCAATACGGGCTGGTGTTCGAGCTGCCATCCGGTTGGGAAGAGCCGTCGTATGGAAATACCTTGAGCTATAGCCATGATGATTATGACTTCGACGTTAGTGTGAATGTCACTTCCGCTTCCTCCGGGGAGACGCTGGCGAAGTGGACCGCACGGGAAGAAGCTGATTTCCAGTCGCGCTATAAGGACGATTATAAGAAAGTCGGAGCGTGGCAGGAATTGGAGGCGGACGGCGTACCTGTCAAACATGTGCGTTACGAATGGCGGATGGGCGGCGACAAGTGGGATGCGAAAGAAGTCGTCTACTTGATCAAGGACAAGTACAAGTACCAGATCAATATCGTGTTCACGAAGGACGAAGAGGAAGAAGAAGTGGCAAAGGTGCTGAAGAGCATCCTGGATTCGGTCAAAGTGAGCAAGGACGAAATGATCGCCGGTCTCGGATTCATCCAAGACGAAAAGGAGCTTGTCGATCAGGGCAGCACGTCCCTTTATAAGAACGAGAAATATAAATACAGCATACGTTTTCCGGAAACATGGACCTCCAGCAGCTACTTGAACACCAAGGATAGCGCGCGCTCCAGCTTCACATTCACCGGCGGCCTGATGTCCGTAGAAGCGGATGACAAGACCGGCCTCGACGACGTCGTGAAGAAGCTCGAGCAAGGCCACAAGAAGAGCAACGAGAACGACAACACGTTTACGTATGAGATTACGGACGATGCGACGTTTGCCGGGGGCGGGAAGAAAATCTCCGTGTCCTATGCACCGAACTTCACGCCGTACCAGCAGACGGAGTATGTATTCCGCCAAGGTAATGTTACGTATACGATTACGCTCAAAATCAACGAAGCGGTCAACACCGAAGCGAATGCGGCTCGGGCGGATGCGGCTGTGAAGTCGTTTAAGGTAAAGCAATAGGTTGACGAGAGGCGAGAGGCGCTGTCCCGGTTGGGGCGGCGTCTTTTTTTCTGAGCGCGGACGGAATAACGCGGTGGCGTAGTAACTACTTAGGTGGATTTGCCATGCATACACCCTACAGCAGCAGATTCTGCTCTCCCGCCACCTCTAAGCACGAAAATCCGCCTTGCAGCAGCAACTCCCGCTCTCCCGCCACCTCTAAGCACGAAATCCGCCTTGCAGCAGCAATTCTCACCCGCTAGCCTTGCTTAGGATCTTACAATTTTACTTTGGTACTTCGTATCCCGCAACCACCCGCTTTATCCACCGCTAAATGACCTAGTAACTGTGGCGTACCGCTATTTGGGCGAGAGCATGAATTTGGCGAAAATAAGGGGGATGAAAGTTGAAATTTTTAGCGCTAAGATATTCAACTGTCCAATCAAGGGTCATATATGACCGTATCGAGCCATTTTCGGCAGGAATCGAGAAGTTATCTGAACATTTAAATAAAAATCGGCTGTTTAGAGGGGTTGCGCGACTTTGATATTTCCTGACGTTCCTTGCTATAATGGACACATACTTGTTAAATAAGGGAGGTGTACCTATCTGCCTGCAGCCGAATTTGGCTGAATGAGGTGGATGGGGAGTTATTTGGGTAGTGACCCTGGTCCGATAATACTGAATTTGTCTCTAGCTCTTGTACTGGTTTTATTGAACGGTTTTTTCGTAGCGGCCGAATTCGCAATGGTAAAAGCGAGAAGCAGCCGGATTGACGCTTTGGCTCTGGAAGGCAACTTCATGGCGAAGATTGCTCAAAGGATCATGGGCAACATGAACGCTTACTTGTCGGCATGCCAATTGGGGATCACGCTTGCATCGCTTGCCCTCGGTTGGTTGGGAGAGCCTACGATAGCCCGTATTCTGGAACCGGTGCTGCATGATTTCCTGCCAGAGAGCATTATTTCTATTATCGCCTTCGTCATCGGTTTTACCATTGTCACTTCGTTCCATATCACCATTGGTGAACAAGTGCCTAAGACTTACGCGATCCGCAAGTCCGAGCAAGTGACGCTCTGGTCGGCCATTCCGCTCTACATGTTCTTCAAGCTGTTCTACCCTTTCATCTGGGTGCTGAACGGCGCGTCGAACTGGATGCTGCGGAAGTCGGGTGTCGAACCGGAAGCCGAGCATGATGCGGTGCATACCGAAGAAGAAATTCGGATTCTCGTAAAAGAAAGCCACAAGAGCGGCTACATCGACAACACGGAGCTGGCCCTCGTGGACAACGTGTTCGAATTTTCCGAGACGGTCGCCCGCGAAATTATGATTCCTCGTACCGAGCTTGCCTGTCTGTATGCCGACAAATCGTTCGAAGAGAATATGGAGATTGCGACCGCCGAGCTGCGGACCCGCTATCCGCTCTGCGATCCGGACAAGGACAACATCATCGGATTCGTGCACATCAAGGATTTGCTGCGTTGCAAGGACGGTCTGGACGATATCCGGACCATCGTGAGACCCCTGATCAATATTCCGGAATCGATGTCGATCAGCACCCTGCTCAAGATGATGCAGAAGAAGCGGACCGAGATCGCCCTCCTGATCGACGAGTACGGCGGCACATCCGGCTTGGTGACGATGGAGGACATTCTGGAGGAGCTGGTCGGCGAAATTCACGACGAGTTCGACGAGGACCGCCCGGCAATCGAGAAGAAAAACGAAACCATGTATTCCGTGGACGGTCTGCTGCATATCGAAGAGTTCTGCGACTACTTCGGGGTGGAGATCGAGACGGAAGATTACGATACGATTGGCGGCTGGGTATACTCGCAGGTGGAGATCCCGCCGAAGAAAAACCAGAAGATTCAGTATGACGGCTACGAGCTGATAGTCGACGAAGTCGATCATATGCGCGTAGCGAGGCTGATGGTGCGCAAGCTGGCTGGCGACGCACAGCAGCCGTTCAAGGTAGTCTCTTAAGCTAGGGAAACGATAAGAAGAGCGGTCGCGCCCAAGGAGGTGTCGGCTGCTCTTTCGCTTGTGAACGGGGCCGCGTGGGAGAGGGGTACTGAAGATGATTCGCGCTTATGCTTGGCTGACCTTCTGCGTGACGATATGGGGCAGTAATTTCGTGTTCGGGGCGATGCTCGTCGACGAATTTCCGCCGATGCTGCTTGCGATTTGCCGGCTGTCGGTGACCATAACGTTTTTCACATGCTTTGCTTATTTCTCCAAACGGTTCGTCAAGCTGAATCGGCACGATTGGAAGCTGTTGCTTCCCTTGGGCTTCCTGACCTTCATCAACCAGGCCTCGTTCTACATCGCACTGCAGGATGCCGACCCGACGACGTCCGCGCTTATTACCTCCACTTCGCCCATAATGGTCGCTTTGCTGGCGGCGGTGTTCTTGAAGGAGCGATTCACGCTGACGATGGGGATTGGCTCGTTAGTCGCTCTGGCAGGTGTATTCTCGGTCGTGGCGGCCGGCAAGGAGATCCGCTTTCATGCAGGGGAAATCGGAATGGTGGTGTCGGCCATCTCGTTCTCCTTCTCAATGATCATTACCAGAAAATGGGCTGAAACCCGGGACGCGTATACGATCTCGTACTACAGCACGTTGCTGGGAACCAGCATGCTGATCCCGGTAGCGCTGAGTCGCGAATCGGTGTTCGACTTGAGCACGGCTGTGTGGGCTTGGGGGCTGCTGGTCGCATGCGCCATTCTGATGCAGGTCGTCTGCGGGCTTGTATGGAACCGGGAGATGCGCAAAGTAGGCGCGAGCAAAGCGGCGGTGTTCATGAATCTGCAGCCGTTCGTCGCGATGGTGACTGGGTATTGGATTTTGGGCAAGCCGGTGACGGGGGTGCAAATACTCGGCTCGGTGCTTATTGTCGGCGGCGTCCTGCTTGCTTCGTCGCAGAAGTTGCGCGGGTTGAGGCCCGCAGCGCAGATTGCGAAAAGCCGAGCGGTGGAGAAATAGTTGCCGCTTTACAGAAGCTGGAGCGTTCTTCTATAATGAATGGAGGAACGCTCCTTTTTGTTTTTATTAAAAGGAGATAATTACCGAAAATGATCGTTAGCTGAGGAGCTGAACCCCCTATGCAACAACCCATCTCACTGAGAACTCTGGACACGGAGCAGCGCAATCCGCGCACGACTCAGTTGGACAATTGCTCCACACTCGAAATGCTGACGCTTCTGAACGCGGAGGACGCCCTCGTCCCTGCCGCTGTCGCGGAGGTGCTTCCGCTCGTGGCCGACGCGGTCGACCGCGTCACGGCAGCGCTGCGCGGCGGCGGGCGCCTGTTCTACGTCGGCGCCGGCACGAGCGGGCGGCTCGGCCTGCTCGACGCCTACGAGTGCCCGCCGACGTTCGGCGCGCCGCCGGAGCTCGTGCAGGCGCTGCTTGCAGGCGGCCTCGCGCGGGAACGCGCCGACGAGTCGGCGGAGGACGATCCCGCGCGGAGCGCGGCCGAGCTGCGCGAGCGGGACCTCTCGGCGGCTGACGTCGTAGTCGGCATCGCCGCCAGTGGGCGCACGCCGTACGTCGTCGGCGCGCTGCAGTACGCCGCGTCGATCGGCGCGGCGACGATCGCGCTCGCCTGCAGCCGCGGCTCGCTCATCGGCGCCGCGGCCGACTTGGCGATCGAGGTGCCGGTCGGCCCCGAGGCGTTGACCGGCTCGACGCGCCTGAAGGCGGGCAGCGCGCAGAAGCTCGTGCTGAACATGATCAGCACGGCGACGATGGTGAAGCTCGGCAAGGCGTACGGCAACCTGATGGTCGACATGTCGCCGACCAACGTCAAGCTGCGGGAGCGCTCGAAGACGATCGTCAGCATGGCGACCGGCGCGTCGGACGAAGCGGTGGCCGAGGCGATGGAGGCTTCAGGTCATCAGGTGAAGACGAGCATCGTCATGCTGCTGGGCGGTGTCGGGCCCGATGAAGCGGGTGGGCTGCTGGGCCGTGCCGAAGGCGTGGTGCGCGAAGCGCTGCGGTTGGCGGCGGAGCAGCGGTAGCGGGCAGAGGCGTGAGCGAGAGAGGAGCGGCGGAGCGGATGCGACAACAAGAGCAAGGGCAAGAGCAAGAGCAAGAGCAAGAGCAAGAGCAAGAGCAAGAGCAAGAGCAAGAGCAAGAGCAAGAGCAAGAGCAAGAGCAAGA
>NZ_BIMA01000144.1 GCF_004000845.1 Paenibacillus koleovorans NBRC 103111
CGCCACGGCTGCTGAAAGGGGGGCGAATGTTCAGAGCAGAGTAGCAAGCGGAGATGGTCTCTCCCTCCCGTACGAATAGTTACTGGCCGAGGCGGGAGTGTCGTGCGGACAAGCAGGGAGCGAGGGGTGAAGGAGCGGTAGATGCAAACCCAGTCGGCCGATCGTCCAGTAGCCATACTCTGCAGTTCGACTCCCCCAGTAAGTCAGGAAACCTCTGACGCTTCAATACGGTGAAGAACTTAAACTTTCTTATCTGCTCACAAAACCCCCTTTCGCAGGGGGGCCATACTCGTTTCGACACAATCCATTATTTCCCGAGCAATATTTACACGAGCGCCTTAGCCGCAATGTCGGTGCGGTACTGCGCGCCTTCGAAACGGATACGCTCTACATCGGCGTAAGCAAGCTTCCGCGCTTCCGCAATGTTCGCTCCGCGCGCCGTCACGCCTAACACACGGCCGCCGTTTGTGACAACTTGCCCGTCCTTCAGCGCCGAACCA
Organism: Paenibacillus koleovorans NBRC 103111; assembly: GCF_004000845.1. Taxonomy (GTDB): domain Bacteria; phylum Bacillota; class Bacilli; order Paenibacillales; family NBRC-103111; genus Paenibacillus_AA; species Paenibacillus_AA koleovorans. The sequence continues at coordinate 501 of NZ_BIMA01000144.1, forward strand.
GCGTGGAACACGACCGCCTGCTGCACTTCATCCAGCCCTTGAATCGGCAACGCCTTCGGATAGCTGCCCGGGTAGCCCGGCGAAGCCATGACGACGCACACCGCGGCGTCGGAGCTCCAGCGCAGCTCGCACTCCGCCAAGCGGCCTTCTACTACCGCGAGGAACACCTCGAGCAGGTCGGAGTCCAGCAGCGACAGTACGACCTGCGTCTCCGGATCGCCGAAGCGCGCGTTGAACTCGATCGTCTTCGGCCCGTTCGCGGTCATCATCAGCCCGGCGAACAGGACGCCGCGGAACGGCCGGCCTTCCTTCACCATCGCCGCGGCCGTCGGTTTGATGATCGTCTCGATCGCCTCGTCGATCATCGCCTGCGGGATATGCGGCACCGGGCTGTATGTGCCCATGCCGCCCGTGTTCGGCCCTTTGTCGCCGTCGAAAATTTGCTTGTGGTCCTGCGACGGCATCATTGGCCGCACCGTTTCCCCATCGACGAAGGAGAGAATCGACATTTCCTGGCCGGACAAGAACTCCTCGATGACGACTTGCTGGCCGTTGTCGCCGAACACTTTGTCCACCATGATCTGCTTCAACGCTTCTTCTGCCTCGGCTACGGTTTGGGCAATGATGACACCTTTGCCGGCCGCGAGTCCGTCCGCCTTGATGACGATCGGGGTGGCATGCCCTTGCAAGTAGGCGAGAGCGTCCTCGTATCGATCGAACGATTCGTAGGCGGCAGTCGGGATGCTGTAATCGCGGAGCAGCTGCTTCGTGAACACCTTGCTGCCCTCGATGATCGCGGCTTTGCCGTTCGGCCCGAACACCTTGAGCCCCCGCGCTTCGATATGATCCACGATGCCCGCGCACAGCGGATCTTCCGGTCCGATGACGACCAGGTCGACCGCCTGATCAATCGCGAACTGCGTCAGCTCCTCGAACTGATTCACCTGGAACGGTACGCACTCCGCAATCGAGGCGATTCCGGCGTTGCCCGGCGCGCAATATACGCGGGACAGAAGCGGGCTCCGCTTCAGCGCCCAGATGATGGCGTGCTCTCTTCCACCGCTACCCACTACAAGTACATTCACAGGGACAACCTCCGTTTTCATCGCAAAATGAAATTATTTATTGATAACCGTCAATTCCGTATGGCCGTCGCTCAGTCGAATCGATTTCACCAGCAGCGAAATGCGGTTCGCCTCGTCGAGCTTCTCCCAGTAAAACTTGGCCGTAGCGCCTATGTCGTCCTGCAGCGTCACGAGCGTAGGCTCGCCTGTGAAAGACGGGAGCGGATCGCCATCAGCCGAGTAGGTGTGGATCAAGTGCCCGTAACCCGCGATCGCCTTCTCATACGTGTAGAAGTTGCGCACCGTTTGAGCAGGGTCGCCTTGGTTCGTCTTCAGAATCGACAGCTTGTAGGCGAATTGCGGGTCCTTCAAGTCGACGATGCCGGAGATGCGCGGCGTGTAGTTCGGAGCGTCCGGCTCGTACGTGCGGGTAGCCAACGCTTGCTCGAACGTGCCTCCGCCATTCAAAGCTTCATAAATCGTGTCGGTCTGGTCCCCATTCGTCACGATGTGGGCGCCTGTTGCCGTATGTCTCAGCGGATAGTAGATGATCAGCGACGGATCGGACAGCTTGGCCGGGTCCTTCGCTTCCGTGCGCAGGAAGCCGTTCTCCTCGGCGATGAACACGCGGTTGCGGCTGTTCTCGCTGCGGCCCATGATCCAGTACACTTGCACGAGTCGAGTGGCGTCCGGCGTCAAGCCGATGATGATGCCGCGGCCCGGGTAGCGGTTGCCCTCGAGACGCTCGATATTCGGTTGCGCGGCTGCGCTCCATTGTGTTGCCATGTGTAGTAGAGCTCCCTTCCTCGATTCGAGATCTAGTAGTCTAGTGGTGGAACAACCGTACGCCCGAGTACACCATAACCATGTTGTAATCGTTGGCGGCTTGTACGACTTCCTCGTCGCGCAGCGAGCTGCCGGCCTGGATGACGTACTTCACGCCGCTGCGGCTGGCGCGGTCGATGTTGTCGCGGAACGGCAGGAACGCGTCGGAGCCGAACGAGACGCCGGTCAGGCCGTTCAGCCAAGCGCGTTTCTCTTCGCGCGTCAGGCGAGCCGGCACTTCCTCGAAGCAAGCCTTCCAGCTCTCTTCCTCGATCGGCGTAAGCTCGTCCTCGAGCCACAGGTCGATCGCATTGTTCTGCTCCGGACGAGCGAGTCCGGCGCGGAACTTCATGCTGAGCGCGGTCGGATGCTGACGGAGGTACCAGCGATCGGCTTTGTCACCCGCGAGGCGCGTGCAGTGGATGCGGGATTGCTGGCCGGCTCCGATGCCGATCGTTTGGCCGTCGAGGGCGTAGCAGATCGAGTTGGATTGCGTATATTTGAGCGTGATAAGCGCTACGAGCAGGTCGCGTCTCGCTTCTTCGGTCAAGTCCTTGTTGTTCGTGACGATCTTCTCGAACGAGGAAGCGTCAAGCACGCCGTTGTTGCGCTCTTGCTGCATCGTCATGCCGAACAGATTGCGGCGCTCGATCGCTTCCGGTACGTAGTCCGGATCGATCTGAAGGATCAGGTAGCCGCCCTTCTTCTTCTGCTTGAGAATCTCAAGCGCTTCCGGTGTGTAACCAGGCGCTACGACGAGGTCGGACACCTCGCGCTTTAGCAGCTGCGCCGTGGAAGCGTCCACGATGTCGCTCAGCGCGGCGCAATCGCCGAACGAAGACATCCGGTCCGCCCCGCGGGCACGAGCGTAAGCAGTCGCGAGCGGCGACAGCTCCAAGCCCTCCACGAAGTAGGCTTTGGCCAGCTCAGGCGTCAGCGGCGCATAGACGGCCGCTCCGGCCGGGCTCACGTGCTTGAAGCTCGCTGCCGCAGGCAAGCCGGTAGCTTGACGAAGCTCGCGCACGAGCTGGAAGCTGTTCAGCGCGTCGAGCAGGTTGATGAAGCCGGGGTCGCCGTTTACCACTTTTAAAGGCAGGTCGCCGTGCTCGGAATAAATCTTGGCTTGCTTCTGATGCGGGTTCATCCCATAGCGAAGAGTCAGTTCTTGCGTCATGACAGTCATTCACGTCCTTAATTGTTAATGATGGTACTTAGTTGCTGTACTGCAGTCCGAATTATCCTGGCTAGAGTACGCACACGTCCCACAATTCGATCCGTAGTCCGATTTTCCCCACTTAGAGAGCCCGTTCTCGTATCCACCTTCCAAAACAAGCGCTGCAAGTGGGCAAAGTCGGACTAGAACGCGGATTCCCTGGGCTTAACTCGCTGTAATCAAACTTTTTCGGACTAAAAAGAATCCAACCTTACTCTTTCCCTGCAACTCGCACATGCCGGCCGTCCAGCGTTACTCGACCCTCGCAGATCGCAGCCACAACCTCCGGATACAGCTCATGCTCGATAGGATGCACTTTGTCGGCCAACGTATCTACAGAATCACCATCGGCGATCTCAACCGGACGCTGCGCGATGATCGGCCCGGTGTCCATGCCGCCGTCCACGAAGTGAACCGTGATGCCCGTCAGCTTCACGCCGTGCTCCAGCGCTTGTCCGATCGCGTTCAAGCCCGGGAAAGCCGGCAGCAGCGACGGATGAATGTTCACGATTCGGCCATAGAAAGGCTCGACCAACGTCGGCGTGATGATGCGCATATACCCCGCCATCACGATCAAATCAATCTCCCGCTCCCGCAAATGCCGCACGATCTCGGCTTCGTACGCTTCGCGGGAGGCATACTCCTTCGGCCGGAACACGAAGGCGTCGACGCCCGCCGCGGCGGCGCGCTCGACGACCTTCGCCTTCGGCCGGTCGCACACAAGAAGCTCGATGGATCCACCGAGCTTCCCTGCCTGCGCGGCCTCGACCAGCGCCTGAAAATTCGAGCCGCTGCCCGAGGCGAAGACCGCTATGCGCAGGGACTTCGCAGCAGCCCTGCTCATACTACCGCTCCGTTGAAGGTGACGACTTGCTCGCCAGGCGTAACCGTGCCGATCCGATACGCCTTCTCGCCTTGCGCCTCGGCGGCGCGAAGCGCTTCTTCCGCCTGGTCCGCCGGTACGACAATGACCATGCCGATGCCCATGTTGAACGTGCGGAACATGTCGTTGTTGCTGACCGAACCCGCTTCTTGCAACAGCGAGAAGATCGGCAGTATCGGCCAAGAACCGTACTCGATTTCGACGTTTACATTAGCAGGCAGTACACGCGGGATGTTCTCCAGGAAGCCGCCGCCCGTGATATGCGCCATGCCCTTGATCTGAACCTTCTCCAGCATCGCCAGCACTTGCTTCACGTAGATGCGCGTAGGCGCGAGCAGCACGTCGCCGAGCTTCTCTCCGCCAAGTCCCTCTACCGTCTCTTGCAGGCTATAGCCCTTGTCTTCTAGCAGCAGCTTGCGCACGAGCGAGAAGCCGTTGCTGTGCACGCCGCTGGAGGCCAAGCCGATGACCGCATCGCCAGGAACGATGGAACGGCCGTCGATGATGTTCTTCTTGTCGACGATCCCGACCGTGAAGCCGGCGATGTCGTATTCGCCTTTGCCGTACATGCCCGGCATTTCCGCCGTTTCGCCGCCGATCAGGGAGCAGCCGGCTTGCAGACAGCCGTCGGCGATGCCCTTCACGATCGCTTCGATTTTCTCCGGGATGACCTTGTCGCATGCGAGGTAGTCGAGGAAGAACAGCGGCTCCGCGCCTTGCACCACGACGTCGTTCACGCACATGGCGACCGCGTCGATGCCGATCGTGTCATGCTTGTCCATCGCAAAAGCGAGCTTCAGCTTCGTCCCTACCCCGTCAGTACCGGAGACGAGCACCGGCTCCTCATACTTGTCCTTATTCAGGCCGAACAGCGCGCCGAAGCCCCCCAGCTCGGTCAGCACTTCCGGACGGAACGTCTTCTGGACATGCTTCTTCATGCGGACGACCGCTTCATTGCCGGCGGCGATATCTACTCCCGCTTGCTTATATGCGTCAGACATAATGCCCTCCTAGTGGCGAAATGGTAAAAAGAGATCAATCGCAGCCGCAGCCGATCTTGGTCACATCTTCGATCGGCGTCGGGTACTCGTTGTCGAAGCAAGCGGTGCAATGTCCGCCGTTGAACTCGTTGCCGGGACGGCCGATGCTGTCAATCAGCCCTTGTTTGCTCAAGAAATGCAGCGAGTCGGCGTTGATCGCCTTGCGGATCTCTTCCACGCTCAGCTGCGAAGCGATCAGCTCCTTGCGGCTAGGCGTATCGATGCCGTAGAAGCAAGGATTCTGGAACGGCGGCGAGGAGATGCGCACATGTACTTCCTTGGCGCCGGCTTCACGCAGCAGGTTGACGATGCGTAGCGAAGTGGTGCCGCGCACGATAGAATCGTCGATCATGACGACGCGCTGGCCTTCGACCACCTTACGCACGGCGCTCAGCTTCATCTTCACGCCTTGCTCGCGCAGCTCCTGGCTCGGTTGGATGAACGTCCGGCCGGTGTAGCGGTTCTTGATCAGCCCGAGCTCATAAGGGATGCCCGTCTGCTCGGCATAGCCGATCGCCGCCGAAATGCTCGAATCCGGCACGCCGGTTACGACATCCGCGTCGACGAAAGCCTCCATCGCGAGCTGACGGCCCATCCGCTTGCGTGCAGCGTGGACGTTGATCTCATCCACATCGCTGTCCGGCCGCGAGAAGTAAATGTACTCCATCGAGCAGATCGCCTTGCGCTTCGCCTCGGCGAATCGACCTTCATGCATGCCGTCGCGATCGAGCACGAGCAGTTCTCCCGGCTCGACGTCGCGCACGTAAGTGCCGCCGACGGCGTCGAAGGCGCAAGTTTCGGACGCGAACAGGTACGAATCGCCGAGACGCCCCATTACGAACGGACGAAGGCCGTGCGGATCGCGGGCCGCGATGAACTTGTCGTTCGTGATGAACAGGAACGCGTACGCCCCGTTCACCTGCTCCAGCGCTTCCTTCACCGCCGAGACGATGTCGTCATGCTGCGAGCGGGCGATCAGATGCGCTACGACTTCCGTGTCGCTGGACGTCTGGAAGATCGAGCCTTGCCGTTCCAGCCGCCTCCGAATTTCCGGAGCGTTAACCAAGTTCCCGTTCGTGGCGATCGCCAGATCGCCCTCGCGGTACTTGAACACGAGCGGCTGCGCGTTCGCGAGTTTGCTCTCCCCGGACGTCGAATAACGGACGTGAGCGATCGCCGTACCGCCCTTCAACGCGTTCAAGCTATCGTTGTTGAACACTTCCTTCACGAGCCCCATGTTCCGCTGGTAGTGGAACTTCGACCCGTCGGAGGTGCAGATGCCTGCACTCTCCTGACCGCGGTGCTGGAGCGCGTGCAAGCCGTAGTAGCATAAGTGGGACGCTTCGTCATGACCGTACACGCCGAAGACGCCGCACTCCTCACGCAATTTATCAAAATGATTTTCGTGCGTTATACCCTCGTTATAATAAGATCCCGTCCACAACCCGCTAGGTGTCTTCACTGCATGAAGCATGGGATCGCATCCTTCCAGACTTTCTCGAGCTCCCCTACAGGGGATCCGACGACTGCACGGCCATTGACGCGGATGTCCAAAGTCGAACCGCCTACGCGGCCCAGCTCGGCAACCGGCACGCCGGCACCCACGAGCGCCTCGCGCAGCGCAGCGGCCTTCTCAGGCTTGGCGCTCAGCAGAATGCGCGATTGGCTCTCGCTGAACAGCGCGTGGTCCGCACGAAGCGATGTTGCGAAGTCGACAGACGCTCCTCTTCTACCGCTGATGCAGCTCTCGGCCAACGCTACAGCCAGACCACCGTCGGACACGTCATGCGCCGATGCGACCAGACCGGATTGAATCGACTTCAATACCGCACCCAACAGCGTCTTCTCGACATCGAGATCGATACCCGGAGGACGGCCTTCCGTTACGCCGTGCACCGACTTCTGGAACTCGCTGCCGCCCAGCTCCAGCTTCGTCTCGCCGAGCAGGAAGATCACGTCTCCATCGGCCTTGAACCCTTGCGTCGTAATGTGGTCGTGGTCATGCACCAGACCGACCATGCCGACAACCGGCGTCGGGTAAATCGCACCCTTCGCGTTCTCGTTGTACAAGCTGACATTGCCGCCGATAACCGGCGTATCCAGACGGCGGCAAGCTTCCGCCATCCCGTCGACCGACTTCTCAATTTGCCAAAAAATTTCCGGCTTTTCCGGATTCCCGAAGTTCAGGTTGTCTGTAATCGCCAGAGGCTCGGCGCCGGAGCACACGATGTTCCGCGCCGCTTCGCTGACCGCGATCTTGCCGCCTACTTCCGGATCCAGATAAACAAAACGTCCGTTGCAATCCGTAGTCATCGCCAGCGCCTTGCGAGTTCCAGGAACACCTACAACCGCGGCGTCGGAGCCCGGCTGCACGTAAGTTTCCGTCCGAACCATGTAATCATATTGGTTGTATACCCATTCCTTGCTCGCTACAGTCGGCGCGCTCAGTACGGTCTTCAGAGCCGCATTCAGATCCGTCACTTCCGCATAGCGGGACGTGTCGATCGAAGCGCTCTCTACATAATAAGCCGGCACTTTGGAAGGCTTGTTGTACACCGGGCACTCGTCAACCAAAGCTTTGACCGGCATCGAACCGACCATTTCGCCCTTGTGGAACAGCTTCAGGTTGCCGTCGTCCGTTACTTTACCGACCTTGGCACAAATCAGGCCCCACCGGTCAAAAATCGCTTTCGCTTGCGCTTCATGCTCCGGCAACACTACGAACAGCATCCGCTCTTGCGACTCGGATAACATCATTTCGTAAGGTGTCATGCCGGTTTCACGCTGCGGCACCTCGTCGAGGTACAGCTCCATGCCGTTGCCCGCCTTGCTCGCCATCTCGGAGCTGGAGCAGGTCAAGCCGGCCGCGCCCATATCTTGAATGCCGACCACGATGCCGGAGTTGATCAATTCGAGAGTAGCTTCGAGCACCAGCTTCTCCATGAACGGATCGCCCACTTGCACCGCCGGACGTTTCGCTTCGGATTCCGCCGTCAGCTCCTCGGAAGCGAAAGTCGCCCCGTGAATACCGTCGCGGCCCGTAGCAGGACCCACGTAGAACACTGGGTTGCCTACGCCCTTGGCGACACCGCGTTGAATTTTCTCATGATCGATCAAACCTACACACATCGCGTTAACGAGCGGATTGCCTTCATAGCTCTCGTCGAACATGATTTCGCCGCCGACCGTCGGGATGCCGATACAGTTGCCATAACCTGCAATCCCCGCTACAACGTGCTCGAACAAATATTTTACGCGATCATTTTTCAGCGAACCGAAACGCAAGGAATTGAGCGATGCAACCGGTCGAGCGCCCATCGAGAAAATATCGCGGATAATGCCGCCCACACCCGTAGCCGCGCCTTGGTAAGGCTCGATTGCTGAAGGATGGTTATGCGATTCAATTTTGAATACGACCGCTTGTTGATCGCCGATATCTACGATACCTGCGCCTTCGCCGGGACCCATCAGAACGCGAGGTCCGGTAACCGGGAACTTGCGAAGCACCGGCTTCGAATTTTTATAAGAGCAATGCTCGGACCACATAACGCTGAATACGCCGATTTCCACATAGTTCGGATCGCGCCCGAGAAACCCGCAGATCAGCTCGTACTCGGCATCCGTCACGCCCATTTGCTTGTATACTTTCTGCTCCCTGATTTGCTGTGCCGTTGGCTCCTTAGCCGCCGATAACTGCTGTGCCATGTTTCTCCCTCCATGCGTTCAAGATCGATGTGAACATCCGCTTGCCGTCTTCCGAGCCGAGCAATTGATGCACCGCGCGCTCCGGGTGAGGCATCATGCCGAGCACGTTGCCCTCTTTGTTGCAAATGCCCGCGATGTCGTCCACGGACCCGTTCGGGTTCTCCGATGCGTAGCGGAACACGATCTGGTTGTTCGCCTTCAGCTCCGCCAGCGTGCTCTCGTCGCAGTAATAGTTGCCTTCGCCATGCGCAATCGGAATGTTGATCTCTTCGCCCGCCGCATATTGCGTCGTGAACGGCGTGTTCGCATTTTCCACACGAAGCTGAGTCGAATGGCAGCGGAACTTTAGCGTTTGGTTGCGCAGCATAGCGCCTGGCAGCAGGCCGGACTCGAGCAGGATTTGGAACCCGTTGCAGATGCCGAGCACGAACTTGCCTTGCTGAGCCGCCTTCACCACTTCATTCATCACTGGAGCAAAACGGGAGATCGCACCGCAGCGCAAGTAATCGCCGTAGGAGAAACCACCCGGTACAAGAATCGCATCATATTTGGACAAATCCGTCGTTGTATGCCATACGTAGTCGACCGGCTGGCCGATCGTCGTCTCTACCGCCTTGAAGCAATCGATATCGCAGTTCGAACCCGGAAACACGAGCACTGCAAAATTCATGTCCATACCCTCCCTAGTGCCGTACTGGTTATTCGTGCAGATCGTAACGGTAGTCTTCGATAACGGTGTTCGCGAGCAGCTTCTCGCACATAGCCTTTACGCGGGTTTCCGCTTCATTGCGGTCCGTCGTGTCGAGCGCCAGCTCCATATATTTGCCGATCCGAACTTTGCCTACTTCCGAGAAGCCCATCGAGTGCAGCGCGCCCTGAACGGCGTTGCCTTGCGGATCCAATACGTTTTCCTTAATCGTCACATACACGGTTGCTTTCATCATTAGTTTCGTCCTCCCGTCAATCGGTTCAAAATGTCGCGGTACCGCTTCGTCGTTTCCTCAACCACATGCGCCGGCAATGGAGCCGGTTCGCTGTTCTTATCCCAATCCGACTGAGACAAATACGTTCTCACCGGTTCTTTGTCCATGCCGTCGATCTCAATATCGTAAGCGTACTTCTCTTGCGCCCAGAAACGCGAGGAATCGGGGGTGAACACTTCGTCGATCAGGATAACCTGACCGTCCACTAGGCCGAACTCGAACTTCGTATCGGCGAGGATGATGCCGTGTTTGGCGCAATATTCGTGTGCGTATTCGTACAGGCGGATGCTCTTGTCGCGCAGCTCTGCTGAGAGATCCGCACCAACCAACTCTTCCATGCGGGCAAAAGAGATGTCCTCGTCATGGCCCACATCGTTTTTGGCCGCCGGGGTGAACAGAGGCTCGGGAAACCGCTCGTTTTTGCGAAGCCCTTGGGGGAGGTCGATGCCGTTGATCTGCCCCGTTTTCTGGTATTGTCTCCAGCCGCCTCCGGTAATATAGCCGCGTACGACGCACTCGATGTCGATTCGCTGGGCTTTCTTCGTTACCATGAACCGGTTCTTCAGCACGTCAGCCGCGCCTTCGTGGAGCAGTCCAGCCGCTTCGAGCTTCTCGACATCTGTGTGCACGACGTGATTCGGCTGGATCGCCGCCGTCTCCTCGAACCAGAACTTGCTGATCTGGTTCAGCACGTTGCCCTTATCCGGCACCGCTGGCGAGAGCACATAGTCGAAAGCGGAGATGCGATCGGTGACGACGATCAGGAAATGCTCACCAAGGTCGTAAATTTCGCGAACCTTGCCTTTGTACAGCAGCGGCGCCTTGATGTAATCGACAGCCGTGGAGATCGCTTGCGTTTCAGTGGCACTCATGCTACCCCGTCCTCCCTATCTTTATTTGAAAATGGTGCGAATGTCCTTGAGTTAAATCAGCTCGAGCTTTTGGAAGATCGTGTCCACATGCTTCAGGTGCCAGCTCGGGTCGAAGCATTCGGCGATTTCTTCCGGCGTCAGCTGCTCGGTGATGATGGAGTCGTTCTCGACGATTTGGCGGAAAGAGCGCTGCTCTTCCCAAGCCTGCATCGCCTTCGGCTGCACCGTGTCGTATGCTTGCTCGCGGCTGAAGCCCTTGTCGATCAGCTTCGTCAGGACGCGGCCGGAGAAAGGAACGTCATACGTGCTTCTCATGTTGCGCAGCATGTTTTCCGGGAACACGGTCAAGTTCTTGATGATGTTGCCCAGACGGTTCAGCATGTAGTTGATTAGAATCGTCGAGTCCGGAATAATGATCCGCTCGACCGAGGAGTGCGAGATGTCGCGCTCATGCCACAGCGGAACGTTCTCGTAGGCCGACAGCATATGGCCGCGAATGACGCGGGACAAGCCGGAGATGCTTTCGCAGCCAATTGGGTTGCGCTTGTGCGGCATGGCGGAGGAACCCTTCTGCCCTTTCGCGAACGGCTCTTCCACCTCCCGGAACTCGCTCTTTTGGAGCGCGCGGATTTCGGTAGCGAACTTGTCCAACGATGTCGCGATCAGAGCGATCGTGGCGATGTACTCGGCATGACGGTCGCGCTGCAGCGTCTGGGTCGAGATTGGAGCTGCCGTCGTGCCCAGCTTGCCACACACATATTGCTCGATGAACGGATCGATGTTCGCGTAAGTCCCTACGGCGCCGGAAATTTTGCCGAACTGCACACCGTTAGCCGCATGCTGGAACCGTTCCAGGTTGCGCTTCATTTCTTCATGCCACAGCGCCATCTTCAGGCCGAATGTTGTCGGCTCGGCATGGACGCCATGCGTACGGCCCATCATTGGAGTGCTCTTGTATTGAATCGCTTTGTCGCGAAGGATGGCGATGAAATTGTTCAGATCTTTCTCGATGATCTTGTTCGCTTGCAGCATCAGGTAGCCCATCGCCGTGTCGACGACGTCCGTCGAAGTCAAGCCGTAGTGCACCCACTTGCGCTCCGGCCCAAGCGTCTCGGATACCGCGCGGGTGAAGGCGATGACGTCATGGCGGGTTTCCTCTTCGATCTCATAGATCCGCGGGATGTCGAAGCCGGCTTTCTCACGAATCAGCTTCACGTCCTCCTTCGGGATTACGCCCAGCTCCGACCAAGCTTCGCAGGAAAGAATCTCAACCTCGAGGTATGCCTGAAACTTATTCTCTTCCGTCCAAATCGCGGCCATCTCCGGCCGGCTGTAACGCTGCAGCATCGTTTCGTTCCTCCGTGTGAAAAAGTTTTTTGTTGATTTATGTTCAATAAGGGAATGTCTCGATGATCAGGCAACTCACTGGCGAGGACTAAGTACGTTTTCCGGACTTATTCGCCTCGCTTGGCCGTTATTGGCGGGAGTTAGTACGTTTTGCGTACTAACTTTCATCGCTTAGCCAGTTTCAACGGGATTTAGTACGTTTTCCGTACTAAAATTCATCGCTTGGCCAGTTTCGGCGAGAGATAGTCAACTTTCTGCTCCAACTCAACTCGTTCTGCTCCAGTCCGGCTGGAGTTAGTCAACTTCTTTCACTAACTCAGCTCGTTCTACTCCAGTCCGGCTGGAGTTAGACAACTTCTTGCACTAACTCCGCTCGTTCTGAACCAGTCCAGTTAGAGTTAGTCCACTTTCTGCACTAACTCCGCTCATTCTGCTCCAGCCCAGCTACAGTTAGTCAATTTCTTGCACCAACTAGGCTCGTTCTGCACCAATCCGGTCGGGGTTAGTCAACTTTTTGCACCATCTCGACCACGCTTTCCCGGTTTCAGCAGGAGTTAATCCGTTTTTACAATATCTCGTCACGCTTGGCCAAGCTTCGGCTAGAGCTGGTACACTTTCTGCACTAACTTGTTCTTTATTTATGTCATTAAGTTTGCTTCCAAATCAGGGATTGCTCCACCCAAGACAAAGCTTGTTCCACATCTGCCGTCAGCAGGTTGATGTGGCCCATCTTCCGGCGCGCCTTCGCTTCGTGTTTGCCGTACAAGTGCAGCTTAGCGGTGACGCCTTCTGGCAAGCCAGCTTGCTCCGGCAGCCATTCCAGCAGAGGCTGGATGTGCTCGCCGAGCAGGTTGACCATCACGACCGGCGTCAACAGGTCGACGGGACCTAGCGGCAAGTTGCAGATCGCGCGGACATGCTGCTCGAACTGCGAAGTCGTGCAAGCCTCCATCGTGTAGTGACCGGAGTTGTGAGGCCGTGGCGCCAGCTCGTTCACGAACAGCTCGCCGTCCGCGGTGAGAAACATCTCTACTGCCAATAGCCCAATTACACCAAGCGAATCGGCGATGCGCACCGCCATCTCTTCCGCCTGCTTCAAAACTTCAGCCGAAGTTTTCCGCACCGGAACGATCGACAAGTGCAGGATATTGTGCACGTGGATATTCTCCGCCGGCGGGAAAGCTCTCGTCTCGCCCCGTGGACTTCGAGCCACGATGACCGAGATTTCCTTCTCGAAGTTGACGAACTGCTCGAGCACCAGCTCGGTGCGCGCTTGACTCAGAGTCCGATAGGCGTCCTCCGCCTCGTCCAGCGAGCGGATCACCCACTGGCCTTTGCCGTCGTAGCCTCCGGTGGCCGTCTTCAGCACGCAGGGCGTGCCGAACGCCCCTGCGGCCTCCCGCAGCTCCTCCGCGCTGCGAATCTCGCGATAGGGCGCCACCTTCACGCCGGCGGCTTCGATCGCGCGCTTCTCGCGCAGCCGGTGCTGCGTCGTGTGCAGCAGTTGGCTGCCTTGCGGCACATACGACTCGGCCATGAGCATCCGCGCCACGCCCGCATCGACATTCTCGAACTCGTACGTGATCACGTCCGACTTCTCGGCCAACCGCCGGGCCGCCTCCGCATCGTCGTAGGCGGCTACAATCTGCTCGGCCACCTGTCCGCATGGCGCGTCCGGCGTCGGATCGAGCGTGACGAAACGGTAGCCCATGTTTCGTCCCGCCAGGGCCAGCATCCGTCCCAGCTGGCCCCCGCCCAGCACGCCTATCGTGCTGCCAGGCAGCAGTGTCCGGACATCGCCACTTGCATGCGTTCCGTCCACGCCCGCTCGGTAAGAGCCAACGTCTCCGCTTCCGTGTAACCGGACATCGCCGCCTGCATGCATACCGTCCACACTCATTGCCGTCTCGGCCGTCCGACCCTTGTTTTGTCCGCTATTGCCGTTTCCGCTCATAGCGTGTCACTGCTTTCCAACACCTTCAGCCGGGTGCTCTCTTTGCGCTGACGCAGCCGCTCCTGGATCTCGGGATTGCTTGTCCCGAGAATTTGCGCCGCCAGCAGGCCGGCGTTCGTCGCCCCTGCGTTGCCGATCGCTACAGTCGCTACCGGTACACCGCCCGGCATCTGCACGATCGAGAGCAGCGAGTCCAGTCCGTTCAGACTCGATGACTTCACCGGTACGCCGATAACCGGCAGCACCGTCTTGGAAGCGACCATGCCCGGCAAATGCGCCGCGCCGCCCGCACCTGCAATGATCACGCGGAGTCCGCGCTCGATGGCCGTCTCCGCGTATTCGAACATCAGGTCCGGCGTGCGATGCGCCGAGACGACCTTCTTCTCATACGCGATGCCGAGCTCCTCCAGGATATCGCAAGCAAACTTCATCGTTTCCCAATCGGAAGTGCTTCCCATAATTACTCCCACTTGCACCGCCATATGCCGCTCCCTCTCTCTAGCTATATAATGGAAAAACGTCCACCGACAGACCGCGGTCTACCTATGGACGCAAGCTACAATTCCTGCCCGTGATCGGCGTAAAATGCCCCCACAAGGCGAAAAAAAGGAAGGCCGCACCGACTTCTCCGCCGATCGGACTCATTCCTTCTCTATCAGCTCGCTCGTAGTCCAAAGATTCCTGGTCCTTGGGTAGAACCTTTCGGGCCTTATCCCCGAGGATATACGAGACAAAATTCGTCATTATTCATGAATGCTTTCCACCGTTTTAGTTTATCAAGCATCACATCGTCATGTCAACTTTAAAGGCGAACATTTTTGTGACACTTCTCCGTAAAAGTTCGCGTTTTCTCATCGAACTCGGCTTTTTCAGCTTGACAGCTTCGGTTTATCGGCATATTGTCTTACTTTTCCCTGAAAAAGGTTAGCTATGTAAAGTATTTAGCCGGCGACAGCAGCATGTTATCTTTGTCGAATGCCGCACGCGGAGAAATAACGTAGAAAATACCAAAAAACCCGTACATTGCTGTACGGGCTTCTCGTCTGCATGCTA
>NZ_BIMA01000145.1 GCF_004000845.1 Paenibacillus koleovorans NBRC 103111
ACACCGTTGCCGGGACGGTCCTCTGAGTAATACAACTACCCGGTCCGACCATGTACAATTTTCTGTACAAATGACGACTAAAACCGGTTGTTACTCAAAACAGCTAATCAGCTAATTGTGCTGAAAGCGGCACTCGGGCGGGGAGTTGTTACTCGAAGCAGACTTTTTCTGCTGAAACCAACGCTCGGGCGGGGAGTTGTTACTCGAAGCAGACTAATTGTGCTGAAACCGACGCTCGCGTGGGGAATTGTTGCTCGAAACAGACTAATTCTGCCCCAATCCCCGCTCCCAGCACCAAATTACTCGTCCAAACCGGCTAAATCTGCTCCAACCCACACTCCCTGCTCCCTGCCCTTCAAAAAAAGAACCTGACCCCTTAAATTGTGGGCCAGGTTGCAATCCGACAATGCAGTTAGTCCGCTTTCCGTACTTATTTTCCGAATATCTCGCGAATTCGCCGAGATTAGTACGGATTCCGTACTAAATTGGCTGCAGAAGGGCATTCGGCCAGAACGTAGTACGGAATCCGTACTACGTTCCTCTCGGTTACGCCTAGATCGGCAAGTCCGCCAAGTTATCCGCGTAGATGCGCACCGTTCGCTCGTTGATCCGCTCGACGCGTTCTCCACGCGGCAGCTCCTCGTCGCCGACAGGCGCCAAGTAGCCGATCTCCAGCACGTAAGGCCCGGCGATCCCTCGGAACGGCTGAATCTCGCCCAGCCGGCGCACTGCTCGGGCTGCGCCTTCCCGCACGACGCGTCTGGCTTCCTCGATCTCCAAATGCTCCGCCGCTTCGATACCGAGCCCCTTCTTCACGACAGCCGTCTCGATATCGGGAATGAACACCTGTGCCTCCAACGCCGCCTTGTCATCGCCGGTCAAGTAAATCGTCGGGACGTTCTGCGTCCCCGCCAGCAGCGCCCTGGCGCCGAACTCGCCGATAAACACGCCATTCAGCCGGAAATAAGCGACCGACTTGGACGAATACGTATGATTGAGCGGCGCATGGAATGTACCGGCCATCGCGTGTTGCCCGACGAACAGCAGCGCGTCATATCCTTCAAGCCGCATGTAAGGCCTGCCTTCTCGCAAATAAGTGCCGCCCACTACATCCTCCGCATACAAGCCCACCGGGCCATGGCCGTCCCACACATCGACCACACTATTCGGGTAGACGGACCGAATGCCCTCGATGCAGGCGTTGACCTCGCCCGCCAACAGCTTCCTCGCCGACTCGATCCGTTCCGGAAACCCGTCAACCGGGCGGGTTTGCGTGAAGCTGTCGACACCGGCCGGCCCTTCGAGGTCGGTGAGAATGAAAAACCTGCGAGTCTCGGCAGTTGATGCTGCAGGCGAAGCGCATTCGAAGCAAAGCAGCCCTCGATCCTCCGTCACTGTCCCATTCAAAAAGCCGTCCTCGCAATAAACCGGACGCTGGCAATTCGTACATTCCCCTACTAGCTCCCTCATATCCCCTCAACCTCTCCCTTCGTTCTCTTGTCCTCTATCTAACTCTACGAATGAACTGCCAATAACAAACGAACGCCGCCAAGTCGGCCGCGGCGATCACAACCCCCATCGGCATGGCGGTCATACTGCCGCCCAAGCCGACGAGCGGCGCGGCCGCCGCGCCGAACGAACGGCAGCAAGCCGAGCAGCGCCGCCGCACTGCCGGCATTGCTCGCCTGCTGCTGCATGGCGAGCGAGAAGCTCGCCGTCGAGACGATCCCCACGCTCGACACGACGAAGAACAGCGGCACAACGATAGCCCACAGCTCGCCGACAAACACAACGCCAAGCAGCAGCGCCGTCCCGCTAAGAGCCGCCAAGCTCAGCCCAATCCGCAGCAGCTTCGCCTCACCGATCCGCGCAGCCAGGCGCCCTGTCGTCTGCGAAGCAATAATAATCCCGACTCCGTTCACGGCGAAGAACAGCGAATACCCTTGCGGCGATACCCCGTGCAGCTCCTGCAGCACGAACGGTGAGCCGGAGATATAGGCGAACATCGCCGCCATCACAAGCCCTTGCGCCCACGCGTAGCCCATGAACGACCGCGTCGTAAGCAAGCGCCTGTACGTCGCAAGCGTATCTCTCACCTTGCCTGTCGTCCGGCGCTCAACCGGCAGCGTCTCCGGCAAGCCGAACAACACGGCGACGAACATGACCGCCCCGATCAAACACAACACAACAAACACGCCTTGCCAGGGTACGACCTTCATCAGTTGCCCGCCTACAACCGGCGCTAATATCGGCGACGCTCCGTTCACCAGCATCAATAACGCAAAAAATCGCGTCAGCTCCGACCCCGCGTACAAATCGCGCGCAATCGCTCTTGCGATGACGATGCCGGCCGCGCCGCCCGCCCCCTGGACGAAGCGGGCCGCCACCAGCAGCGCGATGTTCGGTGCGAGCACGCACAGCACGGACGCGGCCATGTACACGGCCATCGCGATCAGCAGCGGCTTGCGGCGTCCGTTCGCGTCGCTGAGCGGCCCGACCAGCACCTGGCCGAACGCGATGCCGACGAGACAAGCCGTCAAGCTCAGCTGCGCGAGCGACGTCGTCGTCCCCAGCTCCTCCGTCATACTCGGCAGCGCCGGCAAATACATGTCGATCGACAGCGGTCCGAACGCGCACAATGCCCCGAGCACAGAAGCGATCCACAGCCGCCGCTGCCGGACGCCAGAAGCCGTCAGCGCTTCACTCCCACTCATCTCAAGCTACCTTCCTTCCCCAAACCAATCCCAATCCCTATCCTACTGTCATCCTTTATTTCACCGTCGCCCGTCTCATCTCCAACAGCTCGCTCACCGTCACAAATCGAAACCCTTGCTCCAGCAGCCGCGGCACGATGATTTCCAACGCCTTCAGCGTATCGCTCTTGCCATGCACATGATCGTGCATGAGCACGATATCCCCGCCGGAGGCATTGTTCAATACCGTGCGTACGATACGCCCAACGCCGGGCCGATCCCAATCCCAAGTATCCTGATCGCGCGACCACAGGATCGTCTGCAAGCCGGCCTCGTGGACGCCCTGGAGCAGCCTGTCGTTGTAGAAGCCCTGCACCGGCCGATATAGCCGAGGCGACACGCCGGTCACCTGCTCGATCGCCTTCTGCGCCTTTCGGATATCGCCGATCAGCTGGCCGTTGGAGACCGACGGCGTACACAGCATATGACTGTACGTATGATTGGCCAGCTCATGCCCTTCGGCCACTTCCCGACGGACAATGTCCGGATACCGCTCCACGCGGAAGCCCAACACGAAAAAAGTCGCGCGCACGCCAAATCGTTGGAGCAAGTCCAAAATTTGCACTGTTTCGTCCGTAGTCGGCCCATCGTCGAATGTCAGCGCAATGACCTTCTCTTCCACAGGCACATCCCGTATAAGGAACTCGCTCTCTTGTTTCGCGCTCACACTTGCAGAAGCGCCCGACACCATTAGCAGAGCCAGACCGACCGCGACCGCGCCGAACCTCCCAACACGCCGGCTACCTTTCCGACCACTCATACCCACTACCCCTTCATAAGTTTTGGAGGTAGTATGTGGCGCAAGCGGCAACCCTATCCTGAAGCACGATCAATCACGCGATCTTCACGATGCGCAACGACCAACCGCCTACCCTGCGAAAGTTTAAACGTTGCCCCAGAACACTTCCGTCCGGTAGTCGAACGACACGACGCCATCCTCCTGCGTTCGGTCGAACAACGCGGTCAGCTCAGCCATAAGCGGCTCGTAGTTCGGCTCGCCAGGCGTAGGACAATAGGACGAAGACAGCAGCCTCCCTTGCAGGCCTTCGAAGTCGAACTTCTGACTATAAGGGAACCGTTCGACCTGAAGCTCGCCACTCGCGAAAAAACCCTGCAGCGACTCCACTGTTATATTCGTATGCTTCACTTCGTTGTAATCCGACCCATATTGCTGCAGTAACCGATCATATTCGCTCAAAAATTCGCTGCCTTCGGTCAGCCGCGAGTTCCAGACGAGCGCAACGCGACCTCCCGGCTTCAAGATGCGGCGGAATTCCGCCTGCGTCGCCGTCCGCTCGAACCAGTGGAACGCTTGCGCGCAGACAATAAAGTCCACGCTAGCAGCCGGCAAACCTGTCGTCTCGGCAGCACCCTCAACAGCCCGATACCGTCCCGAGTAACGCTCGCCGCCCAACCGCTCGACCGCCGCTTCCCGCATCGCCACATTCGGCTCCACCGCTACGACCGCGCTGCCCCTTTCCAACAGGAGTGCGGAGAAAATACCCGTTCCCGCCCCGACGTCCGCGATGACGGATTCCGGCCGAAAGCCTACCGTATCATACAAATAAGAGATTGCTTCTTGCGGATAGCTCGGTCTGAACTTCACATAATTGTCCACTCGATTGGAGAACCGTTCCTTGCTGTTCATCTGCTGCTCCACACCCTTCTCTCTAGGCTAATCTTCACATCCATGCTAACACAAGTGCGCCTAGCTGGCATATAGTATTGCAGTTGAAAATTCAATGGCAAGCGAGGAATACGATCATGTCTTTATTTGGAAATCGCCACCCGGGGTGGTCACAGGGGTGGGCGCCGGGCCGGACACCGATACAGCCCCTCACCTTCGTGCTGATCCACGGCGCCTGGGCCGACGTCAGCTTCTGGGAAGGCATCGCCGCGGAGCTGCGCCGGATGGGCCATACTGTGTACGTCCCGGAATTCCCCGGACACGGCACGGATTCACACAATACCAATATCACCCACTCGACGATATCGCAATCGATCGCTCAAGATATCGCGGCCCACAACCTGTACGACATCGTCCTTGTCGGCCATAGCTTCGGCGGCACGGTCGTGCAGAAAGTGGCCGAGCTTGTCCCGGAGCGCATCCGCCGGCTCGTCTTCTGGAACGCCTTCGTCTTGAAGGACGGCCAAAGCGCGGCAGAAGAACTCCCGCCAGAGGCGCGCGCGATGTTCGAGCAGATCCGGCTTCAATCCGGCAACGACACGATCATGCTGCCATTCCCCTTTTTCAGGGAATTGTTCGTCAATCTCGCCGACATTGGGCAAGCCAAACAAACCTACGAACGGATTACGCCCGAGCCGGCCAAACCTCTTTTTGAGAAGCTGGATCTCAAGAAATTCTACAGGCTGAGCACGCCGCGCAGCTATGTCAACCTGACCGAAGACCATGTCATGCCGTTCGGCAACCCGAACTACGGCTGGCATCCGCATATGTCGAATCGGCTCGGGCTGTACCGGTTCATTCAAGGCAGCGGCGACCATATGACGACGGCGAAGACGGATCCGGCGATGATTGCAATGAAGCTGTACGAGGCGGGTAGAGACTAAGAGACCCGTAAGGAGGAAGTCCCGCTTATCGGCTCCTCCTTCTCCATTTTCGCACGAGCATCACCGCGAACAGAATCGGAATGTACCCGTATATAAATCCAAATCCAATTTTCCCATAGAGGCTGGAGTATCGCAATATAGCCGCATGATCCTGCAGCACGCCAAACAGCACCCCCAGCAAAGTCAAACAAAGGAGCAAATTGATCGAAAGCTTCGTCTTCAATGTCCTCTTCAATCCCCGACACACCGCCCATAACAAAATCGAAATGCTTGCCGCTATTTTCAGAAACCAGATCATGATCAGGATGTATTCCATCCGTTGATAGATTGGAATTTCAATCATTTTCACCAACATCAAGGTGGGCCATGTCGTGTGCTGCAGCAATCCCTCACTGAAGTACATAAACGAAATCAGCGCGACGCCTAAGTACAAGAAAGAGGAAACCCCTACTGCCAAATGCGCCCATTTCTGCGACGCCTTGGGGGACTGCATCCAGGGATAGCACATGAGCAAAATCTCGAACCCGATAAACTCGAACACGATCGTCTTGCACGCGGCCATCATATCGGCAGGCGAGTGGTGGAAAACCGGGATCATATTCGAAATATGCAAATCCCGGGTTGAAGAGACGAGCATCACGATCAGAAACAGGAATGGAATGATCACGCCCCAGAAACCGAAGCCGGCCACGGTATGGATACCTCCCGATACCGCATAGTAAACGACAAGGGCCAGTAAGAGAAACAGCAAGAACGGAGTCATGAGCGGAAAAATCCAGATGCGGGCCACTTCGATAAATTGGATGGAAACGATCGCAGCGCCGGCAAAAAAATAGAGGCTGACCGCCGCATTGAGCAGCCAACCTGCCGCCTTGCCAAACAGCAGCGCGTGCAGCTGAAGCAGGTCGATCGGCTCTTGCTCCGAGTAACCGAGCAGCTTGTAACACATCCAGACGATCAATTGGATGGACAGCCCTACGAGGAGGACCGCGAGCCAAGAATCGTAGCTCCCCCGTTGCACCAGCTTTTGCTGAAAATTTAGAATCCCCACCCCTACCATGCAGCCCTGCATCAGATACAGCATCGTATAGGGGGGCAGCAGCTTGCGACTACTCCCGCTTGTCGACATACGTTGTCCGTTTCCTTTCCTTAATCCCCTAAGCCCGTCAACCGGATGTTCACCTTCACGCTCACATCCGTTTTCATCTGCGGGTAGTGGTCCTGAAACTCATTCGGCTGAAAGCTGCGGTCCCGGCTGCGTACAATGTTGCCGAACCCGACTGGATCGACCCGGTGCTCCTGTAGAAAGGCGATGAATCGCTTAATCTGCTTGACAAGGAACTGCTCGATTTGGCGCTCGACTTCCTTCCGCTTACCGGAATCCGTTAAGTGTATGGAGAAGGGGTAATCCCTGATTTGCGCATTTAACCGAACTTGAATGGATAGCGCCGGCAGCGGGTTCGTAGCGGTCAGCTTGTAATCCGTGTCGGAGTGCACGCTCGTAAGCAGCAGCGAATAAGGCTTATTCGTCTCTTCGTCTACCATCGGAACAAGCAGTCTCCCTTTTTTGGAGTCGGTCAGCAGCAGCTTCAACAAGAAAGCATCCCTCATATCGATTCGGGTCACATACTTGTTTTCTCGGAACAACGCAATCCCGTCGAGCCTGACCCCGTCGTCTTCCACCTTCAAATAAGGCAGCATCACGTCCTGAATTGGGCTGAAATAGCTGTTGATAAACGTGTGGAAATTCATTTCCGGCAAATTGCCGTTTTTGATATTTTGAGTAACCATATCATACAAGTAATACGGGATATTGTTTGCTTGCACTTTACGAAGCGCTTCGGACGCCTCGGTTTCCGTCACCCCGAGCAGCAGCCAGGAACCGATCTCCGGATCACGACACAGCGATGGCAGTACCGTCTCCAGCCCTTTCTCGGCAAGCGATTTGCCGAACAGCATCATTTTCAGATGGCCGTACTCGATCGGGGCGTTGATATGGATGTTCATTTTGGGAAGCGCGTTGATGAAGTTGTCACCTCTTGTAGTCAATTGCTCGATTCGCACTTGGTCATTCCGCTCGAAGTTGGAGAACAACACCGTGTTCTTGACCCCTCCGCTTTCCCCGTCCAGATCGACGCTGAGCGTCTGCGCCAATTGGATTTTGTCAATGATGCTCTTGTCCGCACAGCCCCCCAGGAGAACGACGATTGCCGACATATAAACCAAGACCGCTGTTTTTCCAAACGCCATGAATGCCCACCCTTTCACTCGTCCTCTTCCGGGGTCTTCTTCTCGGATCTCGGCTTGTAGCGAGTTCGACTCAGCGGGTTCAAGTAAGCCGGACGCTCCGTTGTCAAATTGTAAGAGGAGCGGATTACGCTGTCGCTCAAGCCCCTCCTGTAAAACGGAAAGATGGGCACTGTGTAAGGATTGTTCAGCGAACGCAGCCTAGTAATATGGATCAGGATCAAGCTCAGTCCGACCACGACGCCGATCCCGCCCCAGAACGCAGCTAAAATAATGAGCGGAAAACGCAAAAATCGGATTGTGTTGGACATCTTGTAAATGGGAGTCGTGAAGGAAGCCAGTGCGGACAAAGCTACGACAATAATTAAAATGTTGCTGGTGAACGCGGCTTCGACGGCCGCTTGTCCAATGATCACACCGCCTACGATACCGAGGGTTTGCCCAATCTTGGTCGGCAGCCTCGCACCCGCTTCACGGAGAAACTCGATCGTAATTTCCAGGAACAGCACCTCCAACACCGGAGGAAGCGGGACATATTGGCGGGATTGGATGAACGGAGTCAACAGGTCAACCGGCAATATTTGGTAGTGGTACGTGGCGACAGCCACGTAGATCGATGTAGCGAAAATCGAGAATAGAACGCCAACTATGCGAACAAGCCGAAAAAAGGAGCCGAGCACCCAAGGCAAGTAATAGTCTTCCGGAGAGATGAAAAAGTCGTATAACGTGGAAGGTCCTGTGATGACATATGGCGATCCCTCGCTCATAATAGCCACTTGCCCGGAAATGAGCGAATAGACGACTCGGTCGCGGCGTTCGGTGGACACGAACAACGGGAATGGCGTCCATGAGTTGTCGGCAATAATCTGATCCAGCTGGGACGAGTCGAATACGACCTCGAAGTCCATCTTTTGCAGCCGAGTCTCTACGGTTTGGATATGAGTCGGATTGGTAACGCCGTCCAAATATACGATCGCTACTCTGGTTTTGGACACGCT
This sequence comes from Paenibacillus koleovorans NBRC 103111, assembly GCF_004000845.1. Lineage (GTDB taxonomy): Bacteria > Bacillota > Bacilli > Paenibacillales > NBRC-103111 > Paenibacillus_AA > Paenibacillus_AA koleovorans. The sequence goes on from NZ_BIMA01000145.1 coordinate 8,570, forward strand.
GCCGATCTTGATCTCCTTGAACACCAGGTTCGGAAGACTGATTTGATAGCGCAGCAATTGAATATTCGAATCCAGCCGTTCGACGAAGCCGATTTTCGGTCCGACTACGCTGAACTCGTTTTCGGTTGCATTTTCTTGGCGTACGGCTCCGGTTTGCGGAATTTCGACTAAAAGCGCGGATGCTGGTTCCGCTTCCAGCCAAATGAGCAGGCTGTTCCTCATGAGCCAATCCTGCATTTCCTGAGGATCCCGGGTCGGTTGAATCGTATCGATCGGCAACCAGGCCCGGACTTCGTCCAGCGTCAGAGGACGCTTCGCCGCTCCCGGCTCCTCCGCACGCTCCTGCATGATCAAATTCAAAGCATGCAGCGTCGGCAAATCGATCATGGTTTTGAAATAGGCGAGATTGATCCGTCTCGGACCAAGTCCGATGGAGGTCTGCAAGAAATCGCTCGACATCCCCGCCCGAGAAAACAGTTGTTCCATCGAGATGCTATCCGATTTCAAGGTGCTTGTGGTTGTTTGGTTATTTGAAGGACCCATATTTGAATCAACCTCCATAGCTAGAGGTAATGTGCTGAAAATGCGCCATTTTTATGCATGTCGCAAATTTGTAGATTCGATGACACTCCTTCTCAGGCGTGGATTCGCGCGTTATAATGAAAGTAATTCAGGTTGAGGGGTGAAAGTCCTATGACCGTCCTTGCAGGCATCATTATTCTGATCGCACTCGCCGCCGGCGTCGCGACCGTTCAAGTCGGCTTGTCAAGGCCGAACCGGGAAGGCAATCCCGGTTATGTGACACGGACCAAGGGCAACATGTTGCGCTTGACGAGCTTCTATGTAGTAGCGGCCATCTTGGGGCTGGCGATTTTATTTTACGTAGTACTGGATTAAAGCGAAAAAAAGGCTCTTCTCGCAGGACCATTGTTTGGTCCTTGGAGAAGAGCCTTATTTGTTACCATTCCACTTCGGTCACGATCGGCAAATGGTCGGACACATATGTCCGAAGCACTTCGGATCCAACGACCCGCAAGGCGGACGAAACGAAAATATAGTCGATGCAACGGTCCGCTCTAGCTTGCTCCGGCTTTTTGCCTGGATCGAGGATGAGAAACGTCTCGCCATGCGCGCCTTCATGGGCAGTGGCGTACGAATCCTGGAGGAGGAGGCCGATGCTCGCCAGCTCCATCTGTTCGGGACTCGTATTGAAATCCCCTGTCAAGACGATTGGACTTGAGCTTAAGTTGCCCGTTGAACCTGCATCCACCAATTCGCTCAATACCTTCGTTTGCAGCGATCTTTCTTCAGCCGCCAGGCCCAGATGCGTGTTCAAAAAACGAACGAGCCGGCCACCGATGCGAATATGCGCCTCTAGGATTCCTCTCTTCTCATTCCATGCTCCAGGTACGATAACCTGCGGCAGCGGATGATTGTGCGCGTATTCGACCGGATACCGGCTGAGAATCGCGGTGCCGTATTGCCGGCGTACACCGGGATGCTGCGGATCCTCCTCCAGCTCCAAGTTCGGACCGTAGGCGACGTGCATACCCAGTGCATGGGACAGCCGCTCCGGCTGATCCTCCCAGCCGCTTCGTTCGCCGAAATGCCGGTCCACCTCCTGCAAGCCGATCAGATCCGCCCCGCTTGCCCGGATCACTTCAATCGTTCTTCCGAGATCCGTTACTTTATCGATTCCCATACCATGGCAAATATTGAATGTAGCCAACTTCAATCTCATTTCAAATAACGCTCCCGCACGACATGGCCGTGATGCCGCTCATGACCGGCGATCACGAAGGCCAGCGCTCTGGCAGATGTGGAGTGGTTGCTCACGGTCCCCACTCGGGCCCACGCTTCCTGCTGAATGCCGCGGATAAGCTTCAATGTCGCGCTGCGTACGGTGTCAAACTCCTCTAGCAACTCCGTCATGGAACGGCGATCGAAGGCGGCGCCATCCACGAACACGTTTTCGTCGAAGCCCGGAAGCGCCGTTTGGTCTCCTCTCGCGACTCGCAGCAATCTATAGCTCATGACTCGTTCCGTATCGGTGATATGGCCGAGCACTTCCTTCAAGGACCATTTGCCCGGCGCGTAGCGGGACATCGCCTTCTCCTCGGAGAGGCCTGCGAACAGAGCATGCACTCTTTCCTGCTGATTCTCCAAAATTTGTATCAAATCGCCCTCCGGTACTTGGCCAATGTAAGCGGCGAAAAAAGGGGCATGCTCTTCGGCATTCGGTCTTTGCAGCATAAGTAACATTCCTCCTCGATGGATAGTCCTCTTATCATATACGATTCAATCGATCATGCCTAGTTGTCATGCAGATTTGGTATTCACGCTATATATTGGATATGGTACACTAGTTATTAATCGTAATCATTACATTTTAACAATCGTATGAGGAGGTCTCACATGAATGCGATACCGGTGTTGATTCTAAGCGGGTTTCTCGGCAGCGGCAAAACGACCTTGCTCTTGCGGCTCGTCCACGAAGCGCGCAGCAGGGGCCTGCAGCCGGCGATTCTCATGAATGAGCTCGGCAAGCGCGATATCGACGGGCATCTGCTGCAGCAGGAGCTGCAAGGCATGTCGATCGAGAAGCTGCTGGACGGCTGTGTGTGCTGCGACAAGAAAAGCGAAGTCGCCGGCTCCCTCGAGCAGCTCGCCCTCCGCTCTCCGGATTTGATTTTCATCGAGCTGACCGGCGTAGCCAATCCGGAGGAAATCGTCGATTGTTTGACCGAACCTGCGTTGTTGAGCAAAGTTCGTCTGAAGCATATTGTTACCGTCCTGGATGCGGAATGGACCCTCGAGTACAACAGCATTTTCTCGACGGATCGCCAGCTGGTGGATACGCTTCGCGGACAAATCGCCGTCGCCGACCTGTTGCTCGTGAACAAGATGGACCTGGTCCCACCCTCGCGGCTGACAAAAATTGAAAAAGCCGTCCGCAAACATAACGAAACCGCACCTATGCACTATACTACCCAGAGCCAGATCGACCCGGAGCTGCTGCTGCATGGAATCGCACATCGCGAGGCTGTTGCCGTGAACAACCGGGCATCCGCTTTTTCCGTCATCCGACCTCAGCAACAGCAACGGCAACAGCCTTTGCATCCGTCAGACAGCATCTCAGCTTCCGCTTATACTCGCAGCTATTCGAGATTAGTCACCATGACTTTACCGGTCACGGGCTTACTTTCGGCCAAATCCGTCGAAAAGTTTCTTAAATCGATCGGAACCGGTCTACTGCGAGCGAAAGGATATTTGCGAATCCAGCAGGAAGCTTCCGTCCAACTGCTTCAAATGGCCGGCGGCCGCTTCAACTGGCAAACTACCGCATACACCGGGGACCATTACTTGGTACTTATCGGGCTCGAGCTGTCGGAAGCGCAAATTCGCGACATGTGGCAACGTCTGACACTCGATTAATATTGGATTGGGAGGCTTTTCCTCTTGCAACGTACTCGTCCTATTCCCGAGTGGGCGCTTCATACCGCATTCTTAGCCGTATTCGGCCTGCTCATTTGGTTCAGCTTCTCTCCCGGAGGACTCCCCTCGCTCCCGACCGAATATCCGGATGCCTTGTTGTCCTTCAAAACGATGTTCATCGGCATCGCGCTGGAGGCGCTGCCCTTCATCCTGCTAGGCATTCTCGTCTCGTCGCTGATGCAGGAGTTCGTCTCCGAGCGGACGATCCAGCGGTTCATCCCGCGGAATCCGATTCTAGGCGTGCTGTTCGGCTGCGCGCTGGGCATGCTGTTCCCGATCTGCGAATGCGGGCTCATCCCGGTCATCCGCCGTTTGATGCACAAGGGCATGCCGCTGTATATCGCCGTTGTATTCATCTTGGCGGGTCCGATCGCGAATCCCATTGTGTTCGCCGCTACATACGCCGCGTTCCGGGGCAACCCGGAGCTCGTCTATGCCCGGATGGGACTAGCTCTGCTCGTCGCTTCCGCGATTGGTCTGCTTCTCCTTCGACTCGTCAAGTCGAATCCGCTTAAGAACAGCCGATCCACTATGTATGGGGAGCGTGCTTCGGCGATGGAGCATCGGCATCATGCGGGCGGCGGGGGAGGCAATCGGCTGATGAGAATCGCGGGACATGCCTCCGACGAGTTTTTCGAGATGGGCAAATATTTGATGTTCGGTGCCTTGGTCACGGCTGCGATCCAGACATTCGTTCCTCGCTCGGAGTTGGTTCAATTGGGGCAAGGCGAATGGACGGCTCCATTGTTTATGATGGGACTGGCCTACCTGCTGTCGATCTGCTCCACATCGGATGCGTTCGTCGCTTCCTCTTTCGCCACATCGTTCTCGGCCGGCTCGTTGCTAGCTTTTCTTGTGTTCGGTCCTATGCTGGATTTGAAAAGCACCGCGATGCTGCTGTCCGTCTTCCGTGCTCGGTTTGTGCTGCTTTTGGCCGGGCTCATTCTGGTTAGCGTCTGGATTGGCGCCGTTGCGGCACAAAATTGGCTGTTTTGAAGTTGAATCTATGGGGGTGCAATAATGGAGGAAACTCGCTCCAGTACTTGGCATTACGGCATCCGGGCTGTTCTCGCCGCGGCCTTGTGCTACTACATCGTCCAATTGGTCCAATCCGAACACCTCATCTATTACATCGCACCTCGTATGCAGCTCTATGTGAAACTATCAGCGATCGCTCTCTTCCTGCTGGCCGTGCATCAAGCGTACAAGGCGGTGCAGAGCCGAACGGAGCAGGAGCCGGATTGCGAGTGCGGCCACGAGATGCCCCGTTCGGTTTGGCGGAGCTTGCTGCTCTACGGCTTGTTTGGTTTGCCGCTTGCCCTGGGCTTCGTCTTGCCGGATCAATGGATGGGCAGCCGCATCGCCTCGATCAAGGGGATGAACTTATCGGCATCGACTGCAACATTAGGAGCTGCGCCGGCATCGGTCTCAAGTGCGGGCTTGGCTACGACTTCAGGTGCGGCTGCGGTTGTAGTGCCTGCTGCTTCGCCAGTGCCAACTCCATCGTCGAGTGCGAGTCCATCACCCGTTGCAGATGCTTCTTCCGTTGCTGCACCTGCCGCCTCGGCCGACGATGAGCTGAAGAAGCTGTTCCATTTGGAAGACTTCAATGAAGCTTACTCCATCTACGGCCTCAGCTTGTACAAGCAGGACTTAATCCGCGTCGAGGAAGTACGTTTTCTGGAGACGATGACTACATTGGATTTGTTTATGGACCCTTTGATGGGCAAACGGGTCGAAATCAGCGGCTTCGTCTACCGCGACGGTCAGATGAACGCCCAGCAGTTCGTCGTCGCCCGCCTCGCGATGCAATGCTGCTCCGCCGATTCGGTGCCGTACGGCATTCTGATCGAAACCCCAAACGCCTCCTCCTACGCCGAAGACAGCTGGGTGAAGGTAACCGGCGTCTTGGGGAAAACGAAGCTGGGTGAATACGCCTTCATGAAGCTGGACGCCAAACAAATCGTGAAGATCGAGGTACCGAAGTCGCCCTACGTGTATCCGGATTACTCGTTTTTTGATTGAGGTGATGGAATAAGACCTCGTCTCGCTATTTTGTCTACTTGGTACATCAGCGGCGGCAAAAGGGGATGGCGAACACGCCATCCCCTTCCACTCCATTTATCCTTACTGCTTCCGCTCCCAGGCTTTCAGCAGCGGATACGGGTCTTGCGCTACCCAAGTGCTGCTCGTCGTATCGTACACGCCGAAGTGCAGATGCGGCTCGAACATGCCCGTCGTCCCTTCCGGCCCATAGCCGGAGTCGCCGACGTAGCCGAGCAGTTGGCCCGCGCCGACGGCGTCGCCGAGCTTCAACCCAGCGGCATAACCGGACAGATGCGCGTAATACACGGCGGTCGTATCGGTCGCCTGGATCGTCACGCGCCAGCCGCCAAGCGAGTTCCAGCCGAACCGGATAATTTTGCCGGACGTCGCGCTGTAGACCGGCGTCCCCTTCGCCGCCTCAATGTCGACGCCCTCGTGGCTGCGCTCGGTCTGCTGCTGGTCCGGCGACCATGTGCGTGCGGCGGCGAAGCTGTTCTCGTACGGCTGGTATGAGCCCTTCGCCAGCGGGAAGCGACCGGCAGCGGCTAATCCGCCGCCGCTAACGTTGACGGCGGATGCCGCCACGACAGCCGCGCTCGCCGAGGGAGAAGACGGAATATGTACGGTCAGCCCGCCCCAAATATTGTTCGGATTCGAAATGTGAGGATTCGCTTGGATAAGTGCTTGCAGCGTGACGCCGAACTTCTGGCCGATCAGCCACATCGTGTCGGCGGAAGTCGCCGTGTAGTAGATGGTCTGGCCCGGGATACGCAGCTGTTGGTTCGGATAAATCCAGTCGGATGAGAGGGCATTTACCGATTTCAATGCTTCAACGCTTACGCCATAGGCGGTTGCGATTTTCCACAACGAATCCCCCGCCTTCACCGTATAGCCTCCGGCTGCCAAGGCATGGTTTGCTTGACCGCTCACGCCCAGACCGGAGCCTAACAAAGAAATCGTTAATGCAGTTCCTACAAGAGTGAATTTGATCGATTGCTTCATGCTGATCTGTCATCTCCCTTATTGTCGGTTCCACTCATCATAACCCGAACAAGAAAGGGAATGAAAGCGCTAAAAATTAACATATAACCTAATTTGCATTATTTTAACTATTTTAGAAGATCACATTTCGGAGGATCTCATAAGAAAAACCATCAGGGAAGATCACCCTGATGGTCCTCTGGCGTATGTGTTCAGTTGGTGCGGTGGGAGGGCAGAAAGAGGGGTTCCGACTGCTGTTGTAAGCATGGCCCTTGATGGAATGGGGGCTGAGGATGGGCCATGCTTACAAAGGCAGAC
>NZ_BIMA01000146.1 GCF_004000845.1 Paenibacillus koleovorans NBRC 103111
GCCCGCCTCGCTGCCGAGCTGCGGCGCCGCGAGGTACAGCGCCGCCAGCGCGTACGCGCCTACGGCCGCCGCCCCCACGGCGCCGCGCGCCCGTCGCGCACGCCGCTGCCGAGCCGTCGCCTCGCGATGCACCGCCAGCTCGTCGTCGATGTCCTCACCCGCCCCGCTCCCCGCTTGGCGCAACGCTTCCGCCTCTCGGCGCCAATGCTCGAGCCCGCATGAAACACCGAGCACAAGCGCGCCTAGCAGCACGCCCATGTACTCGTTGCCCATGCCATAGAAACGCGCGCCTACAACAGGGTCGTACCCGAGCAGCGATCGTTTGATCCCTTCAGCTCCCAAGTAGCCGTCGACCAGCAATCCGCCAGCCGTCACGCCACCAATCCAGCCTGCAGCATCCACCGGCCGCCGAAAGGCTAATCCCGCCATACTTAACCCCATTAACAACACAAAGAACAACACCGTCAAAACCGTCGGTCCCACCGCAACCACTATCATCACCCAGCCGAGCAGCAGCATGACAAACGGCGCCACCAAGATGGAGAACAGCAGCAAGTGCAGAAGAGGTCGGACCACACTCATTTTGCCATATGCAGCACGCCTACGCTCTCCCCTCCACCACAACGATACTAGCAATGCCGCCAGCAGCACGATAGCCTCATACCCGGCAAAAGGAAGCAGCAGCTTCGGCCTCAACACATATACACTGCGGATCACTTCCAACTGCTGATGGAGCGCTGTCCAGGCATCTTCGCCACTCGCGGTCGGCACCAGCTCCACACGATGCCCGATCATTTCGGAAGGCAGCACATGCTCAGGCTCATCGACGGTGTACCGCATCAACAACGAAGGCGCCAAATCGTACAAAGTCACAATACCCGCCCTCCGTGTGGATGCGGACATCAGACAGCCGCCCGTCATGCCGTTCTGATAATAAACCAAAGGAGCCATCGTCCCAGCAACCCTAGGCGACCACCGTGTTCCGGGCGAAAACAGCCAAATCCCTTCCCCCGCCTGCAGCTGCTCCATGACTTGACCGATCCAATGATCGAACTCCTCTAGCAAGCGGTTCTTGGACTGCTCGTATATAGCCTCGCCGAACGATCCCTTTTCCTCCTCCCATCGGCTCCAATCCCCCCACTCCACCAGAAAAACCGATCGGGCAGGCGCCTGCCTCCAAGCATGCAGCAGCCTATCCCCAAACATGCGAACACCGAAGGCACGCAGCTCGTCCTTTTCCAACACGGCCGCACTCACATCTCCATACGCCACCATCCCGTTCCGATCCGCAAGCGCCAGCACCGCATAACGAGCCGGATGTTCGCCGTCCGCATTCCCGTACACGTAGAGCGGAACATTCCACTCCCGCAAAGTTTGTCCCAGCAAACCTGGCACCGACCGAAAGCCAAGCCGCTCCGTAGCCGCCTCCACCGAAGCAAACCTCGGAACGATCAACTCCGAAGGAGCAGGGGCCATCCCCCTAAATCTTGCGTACAGGCGTTCCGCCACTATACCTGCGTCCATCAACTGCTCTCCAACGGCATACCCGCTGCCTTCCGGTCCGCTCCCCGCCGGCGCCCCCGCGCCGATCGTGGCATACACATCCTCCAGCCCTTTGCCTAGCGTTCGTGCCGAAATAGCCGCCAATCCGCCTTGATGCCATAAACGAAACAAATGTGGATAACTAGACTCGTTCCGGGAAATCCAATCCCAATCGGCAAATCCAAACTCCGGCACACTTACGATCAGCTGTTTCTTTGCATCCAAAGCGGCTGTTGGTTTGAACTGCGCAGCTTCAGCTTCAACTCCAGCTTCAGCCGTTGTATAGCGAAACCCGCTACACATTCTCGCTCCAAGTGCGAGCACGAGCAGCAACGTAATTGCACTTATTCCAACGCCTTTCCAATTACGCCGCCGCTTCGAGATCATCCGGCCCGTCCCCTCGCTGTACATGGAAGCTCTGCCCACTTTTCCTGTTAGCCTAACCGAAAACCTCCGTTTCTATCATCCGTCGCCTTTACAAAGTATCCACAAGGTTATCCACAATCCCCACAATCCCTCGACCCATTCCACAGAGCGATTGTCCCATCTTTCCACAACGTTATCCACATTACCCACAGTTTTCTTTGAAAAAACTATCCCCTTTTCACTGCTATCACGAATCCGCATCCCATCTCATTTTGAAAGCGTTATCCACGATATAACAAGTGATGTGTATAACATTATCCACAACTTACCCACAACCCAATAAGTATTACCGACGCAGCAACGCAGCGAAAATTCAAAATATTCAAATAAGTTGTGGACAAGTCCAAGAGAAGATAACAGATGAGGATCTGGCTGTGGATGACATCATATAGGATGGAGCCGGGTTGTTGTCGGGGGCGGGGGTCGGCGTTCGGGGGTCGGGGTGAGTACAAAATTAAACAGATAGAGCAGCAAATTTCGCAAATGGCACTCCCGCAAGAGCAACTGAGTACCAAAGTAAACAAAACGCGAAGCTAGCTTCGCGTTTTGTTTACTTGAGTACTCAGATTGCCGCTACAAGGCTAAATAAACGAAATTTGGTATCCAGTTTGGATACTTGAGTTCTCACTTCCCCATGCACCATCATATTTGTGTAGATGCAGATGTTCATGGTCTCGGCTGGGAGAGCCGCAGTCGGCAGATCACGTACCCCCAACTGCGGCGCTTACCCTGCCAAACCTCCATTCACCACCTACGCCTCCGCCGCCACCAAAGCCCGTGCCGCCTGATTGCAGGCGGACAAGCAAGCCCGCGCCACCGCCAGCACCACATCCTGGTCCATCGCCGAGCCGCGGTAAGGCCGCCCGTCGACGGCGATCTCGACCGCCGCTTCCGCTTGCGCATGCTCGCCATGCGCCATCGATTGCAGCTCCAGGTCGATGAACTCCAGCTCGAACGGCATCGACGCTTTGATGCAGCGAATGAGCGCCTCTACCGAGCCTTCGGCGGTCGCCGAGTTCGTGCGCTCCTCGCCAGCGACCGCATCCACGATGGACACCGACGCCACGCGATGCTTCCGGCTGGATGTCACCACCTGCACATCCGCGAGCTTGAACCGCTCCAGCGTCCGGTTGATCGTGCTGCCGACCAGGCGCAGCAGCTCGTCGTCGGTAACGATTTTCTGCACGTCCGCCTTCGTCTTGAACCGGGCGAACAATTCCTCCAGCTGCTCGTTCTGCAGTTCAATGCCAAATTCCGAGACGCGGTGCATGACGGCATGGCGGCCCGAATGTTTGCCCAGGATAATCATGTTGCGCGGGATGCCGAGCGCTTCCGGATCCATGATCTCGAACGTGTTGCGGTTCTTGAGCAACCCGTCCTGGTGGATGCCGGACTCGTGCTGGAACGCGTTCCTCCCCACGATCGGCTTGTTGTAAGCGATCGGGAAATGCATCATCCGGCTCACCAGCCGGGACGTCTCATACAGCTCCGGCAATACGATGCCGGTCTCCACGCCGAGCGCTTCCTGGCGCGTCTCGATCGCCATGACCAGCTCCTCCAGGGAGCAGTTGCCGGCGCGCTCGCCAATGCCGTTAATCGTCACTTCGACCTGGGAAACGCCCGCTTGGATTGCCGCGATGCTGTTCGCCACCGCCATCCCCAAATCGTTGTGGCAGTGCGCGCTGTAAACCGCACGGTCACTGCCCCGCACATGCTCCCGCACCCGCCGGAACATACGGCCATATTCATCCGGCAGTGCATAGCCCATCGTATCCGGGATGTTGATGGTCGTCGCCCCTTCCTCGATGACCGCCTCCACGAGCTCGAACAGGAAAGCTTCACCTGTGCGGGACGCATCCATAGGCGAGAACTCGATCCGGTCGACGAACTGTTTCGCATATGCGACCATTTCCCTCGCCATCCGCACCACTTGGTCCTGCGATTTGCGCAGTTGGTGCTCGAGCAGAATCTGTGACGAGGAGATGAACAAGTGCAGCCTGCGCAGGCCGGCATCTTGGGTGGCGCGAATCGCCGCATCAATATCCGGCTTCAGCGCCCGTGCAAACCCGACAATCTCCACGCCTTGCAGCTCGCGCGAAATTTGCTGCACCGCGGCGAAGTCGCCGGGACTCGAAATCGGGAACCCCGGCTCGATCGCATCGACGCCCAGCTTCGCCAGTTGGCGGGCGAGCACGATTTTTTGCTCCGGCGTAATGGAAGCGCCCGGCGATTGTTCGCCATCCCGCAAAGTCGTATCGAAAATCGTTATTTTTCGGTTGCCGGTTGTCGGTTCGGTAGTCGTTGTCATCGTTTCATTCCTCCATAAGTTTCTTATTTCAGCCCGTCGCCTCACCTGCAAGAGCACGAACAGCAAAAAGCCCCGCCGTCTCCACATAAGAGACGACAGGGCTGCTGTCGCGGTACCACTCTTGTTGGCCCGGCACGCCATACGCCATGACAACCGGAACCCTCTCGGCGCGCCTCGACACTGCGGATGCAGCAAAGCCGAAGACGCCACCCGCTAACGGAGGTGAACCGTGCCGATTTGACGTCCCGCTGCGCATCCTGCAACCGACGTTTCGATCACCCGCTCCCGGGCGAGATTCGGGCCGTTCCCCTTGCTGCGTCGCACCGACCCGCAGCTCTCTGGGAAGGAAAACCAAGCCTTACTGCTCCCGTTCTTCGCGTTTTTATTTGATGCTGTTAAAAAAGTAAAAGCCCGCCGTCTCATTCAAGAGACGACAGGCTGACCTATCGCGGTACCACTCTTGTTGATCCGACCTCATCGCCATCTAAGCGTGTCAAGTCGAATCCCCTCCAATGCGCGTCTACAGTTATTCCGACTGTGCGCGCCAACCCGATTACGGGGGTCATCCGTCCGAACGTACCTCCACATCCCCGACTCCAACAACGAGAATGCCGTTTCCGTCCAACCGCTCCCGGGCGAGCTTCCGGCTTGGCCTCGACTGCGTTGCACCAACCCGCAGCTCTCTAGACGATGCGCCTGCCATACTGTTCCCGTTCCTCGCGTTTTCAAATATTGGTTTGAATTATAGTATGCCCGACATGTCCGTGTCAATGCCTTATTTTTGATGATTTCGTAAAACGGTAACTTGTCTATAATAGTCTACCCTCTATCAGAACAGATGCGGACTGTGTTAGAATAATGGGAAGTTACCGTACAGATAAGGACGCAGACCTTATGAAAAAAAATCAGAATCAGTACTTGTACATGCAGTTGGCGGACGCGCTGCGGGAGCAAATTCTCACTCACACGATTACAGCCGGACAGTTCCTCCCCTCCGAGAACGAATTATCCAAGCAGTATGGGATGAGCCGCATCTCGGTGCGCAAAGCGTTGGAGCTTCTTGTGCAAGAAGGTCTGGTCGTTCGTAAAATGGGTCAGGGCACCTTGGTCAGCCATCCGGCCAAAGAATCCGACATGGCTAAGTCTCGCACGCTCAGGATCGCCGGAGCGGCTCCGTCTCATTTCACCAATCATTGTTTTCCTTGGCTTGCTCAAGAGTTCGAGAAGGAAGTGCCGGATACGAAGGTCGCGCTTCTCACTTTTCCTTCGCATCAATTCTGGGAATCCGTGCAGCACTCCAAGCTGATGGGCATCGTACCCGAGATTTTGCTCCTGTCGGACCGGCTGTTCATGGATGTCGAGGATTATGATGACTATGAGGATTTACAGCAATCGGTGCGCATTACGGGCAATTTTTTCTATCCGAAGCTGCTGTCGAATTTCCGCCAAGAACAATCGTTGAAAGCGATTCCGGTTACGTTCTCCCCGGTGTTTATGGTATATAATCCCGTTCTGTTCGAACGCCACGGCGTGCCGAAGCCCGAGCCTTCCTGGACGGTGGATGACTTGCTCCGAGCCGCGAAAGCGCTCACGATGGACACGAACGGAGACAGCATCATCGATCAATACGGCCTCGGCATCTCGTCGAGCCATACGCGATGGCCGGTTATCGCGCTGCAGCATCATGTCGATTTCGACAAGCTCGATCAGAATCCGGATCAACTGCGGTCGACGCTCCAACTGCTGCATGATCTGCTGCACCGCGATCGAACCGCTCTCCTGCATACATTCAACATGAACCAACGCGGCCAGGATCCGTTCCTGAACGAGAAAGTCGCGATGGTCTATACGACAGCACTCGAAGCCGCTTATTGGCGGCAATCGGGCATCACGTTCGAGCCGCGCGCCGTTCCGACACGCCTCGGGTCGAAAAATTCGACGCTGCTCGTGGCCAACAGCCTCATGGTGCCTGCCGATTGCGACGAGCCCGAGCTTGCACAGCAATTTATCGAGTTTATCATCCGTCCCGATATTCAGGAGCAGCTGCTTCGGCGGTTCGGTTTCCTGTCCGTGCTCAAGCCGATCAACGACCAGATCTGCGACCGCGAGTTCCTTGAAGCGTCGAATATCGCAGACAATCAATTGACCGACTCGCATTTCGGACAGACGACATTTCCCGATAACGACAAGCTCGAAGCGCTGGGAAGAACGCTCGCGCTGTTCTGGAACGGACTCGACTCCGTGTCGCAAACGATCGACAAGCTCAAGCAGCCTCATAGCAAGGTATAATTTTCAAGCCCCGATCAGGGGCTTTTTTGCTGCCTGAGGATGGCAAGGGCAGTGTATAAATAACGCTGAACGCGGCTGGCGGCGGGCCATGCAAGGGAAATTTGGTCTACTTGGCGGGGAAACGCGGCGGGCGGCGGGTCATGTAGGGTAAATTTGGTCTACTTTGCTGGGAAACGCTGCGGGCGGCGGGCCTTGTAGGGTAAAATTGGTCTACTTTGCTGGGAAACGCTGCGGGCGACGGGCCATGTAGGGTAAAATTGGTCTACTTAACGGAGAAACGCGGCGGGCGCGGGCTATGTAGGGTAAATTTGGTCTACTTGACGGAGAAACGCAGCGGGCGGCGGGTCATGTAGGGTAAATTTGGTCTACTTGGCGGGAACCGTTTGACGAGTGACGATATACGGTAGTGATTGGTTTGGTAAACATCTCCCCCTTCCATCTCCTCCTACTAGCAAAAAACGCTCGCCGAGTCCGTTCGGCGGGCGCTTTTTGTTGACAATTTGGCGAAGCGTGCGGAGCGCTCGCTCCACCATGATCAGCCATTCGACAACCCCCGTCGAAGTCAAAAATTTCCCGGGAAATGTGTCGATTTTTTACAACGTTAAGCATTTCCGACAGACCAAGCCTCGAGCGACAGCAAAGGCTCGGCTTTCATGTCGAGCGCTGTGAATTCGCCCCGCTCCCACTTGAGGTAAGCAGCGGCGGCGATCATCGCGGCGTTGTCCGTGCACAGGCTGAGCGGCGGCACGAGCAGCGGCAGCCCGACCCGCTCGCAGCGGGCGGTCAGCGCCTCGCGCAGCCCGCGGTTGGCCGCTACGCCGCCGGCAAGCAGCAGCTGCCGGGCGCCGTATTGCCGCGCCGCGCGCATCGCCTTCTCGACCAGCACCTCGACGACGGAATCCTGGAACCCGCGCGACAAGCGCACGGGGTGGATGACGTCGCCGCGCATCTTCGCCGAGTTCAGCGCGGCCAAGACTGCCGATTTCAGCCCGCTGAAGCTGAAATCGTACGAATCCGCCTCGAGCCAGGCGCGAGGCATCGGGGTCCCCTCGCCCGGCTCCGCCTCCATGGCGAGCCGGTCCACATGCGGGCCGCCCGGATAAGGCAGCCCCATGGCGCGGGCGACTTTGTCGTACGCCTCGCCGGCGGCGTCGTCCCGGGTTTGCCCGATGATGCGGAAGCGGCCCGGCGATTCGACATGGACGAGCTCTGTATGCCCGCCGGAGACGACAAGCGACATGAGCGGGTATTGCAGCTCATGCACGATGGCATTCGCGTAGATGTGCCCCGCGATATGATGCACGCCGATCAGCGGCACGCCGAGCGCACTGGCAAGCGCCTTCGCCGCGACAACGCCGACGAGCAGCGAGCCGACGAGCCCCGGCCCCTGCGTGACGGCGACGGCGCTCAGCTCGCTAAGCCGGATGCCGGCCGCGCTCACCGCTTCCTCGAGCATCAGCGTGATGCTCTCGACATGCTGGCGCGAGGCGATCTCCGGCACGACGCCGCCATAGCGCTTGTGCGTGTCGATCTGGCTCGACACCATGTTGGCGAGCACATGCCGTCCGTTCTCGACAATGGCGACCGACGTTTCGTCACAGCTCGTCTCGACGGCGAGAATCAGACAGCGCTCGCCCCCGGACTCCCGTTCCCAACTTTCCCGCCGCCCTTCAAGCTCAAGCCCGGCCATGCGCCATCTCCTCCCCTTCCTCCTGAGCCAGCTCGGCCCACATGATCATCGCGTCTTCTCCGTTGTCCGTGTAATACCCTTTGCGCAGACCCGACGGAATAAAGCCATCTTGGAATAAAGCCGCTGCGCGATCACATTCGACACGCGAACCTCCAGCGTCATCCGCTCGGCGCCGAGGCATACGGCCATCGCCTGCATTTCCAGCAGCATCCGCTCACCTAGCCCACGGCCGCGGTAACCCGACCGCACCGCAATATTCGTCACATGCGCCTCGTCGATGATGATCCACATACCGGCATAGCCGATAATCGCCTCGTCCAGCTCCATCACGACATAATGCGCGAAATGATTGTTCGTCAGCTCATTATGAAAAGCCCCCTCGCTCCAAGGCGTAGGGAACGCTTCCTGCTCGATCTCGTAGATGACTGGAATGTCGTCCAGCCTCATCTTGCGAAACTGTGGCTCCTTCAAGTCGAACCCGGCCTTAGCAAGCTCCGCCATTCGCATCGCCCCCTTGCTCCTTCTCCTTCTGCAGCAGCTTGACCTCCGCCTCCGCCAGCTGCGTGTAGTTCGGAACCAGCGTATGCACCTCGTCCAGCTCCCCGCGCTGCCAGCGCTCCCAGCCTAGCTCGCCGACATAAACCGCATCCATGCCGGCCGGCCGAACCTCCACAACCCCCTCCGCGAAAGCAGCGCCGAATGCCTCCAAATACGTGTCGAAACCAGCGGTTTCCCCGAGAAATACGATCCTGGACGGCCTCGAGACAGCAGAAGGAGCAGCACTAGCAGCACTAGCAGCAGAAGCAACTGAAGCCCCCTCCGAACCCCCTCGGGCCAGCTCCAGCAGCGATCCGGTCCAGTCCGGCACAACTCGAATGCCGTCGCCAGCCACTACATTCCGGCGCCCTTCCCGGTCAAACGCATACACCGCGCAGAACGCTTGCTTGCGTCTCGCATCGAACAGCGGTACGTACCAGACCGGTCCTACCGCCGCATCGTGGCCTCCCGTCCCTCCCGACGCCCGCCAAGCCCCAAGCGCCAGCGCTTCCAGCCCGGATACGGCCACAACCGGGACGCTGAGCGCCCACGCCATCGTTTTCGCCACGCTGATTCCGATCCGAACGCCCGTGTACGAGCCCGGCCCTTTACCCACCACGATCCCGTCCAGTTGGGCCGGTCTCAAGCCGTATTCCCTCAACAGCTCTTCGATCGCAGGCATCAGCTGGATGGAATGATTGCGCTCCGCTTCGGAGGAATAGCCGGCAACCGGCTTACCGTCCGCCAGCAAAGCCAGCGTCATCATCCCGGTGGAAGTATCCATCGCCAGCAGCTTGACCGCCTGGGCTTGATCCCGAGCTTGAGCGTCGACGTCCCGCCATTTTTCATTCCGCATCATGTTCATATAGCCATCCGTTCTCCTTCATCTCCATGCACAACCGCTCGCAAGCTTCCCCGCTAGGCGTCAATTCGAAAAGCCTCTCCTCGCCGCCTCGATCATGGATATAAATCGTCAGCCGCTCCGTCGGCAAAATCGGCTCGATTCGACTGGCCCACTCTACGACTGTAACGCCTTCCCCGTAAAAATACTCCTCCAGCCCCAAATCATCCGCTTCCTCAAGCGTGATCCGGTACACATCCATATGATAGAGCGGCAGCCGGCCGCCCTCGTATTCCTTAATGATAGTAAATGTCGGACTGTTCACTATGCCCGGAATGCCGAGCGACTTGGCCAGCGCCTGGGAAAATCGGGTTTTGCCGGCCCCCAGATCGCCGTCCAGCGCCAGCACCGCCCCTGCCTCCAACCCTGCTTCCACTGTCTCCGCCAAACGAATCGTATCCGCAACCCCGTTCGCCACATAGCGATAGCGCCTCTCCATGCTTCCACCCCGACTTTTCCAAATCCACCTGTCCGACCGGTTCAACTTGTCCTTTATTATATAGGTCCTCGCCAGGAGCCGCAAGGATTGCCGTTGCCATTGCTGTTGATATTGCTATTGCTGCCGTTGCCGAACAAGCCGCCTCCATTCTCAGGGTACCCGGTTTCGAGCTTGTCCAGTATAATAGGGGTATCACGCTCCGGAAAAGAGGCCTGTTCCATGCAACCAGCTCAAACTTACGCCAACCACAGACGCATTCATCCGCTCTATCATTTCGTGCTCTCTCTGCTCACCCTGCTCGTGCTGATCGGCTCGATCATGTGGCTCGTGCAGTCCCTTGGCGATGAAGAGACCCGGCTGCTGCCTTCCTTGCTCGCCGTAGGGTTCGCCGTCTGTTTTGTCGTCTTGTTCCTGATCGTCCGCGGGTACGCCGCCAAGGTGCAGGATCGCGCCATCCGCGCCGAAGAGAAGCTGAGGCACTATATTTTGACGGGTAAGCCGCTCGACAACCGACTCACTATCAAACAAATCGTCGCCCTGCGCTTCGCTTCCGACGAAGAATTCCCTGCGCTCTGCCGCCGTGCGGTTCTAGAGTCGCTCGAGCCCGTCGCGATCAAACAAGCGGTCCGGACTTGGCGGGCGGATCATGATCGGGTGTAGCTATGGGACCGTTGCTCCTGAGAAGTCATCGTCTACGGCTGACGGTCTCCGCTGCTCTACTCTTTGTCGTGGCTTGCGCGTTCAGCCTGGTTATGCCGCCTGCTCCCGCCCAGGCCGGCTTTTTCGATTCCGTCAAAGGTTTTTTTCAGCTTCCCGGCGAGGTGGACCGGCTGCAGGAGCAGTACGACGCCACCAAGCAACGGCTGGATGAGGCGGCCAAGCAGCTTGATAATGCGGCCAAAGATTCGAAAGAGGCGCTCGAGCAGTACAAGAGCCTGGAGCAGAAGCTGCTTCAGGAAAATGATCGTCTCGCCCGGCAGAACGAGCAGCTGCAGCAGGCGATCCTGGATCTCCAGCAGTCCGAGCAGGAGCGGAGCTTGAAATATCGTCGCACGATCACGATGATTGGAACGGCAGCCGGATTGATTGTGCTTTATTTTGTGCTGGGCCGGGTCATGCGGATCGTTCTTCGCAGCCGTTAAGAGGGGGAGCGATCGGATGCAAATTACTAGTGAGGATATCCTGGCGAACGGAATCGGGCGGACTACGCTCAAGCTGGTGCTGGAGCAGCAGGAAGCGGTTCACCTGCTTCATCCGAAGCAGCTGATCGCTTTTCAAGGCGCCTCTTCCCAACGGGAGGATCGGCTGCTCAATCCGAAGGGCATCATGCGCAAGAAGAAGCTGGTCAAGGCAGTGCTGACCGGTCCCGCCGCCGCCATGATCGCTTTGCCGGCCGGCTACTCGGTAACCTCCGTGCCGATTCAGGGCGATAGCTCGCTGCTGTTCGAGTTTCGGCACTTGCTGTACTACACGGACCTGATCACCATGAAGAGCGTCGTACAATCGGCCAAAAATATGCTCATTACCCGCGATCTCATTCGGATGCGGTTTGCGGGAGAAGGCTCGATCGGCCTCTTGTCGCGCGGCCCGCTGCAGACTTGGGAGCTCGATCCGGAGCGTCCTTCGTTCATTGATTCACGCTGCTTGATCGCCTACCCGGCGGACGCCAAGCTGGATCTCTGCGTGTACGGCAACCATCTTGCCGCGCAGCATATGGCGTATCACTGGAAGCTGACGGGGACGGGAACGGCGTTGCTGCAGGCGGCGCCATCCGATCCCGGCTTCGAGGAGCAGCTCGGCGGAGACGGGCTGATGAAGCGGACGCTGCGGGAGATTTTGCCGTTCGGCAATATTTGGATTCGCTGAACTAAATAACGATTCCGCACAGTTCCGCATATCGCTATGTCGCCTCCGCACCCGCCGTTTCGCATGCAAGCACGCTAAATACCCCCGAGACCGTCGTCTGATCGACAGTTTTCGGGGGTTAACTTTTCATCGGGTTAAGTTCCGCCTTATTCTTCCGCTTGCCCGGCCTCTTGAGCGAACGACGATTCCGCATGCGTCATCGTGTCCGTGGAGGTCTCCTCAATCAAGCCGTTGTGCATGGATACCGTTCCTCCGCCCAAGCCTTCATTGATCATGCGGTCGATATCCATGAAGTACTCCTTGCGTCCTTCGTCTGTCGTGTCGTAATTGCTCATCGGTCTACCTCCTCTCCTGCCTCGAAAGTGGCGCTTCCCGTTTAGCTTCCCCTCCGCACCCGGTTTCAGCCTGACAATTGTTGCAAATGTGTAGAGCGCGCGATTTTTGCCAACAATAAGAAGAGGGAAACTGCACTTGCCGAACGGCGAGATGAGGAGAGGAGACGGTTTTACGATGCATACAGTGTGGAAAGGGGCGATCAGCTTCGGGCTGGTTCATGTCCCGGTCAAAATGTTCTCGGCGACGGAAGACAAAGACATCTCCATGAAGTACATTCACAAGGAGTGCGGCACGCCGCTAAATTATGTCCGTACGTGCCAGCATTGCGAGAAGGCCGTCGAGTGGGAGGAAATTTCCCGCGGGTACGAGTATGAATCGGGCCGTTTCGTGCTGTTCGAGAAGGAAGAGCTGGACTCGCTCGCGGAAGTGAACAAAGAAATCAAAATTTTGGACTTCGTCAATTTGACGGAGATCGATCCGATTTATTTTCAGAAAACGTATTACCTCGCTCCGAACGAAACGGGCGCCAATGCTTACAGCCTGCTGCTGGAGGCGATGCGCCAAAGCGGCAAAATCGGCATCGCCAAGGTGTCGATCCGCTCCAAGAGCAGTCTGGCCGCGATTCGCATCATGGAGGACTGCATCGTCATGGAGACGATTTTCTACCCGGACGAGATTCGCTCGGTGAAGCAGGTACCGAATTTGCCCGAAAAGCCGGTCGTCAATGAGAAAGAGCTGCTGATGGCGAACATGCTGATCGAGCAGCTGTCCTCTCCTTTCGAGCCGGAGAAATATAAGGACGATTACCGCGCGAAGCTGCTCACGATGATCGAGCAGAAGATCGCCGGTCAAGAGGTTCGCATCGCGCCGGAAGCGCCGAGCACGAATGTGATCGACCTGATGGCGGCGCTGCAAGCCAGCCTGGAGGCGACCAAGCCGGGGGTTGGCGGAGCGACGGACAAAGCCGGCGGAACCGGCGGCGGCGGCGGGGATGCGGCGGCGCCGAAAACCCGCAAGCGGCGGTCGGCTGCTGCGAAGGATACAGGTTCTTAAGTTATTGCTTGTGAAGTGAGCCTGGCCCGAATGGGTCAGGTTTTTTTGACATAATAAGAAAGTTTAAGTCCTTAACAGTAACTAAAGCGTAAGAGGTACACTAGCTAAGCACGGTTGGGGTGAGGCTGAACGATAACGCTATTTCGCCGGAATGGGCGAGCCTTCGGGAAATAACACTCCGGGAAAACGCTATTTGCCCCTGCTCCCCCCGGAAGGCTGCTCCGATCGCCCAATAACGCTATTTGACTGGCAAAAGCGCCGTAACGGCGAAATAGCGTTATGCGGAGCGTTATTTGTCTGGAGGAGAGGAGCTGGTACCCTCTCAGTCCCCCATCCCAAGCGCCAACTATGAAAAGGCAGTATTCGCTCTAGTCCGATTTTTCCGGACTGCGTGTCGGGAGCGGAGGGGGAAGCGGTTTCTAGTCCGAATTTTCCCATTTGCAGAGCCGTTTCCTCACGCTCCACCTGAAAAACGCCGCTCTAATTCGGCCGATTCGGACTACAGAGCTGTTCCGGGCGGAGAGGCACGCGGTAGTCCGACTTTTTCGGACTAGGGAACTAGGGTACAAGCGCCACACTGCTCGAGAATACTCTTCGCCTCAAGCGGTATAGCTGGTTGCGGGAATGCGACGGAATGGGAGGATCAACGATCGTCCTAGGGAACGGTTTCAGAAAAAACGTAACGCCATGAACGAAAGAAGGACAGGAGAGGGTAGGAGAAGGGAGTGGAGAAGCGAAGCTACCGCCTCCCTGAGTATGGCCCAACCGCAGCTCTCCTTCCATCAAGGGCCGTGCTTACAACAGCGGCCGGAACCTCTCTTTCTGTCCTCCCCACGCGCCAACTGAACTCTTTCGCCAGAGGACCATCAGGGTGAACTTCCCTGATGGTTTTTCTTATGTGGCGCTCGGCCTTCTAGGACTCTTGCAATACTTTTTCCAAGTCTAGCGATAAAAGCCCTGTCCGACTCTATTATTCTAGCATTAACTATTACTAGCTACGAGAGGGAGGTGATTTCGAATGACCGTCTATGTATATTCGACCGGCTCGGTCCTGAAGACCTCCAACACCGAAGCCGAGATCCGAGCCTCGATCAACAACCGGACGACCGAGGATCAAATTTACCGCATCATTGTATGGAACACTTCCTCCGGTACGAAAACCGCGCTGTTCGACTTTACGGACCCGATCCCGCCCAACAATACGAACCATCCGATTTTCTTCATTCCGGGGTATCTCAATGTCAGCAGCTACGAGGTGGAATTCCGCTTCATCAATCCGCATATCGCGCCTTACATCCAACAGCGCTATGCCGATCTGTTCAACAGCTCGATCTTCGAGCCGGTGTATGCGGACGAGATGTTCCGCGACTCGACTAGCGGCAATCAGCTGTAATTTGTAACTTGTAAGGAGTGAAAGGCGGGTATTTTTCGGAGAGGAGGAGAGAAAATGGCAGTTTTCGTGTTTTCTACCGGCTCGATTCTGAAGCAATACAACGTGGATGCGCAAATTCACATCTCGGTGAACAACCGGACTACGTCGAAGCAGAAGGGCCGCATCATCATCTGGGATACAAGCAGCATCGACGGGCCTAAGGTGGCGCTGTTCGAGAAGAAATTCAAGATCGAAGGCAACCATACGAAGGTCGTCAGCTATACGATTCCAGAGTACTTCAATGTGGACCGCTACGAGGTTGAGATTCGTTTGTCCAACCCGCACATGGCTCCCTATATCCAGCAAAAATATACAAGCCAGCTGCAAGGCGCCGAGTTCAAGGAAGCTTTGTATGCCGGCGAGTTGTTCCATGACAGCACGGAGAATGAAAATGTGTGATAGGTTGATAGGTTAGCAGGATAGTAGGAGCAAAGCCCGGCGATGAGCCGGGTTTTGCTTCGCCATGTAACCAATTACACCCTACATCGCCCGTCGTCACTCGCTTCG
>NZ_BIMA01000147.1 GCF_004000845.1 Paenibacillus koleovorans NBRC 103111
AAAAAAAGTGCGGTGAAAGAAAAAGGCTGCAGTGAGATCATCCTCATGCAGCCTTGAGTATTTAATGCGATTTTCTCAGCGTATCCAGTTGATCGGCAGAAAGGCCAGTCAGTTCCGCTACGGCGGCGATGTCTATGCCTTTAGCAAGCATGTTTTGCGCCACTTCAATTTTCCCTTCTATTCTGGCGCCTTCCAACATCGAGGCTTCGTCATGAAGCGCTTTTTGCCTCATCTCATACAGACGCCGCGCTTCTGCATCTTGACTCAGATATTCCAATGCGATCATTGCTTTACTCAAAGCCGGTTCGTTCACCTTCAACACCTCCCAGTTCGTCGTATCTTCGCTTTTTAGGAATAGAAGCCAATTGAGCAAACCACCTTCATTCGGTATGGTTTGCCTACTCAGTTTGGATAGCTCCATGACGTGTATTTCAATATCTTCGTTGAGCGTGATGCCGCTATGATCTTCCCGCAGATGAAAAACGCTATGATAACGGTCATTAGGCAGAATGGAAAAGTTAAGGATATTGATCGTGACGCATTTCCTGAGCCGCTTGTAGGACTGCCCTTCTTCAAGCTGTCCTGCATATTGCTTGCTCCAATAATAAAGAGTGCGCTTCTCATTGTCATACTTGTTAAACAGTTGCATTTCTACGTTAATAAGATTCCCTGCTGTTGTCCTGGCCTGGATGTCGAAGATGGACTGCTTGTCGCGCGGCGAATCTTTATCCGTGTATGGGTTCATCAGGACGATCTCGATCAGAGGCGGCTCTCCGGCTTCGGTGAAAGTTCTGTTGAGGAAGGCAAGCAAGATGTCCTTGTTCTCTTCACTACCGAATATGCGTTTAAAGACGAAATCATTCTTGGGATCAAGTATGTCGTGCATCCGAATCAACTCCATTCCTTGTCAGTATTATTATACCACGATTCCCATTTGAGTTGCATAATCCAGGTATCGCTTTGCGTTCAATAGTCTGTAGATGGCCGTCCGCGCCGGGACGGTTTTTCTTTTTCCCCGAACATGTCAAAAAAGCACAACATTTCGCAAGGAATCACATCGAACAAACCGACGCAATCTTTTATAGTGGATTTACACAATCATCACAGACGAGGGGGAAGAACAATGGAGATGGCGGAACAACGTTCTTCGACCATTCACCTAGACGTGAAAGCGATGCCAGCAAAACGCAATTACTACGTAAAACACTGGGCGATTTATTCGATGATCGTGCCGGGGCTGCTCTACTTTATCATCTTCAAGTACATCCCGCTTGGCGGAAGCGTAATCGCTTTCCAAGACTACAACCTGTTCAACGGCATCCTGCACAGCAAGTTCGTAGGCTTCAAGCATTTCGAAAATTTGTTCACGTACCCCGAGTTTTTCCGGGTGCTGAAAAATACGCTGATCATCAGCGTCTACCAGCTGGTGCTCGGATTCCCGGCTCCGATCCTTCTAGCCATTTTGCTCAACGAAGTCCGTAAGGTCATGTTCAAGCGAATTCTGCAAACCGTGCTTTACTTGCCCCATTTCTTGTCCTGGGTTATCGTAGGCGGCTTGTTCATCAGCTTCCTGTCCCCGAGCACCGGGCTAGTGAACGAAGCGATCAAAGCGATGGGCTTCAAGCCGATTTTCTTCATGCAAGAGCCGTCGTATTTCCGAAGCATCATCGTAGGGTCGAGCATCTGGAAGGAAGTAGGCTGGAGCACGATCATCTACCTCGCTGCACTGGCGGGCATCAACCCTGAGCTGTACGAAGCGGCTGAAGTCGATGGCGCCGGACGGTTCCGCCAAGTGGTCAGCATTACAATTCCAAGCCTGCTGCCTACCATTATGGTGCTGCTGCTGCTCCGTATCGGCAACATGTTAGATACTGGCTTCGAGCAAATATACATGTTCCTGAACCCGCTGAACGCCGAAAAGGGCGAAGTGTTTGACACATACATTTACCGGATCGGACTGTTGGGTGCGCAATACAGCTACTCCACGGCGATCGGCATTTTCAAATCGGTAGTGGGCTTCGTCCTGTTGATCGGCGCCAACGCCATAAGCAAGAAGACGACCGGCGACTCGATTTTCTAAGGAGGGACCCCTATGCGATTGAACTCGAGATACCAAGTTTCCAATGCGATCATCTATATCGTACTGACCGCGACGGCGCTCCTTATGCTGCTGCCGTTCCTGCACATCGTGGCCGGCTCGTTCAGCAGCGGCAAAGCCCTCATCACAGGCAAAGTCGGCTTGCTCCCAGTCGAATTCAACTTGCAAAACTACAAAGCCGTCCTGAACAACAAGCCGATCTGGCGGTCGTTCGGGGTTACGATTTACATCACCGTCATTGGCACGTTCCTGAACCTCGTGTTCACGGGCCTGATGGCCTATGGGCTGTCGAAGCCGCACCTGAAGTGGAGAAAGACGATTATGCTGCTCGTCCTGTTCACGATGATTTTCCAAGCGCCGCTCATTCCGTCTTACCTGCTCATCAAAAACCTGGGGATGCTCAACTCCCTATGGGCGCTTATGGTACCGGGACTCATCGGAGCGTTCAACTTGATCATTATGATTTCCTTTTTCCGCAACTTCCCGGAAGGGCTGCTCGAATCGGCGAAAATCGACGGCTGCGGCGAATACCAGACGTTATGGCGCATCGTTGTACCGCTCTCGATGCCGTCCATCAGCACGATTGGTTTGTTTTACGCGGTGGGGCACTGGAACTCCTGGGCGAACGCGCTCATGTTTATCCGCAAAAACGAGCTGTTCCCGCTGCAAATTTTGCTCCGGCGACTCATTGTTGAGAGCGATGCCGAGCAGATGATGCGTAGTGCGGCGGTCAACCTGCAGTCTCTGGAAGGCATCAAAGCGGCTTGCATCATGGTCGCAACCGTTCCCATCTTGATTATATACCCGATGATTCAGAAGCATTTCGTCAAAGGCGCGATGTTAGGTTCGGTCAAAGGGTAAATAATACATCTTAGAGAATAGATTAAGGAGAGGGTATTCAAGTGAAAATGAAGAAAACGCTTTTGGTTCTGATGTCCGGCGTGTTGGCGGCAACGCTTGCAGCCTGCGGCAACAAGGAAGATTCGACGACGAATGGCAATGCCTCTACTAGCACGGCTCCATCAGGCTCTCCAGCGGCTCCCGCTAAAATCAAAGTAGCGCTCTCCACAGGCGGTCTCGCTTACGTGGAAGGCTCTCCGGATATCAATAACGACAAATATTTGAAAAAGATGGAAGAAATGGCGAACGTCGATTTGAACCTGTCGCTCATCCAGCACCAAAACTATGCGCAAAATATGACGCTTCTATTCGCAGGCGGCGAGCTGCCGGATCTACTGCAAACGCAAGGGATCAACAAGCCGGAAGTCGCTCCGGCCGTAGATGCAGGCGTCCTCATGCCGCTGAACGAGCTGCTCGACAAGTACGGCCCGAACTTGAAGAAATACATTTCGCAAGACGCCTGGAACGATCCGAAAGTAAGCAAGGACGGCAAAATCTATGGCATTCCGCAAGAAAACCCGATCCGCAACAGCACGGTCACTTACATGCGCAAAGACTGGCTGGACAAGCTCGGCCTGCAAGCGCCCAAGACGGTCGACGAGTATATCAACGTACTGACGGCGTTCCGCGACAAGGATCCGAACGGCAATGGCAAGCAGGACGAAATTCCGTTCAGCGCGCGCGCCAAGTTCTCCTTCGGCTTCCAGTTCTTCGCTTCCTATGACGTGCATCCGCAAGCCTGGAAGTTCGAGAACAACCAGCTCGTGCCTAACTTTATTCGTCCGGGCATGATCGATGCGCTGAAGGTGTACAAGCGTCTGTATGATGAGAAGCTGATCGACAACGAGTTCCTCGTCAACCAAGGCAAGGATTGGGACGCCAAGATCAAGGGCGCCGGTACGGTCGGCATGTGGGCGCATTCCGCGGCCGCTCCGGACAGCTGGCTGATTCAAGTGCAGGCGAACACGCCTGGCGCGCAAATCGTCAACATCCCATCGCCGGTAGGCCCAAGCGGCAAGCCGGGCGGCGTTTACGCACTCGACTCCGCGGTCGGCGACTTCGTCTGGACGATTCCGAAAAACACCAAGAACCCTGAAGCCATCATCAAGTTCCTCGATTGGTACTATGCAGCCGGTGACAAGGCGAAGGACGATTTCTTCCTGTATGGCATCAAAGGCGAAAACTACACGGACGACGGCGGCAAAATCAAGTATAATTATCCTACGACGAACGAAGGCGTGGGCAACCAGGCGATGTTCCAAGAGTGGATCCATTTTGTCGGTCCGAAAAACCATCTTACGAATGCCGAGTTCCTGAAGGGCAAGCCGAACGGAGATCTGATCGTGAAGAGCTTGGAAATCGCTAGCAAGGAAGGCGTTATCGACGAAGGCTACGGTTTGCCGGCCTTGCCAACGCTCCAAGCGCGTCCGGAGCTGAAGTTCGACGGCCTGTGGCTGGAATTCGCCGCAAAGGTCATTACGGGCAAAGAGTCCGTCGACAAGTTCAACGACTTCGTAGCCGATTGGAAAAAACGGGGCGGCGACCAGGTCATCAAAGAAGCGACCGAGTGGTACAACACCAAGAACAAGAAGTAACGGCTGCGGCCGACATTCCCCCGATGCGCTCATCGGGGATTTTGCTTTCAGATGAATCGAAAGGTGTGGGCGAGAGATGGAATTTACGGCTGCAACGGAGCGGTGGCAAGTGCCGGTTCTGAGAGGGGAGCTTGCGCAGGAGGGAGAGCTGTCCGAGCGGATCTATAGCATTCTGATGCGATGGCTGCCCTTCGCCAATGAGCAGTTCCGCGAGTGGGACGGAAGGCCGAATGCGGGGCATTTTTTCGGCGGGAGCTTCTGGTACTGCTCCGATACGCTTTCGATGACGTTCATCTATGCGGTGATGGCGAAGCTGGGCGCTTATGACGAGCGGATTACCGGCATTCCTCGGGAGCTTCTGAAGGAACGGGCGATTAAGGGGCTGCGCTACGCGGGCTTTACACATGATACAGGGCCTGAGGATTGTGTGAGGGTGGAAGGCGTGCTGCCTTATACGAGCCTGAAAAAATGGGGAGGCCGCGGCGACAATTTCTTCATGGCGACGCAGAACGGACGGACCGTCAATTGGATGTGCCATGCGGCTTGGCTGCTCTGGGACGATCTCGACGACGAGACACGGCTGCTCGTGCAAAATGTGGCGGCCAGCTATGCCGATCGCTGGTGCGAGGAAGAGCCGCGCAACGGCACGTATTACGACACGCAATGCGAGGAGAACGCCTGGACGGCGGCCGGCATTGGCGCTGCGGCGCTGCTGTTCCCGGACCATCCGCATAACGCGGCCTGGACGAAAGGCTACGAGCAGTGGGCGAGCAGCACGGTAACGACGTTCCGCGACCGGCTCGCCGATCCGTCCGGCCTGATCGATACGCCGGCGGGCAATCGGGTGAAGACGGTCACGTTCCACCCCGATATGACAACGGAAAATCACGCTTTCGTCCACCCGAGCTACGTCTGTGCGGGGACGAACTTGCGCGGGTTGATCGCAACTATGGCGCTGATGGGCGGCAGGAAGCCCCAAGCGAGTGTGCTGCGGAACAATGAGGAGCTTTACAACCGGACCGTCCGCGTCTGGGCCCAGTTCGACGGATTGGCCATTCCGGTACAAGGCCAGGACTGGTGGTACAACCGCCAGCATGAGCGGCAAGTGACGCATGCGATTCTGAACGTGCTGCACGGGCATCCGGATGCGGCGCTGCTGGAGCGCCGGGCGCTCGATTCGATCGAGCGCATCCAGGCGAGCAACGGCAGGGGCTGCTTGCTTGAGGAACGCGGCGAGGAGTGCGTCATCAATCGCGATCACGCGCAATTCGCCAAAGACCTCGAGCCCGGTTCGGCGCTCGATCTGGCGACCTCGTACTTGCTGCATCTATTCGGCGGCGAAGGGGCAGAGGCCAGTACGGATCGGGATTTCCGCTCGCGGATGAGCGGGGTTCACTATTATCCGTACGGCAGCAGCGTCGTTCACCGGACGGCGGACACGTTCACCAGCTTCAGCTGGCGTAACAACGTGATGGCGCTAAGTTTGCCTCGTAAAGGCTTGTGGTCAGTCACACCTCTGTACGCCAGCTTCACCGGTACGGTCAAATTTGCCGAGTCGAAAGGGACGAAGGGGCTGACGAACGAAGACGTTATCCGGGATACGGAGCGCAGCCATGTGACGACCTATGCGGATGGATTCGGCGCCATTGCAACGATTGCTCGAGGCGATCGGGAGCTGCTGCAGGATGTGGCTTTCATCGCATTACCGAACGGCAAAAGCGTCTACTACGAGCGGTTCCTGGTGGAGAAGCCATGTCAGGTGCTCGATTGGCAAACGGGGCTTGTCGGCGTGCGCAACGAGAATTATCGTGCGATGCCGGAGCTGGCCAAGGGTACTCGGACGGTGTATTTGCCCGGGCGTGAGATGACCTTCGCAGGTTTTTATGGGGAGCAGCCGAATGGGGTTCATGATTTTGCCGGCGGCGATGCGACTTATTTGAACATGGATGGGGAAATCGGTTATTTGCTCTATGGCTCGCGTGGGATACGTTACTTGAACAAACACGAATATCCGAAGTGGAAGGGCGTAGAAGATATTCTCACGCTCAACCGGATGGGGGAAGCTTCGTTCGATGCTCCGCAGGAGCTTGAGCCATTTGTCGCTGTGGCGATGCCGAACCAGTCTCTGGAAGAAACCAGGCAGGCGTTCGATGCGACAGCGGTTCTGTTAGGCGCTGAGCCGGTAAGCTCAAAGGATGCAGCAATTGTGGAAGCTGACGGGTATCTCGCTTTTGTCCATCTGGGGTCGGAGCGGTCGATGGTTGAAGCTCGCAGGTATGCAGATCCGGCGGTTGCAAGCTTGTATGTGTATGAAGGGACTACCCATGTCGCAGGGGGTTCGGTAGTCTGGAGAAAAGAGCTGGAGCCGTTCGCAAGCGGTTATTTCACGGCCAGGTACGCTTTGAGATGCGAGATCGTAACGGGAGCCGTGGATTTGGAGCTCAGTTTGCAAGGCGATCGACTTGTTGTGCTGAATGGAGGCGCCGAAGAGGTGAGGGTGACCCTAGTAACACTTGCTGATGAAGCCGAAAAAGAGCTGATAGTTCCTGCACACGGATTCGCGGCGCTCGGACGGTAACCTGGATGAATATGGCGAGAGGCGGTACGGCAACATCATGAAATCGATCGCAAAAATCGGCGTGCTATTGGATAACGAGACATGCAAAAGGCGCTGGCAATTCGGCATCAATGTGTTCGAGCGGTATATTACCGAAATATTGAGCCATGCCGGCATTCCGTTTACGCTTCTGGAATCGGTGGAAGAGGCGCTTCAGCTCCAACCGGATATTCTTGTTGCAGCGGCGGCGCCGGATGATCGGCAGTCAACCGAGTCCATGTTGCGCTATGCGCAAAGCGGGGGGCTGCTTATCTCGTTCGCCGGGTTGAATAGTTTGGCCTCTAAGCTGGGATATCGGCGGTTGAAGGAATATCGGGAAGGGTATGCGGAGCTCGGCGGCGGCGAACGGCTGAGCGGCGGCGGGGGTGTGCCGGAGAAGCTTCGGTGGCTGTCTGCGGTGCCATGGGTGAAGCTGGACGGTATGTTGACGGGGGAGCCGGTCGGCGTGCCGGAGGCTGAGGCAGGCGATCTGCGCAAGGAATCGCCTGACGGGGCATCGATTGGGGCGGCGCTTCAGCAGTTCCGTGTAGGCGAAGGCGCGATCGATCGTTGGGCGGTCAACATCCCGGTTACGATGGCCGGTCTGATGCATGGCACACGTCCCGTGCTGGAGGACGGCGTTCCGGCGCCGGACGGCTCCGCCCAAGTGAACGAAGGCATTCTGAAAATCGACGATGTGCTTGAGCTTGATTGGGAGTATGATCGAAGGTCGTCGCCTGGAACACCGTTCCCGTACTTCCAGATTCCGTATGCCGATCTATGGCGGGAAGCTTGGCTCGGCTATCTGGTGAAGCGGGCGCTGGAGCAGGGACTGACGATTCCGATGGTCGGCCATTGGCCGGACGGCGTAGAGCAGGTGGCGCACATTTCGCTGGACAGCGACCACAACATCAACGAGGAAGCGTGGACAACGCTTGGGTTGCTTGAAGAGCTGCAAGTTTCGTCAACATGGTGTATGTGCGTCCCGGGTTATGAGCAGGCCGTTTACGACCGCGTCCTGGCGGATGGTCACGAGCTCGCTCTCCATTTCAACGCCGTTACCAGTGAAGGCTTCGCTTGGGGAGAGACGAGCTTCCGGAGTCAGATCGATTGGCTGCGGAGAGCAACAGGTGTGGCGGACATCGTCTCCAACAAAAACCATGTGACGCGCGAGGAAGGCTGGGGCGACTTGTTCCGTTGGTGCGAGCTCGAAGGCGTACAGCACGATCAGACTCGCGGGCCGAGCAAAAAAGGAAACGGAGGCTTTGCCTATGGAACATGCTTGCCGTACTTCCCGATTGCTTGGGCAAATGAGGAGAACCGGTTGTATGACGTGCTGCAGGTCGGCTTCCTTCTGTCGGATTTCAACCATATGGGAACCGATGCTTATGTGCCGATTTTGCGGCAGGCTCGCAGAGTGGGAGGCGTCGCGCATGTCGTGCTGCACCAGACGCATCTGCATACGAAGGAGATCGACCGCGAGTGGCTGCGGGCTATTGTGAAGGAAGCGCGCGAGCAAGGCTTCGTATTCTGGACCGGTCGGCAGATCAACGAATGGGAGCGCGCTCGACGTCAAGTGCGCGTCGCCGGCTTCTGCGGCGAGATGAATCCGCTTGTCGAAGGCGAGGTGCCTCCGGGGA
Organism: Paenibacillus koleovorans NBRC 103111; assembly: GCF_004000845.1. Classification (GTDB taxonomy): domain Bacteria; phylum Bacillota; class Bacilli; order Paenibacillales; family NBRC-103111; genus Paenibacillus_AA; species Paenibacillus_AA koleovorans. The sequence continues at coordinate 8,830 of NZ_BIMA01000147.1, forward strand.
CGGTCGTGTATGTGCCGACTATGGAGAGTGACATCGACATGGTATTGCGATACGGCGTGCCATGCCGGAAAATCGTTCTGCAAGGCTGACGCCTGCAGGAGTAAGGAGAGCTGCTAGAGATGAGCAAAAAGCTGCATTTGATTTGCAACGCGCACTTGGACCCCGCTTGGCTGTGGGAAATCGAGGAAGGGGCGGGCGAAGCGCTGTCCACATTCCGCATCGCGGCGGAGTTTTGCGAGGAATTCGATGGCTTTGTTTTCAATCATAATGAAGTGATTTTGTACCAGTGGATCGAGGAATACGATCCGGCTTTATTCGCCCGTATCCAGCGCCTCGTGCGCGAGGACAAATGGCATATTATGGGCGGCTGGTATTTGCAGCCGGATTGCAATTTGCCGAGCGGCGAGTCGTTCGTTCGTCAAATGCTGGCGGGACGGCGGTATTTTGCCGAGAAATTCGGGGTACGTCCGACGACAGCGATCAACTTCGATCCGTTCGGTCATACGCGCGGGCTTGTGCAGCTGATGGCGAAGGCCGGGTTCGACTCCTACATCGTCTGTCGACCGGGAGACAACGATTGTCCGCTGCCGGCCGAGGAAGTGAAGTGGGTCGGGTACGACGGCTCCGAGGTGATCGCACACCGCGCATATAAGGCTTATTTGTCAGGAAGGGGCAAAGCGCATCTGAAGGTGCAGGGCTGGCTGGACGATCATCCTGAGCGGGGCGTCGGCTTGGTGCTATGGGGCATCGGCAACCACGGCGGCGGTCCTTCTCGCATCGATTTGACGAATTTGCAGGAGCTTAAGGAGCAGACGGAATCGTTTGAGCTGGTGCACTCGACACCGGAAGCGTATTTTGCGGAGCTGCGGGGGTCAGGCGTTGAGCTGCCTCGACATGAGGGCGATTTGAACGCATGGGCGGTCGGCTGTTATACGTCGCAGATCCGCATCAAGCAGAAGCATCGTCAGCTGGAGAACGAGCTCTATATGACGGAGAAAATGATGACGCATGCTGCGCTGGCTTGTGGTGTATCGTATCCGGCTGCTGCGATTACAGAAGCTCAACAGGATTTGATGCTCGCGCAGTTTCATGATATTCTTCCGGGCTCTTCGGTTTTGCCGGTGGAGGAGTACGGGCTGCGTCTGATGGATCATGGCCGGGAAATATTAGCGAGGCTGCGGGCTCGTGCGTTTTTTGCCTTGACGGCCGGACAGCGGAAGGCGGAGGAAGGCGAAGTGCCGGTTTTCCTGTACAATCCGCATCCTTACAAAGTTAGCGGTGTGTTCGAGTGTGAATTTCAGCTGCCGCAGTCGTCGAAGGGACAATACGCGAATATCGCGGCGCATCGGAACGGTGTAGCGATTCCTTGTCAGGTGGAGAAGGAGCTGAGCGCTCTCTACATCGACTGGCGCAAAAAGGTTGTCGTTCATGCGGAGCTGGAGCCGGGACAAATGACTCGTATCGACTGCACCGTGCAGTTCCTGCCGGAGAAGCCGAAGCCGGTGCTTCAGGAGACGGACGGCATGCTGCAGTTCCGCTCCGAGCGGCTTGCGGTGACGATCAATGCGGCGACAGGTTTGATGGACGAGCTTGTGATCGATGGCGTCTCTTATGTGCAGCCTGGCGCATTGCAGCCGATTGTAATGGATGACAGCGACGATGCCTGGGGCAGTCAGGTACAACGCTTTAACCGTCGCGTCGGTGCGTTCAAGCTGATGAGCAAGACGCGAGGCGCTCGCATGTCGGGAGTGAGGGGCAAGCCGATTCCGTCGGTGCGCGTCATCGAGGACGGTGAAGTGCGCACGGTGATCCAGGCCGTGATGGAGTACGGCAGCTCGACGCTCGTGCAGACGTACAAGCTGCCGAAGATCGGGACGGATATCCAAGTCGACGTCGTCGTTAACTGGAACGAGCCGCGCCGTATGCTGAAGCTGGCGGTGCCGACCGTCTGGAGGGATGCGAAATGCCTCGGTCAAGTGGCGTATGGGGTGGCGGAGCTGCCTGTCAGCGGGCGGGAAAATGTGGCCCAGAAATGGGTGGCGGCTGTTTCGGGCGGAGTTGACGGTGCTGGTGTAGTTGATGGCGTTAGTGGCTTTAGAGGCGTTACTGGTGATGCTCACGGCTATGCGCTGACGGTTGTGAATGATGGGACCTACGGATCGGACATGTCGGATGGGGAGCTGCGGCTGACGCTGCTTCGTTCGCCGGGTTACTCGGCGCTGCCGGGCGGGAAAATGAAGCATACGATGCCGAATGACCGCTACTCGAGCCGGATAGATCAAGGGGAGCGCCGGTTTACGTTTTGGTTGAGCGGCGGGACGGCATCGGATCGATTGCGTTCTATGGATCGCGAAGCGATGGTGCGCGGTGAGAAGCCGTATGTGCTCTCTTACTTCCCGTCGGGAGCGGGTGTGGAGCCTCAGTCGCTTGTGCGGGTGAGCGGTGACAGCGTGCAGGTAACGGCAATCAAACAGGCGGAGCAAGGGAATGACGAGTATATCGTGCGTCTGTTTGAGCCGTCCGGCACGCCATGTGAGGTGGAGCTGGAGCTGCCGGTTGTTGGGGTAAGAACTTTGATTCAGCTTGGAGCTTTTGAAGTGAAGACGCTGCGAGTGAATGCTGCGGAGAAGACGATTGTCGATGAGACACTTATGGAATCGATGTAAGACTTCACCTAGACTTTGACGATATAGAAGGAGAAAGTGGAAATGAACCAGCTTGCCATACACGGGGGGAGCCCTGTCCGAACGGCGCCGTTCCCTACTTGGCCGATCTTCGGCGAGGAAGAGGAGCGGCTCATCTTGGAAGTCGTCCGCTCGGGCAAGTGGGGCGGCTCGAACCGCAACAAGCTGCCGGAGCTGGAGGCGCAGTTCGCCGCCATTCACGGCGCGAAGCACGCCGTAACGGTCGTCAACGGCACGATCGGCTTGACGATCGCGCTGCAGGCATGCGGCGTCCAGTCCGGCGACGAGGTCATTATGCCGCCGTACACGTTCATCGCGACGGCGTCTTGCGCGCTGCTGTTCGGCGCGATCCCGGTGTTCGTCGACGTCGAGCCGAACTCGATGCTGCTCGATCCGGAGCTGGTCGAGGCGGCCATCACGCCGAAGACGAAGGCGATCATCGCCGTCCATATTGCGGGAGCTCCTGCGAATATGACGCGCTTGAAGGAGATCGCCGACAAACACGGGCTGCGGCTCATCGAGGACGCGGCGCAGGGCGTAGGCGCCGTCTGGGACGGACAGCCGGTTGGGGCGCTCGGCGACTTCGGCTCGTTCAGCTTTCAGTCCGGCAAAAACGTCACGTCCGGCGAAGGCGGCATCCTGCTGACGAATGACGAGGCGCTGGCCGATATGGCATGGTCGCTCACCAATGTCGGCCGCATTCGCAAAGGCGCCTGGTACCAGCATGAGCATATCGGCTGGAACTTGCGTATGACGGAGTTCCAGGCTGCCATCCTGCTTGCGCAGCTGACGCGTTACGAGGAGCAGCAGCGGCTTCGCGATCGCAATGCGAAATGGCTCGCAGCCGAGGTAGGGACCATTGAAGGCTTGCGCACGATGAAGCTCGATTCCCGCGTGACGAATCATGCGCATCATATGTTCATGTTCGCGCTGGAGGAAGGGGCCGCCGGCGGTATCGGCAAGGAAGAGTTTATTCGCCGCATGAACACGGAAGGCATTCCGGTTCATCCGGGGTATATTACGTTGAACCAAAACGCCGCCGTTCTGAAGGAGATCGAGAAGTGGACCGGCGAGCGGCGCGAGACGAGCTGTCCGGTCAGCGAAAAGTTCGCCGAGCGCGAAGGGCTGTGGCTGCATCAGAACGTGTTGCTCGGCGACGAGCAAGCGATGAGCGATATTATGACCGCCTTGCGCAAAGTGATGCAAGGGAATTAGGAGGGATCGTCGAATGCTGGGTCAAATGGGGCAACAGCAAAGCGGAGGCAGTGTGAGGCTGGCCAAGCTGGCACTATTGATCGACAAAAGGACGGCAGAGCGCCGCTGGTCGCTTGGACTGAACGTGTTCGAGCTGGAGGTCGCGGAGCTGCTGGCTCATCGCGGCATCCCGTACGAGACAGTCGACTCGGTCGAGGCGCTCGCTGCCGGCGGCTATGACCTCGCGGTCGCGGCGGTCGCGCCGGAGGAGCGCGAAGCCGCCGACACGCTGTGGCGGTACGCCGAAGCCGGCGGCCGCCTCATCGCCTGCGGCGGCGTGAACGCGCTGGCGCCGCGGCTCGGCTACGCGCGCGGCGCCAGCGTCGGCGCGGGCTATGCGCGGCTGCCGGCGGCGTTCGGCGCCGACCGGCCGCTGCGCTTCCTGCAGGCCCACCCGTGGGTGCGCCTGCAGGAAGGAGCGGCCGCGGACGCCGCGCCACTCGTCGAGGCGGTTGGCGTTGCCGCCGCCGACTCGCCCGCCGGGCCGAACCTTGGACCCGCGCTGCAGCGGTTTGCGATCGGCCTCGGCGGCCTCGACCGCTGGGCGGTCGATGTGCCCGGCACGATCGTCGGGCTGCAGCAAGGGTGCAGTCCCGTGCTCGAGGACGGCGTCCCGGCGCCGGACGGCACCGCCGCCGTGAACGACGGCGTGCTAAAGGCCGACGACGTCGTGGAGCTCGACTGGACGCTCGACCGCGCGCAGACCGAGACAGGCGCGCTCTATTTCGCGCACCCGTATGCCGATCTGTGGCGCGAAGCGTTCGTCGGCCACCTGATCCGGTCTGCGGCCGAGCTAGGGCTCGCGCTGCCGTTCCTCGGCTACTGGCCGGACGGCGTCGAGCAAGTGGCGCTTGTCTCTCACGACAGTGACGGCAATCAGGATATTCATGCCGAGTCCACGCTGCAGACGCTGGACGAATGCGGCATGAAGTCCACTTGGTGCATGCTCGAGTCGGGTTACTCGGCCGAGATGTACAAACGGATCACGGCAGCCGGCCATGAGCTGGCGTTCCACTACAACGCCGTGGCTGCGGACGACGGCTTCTGGGATGCGGACGAGTTCGCCCGCCAGCTGGGGTGGCTGCGCGATGCGACGGGACAACAGCGCGTCGTGTCCAATAAGAACCACCTGACCCGGATGGAAGGGTGGGGCGAGTTTTTCCGCTGGTGCGAAGCGAACGGCGTAGAAGCCGATCAGACCCGGGGGCCGAGCAAAAAAGGCAATGTCGGCTTTATATTCGGCACCTGCCATCCTTACTTCCCGCTGGCATGGGCGGACGAGCGAAACCGCAGCTACGACGTGCTGCAAGTCGGCTTCCTGACGCAGGACCTCGACATAGGCAAATGGTCGGACAGCAGCATTATCGTGCCGTTTCTGGACGAGGTGCGCAAGGTGGAGGGGGTCGCGCACTTCCTGTTCCACCAGATCCACATCCACAACCGCGAGGAAGTGCGCCGTTCGATGTTGCTGCTTGCCAAGGAGGCGCGCCAGAGGGGCTTTACGTTCTGGACCTGCGAGCAGATCAACGACTGGGAGCGGGCGCGACGCCGGATCGATGTCCGGACTGCCGTATCTGGCCCAACTGCCGGCTCTCGGACTGCAAATCCCTCGCAATCGTATGCCGTCCTATGGGTACCATCTGCAGGTCCTGCTGAAACTCACCCTTCCACGATCAAATATGGCGTTCCGTGTATGAAGAAGATTGTCGCCGTTCACCAATAACAACAAAAAGGGCTGTCGTACTAGTCGAAACGAATTCGACCGGCGCGACAGCCTTTTCGGATTTTCGTGCTTAGAGGTGGTGGGAGGGCTGGATTTGCTGCTGCAAGGCGAATTTTGCGGGTTGCGGAAATCGGGCCGGAATTGGATGATCATGGATCATGCTAGTAGGGGACGGTTTTTAAGAAAACCGTAACGCCAAGAACCCAAGTAGAACCGAAGAGGGCAGGTGGT
>NZ_BIMA01000148.1 GCF_004000845.1 Paenibacillus koleovorans NBRC 103111
CCGGCGCCGCCGGCGCTGCGGCGTCCTAGCGCGCGGGCCTCGCGGCCGCGATTGCCGGCGCTCGCGCTGCCGCCGCTGCCTGCGGCCAGCGTCGCGTCTCGCGCGCCGTCGGCGCCGTTGTCGATGTCGCTTCGCTTGCCGAGCAGCGCGGCGAAGTGCCCTTCGCCGCGCTCGCGATGCGGCCACAGCCGCTCGGACCGCAGCACCTCGAACGCCGGGTGCTTCTCGACGAATCGCTCCAGCACGTCCTCGTTCTCCTCGCGGTTGAACGTGCAGGTCGAATACGCGAGCCGCCCGCCCGGCTTCAGCATGACGGCGGCATAGTCCAGGATGTCGAGCTGCCGGGCGGCGCACATCTCGACATGCTCCGGCGACCATTCCGCCCGCGCTTCCTCGTCCTTGCGGAACATGCCCTCTCCGGAGCAAGGAGCGTCTAGCATGATCTTGTCGAAGAACGCCGGGAACTTCGCGGCGAGCTGGTCCGGGGCCGCACTCGTGACGACGGCATTCACAATGCCGCAGCGCTCGACGTTCTCGCTCAAAATCTTGGCTCGCGCCGGATGAATCTCATTGGCGACGAGCAGCCCCTCGCCTTGCATCATGCCGGCTAGTTGCGTCGTCTTGCCGCCGGGTGCGGCCGCCAAGTCGAGCACGATGTCGCCGGGCTCCGGGGCGAGCAGCTCGGCCGAAGACATCGCCGACGGCTCCTGAATATAGTACAAGCCGGCGCTGTGATAAGGATGTTTGCCGGGGCGCGCCGACTCGCCATAGTAATAGCCGGTCGGGCACCATGGAATCGGCTCCAGCACGAACTGCTGTCTCAATGCATCCATTATTGAGGCATCGGGAGCTCCTGCTTTTATTTTCAGCGGGTTTAACCGCAAGCCTTGCGTCCGAGGCAAAGCGTAGCTTTCGAACAAATGTCCGGCCTCGTCCGGGCCAAGCTGCTCGATCATCCGAGTGACGAACGCGGCCGGTAGCTCAGAGACACCAGTAGTCATGGATACGGTCCTTTCCAACAAAAAGTTGCTGTTATTTCCCCATTATAGCGGGAAGGGTAGGCAACCTTCAAACGGAAAGCGGACAGGAAAGCCCTGAGCGACCGATTACCGACAATCCGACTAGTTTGGCGGACATACGATTCCTTATTTGGCACTCCACTCTCCCAAAAAGCCTCATTTGAGCGAAATCAAGGTCATCTGTGTCCGCCAAACCGACGAAATTGCTTGATTTCCACCAAATATCAAGGGCTTCTTTGTCCGCAAACCCCAACATCAGATCGCCCGCATCAGCAAGCAATATCCCCAGCTACCGTCACGCCCTGTTCCAACCACTGTCCCCAGCTACCATCATCAATCGCTGCCCCCACCATATCCCCCGCAAACCAAACAAAAAACCGGACGCAACCCGCGTCCGGTCTCCTGAACAAATAAATCTACACCACTGGCGCCTCATCCCGCGTCAAGTCGAGCCAATCCATCTCTTCCCGCGTCAACCGCACCGCCGCGCCTTCCTTGCAGGAGTCCATCTCCTCCTGCGTTTGAGCCCCGATCAGGGCAGCCGTCGGGAATGATTGATTTAACACGTACGCGAGCGCGATCTGGATCGTTGTCAAACCTTTCTCGCCAGCGAGCTTCTCGGCGCGATAGTAGCGCTCCCAGTTCTCGTCGTTGTAGAACACGCGGACGAGATCTTCATTGCTCGTGTCTTCCTTCGTGAACCGGCCGGTGAAGAAGCCGCGCGCTTGCGAGGACCAGGACAGCAGGGGCAGCTGCGACTGCTCGTGCCAGCGCACGGTGTCGGCGTCGGCCGAGACGCAGCCTGCCCAGTAAGGCTCCTTGGCCTTCGCCAAGCTCAAGTTCGGGCTGCTGAACGAGAAGCCGACGAGCCCGTGCGAAGCGGCATAATCGTTCGCTTCCTGCAGCCGCTGATACGTCCAGTTCGACCCGCCTAGCGCTCGGATTTTGCCCGACTCGAGATGCTCGTTCAGGATCTCAAGAATGGCGCCGACCGGCAAGCTCTCGTCATCGCGGTGAAGCGCGTACAGGTCGACATAGTCCGTCTGCAGCCGCTCCAGGCTCGTCTCCAGCTCTTCGCGAATGTCGGCTTTGTTGATCCGCGGCACTCCGTTGCGGGGATGGCCGCCCTTGGTTAGCACGACGATGTCTTTGCGATTGCCGCGCGCCGCCAGCCAGTTGCCGCAAGCGACCTCGCTTTTGCCGCCTCCGTAGATGTACGCCGTATCCAGTGTGTTCCCGCCGATCCGCACATAGGCGTCCAGCAACTGATCCACTTTTTCCTGAATATCCGGGTTGTAGTAGTCCGTGCCCATAATCAGTTGGGAGACCGAGGTCTCAATGCCCTTGATCGGAAAAAAGTTCATCGCAGCAAACCCTCCATTATTTATAGTTTCACTCGAATCCGCTCATCGGCGGACAAGAGGCAAGCGTCCAATATGCGCATATTGCTTATGGCATCGGCTGCAGCAAACCGCACGCTCTGCTGGCCCCAAACGGTACGGGCAAAGTCATCCGCTTGCAACGAGTATTGGTTGATCGGCTCGAACTCTTCCACACGCTCCTTGTCGCCGAAAAAGACGGAGAACGAGGATGCCTGATCCGGCCGGCAAACAAAAGCGGAAGGCAGGAGGATGCGTCCTTCCGTGCCGAGAATCTCAAGCGTGTTGCGGAACGCCGCCCACATCGCGCAATCGAAAGTCAACCCAACCGTGTCCGGGAACTCGACGAGACCCGAAGCCATCATGTCGACGCCGCCATGGCGCTCGGAGAACATCGCTTGTACCGTCGCCGCTTCCGGCTCCCGGCCCAAGATGTAGCGAGCCGCGGATATCGGATAGCAGCCGATATCGTACAGCGCGCCGCCGCCCATATGGCGATGGAAGCGCACATTCTCAGCCGCTCCGGAGGAGTTGAACGTGAAGGTTCCGTGAATGCCGCGGATCGTCCCGATCTCGCCGCTTGCCACAATCTCCCGCACACGGTCATAACGAGGATGGAACCGGTACATGAACGCTTCCGCGAGATGCACGCCGGCTTGCTCAGCCGCCGCCACCATCTCTTCCGCCTCTGCTGCGGTCAGCGCGAACGGCTTCTCGCACAGCACATGTTTGCCGGCCTGGGCGGCGCGGATCGTCCATTCCTTGTGCAGATGGTTCGGCAGCGGAATATAGACCGCGTCGATCGATTCGTCGGCAAGCAATTCCTCGTAGCTGCCATAAGCGGTTGGAATGCCGAGCTGATCGGCAGTTTTCTTGGATTTCTCCAGGTCACGGCTGGCGATGGCGCTTACAACGCCGGTCGACGAATTCTGGATGCCGGGAATGACGGAACGGATCGCAATGCCGGCGCAGCCGACGATGCCCCAGCGCAGCTTGTTCGTTTGGTTCATGCAAGGATCACCTCATAAAATTGGATTCGTAATACGACTATATTGCTATTATAGTAGCGCCTGATTAAAATGAAAATACAAGCTTATTGAACGGAATACCACAATATTGTTATCGGATGCAAACAAAGGAGAGTCATCTCAATGAGAAAGCATCTAGCGCTGCCGATGTGGAACGGACACCCTTACTTATGCTTGCCGGAGTCGGTCGGCTGGTACAGCGACATGCCGGAGCATGTAGTGTATCGCGATAAAAACACCTGGGTCAGCTTCAGCATCCATGTCGTCGTAGCCGGCAAAGGGTACCTTGAAGTGAACGGCGAAGCGCATTCCCTGCAGCGAGGGGACGCCTTTCTATATTTCCCCATGCAGGAGCAACGGTATTACAGCAGCCGAGAGGAGCCGTGGAGCGTCCGCTGGGTGCATTTCTACGGCAACGAGCTGCATCCGTTCCTGACGGAACGAGGCTTCCACGTCTCGCCGCTCCGTACGCTGAAGCAACTGAAGCCTTGGGAGGATGCCCATGACGTGCTGCTGAGGGAGTGCGAGGAGCACAATTTTATCCATGTGCCGCGGTTGTCCGGGCTTACGTACTGGCTGATCGCCGAATTCATTCACCAGTCGACGCCTCTGACTGCCAGCAAGTCCACGGAAGCGCTCGAGCGCATCCACCAACTGCTTCCGGAGATGAGAAGAAGGTCGGCGGAGCCGTTCGTGCTGGAGCAATGGGCGGAGGAGGCGCAGGTCAGCACGTATTATTTCTGCAAGCTGTTCCGCAAGGCAACGCAGATGACGCCCTCCACATTCATGACGATGTGCAGGATGCAATCAGCCAAGCAGCTGTTGCTGGAGAAGCCCGACTGGTCGGTGAATCGCATCGCCGTCCATACCGGTTACGCCACGGTCAGCTATTTTCACAAAAAATTTCTGGAGCACGAGGGGATGACGCCGCTGGAATTCCGCAAGTTGTTCCGGAACGACGGCTAATCGGGCTTCACGCCGGAACATGCATAGGTTCCCAGCCAATTCGGAATAAAGCCGCGATTTCGGCCAGTAAGCCAAGGGGCAGTTTGAAACGAAAGTATGCGCTGATCGGGGGCGGAAAAATCCAAAATGCGTGAAGCGCACTCTCATGCGGAGATCAACGTTCATGTGCATACGACGATCGACGATACGGAGCTTACGCTTTGGCCAAGCTTTTCGTATATTTCACGACCTTGTTTTTCCCCGTGGTCTTTGCCGAATACATTGCCGCATCCGCTTCCCGGACCAGCTCCTCCGCCGTCATCCCGTCACGGTATTTGCTGTAGCCCGCACTGACCGTTACGCCGACGTCCCGTTCCACCCGAACTCTCATTTTCTCCGCCAACACGCCCGGCTTAATGGAACTGTCCGTGACGAGCACAACCAGCTCTTCGCCGCCGTACCGGCCGACTATCCCGATCTCGTCGCTTTCCTCCACGAGCACTTGCGCGACCCGTCTCAAGGCGTCGTCGCCGGCCTGATGGCCGCGGGTGTCGTTAAGCGTCTTGAAGTTGTCGATATCGAAGAAGAGGATGCTTACAGGCAGATCTCTCGCCGTATATTGCACCACCCGCTTGAGCAAGTATTTGCGATTGTACAAGCCGGTCAACCCGTCCGTAATCGAGGAGCGGTAAATCGTCTGCATCAGCTCCACGACCCGGTCGAAGACGAAAAGGAACAAAATGAAGTAGACGATGATCGGCAAAAAATTTTCGACAACTCGCAGCCCGTCCATCGGCGTCTCGACCACATACCGGTTGACGATATGAGCGAGCTGGCATATCAAGTAGGCGATCATGGCCGCCTTGTACTTGCCGGACTGGCCGACCCGGTGCGGGAGCAGGGCAAGCCCGAGCAAAATGAGCCCGAACAAGTACAGCTCCAGCCCGATATGCTGCAGCAGCCGGATCTGCTCGGGACTGCCGCTCAGCCACCCGGGAATCTGAGTCTGCATGGCGAAGAGGAGCAAGGTGACAAGCAAAAGCGAATAGAAATAAAGGGTATCGCGCTTTTTTGTTGAATTATATAATTGATAGACTGCCATGTTCAGGAAGATGAACGAGACGACCTTCAACAGCTGCTCGGCCGAATACAGCCATTGGTTGAACGCTTCGTCCTGGAGCGCCAGTACGATAAGGAGCACATGCTGGAATATGACGGCGGCCAGCGAGACGCTCAAGGTCATATAAGCTTTGCGCTTGCGGTCGACCAAGAGCCGCAGCGACATGAAGAACATGAGCAGCAGGATGATCAGCATGCAGGATAAGGCGTATACCTGCGCATACGTTCCAACGAACAGTTCCGATAAGTTCAAGGCGGCCTCCCGGTAATTTGGACTATCTCTGTAAATCCGCATGTTTTTACAGCGATCCCGCGGGTTAGCGGGCATCAGGCGACTGTATCCGTATTATAGCAGAATTTCCTACACCGCAGATTAACTGATAATAGGGGCGATGGGCAATGAAAATTTTGCAGGCTTTGTTTTTCCCTCCGGAGCAGCCGGGCGGGGTCTCCTCCATGGTTCCTTACATCAATGAGCAGTTTCTCGAGAAGGGCTGGGAGATGGAGCTGTTCTCCATTCCGAAGCGTGTGCGGAGCAAGGGAACGGAAGATGTCAAGTTCGCTACATTCGATTGGACACCGTTCGCCGGCAATCCGATTGTGGACAAATACATTCAGACGTATAAAGACTATGTATGGTGGACCAAGCTGCGCGTCCGCAAAACGTACGACTTGATTCACGCGCATCATCCGATTGCGGCACTCGTCATGAAGCAGCTGTTCCCGGGCACGCCTGTCGTCATGACGATCCACTCCAGCTATGAGCGGGAGCTGATCCTGAACGGCAAAATCGCCGAGGGCGGACCGGAGCACCGGTTTCTCACTTCGTTGTACAAGGAGCTCGAGCATAAGACGGATGCGATTCTGACCGTCTCCGAATCGTTTAAGCAATACGCCGGCTCCTATATGGAGGATTTGTCTCAAATCCGCGTTATCTCGAACGGCTTCGACGAGAAGCGGTTCCGCCCGATCGCCCATGAGAATGCGGTGCCTCAGCTGATCACCGTCTGCCGACTCGTCCCGGCCAAGGGTATCGATACGCTGCTGCACGCTTGCGCCGAGCTGAAGAAGATGGGCCACCCGTTCGTCCTGCACCTGATCGGCGACGGGCCGATTCGCGAGGAGCTCGAGCAGATGGCGATCGATCTGAACATCTATGAGGAAATTATTTTTTACGGCTACATGCTGCATCCGGAGGAGTTTATGCCGTTTTTCGATATTTTTGTCCTGCCTTCACGGGCGGAAGCGTTCGGTTCGGTGTTCGCGGAGGCGGCGCTGTGCTGCTTGGCGCTCGTGGGGACGGATGTCGGCGGCATCGCCGAGCAGATCGATCACGGCCATAACGGCTTGCTCGTGCCTTCGGACGACCCGGCGGCGCTGTGCGCGGCGCTGGAGCTCGTCATGGCCGATCCGACGTATCGGTATCAGCTCGCTCGCTCGGCCATGATGAAGGCGAAGCAAATCTATTCGCTCAGCCGGGTTATTTTGCAGCTGAAGCATGTCTACGAAACTACAGGGTTGAAAAGGGAGAGAATAGGACCATGAAGCTTAGCATTGCGAAATCGACTTGGGGCATGACCGGCACCTTGCTGGAAAATACCAAGCAAATTATAGCCGGCGGGTATACGGGAATCGAAACCGTCATTCCGCGGGAGCAAGATCGTGCGGCGTTTCTGGACACCGTGCGCGGGGGCGGGCTTGATCTGATGATCCAAGTGTTCACGGAGGGTCCGGATCACTATGCTTCCTTCCGCGCGCAAGTCGAACAAGCTGCTAGTCTGCAGCCGAAGCTGATCGTCTCGCACAGCTTGAAGGACAGCTCGCCGCTCGACGAGCAGCGGCGTTTTTTCGAGCAGGCGCTGAAGCTGGAGCGCGAGATCGGCATTCCGATCGCACACGAGACGCATCGCGGCCGGGCTTTCTTCACGCCGTGGCATACGGCGCAGATGCTGACCGAGTTCCCGGAGCTGAACGTGACGGCGGACTTCAGCCACTTCTGCTGCGTGTGCGAGTCGCTCCTGGGCGATCAGGAGGACAACCTGAAGCGGATCATCGCGCGAGCGCTGCACGTCCATGCCCGCGTCGGCTACGCCGAAGGGCCGCAGGTGCCGCATCCGGCCGCGCCGGAATATGCGAGTGAGCTCGCCGCCCACGAGGGCTGGTGGGAGCAAATCTTCGCCGCGCGCGCAGCCGCCGGCCATACGGTCACGACGGTCACGTCCGAGTTCGGGCCTCCAGGGTATCTACATACGCTTCCGTTCACGAATGCGCCGGTTGCGAACCTGTGGGACGTCTGCCTATGGATGCAGGGACGGTTGAAGGAACGGTTTCCGCAGCATCAGTAAGGCGCCTGGCGCAAACCCCCAGCCGGTCGGCTGGGGGTTTGTTTGGCTATTTGATGATTCCATCACGCTGTTGTTCGTGCTGCACGGAGTTGACTGGCGATATGGGGAGGATTAAGTATGGAATCTCAGAAAGCAGATTGTTGCCTAACGGCGAAGCAGGAACTGATTGAGGCGATTAAAGCCAACGACTTTTTTACTGTTGAGAAAATCATATCAGGGCAGCCGAAGCTGCTGCATGAGCCGATACCATTTGCTGACGGCGGCGGTCCGCTAAGCTACGCGGCCCAATGCAACCATGTTGCATTGGTCGAGTGGTTGGTGCAGGCTGGGGCAAAGGATATTCAACAAGCCTTTTCGAGAGCATGCATGAAAGCCAATCGCGTCGTGGCCGAATATCTTGTGAAACAGGGAGCCGATCCCAACGCTCTATATGCGGATCATGCAACCCACTATGGACCGGTCATCCTGGCTGTATGCGAAGCGCTTCATCCGGAAGGACTTCAAATGATCCTCGAGCTTGGAGCCGATCCGGGCGTGCTGTACAAAACTTCAAATGGGAGGATTAATTCGCCCTTTGGTTTTTTGCTCGGCGCTTATGCGAGACAACCATCCAGGAAACATCATTGTCTTCAAATCTTAGCCGATGCCGGCTGCAGGTTTGAGGATACACCGATCACTGCGTTTCACCTTGGGCGGATTGATTTGTTGGAGAATCATCTTCGAAATGAGCCGGATTTGCTCTTCCGCAGGTTTAAGGAGCAGGAGCTCTATTTTCCGAAAAGAGGATTTACGCAAGCAAGCGTATTAGCTCCGATTGAAGGCACAACCCTGCTGCATCTCGCTATAGAATACGACGAATTTGAGATTGCTCAATGGCTGATCGATCAAGGGGCTGACGTGAATGCCTTGTCGGCCCCGTCTATGGACGGAGGGGCGGGACATTCTCCGATGTTCCATGCTGTGCTGGCCTGTATGTCTCCAACGGACAAGCGGACGCAATTCCTGCTGGATCACGGTGCCGATCCATCGATCCGAGCTACAATCCGTCATCCGGAGGGCGGATGGGACGAGAGAGCCGGGAAAGTGTTCGAACAGGTGACCGCGCTCGAATACGCATTGCAATTTCAAACGGCTCCCGGCTGGTGCAATCGTGATTCTATCAAGGTGCTGGGGAATTTGTCCTAACTCGAGCATCACGCTGGCACTGTGCCAGTTTAATGATATAATATAGTCAGAATAATGCTATTTGGAAAGGGTTGGAACAATGCGTATTAAGCCCTCCACTACAATAAGACAGGACTATAACGGATTTTCGAAATATTGTCATGAGATTGATGAACCGGTTATTTTAACGCGTAATGGAGAAGCGGATTTGGTTGTGATGAGTCATGAGGCTTATCGAAGGATGGAGGCTCGAATCAAGCTTCAATCTAAATTATTGGTTGCAGAAAAGCAGGTAGCCGAGGGCGAACAGCTTCTTGACCATGACCAAGTCATCGCAAGGATGCGGTAATCATCCATCGTATTTTGCATGGACGTCGGGATTATCTTCGCGAATTATTCGGTTCATTGGAGTAAGGGGATTATTTCACTACAAGTTCAGCCGCTCGAAACCGAGCGGTTATTTCTTCTGCTTATACCATTGATTCAGGAAGAGTGCGTGGAATCGAGCCTTTTCTCCAAGCTAGTTCTCCAGGCTTCCGATAGCGCTTCGACGGCTAATATACGGCGGATGCCGGTCATGTTGGATTTGTCATGGTAAAAAATGCGGTTCGCAAACTCGAGCGTCATGCCGCCCGGGTCGGGATGAACGAGCTGAAGCGGTTGTGTGGGATCGAACATGCCGGCAGCAAGGACGCGGAAGTAAAACCCGGTATATCCGGTTTGCAGCACAAGGAGTGGAAGTTCGGTCCGGTCATGTCGTTTGCCCAGCTTGTAGCATGGCTGTCTCGGTTGGGACACTTGCACGCGCACTGGGCCGCACTCGAAAATATCGCCGATCCGAATTTCGCGCTCCGTCAGCCCCTGGACGGTCAGATTTTCGCCGAAGGCGCCGTGAGGAAGCGGTTTGTCCATCACTTGCTCCCAATACGGGTAGTGCTCGTAGCAATAGACGCAGATCGCTTTGTCCGGTCCTCCGTGATAGACGAGGTCGGCTTGGCCGTCGCCATGGAAGCCAGTCTCGGTCAGCCTGATCGGGCCGGTGCCGACGCTCGTTTTCCAGATACCGCTTAGCACGCTGCCCTCGTCGGCGGTGAGCGGCTTCGGCTTGCCGACATTGAGCGATACGATTTTCATATGTGAAACAGCCCCTATTCTACGCAATAATAGGCCTATTATAGGGGATTGGCACCGGGCAAGGCAAGCAGCATGGAGGAGGAAGAGGCGGCGGTATGAACATTCGAACGATGGCCGAACGGCTTGGGATGAGCGCAAGGACGATCCGCTTTTATGAGCAGAAAGGGTTGCTGAAGCCGGAGCGCAATACGGAGAACGACTATCGGATTTTTACGGAAGCGGATGCGTGGCGGTTGCAGCTAATTGCGGCGCTTCGGGAGCTGGATGTGCCCCTCGAGGAGATCAGTCGCTTGATGGAAGAGCTGTTGGAGTCTCCGATCGGTGAAAGTCGAGAGACGGGTGTCGATGCTAGCCGTGTGGAGCCGTTTTTGGCATATTTGAACGTGCAGAGAAGCTTGACCTACCGGCGTTGGGTGGAAATGAAAGGGCTGCTGGTCCACTTGGACGAGCTGATCGAACAAGCGGCCGATGCCGGCGGTCTTCGTCTTGAGCAGCTTTTCGAGCTGGCGCGGAAGTCGAAGGCGATTCGGGAGGCTCGCTCAGGTTGGGCGGACCGATGGCGATTCGATGAGCGGGCGGCCGATTTTGACGAGACGGTGAGAAGGGCGGAAGGAGTGCAGCAGTTGGCACCGGCGCATGCTTACGACCGATTGCTTGAGGAAACGGCGGCGGCTGTCAATCCGGTAGCTGGAGAGCGGGGGCTCGATCTCGGAACGGGCACGGGAAATTTGGCGGTGAAGCTGATGGCGGCAGGCGTGCGGATGGCAGGGGTGGACCAGTCGGCGGAAATGCTTAAGGTGTGCAAAGCCAAGCATCCAGGGTTGGACACGAAGCTCGGCAATTTGATGGCGGTTCCTTTTTTTGACGGGGAGTTTGACTTGGTCGTGTCGAGCTTCGCTTTGAGGCATTTGACGGTAGAGCAACTGCCGCTGGCATTGGAGGAAATCGCGCGAGTGCTGAAGCCGGGCGGTCGGGTCGCGCTGCTCGATGCGATGTTGGAGGATACGGAGCAACGAAACGGGTGGCTGGAGCGGAACGGGGATGGCGAACGGGCTCAGGGCGAGGGGACGTTTCCGGTGCGCAAGCAGTTGCTCGATTGGTTTCGGTCGCACGGGTTTGTGGCGTATGCGCAGCGGCTGGAGGGAGAATGGCTTTCGTTGGTCGTGGCGGTCAAAAGGGTGTGATTGGGGATTGCAGGGTTTGCGAACGCTTGTACGCATTCCGGTTTGCCTATACAATAGAAAGATGAGGTAAGGAGAGCGAGGGGAACGGAATGAGGGCGTTTCGATTCATGCATGTCGCCGATTTGCATTTGGACAGTCCGTTCAAAGGGCTCGCCGGATTGCCGGAGCGGATCCGGGAGTCGATCCGAGAATCGACGTTCGATGCGTTGCAGCGAATGATCGATACGGCGATCGAGGAGCAAGTGGACGGCGTGCTGATCGCGGGCGACGTCTATGACGGAGCTGACCGATCGCTGCGTGCGCAGCTGCGGTTCCAACGGGCGATGCAGCGGCTGGCGGAGCGGGGGATCGCGGCCTACGTCGTGCACGGCAACCATGACCCGGACGACGGACGCAAGGCCAAGTTGGCGTGGCCGGAGACGGTCCATTTTTTTTCTTCGACGGAGCCGGAATGCAGGCCGCTGGAGGATCGGTCGGGGGGGTTGCTGGCGCATGTGCACGGGATGTCGTTCGGGACGTCGGCGGTAAGAGATAATTTGGCCGCCCGTTATGCGGCTCGCGAGGGTGGCGGGTTCCAGATCGGGCTGCTGCATGCCAATGTGGACGGCGATGCCGGGCACGATAACTACGCTCCTTGCTCAACGAGGCAGCTGGCGGCAAGCGGCTTCCATTATTGGGCGCTTGGCCATATTCATAGCCGCAGGGTGCTGGGGGAGGAGCCCTGGATCGTTTATCCGGGCAACATTCAAGGACGGAGTGCGAGGGAAGTAGGACCGAAGGGTTGTTACATAGTAGATGTGTCGGAAAGCGGGAGGGCGGAACTGCGGTTCCGGCCGCTGGATGCGGTGCGGTGGTTTGCGGAGACGGTCTCGATCGAAGGGATGACGACCGAGCAGGAGCTGCGCGACGAGCTGGCGTTTCGGCTGGAGCAGGTGGATTCTGGTGCTGCTGGGGGCCGCTCCGCTGTAGTGCGGTTGCAGCTGGAAGGACGGGGACCGCTGCACCGGGCGCTGCAGTCGGGCAGCTTGCTGCAGGAGCTGCTTGGCGAGCTGCGGGAGGAGCAGCTGCGCCGGGCGGAGCGAGGCGGATGGAGCGGCGCTCGTTTGGGCTTGGGAGGCGAGGAGCGGGAGCGCTGGGTTTGGCCGGAGTCCATCGTGCTGCGAACGGGCGTGGAGCTGGATCGGGAACGGCTGCTGCGGCAGGAAGGGTTTATAGGCGATCTGATCGCCAGCGTAAACGGACTGCTGGAAGCGGGGCGGAGCTCTTCCGAGCTGGAGGCGTATTGCCGTACGGCGTTGGAGCCGCTGCTGCAGCATCCGAAGGCCGGCCGGCTCGTCGAGGAGCTGCTGCGCGAGGAAGGCGCCGATTGGCTGCGTGCGGCGGAGGAGCTGGCGCTCGGTCTCCTGACTGAGGAAGAGGGGTGGGACGGATGAAGACGATGATCGGCCGGCTCGACGTCGATGCCTTTGGCAAGCTGCGCGACCGGCGCTATGAGCTGGAGCTGCGGCGGCCCCATGCGGTGACGCTGTTTCACGGTCCGAACGAGGCCGGCAAGAGCACGTTGCTTGCGTTTATCCGCGCCATGCTGCTCGGGCTGCCGTCGCGGGGGACCGCTGTGGAGCGGCATGAGCCGGTGGGGGGAGGCGCTCATGGCGGCTCTCTGTTGCTATTCGACGACGCTGGCGGAGAGCTTCGTGTGGAGCGGCGGTTTGGCGCGGTTGGCGGCGGTGGGGCTGGAGCTGGGAATGGTAACAGTAGCGGAGGCGGTTCGGCGGCTGGCAAAGGTCGGCTTGGCGCGGCGGCGGAGGCTCAGCTTAATGCTATGCTGGGCGGGTTGTCCGGCGAGCTGTTCCGCAGTTTATTCGCCTTTAGCCTGACCGAGCTGCAAGAGCTGAGCACGCTGCAGGCGGACGAGCTGTCCGGCTACTTGTACAGCGCCGGATGGGGGACTAGCGGCAAAGCCGTCGTCGCGGTAGAGCGGCGGCTCGCGCTTGAGGCGGAGCGGCTGTATCGGCCGCGCGGCAAAAACCAGGAGCTGGCGTTAGCCATTCGCGCCTGGGAGGACGAGGAGGCGGGGCTGCGGCGCAGTCGCGAGCAGCTGTCCGGCTACAACAAGCTGGCGGATGAATTGCAGGTTGTGGAGACCAAGATCTCGGAGACGGAGGAGGAGGCTGAACGGCTACGGGCTTCGGTTGTGTGGGCGGACAAGCTGCTGCAAGCGGAGGAGCCTTACCATCGGGCGGAGCGCGCACGGGCGAGGCTGGAGGAGCTGCGCGTTTTCGAGTCGTTCCCCGCTAAGGCGGGGGAGCGGTACGAGCAGGCCGCGGCGGAGCTGGAGCTGCGGCTAAGCGCTTTGCGGCAGCTTGAGGCGCGGCGTGCCAGGCTCGAGCGCGAGCTGGCTGATGAGCTGCGAGTAGATGCGGCGCTGCTGGCGGAGCGATTGCGGCTGGACGAGCTCGTGGAGCGTGCCGGCGCGTATCGCGAGCGGCAGGCGGCGGCCGCGGCCCGGCGAAGCGAGCGGGGGCAGCTCGAGCAGGAGCTCGCGCGGCTGCTGGAGCGGCTCGGGCCGGGCTGGAGCGAGGCGAGCGTCGCGGCTGTGCCGGCGAGCGTCGCCGCGCACGAGGGGTTGCGCGCGCAGGGCGAGGAGCGGCAGCGGCTCGCGCGCAGGCGGGAGCTGCTGCAGGCGGAGCTGGAGAGCGCGGAGCGCCAGGCTGCGGCGGCGGAGCGCGAGCGGCTGCAGCAGGAGGCGCGGCTCGTGCGCCTGCGCCAGGACGCCGCGCGGCGGTTCGCCGCCTGGCGCGAGCTGTCCGGCGACGAGCTGCGCTACCACATGCAGCAGCTTCGCCGCGAGGCGGCGGAGTGGCTGCGGCTGCACGGCGAGCTGCGGCGGCTAAGTGCGGGCGAGCAAGATGCCTTGGCGGCAGCAGCAGCAGGAGCCGGTGCTGGGCTTAGTGGCAGCGGAGCTGAGGCACAGCGAGCGGCTGAGTCCGTGTCGGCTGGGGCAGCGGGAGCCGGTTTGGGGCTTAGCGCCGGTGGCGCTGTGTCGCAGCGGTCGGCTGAGTCCGTGACGGTTGGAGCAGCGGGAGTCGGTGCGGGGTTTAGCGGCAATGGCGCTGAGGCACAGCGAGCGGCTGAGTCCGCGGCGACGGCGGGCACGCGCGGCTTGCGCCGCAGCGGCGCCGGGCGGCGCGCCGAGGCGGCTCGCGGCGGC
>NZ_BIMA01000149.1 GCF_004000845.1 Paenibacillus koleovorans NBRC 103111
TTTTCCCAAACATCCAGCCTGCTTGTCCACCGCCCGTATAGCGCAGCGACAGAATCTTACTCTACCACGGGGCGGTGTCCCCTGTCAAATCCCAGATTCAACCGCTACAGCAAGAACCATTTCATCGCCATTAGCATCAGCAAACCAGGCACGCCAAGCACTACGACGGAAGCCACTGTAGGTACATTGATAGGAATGCGGAAATCGGTATAGACACTCAGTAAATTGATGGCATACAGCAGGATAGCCGCCACCACAATGTGGAGCAGCACATAGGAGGACCACCGGCGGGCATGGCGATTGCGCAGCAGCAGGAGGACGAGGAGCAGCGACGAAACGAGGAACATCCCCATGAAGAACCAGTTCATATCAGCCCTCCACCGCCTTCGGCAATCCGACCTGCAGCGCATGCAGATTCATATGCTTCGCTTGGCGCAGCAGCATCTCGTAGCGTTTCTCCGCCGCCTCCAGCGCAAAGATGGCATAATCGATCTCGTCGCGGCTCTCGGCGTAGTCTAGTCGGCGTTGCGCATGCTTCCACTCCTCCAGCGCCTGCTGTACATCCGCCAGGAGCCGCTGCTTGTCCGACAGCATCCGCTCGTTCGCTTGCTGCTGCTCATACCGTTTCCAGAAAAAAAAACGTCTCATCTCTTTCACCTCATTCGTTCGAATAAGCTTCCATTCTAACCATATGAGGGACGGACGTTTCTAAGAACACAAAAAAACCCGTCTCCGCATAAGCAACCGATACTCCTACCATCGATTACCCACGAAAACAGGGCTCTACAAACAGCCTATACCCGCTACAGCTCGCGCCGACCTTCCAACGCCTTGGACAACGTCACCTCGTCTGCATACTCCAAATCGCCGCCAACCGGCAGTCCGTGCGCGATCCGCGTTACCTTCAGACCGAACGGCTTGACGAGACGGGACAAATACATCGCCGTCGCTTCACCCTCCAAGTTCGGATTCGTAGCCAAAATAAGCTCCTGCACCTGGTCGTCTCCCAAACGTTTGAGCAGCTCCGCCATCCGGATCTCATCCGGGCCGATTCCTTCCATAGGGGAAATGGCCCCATGCAAGACGTGGTAGTACCCTTGAAACTCCTTGGTGCGCTCGATCGAGACCAAATCCTTCGACTCTTGCACCACACAAATGACGGAGGCGTCGCGGCTGCGATCCTGACAAATGCGGCACGGGTCCACGTCGGTAATGTTGCAGCAGACGGAGCAATAGTGCAGGTTGCGCTTCACGCTAACGAGCGACTTGGCGAAATCGAGCACGTCGTCCTCCTTCATCCGCAGCACATGAAACGCCAGACGGCCGGCTGTCTTCGGGCCAATGCCCGGCAACCGGGTGAACGCATCGATCAGCTTGGCAATAGGTTCCGGGTAGAACATGCGCATTAGCCCCTTTTCTCAAGATGAAATCGCAAGTTAGTGTAACAATTCGGTGTTCAGCAAAAAACCGGCAGCCTCTGCACGGCCACCGGCTCCAGCCAAACGGGACCTAGAACAACCCCGGCATCTTCATGCCGCCCGTAAATTTGCCCATGTCCTTCTCCGCCATTTCTTCGGCTTTGGTGAGCGCATCGTTGACGGCCGTCAGGACGAGATCCTGCAGCATCTCGACATCGTCCGGGTCGACTGCTTCCGGCTTGATGACGATGTTCGTCAGCTTGCGGTGCCCGGTTGCAGTCACAGTCACGACGCCGCCGCCGGAGGAGCCTTCCACCGTCTTGCTGCCAAGCTCTTCTTGCGCCTTCAGCATTTGCTCTTGCATCTTCTTCACTTGCTTCATCATTTGATTCATGTTGTTCATTCGGAATCAACCTTCTTTCGTATTAGTCATTCGATATGGTTGTAATACGGCGGGTTAATCTTTTATGACGACAAGGTCCTCGCCGAACAGCTGGACCGCTTCCTCGACCCATTGCTCCTTCGGCTGCGCCGCCTGTCCCTCTCCGCCGTCGAGCTTCATCTCCTCCGGAGGCTCTTGGGCTCCGGCTTGGGCGTCCTTCCAGTCCTTCATCATCACGGTGACGAGCTTCAGCCGCTGGCCGAACAGCTCCGCGATCACCTGCTCGATGATGTCCCGGTGCGCCGGCTTCTCGGTCGTCTCGCGGTGCATCGCGCTCTTGAAGGCGAGCAGCAGCGATTCCCCGGCCGCGGACACGAGCTCGCCGTCCACAAGCCAGGCGTGGACCGTGATCTTGCGCTCCTTGACCTGCTGAAGCACCTGGCTCCACTTGCCCAGCGCCTGCTGCAGGAGCGCCGAATCCGGCTGCGTCACGTAGACGTCCAGCTTGACGGTCGACCGGGCGCCGCCTCCGCCGGAAGAGCTGGAGCGCATGATCGACCGCGCCGGCTCCGGTTCCCGAGTGCTCGTCGATGCTGCCGCGCCTCCGCCTTGCAGCAGCTTGGACAACTGGCGCTCCATCTGCTCCACCTTCTGGCGGAGCGCCGCCAGCTCTCCCGCTGCCGCCGTACCGGCGCCACCCGCACCCGCACCTGCGCCTGAGCTAGCAGCGGCAGCCGAAGCCGCCGCCGGCTGGACGGCAACCGCAGCCGCGCCACCGGCAGCGACCGCCGAGCTGCCTGCGGTGCACAGCTTCATAATGGCAATCTCCAGCATCGTCTGCGGTTGGGCTGAATATTTCATCTCCGTCTGGTATCGGTTCAGCGTCTCAATCATCTGGAACAGCTGGTCGGTGCTGAACCGGCTGATCCATTCACCGACCTGACGGGCGTCCAGCACGCGGTCGGTCATATGCTGCGCATTCGGCACTAGCTTCAGCATCAGCATGTCGCGGAAGTAATAGATCAGGTTCTCCATGCATTTCTCGGCGCTGCGGCCTTCCTGCATGAACGTCTCGATCATGCCGAGACAAGCCCCGATGTCCTGCGCGGCCACGGCGCCCGCCAGCCTGGCGAATTGCTCCGAGCCGATGCCGCCCGTAATCGCCAGCACCGCCTCGTACTTGATCTCCGCGCCGGTGTAAGCGATGATCTGGTCGAGCACGCTGAGCGCATCCCGCATCCCGCCGTCGGACAGCCGCGCGATATATTCGATCGCTTCCGGCTCGGCCGAGACGTTCTCCCGCTCGCACACATGCCGCAACCGGGCTACTTGCTCCTCGAGCCCGACCCGGCGAAAGTCAAAGCGCTGACAGCGCGAAATAATCGTCGCCGGCAGCTTGTGCGGCTCGGTCGTAGCGAGAATGAACATCACATGCCCGGGCGGCTCCTCCAGTGTCTTCAGCAGCGCGTTGAACGCTTCCGTCGTGAGCATGTGCACTTCATCGATAATGTATACTTTCTGCCGGACTTCCGTCGGGGCATACTTGGCTTTGTCGCGAATGTCGCGAATCTCCTCAACCCCGCGGTTGGAAGCGGCGTCGATCTCGATGACGTCCATCACGGCGCCATCGGTGATCCGGCGGCAGGCCGAGCATTCGTTGCAAGGCTCCTCCGCAGGGCCACGCTCGCAGTTGACGGCCTTGGCCAATATTTTCGCGGCGCTCGTCTTCCCCGTTCCCCGTGGTCCATTGAACAGGTAAGCGTGCGACATGCGGCCTTCGCGCAAAGCGTTCTGTAGCGTCTGAGTGATATGCTGCTGCCCGACCATATCCCGGAATGCCTGCGGTCTCCAGGTGCGGTATAAAGCGATGTGCGCCATTCGAATTCTCCCGATCCTCCGCGTATTTTTCCAATCCAGTCCTGCCCTCATTATACTATATCCACGCCGCCTTGACCAACGGAAGGGACCCCGGGTCCGCCTATCTGGCGATCGGAATGGTGACCGTGAAGGTCGTGCCGAAGCCTTTGGACGACACCCGGATTTGACCGCCCAGATCGTGGACGATACGCTGGCAGACGGACAGCCCCAGCCCGGTGCCGGTTTCCTTGGTCGTGAAGAAGGGGTCGAATATTTTGTCGATCAGAAACGCCGGAATGCCCGGACCCGCATCATGAATGTCGATATGTACCTTGTTGTCCGTAAAGCTGACCCGTTCGATAATTGTCAATGTCCCTCCCGCCACCATGGCTTCGATGCCGTTTTTGCATAAATTAATGAATACCTGCTTAAGCAGCGCCTGATCGGCGATGACGAGCGGCAGCCGGTACACCGACTGGTAGCAGATCGTCACATTATGCAGCGTCGCCTGATTGTTGATGATCGGCAGTACCTCGCGCAGCACCGAAGACAGGTCGATGCGATCGAACGAAACATGCTTCGGTTTGCTGAGCAGCAGAAATTCGTTTACCAGCTCGTTGATCCGGTCGATCTCTGACAGCATCAGCTCCGTGTAGCCCTGTTCCTTCTCCATGCCCATCGTCACGAACTGGCGGTTCAGCACCTGCAGGAAGCCTTTAATGGAAGTAAGCGGATTGCGAATCTCATGCGCTGTGCCCGCCGCAATCTGCCCGATCATCGCCAACCGATCGCTGCGCTGTACTTGCTGCTCGAGCGAGCGGATGTTGGTGACATCCTTGAAAATCACATACGCGCCTACGATCTCACCTGCTTCATTGCGCAACAAGCTGGAATCCATCAGCAGCTCAAACCGCGCGGAATCGTTCGTCCAGCTGGCCGCCTGATTGCGGGCTTCCACCCCGTCCAACAGCGTACGCTGCACGAGCCGATGCTCCTTCGGCACCATGCAGAACACATCGTCCATGGACCGGTTGATCACTGCGTCCTTGTCCACGCCGAGAATGCGGCAAGCCGTATCGCTAATATCCACGAGCAGGAAGTTATGATCGATCAGCAGCACCCCGAGGTTGACATCCTTGATAAACGTGCCGGCAAATTGCTGCAACAGACTTGGGCCTCCGGCTTGGTATGCATCTTGCAAACTATGACCACCTTTGCGAACAAGCTCGAGTTCCATAAAAATACATTTCGCTATAGAGCGGACGATCCCCTTTTTTACGAAAAACAAAAACACCGAATGGGCTGCTTACCATCCAGTGTGCTCCTGATGTACATGCGATTGGTGATTCATGAGTAAGCCGTGCACCTGTGGTCGATCATTGCGATCCAAGCGTTACCTCTACCGTTTAGCTCGAGTTAGGCTGCCCCCCGGCACATGAACGCTCTCGCTTACGGCTGCTTCCTTCCGGACCTGACCGGGTTCACGAGTATCCATTGCGGAGGACCCGACCGTCAACACTGCGTATAAAGGGCAGGCCTTACATCGACAAGACCTTCTCCAGGAATTCAACCCCGCTACAGCGGATTGCGGGTTACAGGGCACCGCTACCTCCCCGTCTAGCACGGTAAAAATAAGTATAGCCGAATGAAGGACAAATAGCAACCGCCACTACCTGGCAACCTTAACGGTGAACGTATACCGCGGAACCGCTTTGCTTAGCTCCACCTGCGCCTCCTGCCGAATGCGGGCGACGTCGGCATCGGACGTACCGTCCGGCACATACAGCTTCACGCTGGCGCGCGAGCCGTTCAAGATAATGCGGGAATCGGAGATGCCCGGCACCGAAGCGAGCGCCGCCTTCATCATGTCGGTATCGACTTGATACGTATGGTACGTGGGGCTGATCGGCAAGCTCGGGTTGACGTTCGTCATGCCCAGGTAGCCGTCGTTGTCGTACGTCTTGGTTTCGGGCGCAGCCCCGGAGCAGCCGATCGCCGTCAGCAGCGCAGCCCCCGCCAGTCCGACAACGGCGAAACGTTTGATGGTCCACATAAAAAAACAACCTCCCTTGACCTTAGGATGGCCAAGAGAGGACGTTGTATGCTTATGAAATCCAAGGAAAACGGACGTCTTATACGCCGTACTTCTTCTTGAACTTATCCACACGACCGCCGGCATCGATAAACTTCTGCTTCCCTGTGAAGTGCGGGTGGCAAGCAGAGCAAATTTCTACGCGAAGGTTAGGCTTGATCGAACCTGTCTCGAACGTATTGCCGCAAGCGCAAGTGACGGTAGTAACGTGGTACTTAGGATGCGTGTTAGCTTTCATTATACTTCACCTCTTTCCGCCCTGGATCTGTGCGTCGAACCAGAGTTATATAGACACATAACGCGATTATAGCACGCAGGCACAGCCTGTGCAACTCCTTTTATCTGCCAACGGCAGCCGGAGGCACGTGAGTGTACGAGCCGATGACCAC
The DNA here is from genome assembly GCF_004000845.1 of Paenibacillus koleovorans NBRC 103111. Classification (GTDB taxonomy): domain Bacteria; phylum Bacillota; class Bacilli; order Paenibacillales; family NBRC-103111; genus Paenibacillus_AA; species Paenibacillus_AA koleovorans. The sequence goes on from NZ_BIMA01000149.1 coordinate 6,139, forward strand.
GTCCGGGAGCTCGGCGCGGAAAATGTCGAGCATCTGCTTCATCCCGTAAATCTCGCCTTGCGGCTTCGGGATCAGATTCAGATAGCTCTCCGGATCGATGTTCAGATTGCGCATCTGAATGAGCTTGAGCCCGGTTCGCTTCGCAAAGCCGAGCATCGCCTCGATCTCTTCCTCGCGGTCGGTCACGCCCGGGAAAATCAAATAGTTGATCGACGTGTAGACACCCTTGTCCGTCGCGTACTTGAGCGACCTCTCCACATTCGCGAGCGTATAGGCCCGCGGCTTGTAGTAGGCGTTGTAATGCGCTTCGATCGCGCTGATTGTGCTGACGCGCATCAGACTCAGCCCGGCGTCCACTATGGCCCGCATATGATCGGTCAACCCGGCGTTCGTGTTGATGTTGATGTAGCCGTTCTGCGTGATCTCGCGCACGCGCTTCATCGCCGGCACGATCAAGGCCGCCTGTGTGGAAGGCTCGCCCTCGCAGCCTTGGCCGAAGCTGATGATGCTGTCCGGCGTCTTCAGATGCTCGAGCATGATCTCCACGATTTCGTCGACCGTCGGCTTGAAGTTCATCCGCGTCTGCGGCGCCGGGAAGCCGCTGTCGTCCGGCTGCTCGGAGATGCAGCCGAAGCAGCCGGCGTTGCACGAATACGAGACGGGCACCGCGCCTTCCAACCGATGGAGGAAGGTGTTGGACGCCGTCAAGCACTCATACTCCAGCGCGCACTTCGTCAAATGCCGGTACAGGCGGTTGTCCGGGTATTTCTTGGCCAGCGCGCCAACCTGCATCTCCAACTCATGCACATCGCAATTGCGCGGGTTCCAAGGCTCGGGATCGTCGGTCCGCTCCGCTGCTACATAGAAGCCGCCGTCCTTCCAGACGACCGCCGTATAGCCGAACAGCGGGAACTTCTTCGTCTTGTCCGTCTTGGCGTAGCCCGGCAGCAGCAGTCGGGTGAACCCTTGCGGCAGCAGAGCCCCGACCGCCGAGTATCCCTCGAGCGGCTCCATCCGCTGCGCGGCTTCGTTCCAGCCGATCGGACGGGTGTCCGGCAAGCTGACGAGCGTCGCGCCTTCCGGCAGCGGAATAAACTCGTCCTCCAATATTTCCGTGATCATATCCGCACTGCGGCCCAGACCGAGCAGCTCGTCGTGATCGAACACATTCCCGTCCGAATCGGCGTATACGAGATACATCTTAGTCGTCCCCTATCTGTTACGCTATCGCAGGCATCGCGGCAACGACGACTACGATACCGAGTGCTTCACGCGCTTCGACGCTTCTTGCTTCGTCTCGAGCGTGTCCAGAAACTCGCGGTTCGTCTTCGTCTCGGCGATCTTCTTCAAGAGCGAGTCCGTGAATTCGTGGGATTCGTTCATCGTTTTGCGGATAGCCCAAATTTTGTCCAATTCTTCCTTCGTCATGAGCATCTCTTCGCGTCTCGTCCCCGAACGGCGAATATCGATCGCCGGGAAAATGCGGCGCTCCGCCAGCTTGCGGTCCAGATGCAGCTCCAGGTTGCCCGTACCTTTAAACTCTTCATAAATGACATCGTCCATGCGCGAGCCGGTCTCGATCAGCGCCGTAGCGAGAATCGTCAAGCTACCGCCTTCTTCCACGTTGCGCGCCGCGCCGAAAAACCGTTTCGGCCGATGGAACGCACCTGGATCGATACCGCCCGTGAGCGTCCGTCCGGAAGGCGGCACGACCAAGTTGTAGGCGCGAGCCAGACGCGTAATGCTGTCGAGCAGAATGACGACGTCCTTCTTGTGCTCCACCAACCGCTGCGCCCGCTCCATGACAAGCTCCGCAACCTTGATGTGGTTCTCCGGCAGCTCGTCGAACGTCGAAGCGACAACCTCGGCCTTCACGGAACGCTGCATATCGGTCACTTCCTCCGGCCGCTCATCGATGAGCAGCACAAACAGTTCGACATCGGGATAATTCGTGGAGATGCTGTTGGCGATTTCCTTCAGGAGCAGCGTTTTCCCTGCCTTCGGCGGAGCGACGATCAGACCGCGCTGTCCCATGCCGACCGGGCTTAACAAATCCATAATTCTCGTGGACAGATGCGTTGGGGTTGTTTCCAGGACGAACTTGGTTTGAGGATAAAGAGGAGTAAGAGCTGGAAAATGGAGCCGTTCCGCTGCGGTCTCAGGCTTCTCGCCATTCACCGCTTCCACCTGGAGCAAGCCAAAGTAGCGTTCGTTCTCTTTGGGAGGCCGGCACTTCCCGGATACGATATCGCCGGATCTCAGATCAAACTTGCGAATCTGCGACTGAGAGATATAGATGTCTTCATTGCTCGGCAAATAATTGATCGGCCGGAGGAATCCATACCCCTCGGACAAAATGTCGAGCACGCCCTGCATGAAGAGGAGCCCGCCCTTCTCCGCCTGCGCCCGCAGGATCGCGAAGATCAGCTCTCTTTTCTTCATCTGGCTGTACGCCTGAATCTGATGCTCCTTGGCGAGCTTGTACAGCTCCGTGAGCTTCAAAGTTTCCAATTGCGAAAGATGCATGTCCATCGTTTCTTAACCACCACACTATTAAATTTTCAATCTATTAAATCCATCATTGCCTGAAAAGGGTGTGTCTATTCCCCAGATGTCCAACACTACTCATACTCTTCCCAAACTTCAGCGCCTAGATTGCGCAAATTCGGCACCAGGTTCTCATACCCCCGGTAAATGTACTCGGTTCCTGTAATCTCCGTCTCTCCGGTAGGCACCGTCAGCGCGGCAATAAACAAGGAAGCGCCTGCGCGTAAATCCGTCGCCTTCACCTTCGCCGATTGGAGCAATCCGCCTTCGATGACGGCCGAGCGGCCTTCGACCTTGATCCTGGCCCCCATCCGGACGAGCTCCGGCACATGCTTGAACCGGTTGTTGTAGACGTAGTCGGTCAGGATGCTGGTTCCTTTCACTTGCGTGAGCAAGCTGGTCATCGGGGATTGCAGGTCCGTGGCGAAGCCCGGGTACACTAGCGCCTTTACGTCGATGCTCTCGTATTCCGGCTGTCCTACTACGCGAATCGACTCATCCATCTCGTAAATATGGACGCCCATCTCTTGCAGCTTGGCCGTCAGCGCCTCGAGGTGCTTCGGGATGACGTTGTCCACCAGCACGTCGCCTCGCGTAGCCGCGGCTGCAATCATATAGGAACCGGCTTGAATCCGGTCCGGGATAATCGAATGGCGACAGCCTTGCATGGCGTCTACCCCTTCGATCCGGATCGTCTCGGTTCCGGCGCCTTTGATTTTGGCTCCCATGGAATTCAGCAATGTCGCAACATCTATAATTTCAGGCTCTTTCGCCGCATTTTCGATCAAAGTGATGCCTTTGGCTCGCGAAGCCGCCAACATGATATTAATCGTAGCGCCTACGCTGACCATGTCCAGATAAATCTTCGCCCCGCGAAGCGCCTTGGCCCGAATATGGATGGCGCCGTTCTCGTTCGATACCTCCGCCCCTAGCGCTTCGAACCCTTTGATATGCTGATCGATCGGCCTCGGTTCGAAATTGCAGCCACCCGGCAAGCCGATGGTCGCTTCTCCGAAACGCCCCAGCAGCGCGCCCATCAAGTAATAGGAGGCTCTGAGCTTCTTCACGTTGCCGTTCGGCATCGGAATCGACTTCAGCGACTGCGGATGGATTCGCATTGAATCCCCTTCCCGTTCTACGCTAGCGCCCAGTTCCCCCAGAATCTCGGCCAAAATACCGACATCGCTGATCTGCGGCAAATTGTCCAGCACTACCGTGCTCTCCGCCAAAATCGCGGCAGGAATCAATGCGACCGCACTGTTCTTCGCCCCGCTGATCGTAATCGTACCGCGCAGCGGACGCCCCCCTGCAATCATCAATTTACCCGTCATCCGTTCCTTTCCCCCCACAACCCAATAGCTGCCCCTACAAAACTACGCTTGCCCGCTCCCGCTTATTCCATCGTTCTGCAGAGGTCGAGATGCCGTCATCCCGAAAAAGAAAGACCCGCCGCCCAGCGACGGCGGATCCCGTGTGTGTCATCCTTAAGCTTGGTTGCTGCTGCCGAACAGACGAATCTTGGTCCGAACGACCTCCACCATAGCTTTTCGAGCCGGGGTCAAGTATTTGCGTGGGTCGTATACTTTCGAATCTTTGGCCAGCACTTCGCGAATCGCATCCGTACAAGCCACTTGGTTCTCCGTGTTCACATTGATCTTGCCTACGCCCGCTTGGATCGACAAGCGGATCGCCTCGTCCGGTACGCCCGAACCGCCGTGCAGGACGATTGGCACCGGAACCGCGCTCGATACTTTCTCAATAATATCATAGTGGATTTTCACTTCGCCCTTGTACATGCCATGCGCCGTCCCTACGGCAATCGCCAGGCAGTCCACGCCCGTCTCTTCGTAGAAGCGGATCGCTTCCTCCGGCTTGGCCAGATTCGCATGCTCTTCATCGACATTGATGTCGTCCTCGACGCCGCCGATCGTGCCGAGCTCGCCTTCGACGGATACGCCCATCGCGTGAGCCGCTTTCACCACTTCCTTGGTCAGGCGAATGTTCTCCTCCAGGGAGTAGTGCGAGCCGTCGAACATAACCGAGCTGAAGCCGCCGCGTATACATTTCATCGCCACTTCGAACGAGCTGCCATGATCCAAGTGCAGGGCGATCGGCAGTCCCGATTTCTTGGCGGCCGCTTCCGCGATCGCTACCGTGTACTCCATCCCCATGTACTTCAAGGCGCCTTCGCTGACACCAAAAATAAAAGGCGATTTCTCTTCGATCGCCGCATCGGTAATAGCCTGTGCAAACTCCAGGTTGTTCATATTGAATTGACCGACGGCGAATTTGCCGGCTTTGGCCTTCGGCAGAAATTCGTTCATTGAAACAAGTGGCATTTGTGTGATCCTCCTACGATTGATTTCCGAAGTATTATACCACAATCCGAAGCTAAATGGTAACAGCTTGTCCTGTACAACGGTACCATAAAAAAGAAAACGGACCCTGAAACGTCAGGATCCGATGGCCATTCGCGGTGAATCCGGCGAGCGAAGCTGCTTGTTCACGGCTTGGCGAAGGTCGTCGATATCGAACGGCTTGGTGAAATGCATCAAGGCGCCTAAGTCGGTCGCTTCCTTGATCATGTCCAGTTCTCCGTAGGCGGTCATCATGATGACTTTTATGGAAGGGTTGATCTGCTTGATGTGCTTCAGGATGTCCAATCCGTCCATTCCCGGAATCTTCATATCCAGGAGTACCAGGTCCGGCGGATCTCTGCGCACAATCTCCAGCGCCAGCTTGCCGTTAGATGCCTGAGAAGTATGATAGCCTTCGCTGCTGAACACCTCAACCAGCAACACCCGGATGCCGTTTTGATCGTCGACAATAAGCACTTTCTTTTTGTCCAACGGATATCCCTCCCTATCCAACCAGCATGAGAACTTGAGAATGAACTCGGTTCCTACTTTTGCTTAGTAGGTATTCGCTAATGCTCAATCATTCTCCTGCCTGGTTGGACATTCCTAGGAAGGATTTACAGAAAAAGTTTTATTTCTCCTTCAATCGCTTACGCTTAGTCGGCTGCTTCCATCCCATACTCCAGGGAGGCGCGGACGAAATGTTTGAACAGCGGCTGCGGACGATTCGGACGGGATGTGAATTCCGGATGGAATTGCACCGCCAGGAACCACGGATGGCCCGGCAGCTCGACGATCTCGACGAGGCGGCCGTCCGGAGATGTGCCGGAAATTTTCAACCCGGCCGATTCGATCGCTTCCCGGTACTCGTTGTTGAACTCATACCGATGGCGATGACGCTCATACACAAGCTCGTCCTCGTAGCAGCGCATCGCCAGCGTGTCTTCCCCGATCTTGCACGGGTACAGGCCGAGGCGCATCGTGCCGCCCAGATCCTCGATGTCCTTCTGCTCCGGCAGCAAGTCAATGACCGGATATGAAGTCGTAGGCTGGATCTCGGAGCTGTTCGCTCCCTCCAAACCAACGACGGAACGCGCATATTCCACTACGGCTACTTGCATGCCCAGGCAAATGCCGAAGAACGGAATTTGCTTCTCGCGAGCATAACGGATCGCGGAGATCTTGCCTTCGATGCCGCGGTCGCCGAAGCCGCCCGGCACGAGAATGCCGTGCACGCCGCCCAGCAGCTCATGCACGTTGTGGTCGTAGATTTCTTCCGCGTTGACCCAGCGAATGTTGACGTCCGAATTGCAGTCGATGCCGGCGTGGCCGAGCGACTCGACGATGCTGAGGTACGCGTCGTGAAGCGCCACGTACTTGCCCACGATCGCGATCTCCGTCGTGTGCTGCAGCTGCTTCACGCGCTGCACGAGCTGCTCCCACTCCCGCATGTCCGGCGGATGCTGGAAGCTGTCGAGCTTGAGGTGCTTGACCACGATGTCGTCGAGCCCTTGCGCGCGCAGCATCATCGGCACCTCGTACAGTGTCTCGGCGTCCGCCGCTTCGACGACCGCATTCTCGTCGATGTCGCAGAACAGCGCCAGCTTGCGCTTCATGTCTTCGGCGAGCGGATGCTCGGTCCGGCAGACGATGACGTTCGGCTGGATGCCGATGCTGCGGAGCTCCTTGACGCTGTGCTGCGTCGGCTTCGTCTTCACTTCGCCCGCCGCCTTCAGGTACGGGATGAGCGTCACGTGAATGTACATCACGTTGTCGCGGCCGATATCGCTCTTGATCTGCCGGATCGCTTCCAGGAACGGCAAACTCTCGATGTCGCCGACGGTTCCGCCGATCTCTGTAATGACTACGTCGGAATGCGTCTCGCGTCCTGCTCGGAATACCCGATCTTTGATTTCATTCGTAATATGAGGGATGACTTGCACCGTCCCGCCCAAATAATCGCCGCGGCGCTCCTTGGTGATGACGGACGAATATATTTTCCCGGTGGTGACGTTGCTGTTCTTGGACAGGTTGATGTCGATGAACCGTTCGTAGTGACCCAAGTCCAGGTCGGTCTCCGCTCCGTCGTCGGTTACGAATACTTCCCCGTGCTGGTAGGGACTCATCGTCCCCGGGTCGACGTTAATGTAGGGATCGAATTTCTGGATCGTTACTTTCAGGCCGCGATTCTTCAACAATCGGCCGAGTGAAGCCGCCGTAATGCCCTTGCCTAAGGACGACACGACCCCGCCTGTTACGAAAATATATTTGGTCACTTTGTCTTACCCTCCGATCGGTCTGGTTCCAGTCCTGCTATTAGAGTACGCAAAAAAAATAAAAGCACACCCGTGGAAACGGGGCACTTTTCGACTGTTAACGAATTGTAGATTATTAAGCCCAAAAAATAGTTTACCCATTTGGGGAGGGCCTGTCAAGGCAAGTTATGCACCTCGACAAGCCGCCCGCCAATCTATTTGTCTTCTTCCTCGTCGTCGTCGCTGTAATCGTCCTCGCCGTCGCCTTCTTCGCCGTCCTCGAACGCTTCGTCGTCGCCTTCCTCGTCTTCCCCGATGCCCTCCAGCTCTTCCTCGCCGCCCTCTTCTAGCGCTTCGCCTGCGATGCCTTCTTCATCCACTTCGGCTTCGAAGAATTCGTCGTCCTCGGTCTCGAATTCGTTGCGTTCTCCGTCGAGGCTGGTGTATTCGCCTTCCTCTTCCGAGTAGGACTCTTCTTCCTCCGTGTAGTAGTCTTCCTCGTCGTCGTCATCGTCGTTGATGATGCGCGGATGTTTGGAGTTGCTTACTCCGTCCTCGGACTTGTCGACCGGATACCAGCGCTTGAGTCCCCACAGGTTCGTGCCTACGCAGGCGAATCGGCCGTCAATGTTAATTTCCGTATATAATTGCGCAATGACTTGCATAACCCCATCGTCGGACAAGTCTTTCAATTTGGCGATCTCTTGCATCAAATCCCGGTAATAGTACGGGGTATTGGACGCCTTCAGCACCTCGAATGCGAGGTCCACCATCGGCATTTCCTTAGCCTGTTCCGCGGTAATCTTCAGCGTATATGGGCTGCTCATGGGGTATTACACGTCCCTTCGAAAGTCTTTCTTGGGCATTTCCACTGCCTATCTATCTAAAATACCCAATATCTTCATTAAGTAAAACCTATTTTATATAAAAATGCAACTGGTTCTTGTCTCCTGAAACAAGGCGGGACGATCGACAAACAGACCGATAAAAGAAAAACCTGAGCGGAAGTTCCCCGATCAGGTGTGTAACGGATTTAAACTTTCTGATGTTAAGAAAAAACATCCGGGAAGATCAACCGGATGGTCCTCTAGCGAAAGA
>NZ_BIMA01000150.1 GCF_004000845.1 Paenibacillus koleovorans NBRC 103111
TAGGGTATTTTTGGTCTACTTGGCATGTAAAACGGCCAGTTGCACGCAATATAGGGTATTTTTGGTCTACTTGGCGCGTGAAACGGCCGGCGGGGCCAAATGTGTATGGTTTTTCTCAAGCTGGCCTAAATTACAACATGTTCTTAACGCTATTTCACGAAAATTGGGAATCTCATGTAACTAAGGCGTTTCGTATCGTTATTCTTCACAATGTGCACATGCAACAACCTAAACCATTCCAACGAAAGCCAGGTGGCCTTCCATGACCAAGAAAGTGTCCTTGTTCATCACTTGTTTGGCCGATCAGCTTTACCCCGAGGTGGGTGAAAGCGTCGTCAGGCTGCTCCACCGCCACGGCTGCGAGGTCGATTTCCCGGCTATGCAGACATGCTGCGGCCAGCCCGCCTTCAACAGCGGCTACCAAGACGAAGCCCGCGAGGTCGCGAGGCAGTGGATCCGGGCGTTCGAGCACAGCGACTACATCGTCTCCCCCTCAGGCTCCTGCACCGGCATGGTGCACCACTATTACCCCGATCTGTTCCGCGAGGAGCCGGAATGGCGCCGCAAGGCGGAGCAGCTGATCGAGCGCACCTACGAGTTCTCGCAATTTCTCGTGCAGGTGCTCGACGTGACGGATTTACAGGCTGCTTTTCCGCACAAGGTAACCTACCATCCCTCCTGCCACGCGATGCGCCTGTTGGGGGTCCGCACGGAGCCGATGGAGCTGCTGCAAGGGGTCCGAGAGCTGGAGTTCGTCGAGCTACCGAAAAAGGAAGATTGCTGCGGGTTTGGCGGGACGTTCGCAGTGAAGATGGCGGATATGTCCGAGGCGATGGTGTGTGAAAAAGTGGCGCATGTATGCGAAACCGGGGCGAATGTGCTGGTCGGGACCGACATGGGCTGCCTGATGAACATCCAGGGACGGCTGAACAAGGAAGGCAAGCCGATCCGCGTGCTGCACCTCGCCCAACTGCTGGAGGAAGGAGTGAACACCCGATGAGCGCACATGCCAATGCCAATGCCAGTGCAAATGCAAATGCTAACGAATCGGCTTCGCACCACGGAGGCGCGGCTTCCGAGCTCGAGCTGATCGGGACCGGGCTGAAAAAGCGGACGGAAATCGCGCTGGAGGACCATTTCCTGCGCAAGGCGGTCGCCTTCACGACCGACAAGCTGCGCGGCGGTAAAGCGAACGCCACCGACGAGCTGGGCGAATGGGAAGTGTGGCGCGAGCGAGGACGGGCGATCCGCGAGCATGTCGTTTCGCATCTCGACTACTATCTCGGGCAGTTCGCGGACAATGTGGCGAAGAACGGCGGCCATGTCCATTTCTGCCGCACCGGCGAAGATGCCGTGCAGGCGTTCATGGGCATCGCCAAGAAGCACAACACCCGCCTCGTCGCCAAAGGCAAGTCGATGGTATCCGAGGAAATCCACCTCAATCATCGGCTGGAGGCCGAAGGCATCGAGGCAATCGAGACCGACCTCGGCGAGTACATCCTGCAGCTGGCGCGCGAGACACCGTCGCACCTGATCATTCCGGCGATCCACAAGAACAAGCAGCAGATCGCCGAGCTGTTCGGGGCGGAGGCGGGGCGGCCGTTTCCCGCCGAGACGAAGCCGCTCGCAGCCTATGCGCAGCAGCGGCTGCGGAACTATTTTCTCGAGGCCGACATCGGCCTGACCGGGTGCAACTTCGGCATCGCCGAATCCGGCACGGTCACCCTCGTCTCCAACGAGGGGAACGCCCGGATGGTGTCGACGCTGCCGAAGGTGCACGTGGTGGTCATGGGGATGGAGCGCCTCGTGCCTACCTTCGCCGACGTGGAGGTCATGCTGGGTCTGCTGGCGCGCAGCGCCACCGGGCAGAAGCTGACCACGTACACGTCGTTCGTCACCGGCCCGCGCCGCGAGGGCGACCTCGACGGGCCGGAAGAGCTGCATGTGCTCATCCTGGACAACGGCCGATCGGCGCAGCTCGGCGATCCGGTGTTCCAGGAGGTGCTGCACTGCATCCGCTGCGCGGCATGCCTGAACGTCTGCCCGGTATACCGGCATGTCGGCGGCCACACATACGGCTCCGTCTACAGCGGGCCGATCGGGGCTGTTCTTACGCCGCTCCTGCAGCAGGACATGAAGGAGGCCGGTCAACTCTCCTACGCCTCCAGCTTGTGCGGAGCGTGCTACGAGGCTTGTCCGGTCAAGATTCCGCTGCATGATATGCTCGTCCAGTTGCGCAACCGCAAGGTGAAGATGGGCTACACCCCGGCACTGGAGAAAATGGCGTTCAAGCTGTATGCGACCACGTTCGGCAACGTGAAGCTCTACCGCACCGCTACGAAAGCCGCCTATTACTTGCAATTGCCGCTCGTGCGCAAGGGCATGATTCGCAATGGAGTCGGGCCGCTGGCCGGCTGGACGCAATCGCGCTTCATGCCGATGAAGCCGAAGCAATCGTTCCGCGACCGGTGGGACGCGCTGCAGCGGGAGCTGCAGAGCACCGCTAGGGCGACTCAGCAAACGCAGCAACAAACCGCGGAGGTACATTCGAAGATGAAGAAGAACGAGGAGGAGAGCCGATGAGCAGCCCGCAACCGTCTAACCCAACTGCAACTGCCCAAGGCGGCGCGAGCAGCCCGCAACTGTCTAACCCAATTGCTGCTGCCCAAGGCGGGACGATCAGCGGCAAGGACGCCTTCATCGGCCGGCTCGCCAAGCAGTTGGGCCGCTCCGCGCCGCTCACGGCTCCTCCCGCGCGCACCGTTACCGGCGTGCCCGAGCATTATGCCGACGTGCAGCTTAGCCAAGCCGAGCGCGTCGCCCTATTCATCCGCAGCTGGACGGCGCTGACGGGCAAGGTGTGGGTCGTCTCCGCCGCCGAGGCGGCGGAGCGCATCCCCGAGCTCGCGCGCCAAGTGTGCGCCGAGCTGGGCATTGACCGGGTGACCCGTTGGGAGCACCCGGACCTGCAGGCGCTGCCGCTCGACCGCGAGCTGGCAGCCCAGGGCATCGCCGTCGTGCCTTGGCGCGAAGACAGCGCCTCCGGCGCGGCGGGCGACGCCTCCGGCACGGAAGCCTCGATACCTAGCGCATCTGCCGCCCAGTCTGCCGCGCTAGCCGACACCGCCAGCTCGAGGGCCGCCTCACCCGACACTATCAGCACGACCGTGGCCGGCACGGAAGCCTCGATGCCTAGCGCATCTGCCGCACAACCTGCCGCGCTAGCCGACACCGCCAGCTCGAGGGCCGCCTCACCCGACACTATCAGCACGACCGCGGCCGCCGACCCCGACAGCCGCTGGCGCGGGCGCAGCGCGCTGCTGCAAGCGGCCGAGCGCTGCCGCATGGGCATCGTCTGGCCCGACTACGCGCTCGCGAACACCGGCACGCTCGTGCTACAGGCGCACGGCGGTCGCGGCCGCTCCGTCTCGCTGCTGCCCGATACGCTGTTCGCGGTCTTCCGCGCCGATCAGCTCGTCACGCGTATGGGCGAGGCGTTCGCGCACATCCGGGAAGAGCGTCCCGGCATGGCCGACATCCCCTCTTCGATCAACTTGATCACGGGACCGAGCCGCAGCGCCGACATCGAGAACGACCTGACGATCGGCATTCACGGGCCGGGCAAAGTGTACGCGGTTATTGTCCAATCGTAACCAATCGACTATACTGAGAAGCATGACCTCATTTTCTATCCTGAAAGGGGATTTCCCATCATGAAACTCGTTACAATTCTCGCCGAGTCCGGCCAGCATCAGCTCGGCGTTAAAACCGAGGAAGGCATCCTGAACATTCAAGCGGCAATCGAAGTAGTCGCCGGAGCCTCCAGCGTACCTCAATCGACGCATGCCGTGATTGAAGGCGGCGCTTCCGCTATCCAACAGCTGCAAGCTTACGTCGACCAAGCGCTCGCCGCCTCAGCTGCGGACAAAGCGACGTTCATCCAGCAAGAGTCCGAGATCGCTTACGGCCCTTCCGTGCCGAACCCGCGCAAAATCATCTGCGTCGGCCTCAACTACCGCCGCCACGCGGAAGAGACGAACGCCAAGATCCCGACTACGCCGATCCTGTTCAGCAAATTCGACAACACTTTGACCGGCCACAACCACGATGTTCCGCTGCCTAAGACGTCCAGCAAAGTCGACTACGAAGTCGAGCTCTGCATCGTCATCGGCAAAAACGCCAAGTACGTCTCCAAGGAAGAAGCGCTTGATCACGTATTCGGCTACACCGTTGTGAACGACATTTCCGCCCGCGACCTGCAGCTGCGCACGCAACAATGGCTGCTCGGCAAAACCTGCGACGGCTTCAGCCCGCTCGGCCCTTACCTCGTCTCTGCGGACGAAGTAGGCGACCCGAACAACCTGAACCTCAAGCTAACCGTAAACGGCGAAGTGCGTCAGAACTCCAACACGTCCGATATGATTTTCTACTGCGACGAGATCGTCAGCTACATCTCCCAGCACATGACGCTGTATCCGGGCGACATTATCCTGACGGGCACACCGGAGGGTGTGATCTTGGGTTATCCGGAAGAAAAGCAAGTGTGGCTGAAGCACGGCGACGTCATGACGGTCGAGATCGAGAAGCTCGGCTCGCTGACGAACCGGATGGTAGACGAAGCTTAATCACAGCCATCATTATACTTGCCTCAGCACCTAACAAAAGCGGTTGCGATGACCCCTCGGGTCCTCGACAACCGCTTTTTCATACATTGTTAGCCCCCTGGTTTTCCCGCCAGCATCTTCGCCTCGAACGATGAAGCCGACAAAGGCCGGCACATGTAGAACCCCTGCATCTCATCGCATTTGTGCGCTTTCAAAATGGCAACCTGCTCCGCCGTCTCCACGCCTTCAGCCAGCACGTTCATTTTCAGCGAATGCGCCATCTCGATGATCGACTGGACGATTGCGGCCTCGCTCGTCACTTCCCGCATGTCGCGGATGAACGAGCGGTCGATCTTGATCGTATCGAACGGGTATTTGTTTAGATAACTGAGGGAAGAATACCCGGTACCGAAATCGTCGATCGAAATTTGGATGCCGAGCTGTTTGATCGCCTGCAGCTTCTCGATCACCTGCTCCTGGTTGTTCATCGCCACGCTCTCTGTTATTTCCAGCTCGAGGTATTCCGGAGACATGCCGGTATCCTGCAAAATAAGCTTCAGCTTATCGACCAAATCGTCCTGCTTGAACTGCAGCATCGACAAGTTCACGGCGACGCGCATCGGCGGATAACCCTTTAGCTGCCAGGCTTGGTTTTGCCGGCAGGCGGTGCGCAGCGTCCATTCGCCCATAGGTACGATCAAGCCGGATTGCTCGGCAAGCGGGATAAACTCAACAGGTCCGACAGTACCGAGCTCCGGGTGCTCCCAGCGAATCAGCGCCTCCACCCCAACGATCTGCTCGGTGCTCAAGCTCATCTTCGGCTGGTAATGGAGAATGAACTCGCCTCGCTCCAGCCCGCCGCGCAGCCCTTGCTCGAGCGCCAACTTGCGCGCCGCAGTCATATTCATCCGCTGGTTATAGAAGCGAAAGCTGTTTTTGCCGAGCTCCTTGGCCTCGTACATGGCCAGGTCGGCGTTTTTGATCAGCGCCTCGGACGTCTCGCCGTCGTTCGGGTACATCGCGATTCCGATGCTCGTTGTGACGACGATGGAATTGCCTTCAATAGCAAAAGGTTTGGCGATCGCGTCCATCATCCGCTTCGCCACAATCGCCGCCTGATCACGGGTTGTGTTCGGCAGCAGCACGATGAATTCGTCGCCACCGAGCCTCGATGCGGTATCGCTATCGCGTACGCAGCGGGACAGCCGCTTGGCGAGCTCCTTCAGCAGCAGATCGCCGACCGGATGACCGAGCGTATCGTTGATGTGCTTGAAGCGATCTACATCGATGAACATAATGGCAACCAACAGTTCATGGGTGAAAGCGAATTCCAGCGAATGCGTCACCAAGTCGTTGAATTTGTTGCGGTTCGGCAGTCCGGTCAAGCCGTCGTAGTACGCCATTTGCTTCACCGTGCGCTCCGAGCGTTTTTTCTCCGTTATGTCCCGGGCGATCGTCTGGATGAACGACTTGCCCTCGATCTGGATCAGGATGGAGTTCGCTTCAATCTCGATCCGCTCGCCGTCGTATTTCATGATCTCCAGCTCAATCGGTCCGGCCGGATCCTCCGCATATTCGATCGCATGCAGCCAAGCGGTTACTTCCTCCTTGCGATCCTCCCCCACCCAATCGTAGACGGAGTGTCCGAACAGGAATGTCGTATCCGGCACTCCCAGCATGCGGACCGTAGCTTCGTTGGCGAATACGATCTTCCCATTTCGATGCACCACGATCGCCTCCGGCGAAAAATCGACGAGCCGCCGATACCGCTCCTCGCTTTCTTTCAAGGCGCCTTCGACCAGCTTGCGGTCCGTGATGTCGCGCATGTAGATCGTATACTGCGTCATGCCGTGCAGGCTCACTTGCGTGACCGTCAGCTCCACGGTGATTTCGTATCCATCCGCGTGGACGGCTTGCGTCTCGATCCGGTTGTCGATCGCCCCGCTCGACGTTAGCTCGAGAAACTCCACAACCGAGCGATTGGCGAGGAACGGCGGCAACACGATGAGCTTGATCAGCGGCTGCCCCATCATCTCCATGCGTTCGTACCCGAAGGTCAGCTCCGCCGCAGGGTTGAACTCCGTCACTTTTCCTTCCCGATCGGTCAGGACAATACAGTCGATCGCCTTTTCCAGAATCGAGCCATTGAACGCCATTTGCTCCGCCAACCGCTTGTCCGCGAAGTAGGACGTGAACAGCACGATTTTCAGGATCACCCCGCTCCCGACCGCTACGCAGATCGCCAGGAAGAACGGGTCAACCGTGAAGCTGGACATGGTATTTTCCAGTGGAATCGGGGTGAAGTGTGCCGCCGCCATGCCGGTATAGTGCATGCCCGAAATGCCGAAGCCCATGATGATGCCGCTCCCGACCTTTTTGACGTGCATGAACAAAGGGACGTTGCCGCGCAGCCGAAACGCGAGCAACAGCGCCAGCATGGAGGACGCAATTGCGATGACGAACGACAGGACGAACAGTCCGGGGCTGTAGCGGATCGCCACGCCTTCCATCGCCGCCATGCCGATGTAGTGCATCCCGCTGATCGCGAAGCCCATCAAGATGCCGCCCAGCAGCAACCGTGTCAGGGTCAGCCTGGAGCGGCTGGAAGTGAACAGTCCTCCGAGCGAGGCGAGTACGGCTACCAGGATGGAGATGCCCACCATTACCATGTTGTAGGCCGCTTTGACCGACGTGAGGTGAAACGACAGCATTGCGATAAAATGCATCGCCCAGATGCCGATCCCCATCGAGACCGCCCCGCTCGTCAGCCACAATTTTCGTCTCCAGCCGTCCGTCAGCGTCACCCTCCTGGCCAGATCCAGCGCCGTGAAGGACGCCATAATCGCGATCATGAACGAAAGAAACATCAGGTAGAAATTGTAATGCCCGGACAAAACCGAATAATCCATCTCTGCACCCCCCTGCTGTTCCAACTGACTTGTTTGTCCGAGAGCCGACCCGTCCACGCTCGGACTCCCAGTCCCTATCAATTTATGCGAGATTCCGCTGCGAGGTGCTAGACGGATGAGACTTCCTACCTACTTTGTCGAAAAAAGAATGCTAGAGTTGGGGAGTGGTTGCTAGAACACTACAACATTGCACCACCTCACCCCTGTACCGAGTCCGCTGAACAATAACAAACAGCCGCTCCAACCACTACTCAACCTGCTTTGCCGAGTTTGCCCCTCACATGGCAATGGGTTACAAGCAGTGAAGTTTGGTTCATAATGTTGTGTCTACCGGCCGAACGTTCCACCCAGATATACAAGATCTGTACAACTAGGGACTCTTTTACTGCGAAAATAACCCGGTTTTGCCTCTTGGCATGTTGGGTTTAAACGGAATGTAACTATAGATGCAACCCAACCCCCCCGATCGCCAAGTAACCTTGCTCCGCAGCTGGAGCACCAATCACACTGTGCAGGACCTACGTAGTCAGGATAAATCGGACTATAGCGATAAGCCTTCCCATCCGCTCGAACTGCAGCACTGAACCGGGCTTCGGGGGTCATACGCAAAAAAACGCCCCACCTCGGGGCGCAAATGCGCAACCAAAGGTGAGACGCTCTAGCCATCAAACTAAATCTCATGCGCCAAAATCGAATACAGCAGCGAATCGTGCCAAGCGCCTTTCACGTGCAGATGCTCGCGCAGCAAGCCTTCCCGCTGCATGCCGAGCTTCTCCATCACGCGGTAGGAGCCGACGTTCGCCGGGCGGCACTTGGCGTAGATGCGGTGCAGCCCGAGCTCGGCGAAGCCGAACCGCACGAGCGCCTGCGCCGCCTCCACCGCATAGCCTTGGCCCCAGACGCCGCGGCTCAAGCAGTACCCGAGCTCGGCCGCAGCCGTGCCCTCGCGGTGCAGCCCGCAGCCGCCGATCAGGCGGCCGTCGCTGCGGCGCACGAGCGCGAGCTCGTACACCTGCCTCGGCCCCTCCACCTGCAGTGCACCGATCGTGCGCTGCAGGAACTCGCGCGTCTCCGCCTCCGTGTTCGGCCCCCACAGCATGTGGCGCGTCACCTCCGGATCGGAGGCGTACTCATGCACCGCCGCCTCATCCTCCGCCACAAAGTCGCGCAAGATCAAACGGCTCGTCTCCAATCGCAACGGAACCCCTGCCCCGGCCTCAGCCATCCGCAATCCTCCCGTCCTACAGCTCGAACGAGCTCTTGAGCGAGACGATGCGGTTGAATACAATCCGATCGCCGCCAGTATACCGCGAATCAACATTGAAGTAGCCGTGGCGGTTGAACTGGAACTTCGTTTGCGGCTCCACCCCGCGCATGCCCGGCTCCACAAAGCCGTGCACGATCTCGAGCGACGCCGGATTCAACCGATCCTTGAAATCTTCCGCGTCCTCCGAATCTTCCTTCACCAGCGACTCGAACAAATACATCTCGGCCGGCACCGCTTGCGAAGCTTCGACCCAGTGGATCGTCCCCTTCACCTTGCGCCCCGTAAAGCCGCTGCCGCTCTTCGTCTCCGGATCGTACGTGCAACGCAGTTCCACGACGTTGCCGTCGGCGTCCTTTACGAACTCCTCACATTTAATGAAGTAAGCGTTCATCAGGCGCACTTCATTGCCCGGGAACAAACGAAAGTACTTGTTCGGCGGATTCTCCATGAAATCGTCCTGCTCGATGTAGATCTCGCGCGAGAACGGGATCATGCGGCTGCCCATCTCCGGATTCTCATTGTTGTTCTTCGCTTCGAGCAGCTCGACTTGCCCTTCGGGGTAGTTCGTGATGACGACCTTCAGCGGCCGCAGCACCGCCATCGTCCGAGGCGCCTTCAGCTTCAGATCCTCGCGGATAAAATGCTCCAGCATCCGGTAGTCGGCTTGTCCGTTGCTCTTGGACACGCCCGTCTCCTCGCACAGGCTGCGGATCGCTTCCGAAGTCACCCCGCGGCGGCGCAAGCCCGACAGCGTAGGCAGACGCGGATCGTCCCAGCCGTCCACGAGCCCTTCCTCCACGAGCTGGCGCAAATACCGTTTACCCATAATCGTGTTGGTGAGCAGCAGCTTGGAGAACTCGTACTGATGCGGCGTCGACTCCATCTCGCATTCGCGGATCACCCAGTCGTACAGTGGACGATGGTCCTCGAACTCTAGCGTACAGATCGAATGCGTAATCCCTTCAATCGCGTCTTCCAAAGGATGCGCGTAATCGTACATCGGGTAGATGCACCACTTGTCCCCCGTATTGTGATGCGTGGCGTGCGCGATCCGGTACAGCACCGGGTCCCGCATGTTGACGTTCGGCGACGCCATGTCGATCTTCGCGCGCAGCACCATCGCCCCGTCCGGGAATTCGCCGGCCCGCATACGCTCGAACAGCGCCAGATTTTCTTCCACGGAACGGCCCCGATAAGGGCTATCTTTGCCCGGCTCGGTCAGCGTTCCCCGCGACTCTCGCATCTGCTCCGCTGTCAGCTCGCATACATAAGCTTTGCCCCTCTGGATCAGCAGCACCGCTCTATTGTACATCTCGTCGAAAAAGTCGGAGGCGAAATAAAGCGCGTCCCAATCGAACCCGAGCCACTTCACGTCTTCCTTGATCGCCCGAACGTACTCTTCGTCCTCCTTCACCGGATTCGTATCGTCGAAGCGCAGATGCGTCCGGCCGCCGAACTCGTCCGCCAGCGTGAAGTTGAGCCAGATCGACTTGGCATGTCCGATATGCAAATAGCCGTTCGGTTCAGGAGGGAATCGCGTCACGACCTGGGACACACGACCCGCCTGGAGATCTTCGATCACAACGTTTTTGATAAAATGGGACGAAGTCGCTTTGGTTGCTTCCATGTTTCCCAACCTTCCCCTCTTCAAAAATGAATATACCCTCTATCATACACCAAACGCAGGGCAAATATAAAGAGGGGACCGCTCGCACAAAATGCGCAAAAGCGTGGTCCGCGAAGGTCAGGACAGCTCCAACCGTTCCATCTCCATACAAATTTCATGCTGCCATTCCGTATCGTTCGTCATCGATGCCAGCAAGGACAAATTGGCGCAAGATGCCGCCTTCCATACATAAGCGGCGTTCGCAGCCAGACAATGCTGGCGTTCCAGCGCCTCGCCGGCCGTCAGCGGACGGTTCTGCTCAATAACCCACAGCTCCGCCAACCTTTGGTGAATCGCTTTTACCTTCATCGTCCGTCTCCCCCTCTCCAGAGCCTAGTCTTCCTTACCATCTTCGCCAGCAAGGGGAGCCCGTAAACCGTGCCTGCCGCAGAAAACAGCCCTCCAGCTGCGTTTTTTTTCGCTGAAGGGCCGCCCGCTAAGCTCGCTTCTTGAAGGTCAGGATGCGCCGGTACATCGATTTGTCTTTCAGTTTGTTGAACAGAAACGTCGCGGGAGCGAAATTCGCCTCGATGATCCAGATGCCGCCGTCCGAGTCGATGCCGAAATCAATGCCGACGTCGCGGATGTAGCGGTAGAAAGGTGCCAGCTTCAGCACCGTGATGAGCGCAAGCCGATCGAGCTCGGGAATGATCATCTCCTGCTGAAAGGGATCGACCGACGAGCGCTTGAGCGCCGTCTCGAGCGGCAACACATACCCGCCGCTGCGGTTGACGTTCGTGATAATATAGCCGGGTCCGCCCACTTTGGCCAATCGACCGGTTACTTGCCAAGGGGAATGGGCTGTTTTGCGCTGCACCATGAGTCGAACGTCGAAGAGGCGATCCTCAATCTGGGCCAGATCAATACGTTTCTGGATGATGTACGCCTTGTCGACCTTGTCAGCAATCGCCGCCTGAAGGGATTCGAAGTCTTCGGCCTCTACCACCTCTTTGCCCGTTTGCACACAGAACTTGCCGTCCTCGAGCTTCCTCACCATCAGCACACCATCGCCGCCGTAAGAGCCGCTTGGCTTCAGAATCCATTCGTCGTGCTTCTCCACTGCCTGCTTCAAGCTGTCATAGCTAAACCAAGTCGTCTCCGGCAAATGCGGAAGCAACCGGTCATCCTCGCGCATCACCTTGTATTTGTTCCATTTCGTGTAGGACAGTCCCACTTTCAACCCTCCGTTACTCGCCGTGAAGGCAGACGTTATGCGGATTCTCATTGCATGCAGTATATGTGGGGGGGCTTGACTGAGCAACATAGGAAAAACACCCAAGGTAGCGCTCCCGACGCGAATCTCGCAAAAATGGGAACCTACCCAGAGTGTTTGACAAAAGTCCAAACCTTAATTTTTCTAGTTTATGGTCAGATGCTCAGCAACGACTAGGAACAGTCAAGTGTAAAACTAATGCGAATCGCTGTTCGCAACCGGACCGCGAGCCGGACGGCGTTTGAAGCCGGAAGCTAACACGCCGAGCAGACAGACGATCGCCAAGCTCCAGAGCACGGCGCCGGTCGAAGCGGAAGCGGCTTCCACGCCGCCGAAGTACATCGCATTCCTCAGGCCACCTGCGGCATAACGAAGCGGCGTCCAAGAATACAGCCAATCCTGCGTCGCCTGCGGCAGAAATTCCGGCGCCATGTTAAGCAGCGGCATTGAGAAGAACATAAGCAGCACGAGAATCGCCATTGCCGGCAAACCGATCCATTGCAGCAGCGTAGACTGCAGCAAGAAGAACAGGCTCATGACGAACCATAAGAACAACCAGGTGCCGGTAGCATCCGCCAGCTCCATGCTATACCAGCCGGACGCCATCCAGATGATAAAGCCGGACAGCAGCGCGGCGATCACAACACCCCCGACCGTCTGCAAGGCAACGGCGCTTAATCGGCTGCCGCCTCGAGTGACCGCTTGATTCGTCGCGAGGAAGAGAAACACGCAGCTGACGAGGCTGCCGATCCAGCCGATCTGCGTCAGCATGCCTGGCGCATTGCCGCTAGCTTGGTTCGCGCCAACCGGATGCACGGCCTCGACCTGCACCTGCAGCGGAGCGAGCAGTGCGGTCGCTGTCTGCACCGGTATTTGCTGCGCCGTCTTGCCGATCGTCCCGAGCAGTTGCTGCGAAAGCGCGGTGCGGACGCCGCCCATCGCTTGCTGCAGCATTTGGCTGACGGCTCCGGACGCTTGGGCACTCATCCCCTCGTTCACGAGGATGAGCACCGTCGGCGGCTTCGGCGCAGACGACTGCGCGGACAACACGCCCGAGCTGAGATTCGCCGGCAGCACCAGCGCGCCGTAGTACTCTTGGCGATCGAGCCCCGCTCTCGCCTCCGCCTCCGAAGCGACCGTCTTCCAGCTGATGGGCAGCTGCTTCTCTTCACCCAGTTTCGTCTTGATCATCTCGCCCACGGCCAGCGTCCCGCCGCCGGGAATGGCGGCTGGTTCGTCCTGGACGACTAGCGCCACCGGCAAGTTTTTCGGCTTCGCCCCCGCAATCGAGCCCATCATAGCCAAGCCGAATACCGACAAGACCACAAGGGCAACCACAATGCCAAGGTAAAATTGCTTTTGTTTTAGTATATTCATTTTCAGATCGACCCCCCTCGTATATAATGAACAAGTTGTTGATTAATCATCACAGTGTTAATTATAATTAGAGGAGAGGAGATTGCAATAAGCAGATCCGACCCGATCTGTTGATTAAGTAAGGAGGCCTGCACCATGACCGACAAAATGGACCGCCGGCAAGTCCGCACCCAACAATTGCTGCGTCAGGCGCTGCTCGAGCTGATCGAATCCAAGGGCATCGACTCGATCACGGTCACCGATATCGCCACGCACGCCCAAGTCAACCGCGGCACATTCTACCTGCACTATCGGGACGTGGCCGATCTGCTGGAGCAATGGAAGGAGGAAGCGTTCGAGCGCATCCGCGCCAGAGCCGTGCAGCTCGATTTGAACGAGGCGATCGCTTGCGCCTTGAACGATGAGCCTTACCCGACCAGCATCCGGCTGCTGGAGGAGTTTCTGGCGAACGGCGACTTCTTCCGCGTCATGTTCGGACCTAGAGGCGACCTCTCCTATATGCTGCGCTTCAAGGAGCTGATGCGGTCGAATATGTACAATAAAATCACCTACATCCTCCCGGAGGAGTCGGAGCAACTGGTGCCGCTCGATTATTTGCTCACGTACTTGTCCTCGGCCAACATCGGCATTCTGCAGCATTGGATCGAGTCCGGCATGAAGCTGTCCCCACGGGAGGTGTCGCTCATCATGATGCGCATCCTCTGCCTCGGTCCGCTCGCCGCCACAGGGTACAAGCTGGGCAAAATTCAATTGCCCCGGATCTCGACTTCAGCCCAAAGGGATGGTTGAGCAAATACTATCTATAATGTAAGAAAACCTGATCAGAAAGACACCGATTAGATCCTCTGGCGTTGGTGTGCCGGTTGGCGCGGGAAGGGCAGGCAACTGGGTTCAGTTGGGTTCTGATCGCTCTTGAAATCATGGCCCTTGGTTGGTTGTGGTTAGGCCCTGATTTC
>NZ_BIMA01000151.1 GCF_004000845.1 Paenibacillus koleovorans NBRC 103111
ACAGATGAAGTGTTACCTGGTGTTAGTCCTGTAGGTGCATTCGGCGCCTGGTTATGCTGAATGGTGAAAGATGCATTAGACTGATCCCAGGGGCCGTACCCTATCCCATCAAAAGCTCTGACTCTGATAAGAGCTGAATTCGTTGCCGCAAAGGATGCAAAATTAACAATTGCACTTGTAGCGCCTGCCGAAGTTAGCGGAACTAGTGTCGACCAGCTTCCACCATTGTTAGTTGATACGTCTATTTGGTATTGGAGAGCCGATTGCACATCGTCCTGATCGGTAGCAGGGCTCCATGAGACAGTATAATTCGTGTCTACTACTTCATTCCCATTTGGGCTAATAACAGTCGGAGCGGTTGGATTATACTTATTGTATTGGATGATAAGTTTCGGATTATAATTTATACCAATATTCCCCCAGTAGGTCGCCCCTGCTCCATTACTATTAGCAGTTTTAATCGTGTATGAAATAATAGGATAGTCTTCGTACCATTTTCCGTTAAACCAATCTGATACTGAATTAGTAACGTTAATATTGGTCTCATTTCCCCCAGCGAGAACAGACTGAGAATTAGTAAATGTAGTGCTATAAGATGGAATGGTTGAGACTGCATCGATTGTAAACGAGCTTTGAATGGAGGCAGCAACCAGTTTAATCGTTGCGGTCCTTATTTGATCAAAAGTCGTCGGCAAAGGATTCACATAAAATGTAAGTTCACCGTAATCATAGTTTGAGTAACCATTATGATAGACATTGAAGGCACTTGCCCCGCCAACACAAACAGAAGATCCGCTGACATGACAGTCTCGTACGCTGCTTGAATTATACGTGCTTACAGTTGGATCAATTATTATCGGAAATTCCAGGCCTTGTGTATCTGCATGAATATCCAGAAACACTTTCCCATTTTCCCTCGAAATCACTTGTTGAACATCCCGTCTCGCCCCCGTCCATTAACCAGGCAGGCTCTAGATAAAATTCATCATTCTTCAAATCATTTGAGATTTCACCAACCAATTCGTATCTAAAACTAGTCGGAGCTGCAATCGAATTTAAGATGATCGTTTCTTTTATTCCCGTTTCGGTAACTTTCAACTGGACATCCGTATCCGTCCATACATTCAGATAATTCATCTGACTTTTATCAAACATAGTTCCATATACTGAATTTGCACCAATTGGAGTAAACGAAAGTAGGCTGTTCCCTCTTTGAATCCAATAACCATCAGTAAAATCCTTTGGAATACTAAGATCAAATGGCACAAATGGTGCTCTTAATCTTGTACCAGGTTGATCTAGCTTTCCCTGAGTTAGTCGTTTTTGCTCCAACTCCATTTTTTTATTATTTAGACTGGTGACAGAGTCCTTTGATATTGGTGCATTGACAAACGCCAAGTCACTTTCGTCAACAAGCTGAGTATCAATATCATATAAATGTCCACTTGAATCGGTATAATGTTGATACTCTAATGAGAAGACAGCCGTGTATGTTCCGTCGTTCATTAAGAAGTGTTTGCTAGTTGGTGTTCTCTCTTCAATAATTTCCGAAATAATATCTGGGTTTACCCTCTTCCATTTTTCTAAATTATTTACGTCGTTAGCTGAAGGGAGCGGATAAGCATCTTCACCCTTGTAAGTAATACTAGTTACAGTTTCTGGGACAGGAGAAATAATTAGTTGCTCTTTATTTTGTGCTCCCGCTGGAACATATGCTGAAGCAATCCATGCACAAGCTAGAATAGAAACCACTAGAAAACGCAACTTATTTTTCATGGCAACCTCCAATGTTTTATTGTCTTGTCGTCACTGTCGTCTTCCCCGTAATGTTTCCATTCGAGTCGTACTGGTACGTTGTTGTTGAACTTATGCTCAATTTGTTTACTGTCAACCCATAAGTTAGTGTTGAGAACTGCCCCCCAACCCCAACAACCTCGATGTAATACACTTGACCAGCATTAACCTCAAAGATGATGTTTTCATTCACTCCAGTACCATTTGAACCAGCAGCAATTTGTTTCATCGTGGAGTCAAACACAAACACATCGTAGTTCTTACCAGTTGGAACAGTGAGGGTTACACGATCGATTCCAGAACTTGTTGGCGTATACTTGTACCAGTCCAGATCAGTCGCAGATGAAATGACAGTTGTATAGGTTGTTTGGTAAGCAATAGGAAATGCCTCGGAAGCTTCATCATTTTCCTCGAATGAGTGCTCCATGTTCAAGTCATTTCGGTAACTCCAAGCAGACCATTCCATCCCGTCTTTTACTCGAAGTCTGAAATCCCATTGACCAGTAGTGGATGGTATAAAACTGTGTGAAGTAGCTGCTGAAGGTATCTCCCCTGAATCGTAAGCTACAGAAGCCCAGTTATCTTTGGAGCCAACCAATTGATAGTGCGTCTGCGGTTGTGAATCGGCATCGCTGTATGACCAAGTGAAGCTCAAAATGTTATCCGTTAATGTTTCACCATTTGTGTACGAGGTTATCATTGTCTCTGGAAGGCTGTTAGTTCTGACATAGTGAGTAGCTGATGCTGGTGATTGCGCTCCGCTGTTGTCCTTTGTAGCTACTGTCCACTTGTATGTAGTTCCTCTGGTCAATTTATTTGATGGGATTGTGATTGAATTGCTACTTGAAGTAACCCAACTTGAGTCGTAAACTCCTCCGTCAGCCATGTCTTTAATGATTACTTGGTAAGCTGACTGAGTGTTTCCAGAGTCTGGGTCTGAGAATGTCCATTGCAAGGTTGGTGTAAGAGTACCTATTAGTGTTGGACTAGACGATAAAGTGTTACCTGGAGTCAAACTTGATGGAGCATATGGAGCTTGGTTGTGTCGAATTGTGAATGAAGCATTTGACTGACCCACTGTCCATTAATTTCGCCGTCGTACGCTCTCACACGAATTAATGCATTTGTCGTTGGTGCTATAGCTGAAAAATTATAATTGAAGGAAGTTGTCCCAGTAGCCGTTAGAGAGCTGATTGAGACTTATTTCGATCAAGTCCACCTGATAATGCTTTCGAAGAAATCTCATTTCTTTTTTGGTTTACTTCAGCGATGACCTCTTTTGAAACTGGGCTAATGACTCGATCAAGGTCTACTTCATCAACCAGAGTAGTGTCAATTTCTTGCCACTTCCCACGCTCATCTTCGTAGTGCAGATTTTCTGCCGAGAGGACAACCTTTTTTGATCCATCGGTCATTAAGAAGTACTTGGAATTCGCTGTTCGTTTGGAGATGTCTTCTGAGACAATGTTCGGTTCAATAACTTTCCATTTTGATAAGGAGCCTATTTGAGGGAAATCATCTGTTTTTGAAACTGATTCTGGTTGAGAGATCTGTAATAGAGGTGCTTCCCCATTAGAAGGCTGCTCACCTTGCGCAATAACATTCAACGGCTGAGCCAGTAGTAAGGAAGTGAGAAGTAGAATCACCGTATTTTTAACTTTGTTACCTATTAACTTCAAAAAATATCCCTACTTTCATTATTGTTTTTATCTCCTTCTCTATCTAAGAAAAGTCCGATATTTCTATTATATGGCGAATAATGTTACAACTTGTAGAGGGTTATTTTGCTGAAATAGCACTACTTTTGTCGAAAATTATGGCATTTCGAATAAATGTGGCAATCATCCAGTAATCTATACTGCACCTGCATATATACACCCGTACAGTTACGGTCTGCTGATAATTAAATCAGCACTCTCTTGTACTTCAAGATGTTCTCAACGTCTGCAAAACAAAAACCGCCATTCCATTGAGGGGCTTACCCGTGACATAGCTCAGAAAAATCCTTCCAATATCCTCCTCTGATTCCATCATGAAGATATAAAAAAGACACCCGAAGGCGTCATCAAAAACCAATTGTCCCTAATGTCTTGTCTCAAAGAATCTTATTGAAGCCTTGGTTGGCAATGTAACTTTGTATGTATCGCTACAGTCCCTACGGAACTAAGACCAGTGCATCTCTTCTGCCGTTGGCTTGCGGTGAAAGCTATGTGGACAACGGTTATCTTATCTGTTCGAAATACGGAACTCCACTCTCCAAGACAAACTACGATGTTATTTGGAGAAGACTCCTAACAAAGACAGAGATGCGCCGAATTCGATTCCATGATATGCGTCCCACTTGTGCGTCTTTGTTGCTAAACTTAGCTACTGCACTGGAACAACTCCTGCAGTAGCTTTTTGTTTCCCGTGATATACTGAAGTGGAACCTGCCATTATCCTGCCAATGGGTCTGTCGACCTTTTCCCTTCCGCGTTATACCTTCAGATCCCTTGTGCGACAATCAATCTTAGCTTGCACAAAAAAAAGGAGGACCATCCAACGGTGGAGGTCCTCAACAGGTTTATATTAAAAAGGGGGTCTTGGTATATATCATACCCCCTGAACGTTAGAGAATCGTAACAGAAATATTTCAATTGTGTAACAATTTTTATTGAAGATGCTTCATGGGCGGATGTGTCGATATTTTAATACTTCCTATTTAGGGGGAAACTACGTAAAATATAGGTTGGACTACCACTACATGACTGAAGGGATGACTCGCTCGGTGAAAAAACCGATTCTGGGCACTGCGGCTGCCATACTCGTCGTGCTTGCGGCGCTTGCGGCATACCGCGTTCAGAGCAAGGGCATTGAATCGCTTAATCTCTGGAAGTCGAAATTCGATGTCGTCATCATCGGTACCGAGCTGGAAGGGATTTATCTCGCCAAGCAAGCCCATGACGCGGGTCTCGACGTGAAAATATTAGAGCCGACCGATACGATCGGCGGTCAACTGCTGCAGGGCGAAATGCTCTATCTCGACGAGACGTTCGACGATCAGGGGAAATCGCTGCTGCAGGGCTCGATACAAGAGCTGTTTACGGACTATTACGAGGGCGAAATTCGCAAGCTCTCGGACTTTAAGAAATATTTCAACCGGCAAATCAAAGGCATCCCTCTTGAGAAAAACGCTCAGCCCATCTCGTTGCAGATCGTCGGCCGCAAGGTGCAATCACTTACATATACGACGAAAAGCGGACGGACCAAAACCGTCGAAGCGGATTATTTCGTCGACAACAGCGACAGCGCGGAGCTCGTCTCGTTGACCGGCGCCGAGCCGTTGCCCGGTCTGGAGTCATTGTACCAGGCGACGCAGCGGGAATACATGAGCGCCACCTACATGATGAAGTTCCGCAATGTGGATTGGGAGCGGTTTTACGGCTCGTTCTGGGAGCTGACCAAACCCGAGCGGACCACGCTGTACGGGCCGGAGACATATGTGGATGCGAATATCGGGTACGGCTTCCCGCCGATTGTCGCCCGCTACCAGCTGCAAAATCCGGACAAAGCGAATTTGCGCGGCCTTAATATTTTGAACCAAAAAGACGGTCAGGTCATCATCAACGCGCTGCAGGTGTACGACGTCGATCCGAACAAGCCCGAGACGATCGCAGCAGCGATGCAAGTCGCCAAACAAGAAATGCCGCATATTCGCGACTTGCTGCGCAAATACATTATCGGCTTCGAGAACGCCGAGCTGAACGGGGAGCCGGAGTCGCTCTACGTCCGGGAGTATAATCACTACCCGACGGAGTATATACTGGAAGCTTCCGATTTGTTAGGCGGCGTAATGTTCCAAGACAATGTGAGCGTTGGCGGCTATTTCATCGATATTCAAGGCTCCCGCAGCAATCGGGAAGGGTTCGCGATCGGCAAGCCTGACAAGTACGGCATCCCGCTGCGCAGCTACTTGCTCAAGGATGTCGACAACGTCATCCTGACCGGCAAAATGGTCGGCGCCTCCTACGTCGCCTATGGGAGCGCGCGGATTCAGCCGAACGGCGCTTTGGCGGCGGAGAGCATCGGGCTGCTGCTGGCGCGGAATCCAGGCATCAACCTGAAGCAGGTGACAGACGCGCAGTTCGCCGACTTCCACGCTTACATGAAGGAGCAGCACGGGATCGTGCTGAACCCGTCGCCGGGCAACAGCAAAATCGTCGGCATGACCCCCCAAGATATCGAGGAGCTGAACCGCGGGCATATTACGCTGCTCTCGAACGCGGCCCAAGCCAGGACTTTGCCGTTTATCCGCGTATTCTTCGACAATCAGGAAGTGAAGTTCACCGCGCACCGGCCTGTCATCATCGATGGGAAAACCTGGTCGCCGGCGGATGAGCTGCTGAAGGCGTTCGGCGCGAGCTACGTTCGGCTCGACCTGGATAAGCGCGAGATCGTGTACCAGATGCCCGGCTCGAACGAGATGAAGACGATCTCCACATCGCTCAACATCCTGAACAATCGCGTGCTCGTCAATTTGCGCGAGATCAGCGAGCAGTTCGGCTACAAGGCTACATGGGACAATTTGAATCGGATGATCAACATTTATAGCAACTTGGAGTCCTACTAGGTGTTGCGAGTTGCTCATGAAAATATGGAAAACCCCGTCCAGATGAGTCCAGGATGGGTTTTTTTGTTGTTCACTGGGCCTATGCTCTATCCCCAGCCAACCACTCACTTGTTGCACTCCACCCACTCTCGCGCCCCGCCGAAAAACTTTTTCCAAAAGAGGGTTGGCAAACCGAGGCCTGATAGCGTATGATAGGTATCATCTTCTTATTTAGAATCATTCTAAATAAGAATGGTTCTCAAAGGAGGGCAACTTATGTACGACTATCACCACCTGCGGCATGTCAAAGAACAAAGCCGATCCAAACGGGCGCTCTGGACGACGCTCATTCTCACCGCCTTTTTCACGGTCGTGGAAATTGTAGGCGGGCTGATGTCCAACTCGCTTGCCCTGCTCTCCGACTCCGCACACATGGTCTCCGACGTCATCGCGCTCGGCCTGAGCATGACGGCGATCTATATGGCAACGAAGCAGCCCAACGCACGCTACACGTTCGGATACTTGCGCTTCGAGATCATCGCCTCCTTCTTGAACGGGCTGGCGCTTTGTATTATTGCGGTCGGCATTTTCATCGAGGGGATCCGCCGCTTCATCCATCCCGAGGAGATCGACTTGGGCCTGATGCTATCGATTGCATCTATCGGACTCGTCGTCAACTTGACGCTTACGATCGTACTCAGCCGCAGCATGAAGGAAGAAGACAACTTGAACGTGAAAAGCGCCCTGTGGCACTTTATCGGGGATTTGATCAGTTCGATCGGGGTTATCATTTCCGCCATCGTCATTTACTTTACCGCCCTGAGCTTTTTCGACCCGCTCGTCAGCTTGGTCATCGGCGGCATTATTTTCACCGGCGGCGCCAAAATCGTCAAAGAATCGTACCTCATCCTGATGGAGTCGGTGCCCGAGAAGTTCAAGCTGGATGAAATCCGCAAGGCTATCGCTCAGGTGGAAGGTGTCGAGGATGTGCACGAAATGCATCTGTGGGCCGTCTCCTCCGACCATTACTCGCTGACGGCGCATGTATTCGTCGACCCGAATGTACAGCCGTTCTGCATCATTCTGGCGATCAACGAGACGCTCCAACAAAATTACGGCATCGAGCATTCCACGATCCAGATGGAGCATGCCAACATTCATCCGCATGGGGAATACGGCAAGGAGTTCCTGCGCAACAAAGAGGAAGGCAAGCTTCATTGAGCCAGGTTCCAGTGTGAACTTCAGCTCCAGAAAAAATAACGATGCGGCATCACCTTATTCATAAACCAAGCACACTCACCGCACCTGCAAAACCAAAGAAGGGTCGCCCCAACTACAAGGGCGGCCCTACTCTTTTGCCACAACCAATCTAATCCTCGTTCCCGCACCTGGCTCGGACTCCATCGTCAACCGACCGCCTACGCTTCTTGCGCGCTCTTCCATGCTGAACAGCCCGACTCCCTTGGCGCGATCATCCCGCCGAAAGCCGTTGCCTTTGTCTTCAATCTCAACCTCGACGGTCGACTCCAGCTCCTCCACCCGGACCCAAGCCTCCGTCACCCCGGCGTATTTGCCGATGTTCCGCAAAGCCTCCTGGATCAGCCTGTAAATGGTCGTTTCCTTCTGCTCGCTCAGCCGGCACTTCAACCGGCAGCTCAAATGAACCCGAATGCCGGAATGCGCCGCAAAATTGTCGACATAAGTCCGGATCGCCGGCACCACGCCGAGATCATCGAGGACACTAGGCCGAAGCTGCCAAGCGAGCCCGCGCACATCCTCCATCAAAGCGGCAACTTGACGCCGAATTTCGCCCAGCCCGCTTTCCCTCGCTCCGCTCTGCCCCAGCTCCACTTTCCCCGATCCGCCTGCCGCCGAAGCCCCATCGCCAATCACCCGGTCTATCCGAACGAGCAGCGAAAACAGCGTTTGGCCGATCCCGTCATGCAGCTCCCGGGACATGCGCCGCCGCTCCTCTTCTTGGATATCCAGCACCTTGGCCATCATCCGTTGGAGCTCTTCCTCCACCAGCTTGAGCCTAGTCACTTCGTTGCGGACCGCCAAATACTGATACGGTTTGCCCTGTCGGTCCAGAAGGGGAACGATTGTCGTATTCACCCAGTAGAACGAGCCGTCCTTCGCGCGGTTTTTGATGTCGCCTTTCCACACCTGTCCCGATCCGATGGTCTGCCAAAGCTCCTTCATAAACGCCTTGCCGTGATAACCCGAGTTGATGATTCGATGGTCTTGGCCGATCAGCTCTTCCCGGGCATACTGGGATATCGTGCAAAACGTATCATTCACATATTGAATAACGCCACGGGCATCCGTCACCGCCACAATCGAGGACTCGTCCAGCGCGAATTTCAAATCCGACAGCTGTCTAAGCGACTGCTTCAGCTCCAGACGGAACCGCTCGTCCTGGATATGATCGTCCGCCTGCGCCAGCAGCCTCGCCGCATGCTCGCCTATAACCTCCGGAAACTCACTCAAACTGCAGCAACCCTTTCTTCATCGCATATTGGACCAGCTCCGGCCTTGTTTTCAAATTCAGCTTCTCCATAATGTTGCTCTTATGCGACTCGACCGTCTTCACACTGATGATCAGCTGCTCGGCGATGTCTTTGTTCGAATACCCTTTGGCGATCAGGCTCAGGATTTCCCGCTCCCGCTCGGACAGCCGCTCATAGTCGGGCACCGTGCCGCCTTCCTTCACCCGCTCCAAGTACTCGCTCATCAGCCGTTTCGTCGCCGCCGGCGTCAGGTAGGCACTCCCCGACGCAACCGCGCGGATCGCATTCAGCAGCGCTTCATGCGGCGCGCTCTTAAGCACATACCCCGACGCCCCGGCTTGAATCGCCCGGAACAAATATTCATCGTCGTCATGCATGCTCAGAATCAGCACCGCCGTATGCGGCAGCAGCTGCTTGAGCTCCGACGTGGCCGTCAGACCGTCTTTTCCCGGGGGCATGCTCAGATCCATCAACACCACGTCCGGCCGCAGCCGCAGCGCTTCCTGAATGCCCTCATCGCCTCCGGCGGCTTCACCTACAACGCACATGTTCTCTTTTCCGTTCAAAAGCATCATCAGGCCGGAGCGTACCACCGCGTGATCGTCCACAACCAGAATATCGACCATGTTCAACCTCCATAAAGCCCTTCGTTTCTTCGCTACCCCTATCATATCACATCGGAGTAGGGGAATTCCCCGAGCGAGGGTTCAGGCAATGTCCCGATTACCAAAAGCTTGCCGGTATTTTATTATTAAGCTGAACATACGTAAGGGAGGCGGTTTTCATGGCTGTAAACGCGGTTGTCAGCACATCCATTTGCAACACGTCCTGCTTCAACCTGCATAGCCTGGATCTATTGAACAACACGATGTCAGTCGTTTCCCTTAAGGCGGGCTCGCATTTGTTCTGGGCGGGAGATTCGGCGGATCGGCTATATATGGTGCGGAGCGGGCTTGTTCGGATTACGAAAATGTCGGATGAAGGCCGGTCGCTGACGATGCAGCTGCATCAGGCAGGCGATCTGTTCGGGCAGATGAGCCCCTTTCACGAAGCGGTGGAAAGCTTCAACGCCGAGGTCATCCGAGACAGCGAAATCGCCATTTTGCACCAAAAGGACCTCGAAACGCTCCTCCGTACCCACAACGAGCTGGCGGTCGATTTCTTCAAATGGAGCGGCTTGATGACCCGGATTGCCGAGTCCAAGTTCCGCGACCTGCTCCTGTTCGGCAAACAAGGCGCGCTGTGCTCGCTGCTTATCCGCCTTCACAACTCGTTCGGGATCCCGGAGGGCGACCACACTAGAATCGGACTGAAAATCAACAACTCCGAGATGGCCGACATGATAGCCGTCACGCGGGAAAGCGTCAACCGGATGCTCAGCGAGCTGAAAAAAGCCGACATTCTTCAAGAAGACAAAGGCAACATTGTGATTAAAAATATCGGCTCGCTCCGCCAAATTTGCCACTGCGAGAACTGCCCGGAAGAAATATGCCGGATTTGAAAGTCGGCTCCTCCTCCGGGCGGCTGACTCCTAACACTCCCTTACCACGTCACCCACGGCTTCGATCCAGGCACATCGCGCAGCATGTCGAGCACCGGAATCGTATACGCGAACAAGATCAAGATGACGACAATGCCGACCCACACCTTCCAATTTTCCAGCAGAGCAGGTGTTGCATGCGCATCCTCCGCCACTTCCGCCACCTGAAAATCTTCCTCGCCAGCCGTATCTTTTTCCGCAAAAAAGGCCAGCTCCAGGATGATGTAAATGATTAAGATGATCCCGATGAAAAGTATGACACCGCCCATACCCAACACCCGATGCAGCGGAATCCACGATAACGCATCGGCATGATCGCCGTATGTCGTGTAAGCGGTCCGGCGCGGGGAGCCGAGCAGCCCGACTGCGTGCATCGAACCCGACATGAGGAACATGCCGATGACCCAGATCCATGTTTGCGCCAATCCCAGCTTGTTCATCGCAGGCGTCAGCTTGCGTCCGCTCAGCAGCGGCACGAGCCAGTACATCAGGCCGAAGAAGGTCAACGCCACACTGGTTGCCACCGTCAGATGGAAATGCCCGGTCACCCAGATCGTGTTATGCACCACTTGGTTCATTTGGTTGCTCGCATTGACGATCCCGCCGGCACCCGCCGGAATGAAGATGACCATGCCCATAAACGGGGCGAAGAAGCGGGCATCCTTCCAAGGCAGCTTGCCGAGCCAGCCGAACAAGCGTTTCGCGCCTTTCGCCCGGCCGCTAAGCTCCAGCATCGCGAACAGCGAGAAGGCGGTCATGAGCGACGGAACGACGACCATAAACGTCAGCACGACTTGGATGAATTTCCATACCGGCGAAATGCCCGGCTCGGTCAGTTGATGGTGGAAGCCCACCGGAATCGAGAACAGCAGCAGCAGAATAAACGAAAGTCTCGCTAACGAATCGCTGAACACTTTGCCGCCGATCAGCTTCGGGATGACCACGTACCAGCATATATAAGTCGGCAGCAGCCAGAAGTAGACGAGCGGATGGCCGAAATACCAGAACAGCGTCCGCGATAGCATGACGTTGACTGTGGGCACCCAGCCCATCGACCAAGGGAGCAGGAGCAGCAGAACCTCCGCCGCTACGCCGAGCGTGCAGATGAGCCACATCGTCATTGTCACGACGGCCATGAACAGGAACAGCGGAGACAGCTTGCCTGGATTTTGTTTGCGCCAGTGCGCGTATTGCACGAAGAGGCCGATGCCGCTAATCCAGCTGCCCACGACGACCAACGTTAAGCCGAGGTAGAAAAAGGGCGACGCTTTGAGCGGAGCATAGAAGGTGTACAGGACCGAAGCTTGATTCAGCAGGATCATGATGACGGTCATGATCGTGCCGCCCGCCATCAGACCGAAGCCCCACCAGTTGGCGCGGCGGACGCCGGGCCGCATCGAGCCGCCTGTCGTGTAGGCCGCCCCGGCATACAGGAAACCGACGATGAAGAACGTCGTGAACACGAGCGCCATCAGCACGCCGTGCGCCGTCAACAGCTGGTAGTAGCCGATGCCGGCTGGGAGCTTGAAATTGGTCGCCTTCACGACCCCTTGAAGCAGTCCGGCAAAGCCGCCCAGCGCCAGCGCTCCGAATGCGAACAAAATGTGCGTGAGTGCCAGGATGGAATCTTGGGGATTGATTTTTCGATTGGTAAGTGGAGCGTCGTGGTTGGTCTCCATGCTGGACCGCCTCCGGATTCATGTTAAAGTCGAGATTGAGTTGGCTACAAAACGATAATGGTCGTCGACATCACTTCATGCCCGGAGCCGCAGTACTCGTTGCACAGCACCAAGTAGGTGCCCGGCTTCGTGAACTTGTGGGTGATGTGGTTGACCTCTCCCGGGACGATCATCGCGTTGACATTC
The DNA here is from genome assembly GCF_004000845.1 of Paenibacillus koleovorans NBRC 103111. Taxonomy (GTDB): domain Bacteria; phylum Bacillota; class Bacilli; order Paenibacillales; family NBRC-103111; genus Paenibacillus_AA; species Paenibacillus_AA koleovorans. Next base: position 12,298 of record NZ_BIMA01000151.1, read on the forward strand.
GTGCCGACGATCTGGAAGCCGTGGACCACATCCGGACTCGTTACCGTGAAGTGCACTGTCGCCCCGACCGGGACCGTCATCGCATCCGGCACATAGGAGAAGACTTTGCCGACCATGATCGCTTCATATTCGTTTTTGCCGATCTGGCGCAGTCCCGGCTTGTTGAACGGCGCGATCTCTTCCACCCTGGCCGGATCCACCTGGGTATGGTGATCGCCCGGAGGCGCCGCCCCCATCGCGAAAGCCCCCACGCCCAACACCGCCAGAAACACGACAATCATCGCCAGCCCAAAGGTGAGCCATATTTTTTCAAACTTATGAAAATGCATCCTCGATCAACCCTTCCTCTGTAATGGTGGACTAGCCGTTGCGGCTCGCGAACAGCGCGAATACGCCGACCCAGACTAGCACGAGAAACAAGCCCAGCAGGAGAACGGACACTAAAGTGCCTTTCAGACTGCTCTCACCCGGCTGCTTGTTGGGATGTTGTTGGGCCATGACCTTGCCTCCTTTGTTGGACCGCATCTATGTTTGCTTGCTTTTATCTTAAGCCCCGGCTCTCTCTGTGACTGTGATCATAATCACATAACAATTGCTGTGGCGGGCAATTTCACAGATTCGTCATAGTCGCCTGGTGATTGGTGGGGCAGGTGGGCAGCGTTTCGCGGCTTGTGCAAGGGGAATCGTGTGGGAGTGGAGGTGAGATAATGCGGAGGGCAGAAGGCTGGTGAGCCAAGAACGCGGTGCCCACCGCTGGCGGGGATTGGCTTGGCAAGTTGGGCAAGGGTCGAAATGACCTCTGTTGGAGCACCATCAACTCCAATAATCAAACCTTACACAACCGACAAGTAACCACAGCTCCCTGGCACACTTGCGATGTAGTCCGACTTTTCCTGACTGGAGGACAATCGAGCACGACAAAAGTCGCTCCAGTCCGATTTTGCCCACTTGCAGAGCCATTCCAGCTATCCCCTGTCAAGAACTGTCGCTCCAATTCGGTAAATTCGGACTACCTCGAGTTTAAAGGCATTCATAAACGCTGCAAGTGGGTTTTTTCGGGCTAAAGAGCAATATTTCTTCGACGTAAGCATTCCACTAGGCGACTAGATCTCTTTTCAGCTACACCTACTCCTGTTCTTTGGTCTGCTCCGTCTCACTCACCCGACAATCCTGGCACAGCCAATGCTGCCCGACCGGGTTGTCTCCGCCGTTTCGTTTACCGCAGCTATCGCAAGTGATCGAGAAGTCATCCTTCGCTTCAGTTCCCATGCCTACTCCACTCCCTCGCCCTAGTTTGACTCCAATTATAACGTCCCTCGCCTCCAACCGCTGTGCGGAGAATCACACATCAAAGGGAGCGATTTGCTTATTTACTCCTATATGGGGGTGGCGCGGGCCTACCGAGAAGATAAGGTGATGCCATTAGATGCCATATCACTATTTAGCCGAGGAACGTACCATTCTCGCATATGAGATGATTTCGGTATCTAAATTTTGGTTCGAGTAACTCCAGGTCTACCGTCGCGCCACTCTCAATCAGCCCTGCCCCGCACAAAAGGACCACCCACCACCAAACTAACTCCCCCTTCCTCGAGCTGCATCTAACTTGTTCGGT
>NZ_BIMA01000152.1 GCF_004000845.1 Paenibacillus koleovorans NBRC 103111
ACGGTCGGCAGAGGGCCAAGTAGGGTAATAGTTGGTCTACTTGCGAGCAAAGTTTGGTCAGCAATGAGCGATATGTTAGCGATGACCAAAGTCCGGAGGGAGACGCCGAGCGCCTCTCGAGCAGCCTCGAGTGCCTATCGAGCACCCCCGAGCACTCTCGAGTGCCCCTCGAGCGCCCCCACCCTCCGAACCGCACCGGCCCAAGCTAAGCCAACAGCTTCTTATACAGCTTGATCACGCTCACATGCATGCCTTCATGGTACAAATTGAAGGTCAAAAACTGCTCCGGCGTGGCTAGCGTTAGTCCAGTCGAAGTTGTATAGGGCGGCTCGACCGCCTCCTGCAGGCGCGCCTCCAGCGCTTCCCGAATGCGCGGCAACTGCCCCTCCAGCAACGCTCGCAGCTCCGCCAGCGTAGGCGCGGGAGCCGTCTCCGTTGCAGTCAGCGGGGAGGTGCCGAACTCGAAGCGGGCTTTGAACCCGTCCGGCAGCTGCTGAGGCAAGCCGATGTACTGAAAAGCAAACCGCTCCAGCACGACGTACACATGCCCCAAATTCCAACGAATCGAGTTGCGGAACCCGTCCGGAATGCGATCGGCCAGCTCCTCCGTGAGCCCATCCAACTGCTTCAGCGTCCCCGCCCGTGCAAAGGAAAGCAGTCTGAACAAATCGTGTTCCATCTCCATCGCCTCCAAGGTTTTCTAAGAGTATAGCGCACCTCGGAACAAATTGTAAACAACGCCAGCCGCTCGTCCAGCGCCTCTGCCGCCGCTTCCTCGTCGTCCGTCACCGGTCCGCCACTCTCCGTCACCGCTCAGCACCCGTCGCCACGGGCCCGCCACTCGCCTGCACAAAGCGCAACAACGTCAGCTAAAAAAAAGCTGTAGTCAAACGATCCCCGACAAATTATAATACAAGTATGATACCACTATACTTTTTTAGGGAGTGCAAACAGATATGACAACGAAGGAAAAATTGGCTGTAAACGGCGGTACGCCGGTACGAACGAAGCCTTTTCCGGAATGGCCCATATTCAATGAAGTGGAAGAGCAGCTCGTGTTGGAGGTCGTCCGTTCCGGCAAATGGGGCGGCACCGGCCGAGTGATGCTGCCGGAGATCGAATCCAAATTCGCGACGGCGCATGACGCCAAATACGCTGTCTCGATCGTGAACGGCACCGTGGCGATCACAATCGCGCTGCAGGCGGCCGGCGTGAAGCCCGGCGACGAAGTGATCATGCCGCCGTACACATTCATCGCGACCGCCAGCTCGGCGCTGATGTTCGGCGCGATCCCCGTCTTCGTCGACGTGGAGGCCGACACCCTGCTGCTCGATCCGAGCAAGGTAGAAGCGGCCATCACGCCGAAGACGAAGGCGATCGTCGCCGTCCATATCGGCGGCGCTCCGGCCAACCTGACGGCGCTGAAGGCCATCGCCGCCAAGCACAGCCTGCGCCTGATCGAAGACTCGGCGCAAGCGGTAGGCGCTCAGTGGCAAGGCATGGGCGTAGGGGCGCAAGGCGACCTGGGCACGTTCAGCTTCCAGTCGAGCAAGAATATCAACTCCGGCGAGGGCGGCATGATCCTCACGAATGACGAGGCGTTCGCCGACATGGCTTGGTCGCTGGCGAACGTAGGTCGCGTCCGGAACGGCGCCTGGTACCAGCACGAGCACATCGGCTGGAACCTGCGGATGACGGAGCTGCAGGCGGCGCTGCTCATCGGCCAGATGACCCGCCTCGAGGCGCAATCGGCGGCGCGCGAGCGCAACGGCAAGCTGCTGACCGAGCTGCTGAAGCCAATCGACGGCATCCAGGTGCTGAGTCGCGATCCGGGCATCACGCGCCATGCGTACCACCTGTACATGTTCAAGCTGGATGCGGCGCTCGCGGACCGCGTCGACAAGAACGACGTCATCGCCAAGCTGGTGGCCGAGGGCATCCCGGCGGCACCGGGCTATGTGTCGCTCAACAAGAACGCCGCTGTGATCGCAGAGACGAAGAAATGGACCGGAGAAGACCGCTTCAACAGCTGCCCGATCAGCGAGCGCGCATGCGACAAGGAAGTGCTGTGGCTGCACCAAAACATGCTGCTGGGCGACGAGTCGGACATGTACGACATCGCCGGCGCCGTGCGCAAAGTAATCCAATCGTACACATAATTTTGAATTAATGGCAGGAGCGCCAGCTCCTGCTTTTTATATACGAATTTCCCATCTTAAGCTAGCCGCCTCCCGCATCCGACATGGTTGTTTCTTGTTTTACAAAGTAGAGCCATGTAAGGTAATATAGTACTAATGAACTTGTATAGGAGCGGACTAATTTGCTAAGAAGAAGGAATTTGTTTCAGGAGCGTTACGACGCCTTCATCAAGGAGTTGAGGAATGAAATTCTCAGCGGCTCGCTCCTGCCGGGGGAATTCATTCTGCCCGAAAATACGCTCAGCGAGAAATACCAGATCAGCCGCGTATCCGTCCGCAAGGTGCTGGCGCAGCTCGTCGAGGAAGGCCTCATCGAGAAAATCGCCGGCAAAGGAAACCGCGTCAAACTGCCGGAGGAGGAAATTCCTCGGCAGACGCTCAAGCTGATTTGGTTCTCAGGCTCCTACGAAACCGATATTATTCGTAAAATAATCGACCGTTATGAGAAGGTCCATCCCTATGTGCGTGTAGAGCTGATCATTCTTCCCTCGGAGGATTACGTTCGCCATCTGACGCAAATGATGGAAGAGGGCGGAGGACCGGATCTATTCTTCGTCTCGGATTACCACATGCGAGAGTTTCTGGCTTACGACAAGCTCGACCATCTGCTGCCGTACGATCCGGAAGGGATCGATGCCGAACGCGACAGCTACCCGGTCGTCTTCGATATGTTCCGCGAGCAAGGCCGCTTGATGGCGGTGCCTGTGCACTTCTCCCCGGTCGTCATCTGCTACAACAAGGAGGTGCTCGCGGAAGCGGGGATCCAGCAGGTGTCGGCTTCCACGATCAGATCCTGGGACGATTTGTTGGCTATCGCCAAACAATGCACCGAAGAAGCGGTGGAGCACGGGATGATGGAGCGCTATGGCTTCTGCTTCTCTTCCTCGTCGAACCGCTGGCCCGCGTTCATCATGCAGAACGGCGGCCGCTTCATGGACGACAACGGCAAATCGGCGTTCGACGACAAGAGGAATGCCGAGGCACTTCAGTTTTGCGTCGATCTGATGTACAAGCATCATGTGTCGCCGATTTACTCCCACGGCAGCAGCTTTTTGGCTGAATCGCTGTTCCGCCGCGGGCGGATGGCGATGATCATGTCGACATATTACTTCATGAACGAATTCCGCGGCATGAATCTGAATTGGGATTTGCTGCCGCTGCCCGGTCAGGCGAACAAGGGCACGATCTTGCTCGGCGGTGCGCTCGGGATCAACAAACACGGCGAGAAAACGAAGGTGGCGCAAAGCCTGATCGAATTCATGATCGGACCCGAAGCGCAGACGATTCTGAAGCGCAATGGCTGCACGATCCCGGTGCGCCGGGAGATCGCGGAGAACGACCGGCTGCTCGATCCGTCGATTCACCCGCAGTACTACAATGCATTCACGCACGTAATGCCGTATGCACAGTCGCTGCAAGGCCTCGGTCTGAGCCAGTCGCAGCTGGATTTGCTGAACGAAGAGCTGCATGTGCTGTGGGCGAACATGGAGACGCCGGAATCCGCCTGCGAGCGCGTGAGCGCGATGATGGACCAGCTTTCCCCTAACGCTAGAATTTAATCCTCTGCTAACAAATAGGGCTATCCTTCCCCGTGCAGCGAATTCGCTGACCGGAGGGATAGCCCTTCTCTTTATTTCGGCGGCTTGCGCGTCTTGATATACTGCGGATACACGATATCGCCCGTGTCGAGCTTGTGGATCTCGTCGGCCGTCCAGCCGACGATTTTGTTATTGCCTTTCACCCCGGTGAGCTTGATCTGGTACTTGCTCTCGAGGTAGGCGTGCAGCGTCTTCATGTCTTCCTCATTCACTTCACGCAGCGTCTTCTTGCCGCGAATCTGCCCCAGGATGATGCCGATCGACTCGGCGGCCAGTCCCGTATTCGGCTGGATCCGGGCGCTGCCGTAGGCGATGACGGAGGAGCCTACGTTCTTGCCTGCCAGGATAACGTTGTCGTAATGGCGGAGCAGGAAGCTGCGCATCGGCATGCCGTATTTGTCAGGGCGACCCATCTCGATGCCCCACTTGTTGGCGCTCGTGCCCTGGAGATCCAGCGGATAACCGGCGATGCTGACGTTGTCCCAGAACATATTCGCCCCGAGCATGTCGGAAGGCTTCAGCACATAATCCGTCTCGTAATGGTTGTATTCGCGAATGTACAAGTACTCCGGGAACCCGTTCAGCTCCACATGCTCCCAGCCCGGCAGCGATTTGCGGAAATGCTCGTTGATGAGCGGCATCTCCCTCTTGCCTAGCTCGAGCCCCTCGGCGACCGATTTCGGATCGGCCGGGTCGATCGTGTAGACGAGCAGCGCGTTGATCAGCACTTCCCCGTCGCGCTGATAGACGGCGTTCAGGCCGCGCAGGAAGACGCGGGAGTTCGTCGCCTTGTAGCCGTTCGTCATCCCGGTCAAGCCGATGGCGAAGCTGTCATTCACATATCCGCCCCCGAACCGTTTGCTGCGCTCTTCCGCGGTGTAGCCGTTGAAAGCGGCGTTGAATTTTTGCCAATCCACATTCTTGAATTTCATCATATAACCGGAGCTCATATACTCGATGTTGTGTTGGCCGTAGAACGATTCCAGGCCCGGCATCCGGGTCACCTTCAGCTTGCTGGCCATTGCGGCCGAATCGGTGTTTTCCACCCAGTAGCTCGCTTCAATCGTTTTCTCGACATTGTCCTTGGTCTTGTATGAAATCGCTTGCACAGAGTGGGCGGCCGATTTCCCAGCCGTTTCTCGTATCCCTGTCACCGTAATGCCCGACTCGATCGGAATCCCTTTGGCGAGCGTCTGGAAATACGAGACATATTCGGACTTCTTCCGGATTTTCGCGCTGCGGAACCCGTCGAACAACGGTTTCATCCGTCCTTGCACGAGCGATTTCCCGGCATCGTCCTTCGTTTCGTCGAGGAAGAGCATCTCCGCTTCAAGAATTTGTCCGCCAACCGACGGTCTCGGATCCAATACGATTACCTTCAACCCTTCATCTACCGCGGCACGGGCCAAATACATCCCTTCAATCTCCGATCCGATCAACACGATGTCGGCTTTCTCGGCCATCGGAGTAGGAACGGGAGTCGGTGTTGGCTTCGGTGCGACGGTCGGTGTCGGTGTTTGGGCCGAATTTGGGGAAGAAAGGGTAGGATTTTGATTATTTTTTGGATCGACATGCGCTGTTTCGCCAGGGGATGCTGTCGAAACCTGGGACTTCGGACCCGAATTGTCGGTTGGTGGGGGTACCGTAGCCGTCTGATCCCTCTGGGTCCAGAAAAATGCCGCAGCTCCGATGGCTACGAGGATGACGGCAATCGCCAGCCAGAGTATAGGCTTAACGACAATAGGACGTTTAGGGGGCATATGCAGGGTCGCTCCTTCTGAATCTAGTTCGTCCGTTCTATTCTAGTCTATCACGTAACGACGACCCCCTCAATCGAAAATACGAGGTCGAAACGTTTAGCGTAACCGGGCAAACTTCGCGAAGGTCCACCCGAAACAGGTTCACTTGAATACCCGACTATGAATACGCCAAACCAATTCAACCCAAAAAGAGAGGGAGAATGTAAAATGAAAAGAGGTTTCAAGCAAGTTGTAATTACGGGGATGACGCTCGCAATGGTAGTGGGAGGAGCAACTTCCGCCTTTGCTAAAAACGACCGGGATCGCTTCGATGACCGCTACATACAAAACAAGAGCAAATACACCCAAAACAACAACAATAAAAACAATAACAACAATAGCAACAACAAGCCGGGCAACAGCAACGGCGGCATTACGATCAACAACAACGGCACGATGAACTTCGTGATCAACTTCAACGATATTAGCGGCGGCGACGTCGAGTGGGCGATCAAGAACATCATGAGCCTGGCGTCCAAAAAAATCTTCGAAGGCTATGAGGACGGCACGTTCAAGCCTCGCGCCACGATCTCCCGCGTAGAGGCGATCACCGCTGCGGTGCGTCTCTTGGGACTCGAGGATAAAGCGAAGTCGCAGGAAGAAATGAGCACGAAGCTCAACTTCAAGGATGCCGACAAAATTCCTTCCTGGGCGGTAGGTTATGTAGCGGTAGCGCTGGAAAACGACTTGTTCGCGGAAACGATGGCTTCCGTAGAGCCGAGCAAGCCGGCGGATCGTCTCTGGGCGACGACCTTGCTCGTGAAGGCGATGAAGCTGGACGACGAGGCTAGAGCGAAAATGAACACGAAGCTGAGCTTCAGGGATGCGAGTGCAATCCCGGCCGGCTCCGTCGGTTATGTAGCCGTCGCCGTTGAGAAAGGTTTGATCCAGGGCTTCGAGGACAACACGTTCCGTCCGAACCAGCCGGTCACTCGCGCACAGATGGCAGCCCTGATCGACCGTACGAGCGATCAAATGCCGGAATACGACAAGGATACTCGCGTGGGTAAGGTCACCGCTGCGGTAAGCGGCAATGTGCTTGTCACGGTGAAGGACGGCACTACAACGACGACTCCGCTCGCTCCGAACGCATTCGTGTTCCGCAACGGCGTTGCTGCGACGCTGGCCGATATCCAAGTTGGCGACGAAGTCAAGATCAAGATGTTCAACAATGTCGGCTACATGATCGAAGTGACGAAGAACGGTACAGGAACGCCGGCGAACACCTTTACCATTGACGGTACGCTGTCCACTTACCCGATCTACGCCGGCGGCTACATCTCCGCTATCGGCGTAACGCAAACCGTATACGGCCAAGATCCGGTCAACAAGCTGTACCAAGTATCGGTTGACGTGAACATCGAGGGCAGCGGCCAGTTGATTCCCGGAACAGCGGTACAAGTGAAAGGCACAGGCGAAACGATCAACTACATCAAAATTAAATAATAGAAGCAAGTCTGGAGATATTGGTTAGAACGACGTGCAAGGCCCCTCATCCGTCATGGTGAGGGGCCTTGCTCGTTTATTCCTTAATCGTAATCGTAACCGGCGACCATTCGCCGATGACGGTTTGGCCATGGACGGATACGCTGCCTTCCGGCGACAAATCCTTCTCCGTCATGATGCCGAGCGCGACATGGAATCGGTTGAACTTGAGCGGGGCATGCGTCTCGCGGCGCACTTCCTTGCCGTTCAGGTAGAACACGACTTCGTCGTTCGCCCGGTTATAGGTGATCTTGTACGTGTTGAATTCGCGCGCGACGAAAGCTTGATCTTCTTTGAAAATGCAGAAGTAGCGGGTCTTGTCGCTAGGCGGCACGTCGACGCCCGGGAAAGGCAGCACGCCGTAAACGGTAGCGTACGTGTCGTTGCCGACGAAGAAGTCAAGCGCAGCGCCGGTCGAGAAATCGAGCAGGTTGAGCGACACATAGCCGTCATACAAGTCGTTCGGGGCGGTGTTCTGCGAGCGGGCGCGAATGCGGAGCTCGAAGCTGACTTCGCCGTTCTCCGGCACTTCCACAGGCTGCGCCGAGAAGTACATATGCTTGGCATTGTCGAGAATTTGCACCTGATCATGCTTGCGGCTTAGCGGAGCGCGTACATACAGGATGCCGTTGCGTACGATCACGACCGCATCCGGCTCGCGGTAGCTCCAGAACGAGCCGTCCGGCAGGCGGAAGCCGCCGATGTTCCACACTTCGCCCTCCGATAATATCGTATGAAAATCGCCCAACACTTTTGTCGTTACATTAGGTTCACTCATCTTGCATCCATGCCTCCATTCATTTCTATTGAGTTCGAATCAGATTGCCGCCAAAATGCCTTGAACAGCCAAACACACTACTAATATAGCACCGCAGCGAATCGCCGCTTTGACCGACACGCCCATCAGCGGCAAATAAGCCGGCGACGGATTGGAAGGCTGCAGCGCCCGATAGATGCGTATAAAAGGAAGAATGGTAATCAGGCCTATCAGCGCATAATAAGGAAGAGAATGCAGCAGGACAGCTGCGATTAGAGCCAAATAGGCTAGCGCGAGCAGCAGCTTCGAGAACTGAAGCGCGCGGGCTTCGCCGAATACGACGACTAATGTTTTTTTACCGGCCGCCTGATCCGCCCGCCAATGCAGGAAATGATGGTTGAACAAAATAAGTGTCGTCAGCAGGCCGATCGGCAGCGATGCCCACAGCGAACGCCAGTCGAGCTCGGATGTTTGCACGAAATGGCTGCCCATCACCGGAAGCACGCCGAAGGCGATGACGATAGCCAGCTCGCTGTACCCTTTGCCGCGGTACCCGAATCGGATCGGCGGCGCTACATAGAAGTAAGCGATCAAGCCGCCTAATCCTGCGAACAGCAGCACTTCATAGCCGCTGAGGACGGTCAAGAGCACCCCGCATACGGCCGCTATGCCGAACAAGCTCCATGTCATGGCGGCGAAGACGGCAACCGAAAGCGTCCCATTAGCCAGAAAACCGGAGTTGGTCGAGATCGTAGCTGCCGTCTCGCGGGCCGCCACATCGACGCCGCTGCGGTAATCCCACAAATCGTTGATCATATTCGAGAACAGATGCGCCGCACCTGCTCCGATAATCGTAATCAGAAACAAGAGCCAATCGAAGCGGCCGTTCCACACCCAGGCGCCGACGGAGCCGATCGCCACAGGAAGGATCATGACGGGAATGACCTGGAATCGGGTCGCTCTGCGGAACAGCGTTAGTTTGTCCATTCGGCTTGCCTTCCTTTCATCGTAATGCATCGTTGTTCACGGCAGTTCATTGCATTTCACTTGTCCCAAGCCATTATATGCCCGCGTGCGAAGCTTGTAAATATTTAAAACCTGCTAGTATTGGATAAGAAACGAGGATTTTGGACCTCCGAGGGCGAATCCAATTAAGGACAGTTAGACGAAATACGACAAGCTTCGAGCGGGCGGTGCGGGATGGAGAAGAAAAAGTTACGGATGCCAGCAGCGATCTGGCTAGTGCTCGGGATAGCGCTACTGATCAGAGTGGTCATTGCCGTTACGGTCGGCGGGCATCCGACGGATTTGGGGACGTTCAAGGCGTGGGCGCTGCTCGCGGCGGAACGGGGATTGGATGAGTTCTATACAGGCGATTTCTTCGCGGATTATCCGCCGGGTTATATCATAGTGCTGTATGGGATCGGCAAGCTGAGCGGCTGGCTTGGCTTGAGCTCGCAGGGCTGGCCTTTCCTGCTGCTGCTGAAGCTGCCGGCGATTGCGGCGGACTTGGCAGGCGCCTGGATTGTAGCCCGAGCGGCTGCGGCGAGGAAGTGGAGTCAAGGGACGGTTGTGGCTTTGACCGCGCTGTTTGCATTCAACCCGGCTACGATCGTGAACAGCTCGGCGTGGGCGCAAGTGGATGCGGTGTTTACTTTGTTCATCGTCGTCTTTGTGCTGCTCGCGATTCGGGGGCGACTGCCGCTGGCGGCGGCTGTGTTCACGTTCGCGGTGTTGCTGAAGCCGCAGGCGCTTATTTTTACACCGGTGCTGCTGCTCGCCTTGTATCGGTTTCGGTCTTGGCCGAGCTTTCTCAGGAGCGTAGGCTCGAGCTTGGTTGTAGCGTTGGCGATTTTGCTTCCGTTCGGATTCGAGCAAGGTCCGTTCTGGATATTCGAGCAATACTACAGCACTTTGGCTTCTTACCCTTATGCCACGCTCAATGCGTTCAATCTGTTCGCGCTGACGGGCGGCAATTGGATGCCGGTAACCGACGGTTTTCTGATTAGCTATGGGGGCTGGGGAACGCTGATGATTGTCGTTACGGTCGCTTTTTCGCTGGCGCTGTACTACAAGCATCGGGAACGCACTGAAATTTTAGGGCTTATTAGTGTCGTCATTATAACTTTTGTGTTTGTGTTTACGTCTAAAATGCATGAGCGCTACTTGTTCCCGGCCATGCTGCTGACCTTGCTCAGTTATATTGCCTTGCGAGATCGGCGGCTTCTGTTCCTGTACATGGGGATTAGCGTCACGCAGCTCGTCAATGCCGGGGTTGTGCTGCTGGACAGCTTCCAGGAGAAGTACCATATCCCGAGGTTCGATCCGCTGATGCTGACGACTTCGGCGGCGAATGTGATCCTGGCCTTGCTGCTCGCCATTGTGGCGTGGCGGTGGCATACGGATGATACGCTCGAAACTATTTTTCGTTCACGGAAAGGGAGAGCCAAGCTTATGACTTCCTCTGAAAGTGCCGAGGCGCTTCCTGTATTCAAGCTGAAGCCGGAGGCGAAGCTGGCGCGCCGCGACTTTTGGCTGATCGGTCTGATTACGGTTTTATACGGTATATTGGCGTTTGTCCATTTGGGGGATCAGAAGGCGCCGGAAACGTTCTGGAAGCCGGCCTTCGGCGACAGCGTCGTGATGGATTTGGGGCAGTCGCGGAAAGTGGACCGGGTAAATTTCTACGGCGGGGTGACATCCGGGCGATATACGTTCCAGACCTCGAACGATGCGAAGGAATGGACGCCGATAACGATTCCCGATTCCGTCTTTGCCAGTGTGTTTACTTGGAATACGGTCAGCTTGGAGCAGCAGGAATGGCGGTATGCGAAAATAACGGCGGACAGCTCCGATATCCGGTTGATCGAGATCGGGGTGTTCGCGGACGGGGAGCGGGTGCCGGCTTCGATTCAGCTGCTGCCTCCGGAATCCGGCATGAGTTCGGTGGCGGAAGGGCATCCCGAGCGGCTCATTGACGAGCAATCGCTAGTTCCCTACAAGCAGACGTTCAGCAACAGTATGTATTTCGATGAAATTTACCACGGCCGTACCGCCTATGAGCATATTCATAAAATTGAGCCGTATGAGACGACGCATCCGCCGCTTGGGAAGGATATTATTGCGCTCGGCGTGTTGGTATTCGGTATGGATCCGTTCGGCTGGCGGGTTATCGGGACGATTGTTGGTATTTTGATGCTGCCGCTCATGTACGTGTTCGCTTTCCGCCTATTCCGCGAGACGCTGTATGCTTGCTGGGCGACGCTGTTCTTTGCGCTGGATTTCATGCACTTCGTCCAATCGCGGATCGGCACGGTGGATATGTATGTGCTCATCTTCGTGCTGTTAAGCTACTATTATATGTATCGCTTCAGCCGGTTCGACGTGTACGAGCGAGGGCTGGCCAAATCGGTGCTGCCGCTGTTATGGTCGGGTTTGTTCTTCGGACTCGGCGTCGCGACGAAATGGAATGCGCTGTATGGCGGGATGGGTCTCGCGCTGCTGCTGTTGATCGTGCTCATTCAGCGTCATTTGGTTTATCGGAGGGCGAAGGCGTTTCTGCGCAACGTGGCGGCTGCCCAAGAGGCTCCGGCTGCTGGGGCAGCGGATGCGGATCTGGCTGGGAAGGCAAGCTCGAGTGCTGCTGATTCTGATCCTGATTCTGATCCTGATTCTGATCCTGATTCTGATCCTGCTGCTGCGGAAAAGGGTGGCGATTCGACGATCGAGCAGGCGGCTGCTGAGGCGGAAGAGCCGCGGCACGAGTGGAGCCTGGCGGAGCTGGAGGAGCGTGCTTCGGAAGCCGAACGAATCGTCCGCAAGCATGCCCGGTATAGCTGGTTGACCGTGCTGTATGCCGGGTTGATGTTTACGATGATCCCGTTTGTTTTCTACGTGCTCTCTTATATTCCGTTTTTGCTCGTTCCGGGTCCGGGGCATGCGCTCATCGACATCTGGAAATCGCAGAAATTCATGTACGACTATCATAGCAAGCTGGTGGCGACTCATCCGTTCAGCTCTCAGTGGTACAATTGGCCGTTTATGGTGAGGCCGGTTTGGTATTTCTCCGGTCCGCTCATGCCTGAAGGGAAAGTGTCGAGCATCGTGGCGATGGGGAATCCGGCGGTTTGGTGGCCTGGCTTTGCGACATTCCTGTTCGCTTGCTACCGGTTGTTCCGCCATCGGGCGGTGATCATGCTCGTGCCGGTCGTCGCCTATGTCACGCTGTATTTGCCTTGGATTTTGGTGCCTCGGCTGACGTTCTTGTATCACTATTTTCCGATGGTGCCGTTCCTGATCCTGTTCCTCGTCTATGGCTTGAAGCTGCTGAGCGAGCATTATCGGCACGGTCGACGGATCGGGTGGGGGTTGATCGGGGTTGCGGCCGTGCTGTTCGTCCTGTTCTATCCGGTGCTGTCCGGGCTGGTCGTCGACAAATGGTACGTCAACTATGTGCTACGCTGGTTCCCAAGCTGGGTGTTCTGATTGGGTTGGGGTGAAAGTGCGTGTGGCGTGTGAAAGTGCGGTTGGGTTGCGGTGAAAGTTCGAGTGAATTTGCGTGTGTGGGTAGGGCTGCGTGCGAGGAGCGAGTTGTGAAAAAAGCAGTGCAGACAAGCGTCGCCGGATGGAGTACAATGAGGGCAATCTCTCCTAAAGGCGGCTGACTCCACGTATGCAAGCAAGCGCACCTATGAAACAATTGCTGCTCATGAACGCTTCATCGATCATTATTTTCAGCTACATCGGCATCTTCGTTAATTTGTACATCTGGTTGGCCAACAACAGCATTGCGGAAGTGGCCTGGTTCAATCTTGTCCTGTTCGTGGTGTGGACCTTGGCCTATATGGTCGGCTCCAGAATGCTGTCTACCTACTCGACGCGTGTGCTGATTCGTGCGAATGCTTGCTGCGGCGGTTTGGCTTTCCTGCTGCTGTCCGTCCTGGAGCTGGACAATCGGCTGCTGTGGATTGCGATCATCGCGGCGCCGATCGGGGTCATGTGGGGCTTCTATGCCGCCGCCCAGAACTTAACCCTCAGCGTGTACGGGAAAGGTAAAGATTTCGAGCAATATTTCGCTTTGTCCAGCATCATCAACCAAATTATCTCGATCCTGAATCCGATCATCTTTGCCCTGATTATCCAGTGGATCGGCTATTCGGGATCTTTTCTGTTGATGTTCCTGTTCGTGGCCTTGCTGCTGATCGTTTCCTTCTATATTCCTCCGATTACATTGGCGGGCGAGCCGGAACGGCTGTTTAGCGGCATTCGGTTTCGCGATGTCATCTCCACGCCTGCGCTCCGTTGGATGGTCCCTTCGCTGCTCGCGGCCGGACTCTTCCTACAGTTCCAGGTGCTGTTCGCGCTGGTGTTCACCTTCTCCGTCTCGGAACACAAGCTCGTGATTGCGATGCTCAACGTGCTGTATGCCGGCTTCACCATCGGGGCTTTGGTCGTGTACAGGCGGATGCGGATGCGGGAAGGCGGTTGGCTTGCGATCGGTATGATCTTCGTGTGCGTCGGCATCTTGTTTCCCTTGTATCCGAAGGCGCCGATCTTGGTGCTCTCGAACGTGTTGACGACGATCGGCATGTTTTATTTCGGCACCATCTGGAACACCAGGCAGTTCCGCATCATCAGCAAGGAGCCCGCCATCCGGCAAGCCCGCATCTTCGTGTGGCGCGAGCTGTTCCTGAATACGTCGCGGATCTTCATGCTGGTGCTGGCTTTGTCGATCCGAGATATCGAGAGCGGCGCGTTCTACGCCTTGATCGGGCTGGCGCTTGTGAGCGCGCTGTCGGTTCCGTATTTCTCAGGGAAAAGCTCGGAGGCGTTCGAGCGGGAGATGGGGTAGCGGATGCAAAACTTCATATGAAATCTCGCATTCACTCGAGCGCTTGTCGCTCTTGCATGCGGGAAGCTAGCTATGAACCCAATTTCACATCTATATAAGTTGAATCAAAGTCCTTAGCAAGCCATGGCAAGGAAAAATGAACCATTTGTCGAATAAGA
>NZ_BIMA01000153.1 GCF_004000845.1 Paenibacillus koleovorans NBRC 103111
GAAAAACTTTAATTGCTATCAGCCAACTTTCGTTCTCTGTCCCCGTTTCCACCAATCTATCACCCTGGAGACGGATTCCTTGTCAACCTGTCCCTCCCGCCACGCAGTCCGGAAAAGTCGGACTAGAGACACCGATGCCGCGAGATGGCACCATGGACGCTGAATCCCCCAGCCACGCTTCGCAAGCGCACCCTTACGCTTTAGTTCAGTAAAGGACTTAAACTTTCAATAATGTTAAGAAACCTTCCGGGCAAGGCCCGGAAGGCAGAAAAATTTATCGATCCGTTTCATTGGCGTTACGAGTTGCAACTACGAGATCACCTTATTTTCAACATGCGATAGAGCAGGTTCAGCGGCAATCCCATTACACTATAGAAGTCACCCTCGATTTTCTCGATGTAGACCGAGCCCAGCCCCTGTACTCCGTAGCTGCCGGCTTTATCCATCGGCTCGCCCGATTGGACATAGGCGTCAATCTCCGCCTCGCTCATTGGACCGAAAGTCACTCGACTGACCGTATGACCGACTGCAGCCATTGGCAACCCGCCTGCTAGCGGTGCGGTATGTACCTGGTATTGTCCCGTCAACCCGCGGTAGGCAATCGGATGTTCCTTCCAGCCGGCGTACCGGCTCCATTGGTTTCGCCCCTCCGCATGTGCCTTGGCTAAGCCAACATGCACACTAGCTACTCCAGTGTACACCTCATGCACGTTCCCTTGCAGCCTGCGCAGCATTCGTTTGGCGTCTTCCGCATCCGTCGGTTTGCCCAGCACCTCGCCGTTCAAGACGACGATCGTGTCGGAGCCGATCAAGATGCCTTCCGCCTCCGGCTCGAGCTGCTCCAGCACTGCAGCCGCTTTGCGAAGCGAGAGCTCCTGCACGATATCGGCCGGCGCCGTTCCCGGCTCCACCGTCTCGTCCGCGTTGCTCCCCATGATCCTCACCGGCCGCCCCAGCACCTGAATGAGCTCTCGGCGTCTTGGCGATGTGGAGGCAAGAATGAGTGGAGTTCCTGCCTGAATATTGTCGTCCGGCATAAGTCGCCTCCGTCTTTGTTCGTTACCAGGCGGCTTCTACAGCTTGCGATAAATCCAGATGGCCGCGGCAATTCCTAGTACGCTGAACAAATTCAGCTTGATATGCAAGGAGATATCGTAGCTCACCACATTAAAGTCCGCGCTTGGCTCCCAC
The DNA here is from genome assembly GCF_004000845.1 of Paenibacillus koleovorans NBRC 103111. Taxonomy (GTDB): domain Bacteria; phylum Bacillota; class Bacilli; order Paenibacillales; family NBRC-103111; genus Paenibacillus_AA; species Paenibacillus_AA koleovorans. The sequence continues at coordinate 1,192 of NZ_BIMA01000153.1, forward strand.
TTGATTTGCGCGGAGCGTGTCATGAATGACAGCCACGATACTTCGCTGAACAATTGCGTGAAGATAGCGGCGGTCAACAGCCCCAGCAGCAAAAAAATAAACAGTGTAATACTGTTCTTTTTCATCCCTATGAAAACCCTCTCTATGACAGCCATTCCTTACCATGTCTCCCATTATACCCGCACCCACCCATTCTGACAACCAATGTCGAATGCTGTAGAACTGTGTAAGTGCATGCGGAAATTAGGCACATTTTCCTGTTACGCATCCACGTATTTCCTTGTACAATGAAAGAACTGAAAGACTGTACTCCAGTACTAGATTCAGGAGGGCCCCCATTCCCATGCTAGGCAACAAGACTCGCTATCGCAATGTCGGCACTTCGTTTCGCCTCCGTAATACGATCGGCTGTGCATTGCTCGCCGGCTTGATCGCCATCTCCTCTCCAGGCATCGCGGGCATTGCTGACGCCGCCAAGATTGTAGTCGATGCAGGCCACGGCGGCTCGGATCCGGGCGCCATCGGCGTGAACGGATTGCAGGAGAAAAACGTCAATCTCGATATTGCCCTCAAGCTGCAAAGCGAGCTGCTGTTCCGCGGCTACGAAGTAGCCATGACGCGGCAGGATGACCGATACATAAGCTTGGCCGATCGTGTGGCCATGACGAACGAAGCGAAGGGCGATTTATTCGTTTCCGTTCATTCCAACTCCAATCCTTCCCGCTCCATCAGCGGCTCGCAAGTGCTGTATTACGACAAGGATGCTCCGCAAGCCGATTATCCTGCCAGCGACGAGATGACGGCGCTTACACCGCAGAGCCGGGCGCTCGCCAATTCGGTGCTCGGCCAAGTGCTGTATGCCGTCGGTCTGCCCAACAAAGGGCTTGTGAAGAGCGCCGCCTTCGTCGTACGTATGGGTACGATTCCAAGCATCCTCGTGGAGACGGCGTTCCTGAGCAATGCAGCAGACGCCGCGGTGCTCGCAGACGACGCCATGCGGCGTAAGTTCGCCGTCGCGATCGCCGACGGCATCCAGGCGGTGCTCTTGCCCGTGTCGGCGGAATTCGCGGACATGCAGAAGCATTGGGCGCTCGCCGCCGTGCTGCGGCTCAAGGACCGCGGCATCGTCGAAACCGCGAAGCGGTTCGAGCCGGACCGGCCGATTACGCGGGCCGAGCTGCTCACGATGCTGAACCGGCAGTTCAAGTTCGGCAACCGGTTGATGGGATCGCCGAAGCCAGGCGTGAACGTGACGCCCTACAAAGACTTGCCCGTCTCCCATTGGGCGTCTGACCTTATGTATCGCGCGCTGGCACTCGGCTATGTCGAAGGCTATCCGGATCAGACGGTCCGTCCCGACGAGCCGGTTACGAGGGCGGAAGCGGCCTTGCTGCTGCAGCGCATTATGCAGCCAGCCGCAACGCCGACACCGACGCCGACACCTTCACCGACGGCTACTCCGACACCGACGCCGACAACCTCGCCTTCGGCGAGCCCGACACCAATACCAACACCAACACCTTCGCCATCGGATAGTCCGACAGCAACGCCAACGGGAACAGCAACAACAACACCAAAGCCGACAGTTACGCCTTCGCCGGCACCGGTTGCATCCGTTCAGCCGGGCGTGACGCTCGTCAACACCGGCTTTACGGACGTGAAGAGCGACCATTGGGCCGCCTCCGCCATCAGCGAGCTGTCCAAGAAAGGACTCATCAACGGCGTAGCGGACAAGCTGTTCGCACCGGATAAGAGCATGACGCGAGCCGAGATGGCTGCTTTAATCGATCGCATCAAATAATGGCAAAAGGGGCTTCTCCTCATCAGGTCATGGCGATCTGGAGGGAAAGCCCCTTTCCGCATTACTGGGCGGCGCCTACGCTCGCCATCTTCAACAGCTCGCTCTCCATCAGCGCGTACTGCATGACGCCGCTTTGCGCTTCCCACAAATAGGAGACGGACGGATTTTTCTTGTATTCTTCGAGTGAACGCACCGCCGTGTTCATCGCATTGTTCATTTTCAGCAGATGTGCCCGCTGATCCTCCGGAAGCCCTTCCGCCAGCGGCGCCGCCGTCGCTACCCATGCAGTATGCGCCGTGCGGATCGATTGCAGCGTGTTGTCCTCGATCGGACCCGGCTTCGTTTCCTTCAAATGCAGGGCCGTCACATTTGTAAGCGAGGTTGTCAGCTTGGACGCCTGGCTGAAATAGGCTTCGACACTGGACGGCTGTTTCCCGCCCCACTTCATACCGGTCACCGCCGGGACGGTTATCGTCTTCACGAACACGTCCGGCCTTTGCGCCTTCAGCTTCGTCGTCATCGCCTGAACATCGGCGTTCGACGCCGCGATGGCGGCGAAGACGTACACTCGATCAGTCGCCTGCGCTGCGGAGCCGAAGCCGAGCTGGCGCAGCTCAGCCTGAGCCGCCTCCGCCCCTTGCTGGTTGCCGAAGGCGCCGTACTGCAGCAGCGTGTAATTGCGAGCCGGAATCTTCACGGCAACCGTCGCCAGGTTCGAGGATGCCGACGCGGTCGTCGGGCTCCCGGCAACCGCCCCGCTGGAAGGCTGCGGCTTCAGCGTATTGTCCGTCAGGCTGCCGCCTGCGCCTGTAACGCTTGTTGACGGTGCTGTCGAAGCCCCAACGCCGTTCTGGCCTGCCGTAGTCGGTGTAGATGTGCCGTCGGTCGATTTGTCGTTGTCGAAGACGTTCAGCATCAGGAAGCCGATCAGCACACCGGTCGTAATCGCACCGGTGATGGAGGCGACAATCTTGACCCATGGCGTTCGCGTGTACCGGTCGAAGCGGCTGCCGCCGCCTTGCACCGAGACCCGGCTTGCTCCCTCGTTATATTCGGGAGCATAAGGGTCTCGGACATAGCCGGTCTCGCCTTCGACCACGATCGGCTCTGCCGGGTACACTTGACGCGACGGGGCCGGAGCAGGCGACGCATTATAGAGTCGTTCCCGCGCGGGTGCTGGCGGTACTGGAGGACGCTCCGCTTCTTCAGTCTGAACGGTGGCGTTCCCCGTCGAGCGGATCATCCGCTCCACCCGCTCCGTCTCCTCGTCGAACGGGCTGCTCCACGACCCGTAGTCCGTTGTGAACTGGTTCAGCGGCGCACGCTCTTCCCGAGGCGGACGGGTATATTGGCGCGTGGCGAAACGATCCTCCTCGTCAAGCACCAGCTCCTCCTCGTACCGAGGCTTGCGCATTTCCCTTACAACCGGTTTCGGCCGTTCTTCTTCCGGCTCCAGCACGATAAACTCCTCCCGGGTGAGCGGAATAACCGGATTCGGCTCCTGCTGCCCGTACCGATCCCCTTCACGTCTGACGTACTCTTTATGATCGAACCGATAGGTCAATCTCGCTTTATTGGATTTCATGGACAGTCCCTCTCCTTCACCTTGTCCTCATCGATACTCTCAATATATGATAGAGCTTCGCGGAATATGATAGGACTGTCCAACTTTTAGAAAGGATACCCCTGACGCTTCAGTACGGTAAAGAGTTTAAACTTTCTTATCTGATTTTCAAAAAGAAAAACCGTCAGGGAAGATCACCCTGATGGTCCTCTGGCGAAAGAGTTCAGTTGGCGCGTGGGGAGGATAGAAAGGGGGTCCGGTCGCTTTCTTATCAGTTAAATAAGGCTACAGGAACGATCCGGATAATGCGACAGCCACCATCATATCCTGCATTGGTCACATACTGAGTACAGCTGCTCCCTATCGGTTCTTCATGATCAAAATGCACATGCCCGCTAAAGATCGCTTTTATGTTAGATTTCGAATCTTGTAGGATCCAATTGTAGAATTCCGTTGTGCTGGGATCGTCTGCTCTTATCATCCATTTCTTCCGCGTCTCCTCGGTCCAGCCCTCTGCCCCGATCAGAATCGGTTCCCTCCACTTCTCTGTCGTGCGGATCTTTAACTTAGGGAGGCAGAGGGGGATATGCATAAATAAAAAACAAGATTTGGCAGTGTCAGCTTGTTGTTTCAAAAAGCTCAATTGTTCTTGGCTTACCTGGTAGTTGCTATTATCTACCATAAGTAATCGGATTCCATCCAAATCAAAGGCTTGAAAAGCTGGATTATCATTCGTAAACTCATTAAATCGACTATAATACTGAGCTCTGACCTGATCATTCCACGGCAAACTCGGGAAGTGCCAATCATGATTTCCTAATGTATACAGATATGGCGATTGTATCCTTTCGACTTGCAATCTGAACTCATCAAGGTTTGCAGCGCTCGGATAATTCATCATATCACCAGTAAAGATGATAGCATCTGCCGGTAGAGAGTTGCTCATATCAATCGCTGCGCGCAAATTACTTCTTCGGTATGAACTGGGGTGGAAATATTGACTTTCATCGTCAGTAAAAATTGCGCTGTCCCTTTGATCGAGATCTCTTAAATGCGAATCAGTAATATGAACCAGTGTCAAAGGCCGACTTATTCCTGAAACAGTTATGAACGTTTCCGGAATATCTAATAGGTTGATACTCATGATTATTTCCATTCCTTTCAAGCATGTGCGAATGATAGCAGTTCACCAATTTTAACCGATCGGTTATCCGCAATAGATATATTCGCTGCATCGCCGATTAATAGAGACAATGCACCAGCCCGCGAATCCGCCATCTGTCCCAATCGGTCGGGTACATCACCGACGAAGAGCATCCGGCGCAGCAAGTAATCACTCCCGCCGTGACTGCCTTCAAGTTTGTTTAATTTAATTGTAATTTCTTCACCTGACCGGTTAAACAGCTTTATCTCGTTATGCAGCGCCTTGGCATTCGCCCCATTGTACGTATTCGATGCTTCAAGCCGACCTTTCGTGCCGTTAATGGAAACCTTCCAGCCTTCATAGGGACTGTGCGCAGTTAATGAGTACGATAGCTGCGTTCCCCGTGAATATAAGACATTCACCGACATTGTGTCGTAAATATCTATATCGTCTGCAAACACACATTGATCACGATAGTATCCATCGAAGCCTTCTGCCTCGAGATAAAAATTCTGGTGGAAATCCTTTTCGCGAATATCGAAATAAAATTCGCATTCCTTCTGATAATTACATGTCAAGCAGCGTTCTCCCCGTTTTTCACGAGTCGGTCCGTAAAATCTTCGGCTGCCGAAAGCCCGCAGCTCCAGTGGTTCTTCCTCCAGCCACCAATTAATCAAATCAAAATGGTGGGTGGATTTATGAACGAGTAAGCCGCCGCTTTTCTCCAAATAACGATGCCATCTGCGGAAATAATCCGCACCATGGGACGTATCAAGCATCCATTCCATGTGAACGCTTAGGATGTCGCCAACATAACCTTCCTTGATGAGCTCCTTGATTCTGGCGGTGTATGGATTAAACCGGGCATTGAATGTGACTGTCACCTTATTTCCGGTTCTATTTTCGGCCTCCAGGATGGCATTGCATTTGGCATGGTTGATTGTCATCGGCTTTTCGCTGATGACATCAAGGCCAGCCTCCAAAGCGCGAATGATATACTCATCGTGGGTGTAATCCACCGAAGCGACAATGATCTCGTCAGCCCCGCTCCGCTGCAGCATTTCCTCAAAGCTGTTATACACGGGAACCCCCCTGCATTGTAGACTCAATTGCTGCGCGCGATGCGTATTCGTGTCGTACACTCCAACCAACTCGGCTTGGTCTTTCAATTCGTCCGTCAAGGGTTTTGCAAACATATGCAAAGCACGGTTCCCAGCTCCGACTAAGGCATACTTCTTCATTCGCTGCCCCCCCTTACCCTACTGTCGAACAATTGCGAGTATGACCTCATAATGTGTACACCCATTTGTTGCACATCATCGGCCGATCTATCATACCAACACCAGGAAGTGTTGTAATATACAGAGTCAAATTCATCGACCAGCATGCCACCTAAATTGTTTTCACGTCCAACCCACGGATACTTTTTGTAAAGCATTTCAATCCCTTTGTTAAACAGATTATCATGCTGAGATAGCATTGCATAAAGCTTTCTTCCCCGCTGAGTATCATTTGTACAGATGTTATCGTGATAAAGCATCCAACCGTGCAAATCAACCAGGGACACCGCTTTTTCGGACAGCAAATATTCCCTTACCGCCACACCCTCGGGTTCTTTCGTGATTCTGCCAGTCGTACTAAAATTGAATGAGCTATGCGTGAATTTGCAGTTGCCATCCGCAACGCCGTCCGGATTGGGCATCGGAATGAAAAGCAACCGGTTGTTTGCCAAAAACTGACGTACTTCTTCATTCTCGACTTTGAGCCACTCCAGCATTCCCTCTACCATATAGGATCCGATCGTTTCGTAAGGATGCACTCTAGTCAACACTGCGAGAGGGGGTGCAGCTTTATTCCCCGCTTCAATCGCGTGAATTTCCCTACCGCGCCGGGACTTGCCAAGCACCTTGATCTCGAACCGGTTTTGGTCAAGGCCTTCTAGATATTGTAAATACCGACCGTATTCATAACGCGGATGCATGCTCAGATAACTAGTTCCCGGCGGAGCTTCCACGACCGCCTTGGCCTCTGTCCCCTCAATCTCCGCTTGAAAAATGCGCCACTCCTCATCGCCTTGACTTAACAGTACAAATCTTCGGTATTCCTGCCCTTGCTGATCTCCCCATTCAATGGTAACAGGCACGGAGATGGTTTGTGTGGAATCGTTTTCGATTCGTACATTCAAGCGAAACCGATAAAATCCGGATTCATCTTCACAAAACGGATGTATCCAAAAACCATTGTCCTGTTGTTGAATATCCGATTCGAACCGTGGATTACCGCCATCTTCTATGATAAAAAAACGAATATGCTGAAGCATAGCCTCACTCCCTTTTCTCTAGGTCATTTTCGCCGCATTGGTTCTGGTAACCATCATCTTGTCAAATGATTAAAAACTTCCTTCATGGTACTGATAATAAACTCCACATCCGCATCCGTAGAAGACAATGGCGGCGATAGGGTCAGCACATTGTTGAATCCTGCGACCGTTTCACCATTTTTCCCGATAATAAGTCTTCTCGACTTGGCTTGCTCTATGATATGGTTGACAGTTGCAACGGATAAAGGCTTCTTAGTCTGCTTGTCTTCTACTAATTCGATCCCCAACAGAAATCCGAAAGAACGAATATCACCCACTAACGGATGTTCCACAAGCTCCTGCAAGCCCACATGCAGTCGCTCCCCAAGTAAGGCCGATCGTTGAATCAAGTTTTCACGCTCAATAATTTCCAAATTTTTCAATGCCAGTGCGCAGCTTGCCGGGTTTCCGCCGAACGTATTTACATGCCGGAAGTGACTGTATTCTTCCTTCTGCTTGAATGCTTCATACAGATCCTTGCGAACGGCTGTGGCCGATAAAGGCAAATATCCGCTGGTCAAGCCTTTGGCCATCGTCACGATATCCGGCTTCACCTTATAGTTCATATGCCCAAACTTTTGCCCGGAACGGCCAAACCCGCAGATGACCTCATCGATAATCAGCAGCACGCCGTACCGTCGGCAAATCCTCTCTACCTCTTGCATGTAGACAGGATGGGGCACAATTACGCCTCCGCCTGTTATTGCCGGTTCCATAATGATGCCGGCAATCGTCTCTGCCCCTTCCCAGATGATGGTTTCCTCAATGCTTTGTACGCATTGCAGATTAAACTCCTCTAACGTCATCCCTTGCGGCCGACGATAAGCATCCGGAGGCCTCACGTGTAAGAAGCCCGATGGAAATGGCTCGTATTTGTATTTTCGCTGCGCTTGCCCCGTGGCTGCAAGAGCCCCCATCGTATTACCGTGGTAGGCCCTGTACCGGGAAATGAATTTCGTTCTGCTCGGATTGCCTGTTTGCATGTGGTATTGTTTAACCATCTTGAATGCACTCTCATTGGCCTCCGAGCCACTGTTAGAGAAAAAGATGACATAATCATCTTCAAGCCATTCGTTCAATTTTTCCGCCAGTTGAATCGCGGGAGCATGACTTTGCGACAAGGGATAGTAAGACATTTTCACCATCTGCTCATAGGCTGCTCTCGCCATCTCTTCCCGTCCGTACCCGACATTGACACACCATAACCCGGACATCCCGTCTAAATACGGTTCACCGTTCAAATCCTTTATCCAGGAACCTTTTCCTTCTTCTACGATCATCGGCGCGACATTTTCTTTATAGGGCATCAAGGCATGCCATAAATATTTGCGATCCTTTGTAACCCAATCGATATGATCCTGTTTGATCGACATTGCCACTCCTCCGCTTCAATAACGTGCTGTAACCATCTTCTCATACGAAATTGCGTATCGCCTTTGCGCTGTCCGTGAACAAGCACCGCTGACAAATTCCAATCAGGGTATTACTCCTTTAAAGATCCCAGCATAACTCCCTTAACAAAATATTTTTGCAGGAATGGATATATCATTAAGATAGGAAGAATAGACACTATAATCAATGCGTACTTGATCTGCAACGAATACAAACTCCGATCACTATGGCTCATTTCTTCCATCATTGTATCCGAATTTTGCACTAACACCTTGACCAGGTACAAGGATAAGGGTTGCAATTTGGCGTCCGTCAAATAAATCATGGCGGCAAAGTAGCTGTTCCAATGACCGACAGCATAGAAGAGAGCAAGAACAGCGATAATAGGCGTCGATAAAGGAATCACTATTCTAGTCAAAATTGTAAATTCCCCAGCTCCATCCAGCTTTGCTGATTCATGAAGACTTTCCGATATGCTTTGAAAAAAAGTTCTTGTGACAATGAGTAAAAACGCGCTGACCGCTGAGGGTAACAAAATAGCCCATCTTGTATTGTACAAATTTAAATTCTGGATTAATAAAAACATTGGGATCAGCCCGCCGCTGAAGAACATCGTGATCACAATAAAAACCATGATTTGCTTTCTCGCAAAAAATGTTGAACGTGCCAACGGATAGGCTCCAAGGATCGTGAAGCTGATATTGATCGCAGTACCAACGACCGTATAATAGATCGTATTATAATAACTGGTCCACACATCAGGATTATCGAAAACCATTTTGTAGGCATTTAGCGAAAAACCCTTCGGCCACAACCATACCAACTGTTGAATGACATAGGTCGGTTCACTTACGGACAAACTGACAATATAAATGAACGGGTACAATGTGATAACCAAAACAAACCACATGCTTAAGTAAATGAACACATCGCCCATGTTCTCTGAGGCTGACTTTCTGACTCTCATTGCATCCTTTCCTCCATTCTTACCATAAAGAAGTTTCCGACACTTTGCGACTGATGCGATTTGCTGTGATTAATAAACAAACATTTATCACATTATTAAACAATCCAATGGCAGTTGCGTAACTGAATTCAGAGTTCAAAACCCCTCTTCGATACACATAAGTGGCAATAACATCCCCTGTCTCATATGTTGCAGGGCTGTATAACAATAATATTTTCTCAAATCCCACATCCATTAAATTGCCTATATTCAAGATGAATAGAATAATAATTGTGGGCATTAGCCCTGGTATCGTAATATACCGGATTTTTGCCCATCTTTTTGCTCCGTCTATCTCTGCAGCTTCATATAAATGCGGATTGATTCCGGTTATGGCAGCCAGATATATAATGGAACCCCATCCAAAGCTCTGCCATACCCCCGATGAAATATAAATCGTTCTAAACCATCCGGGTTCATTCAAGAAATTTATTGGTTTAAATCCAAACCAAGAAATAACTGTATTCACAATACCGTCTAGAGGGGAAGTGAAATTCACAATCATTCCCGCCACTACAACAAGTGATATAAAATGCGGCAAGTAACTTATGGTTTGTACCGCCCGCTTAAAAAATCGCTCCTTCAACTCGTTTAGCAACAAGGCAAACAGGATAGGAGCCGGGAATCCCCAAATGAGAGAATAAACACTGATTAAGAGTGTGTTTTTTATAAGTCTCCAAAAGTAGATGGAATTAAAAAACTCGATAAAATATTGAAAACCGACCCATTCACTGCCGAGAATCCCCTTCATCGGGGAGAATTTCTTGAACGCAATTAATAATCCGTACATGGGAACGTAGTGGAAAATGATATAATACAAAATCACAGGAAGAATGATTATGACTAATTGTCTATCTCTTTTGACATTCATAAAAAAACGATTCAGGACATTAGTATCTTTCTTCACGTTGTTCACATTATTAATAATCAACACCTCAATCGATTCTATTATATAATTTAGAGATCGTCGTAAATCTAATGATCTACGACGATCTGTCCTAAACAATATGGAATTCGTTCATTATTGACTGGCCTTGGCCCTGTCATATTGGCTTTGCCTATGTTTGATAACGGTTTCAATCCCCAGCGATTTTAATGTACTGACGAATTTGTCCCAATCAATCGGACTTTGACCTAATATGAATTTCGCAATGGTCTCATCCTGATAGGTTTGTATGTCGGTCATCAATTTTGCAATTTCTTCACCCTCTTTTATTGTCGGAAGGCCAGCCATATAAGCAAATGAATTTACGAGGTAAGGCTTTACCTTCTGAGCTTCCTCATACTGTCGTGGGTTTTGGCTCAAAAGGGCCATTGGCTGAGTCGACAAAGGTCCTTTTTCAGTTCGATTCCAAGGAGTGATTGGCATCGCACCGATTGATCGCAGTGCTTCGGCAGCCGACAGGCCTTCCGGGTTTTTCATAACAAAATCTGTAAATACAGGTTTGCCGTCAACGATTTTATAACTCAAGCCTTCAACGCCGTATGTTACAAATCGGTTGCCTTCCTCGCTTGCATAAATATAATCGAGCCATTTAATCGCGGTAACCGGATCCTTGGCATCTTTTGTAATAGCCCACCATGTAGATTGAGGTCCATTCTTTTCATAAAAACCTTTGTAGTTAGCACTAGATGGAGGTAGAGTAATTCCCCAATCGGAGGTCACACCCGCTTCCTTTTGTGTGGCTATGAATGCATCCGTTGAATCGGAGAAGGTCGCAGTTGCCCCTACAAGATCTCGTGATATTTTGGATAAAAGCTCTCCGTATGTTTTATTATTTAACATCTGAGGGTCAATGAGGCCTTCTTTATAAAGCTTATTTAACCAAACAATAAGATCTTTCGTCCTCGTGTCCATCCACTGATATTCGACTATTCCTTTTTCATTCGGATAAAATCCTCGGCTGTAAAATAGATGCAGTCCTAAGGCACTACCGAATAAGGTTATATCTCTTATCGTATCCCGAGGCACGTATGGAATTTCATCCGCTTTGCCGTTGCCGTTCGGATCTTTTTCTTTAAACGCTTTCAAGACAGTGTACCAATCGTCCAACGTCTTAGGCTCCGACAGCCCTAGTTTCTTCAGCCAGTCCTTACGGATCAATAATCCGTAGGGCTCAGTGAAAGAGGCGCCCGAAACATCAGCTGTTAAAGCATAAATTTTCCCGTCCGACAATCTCATATTTGCAGCTCTTTCAGGGAATTCCTTAAAATATTTCCTTATATTCGGGGCGTGATTTGCTATCAAATCATCCAGCGGAATAATTAGACCAGTCGTCGATAATTTTACAGGATCTGCGTCAGGAAGCGTTATGATATCGGGGAGGTCTCTTCCGGCAGCAAGCCTTAGATTCATCGTTTCTTTATACTTTCCACCTGGTGTTACATCCCACTTGATTTTCACACCTGTTATTTTCTCAATTTCGTTCCAGACCGGAAGTCCTTGAGTATAACTCTTGGGTGCATAAATATTATCTTGGGCTGCAAACGATAATACAACTGAACCGTCCTTTACAATTGGCAATGTGTAATCCTTAGCCACTTGAGCAGGACTCGGTCCGTTTGTCTCTTTAGGTGTACTAATATTGTTATCACTGCATGCTGATAATACTAGTGTTAAGACGAGAAGTATCGAAAGAACTGACAAGGATACTTTTCTCATATTGCTGTTCTACCTCCCTTTTTTTTCAAAAGATAAGCCATGCACTTTCACTTGTTTCTGTAATTTCTGCGTTGGGGCACCCACACCGCCGTAACAGTTCTTTACCCCCTACCGACCCTTCGCTAACGATATATTGTCTCACCTCCTTTATAAAATAGGAGTCTTATTCCTTACCTAAAGTATAGGGATTTCCATGGCACTGCTCACTAGACAAAAAGTTAAAAAAAGCGAGATTATTTCGTACTATTTTCTGCATCATTGTAACAAATTGAAAGAATGATCGGCAGGACCTTCTTGGGACCGCCATGGCAGCTGTAAGCATCAAGTGTCTCTAACAGCGGGACGATTATGCATAAAGTCACACACGCCGCTGTTAACGTGGTTTTGGGCGATTTTCCTGGTCGTGCACGATTAGGTGGGGTTGTTTCAACGGATACCATCACTTACGGGCAATTGACTCCATTGGCTTGGTAGCCCACTTTACCGAGCTTGCCCAAATCGAACTTATTATATTCTGGGACGGCGGGGAGAAATTTATTGTGTTACTATCGGATAAGGATGCCTTGCGGGCCAGTGATCCGCGAATATTTGCATCAGTACGGTGAAGAACTTAAACTTTTTCCGATCGCTGTTAAAATCACGGCCCTTGATTGTAGGTGGGTTGCGGTTGGGCCGTGATTTT
>NZ_BIMA01000154.1 GCF_004000845.1 Paenibacillus koleovorans NBRC 103111
CTAAAGTCAGCTCCTGTTTGTTAAGGAGCTCATTTTTTGCCCGACTTTCGATAATTCTCTATTCATAATGTGTAGCTACACATTAAAAAGGAAAAGTCGAGAGCTTTAATCGTGCAGTCAACACGTTCCTGAGCGAAGCGGAACAAAGTCGCACTCGGCGCTGCCGGAGAAGTGTAGCCCCGTGACGGCGTATCGTGGCGACAAAAAACTCTCCGGTTCGTAGATCCGGACTACCAAATAAGTATTAATTAATCCTCATTAAGGTGATTTTTACGTCGTTTGTACTGTATCACGGGATTTTCTTGACCCCCAAAAAAACGACAAGAAAATCCGCACAAATGAAAAGAACCTTGATTTATCAAGATTCTTAATTGGGATTATTCTCACTCCTTAAATAAAAAAACCAGTAAGATCAAGGATTGATCTTACTGGCGCACTATTTTTAGTCTCATTCGTACATGTAAAAAGTCTCATTTGTTAATGTAATCAGTCTCAATTGTAGATGTTACTCACAGCCATCAGCTCTAACCTGCCTAAACCTTGAACGCCTTCATAGCCCGACGAATCTCGGCGAAGGACGGCTTCTTGCCGTACATGAGCACGCCGACGCGGTAAATCTTGGCAGACAGCCAGCTCAGGAGGTAGATCGACACCACGGTCAACCCGATCGCGAGCCAGATCTCCCACAGCGCCGGGTCGCTCATGCCGATGCGCAGGAACATGATTAACGGCGTGAAGAATGGCACGAACGACATCGCTACGACGAAGGAACCGTTCGGATTTTGCAGGCCGAAGATTGCAATCATAAAACCGGCGACGATAAGCATCGTAAGCGGCATGATCGCTTGCCCGATGTCCTCCGTGCGGCTCACGAGCGAGCCGACAGCCGCGAAGAGGGTCGAATAGATGAAATACCCGAGCAAGTAGAAAAGGATAAAGTAAACGATCAGCATCGGGTCGATACCGCTGAGGCTGAGATCGAAATCCTTCAGCTTGTCGCGGTTCGCCGGGATGGCCAAGTTCGCCAAGCCGACTCCGATGAAGACCACCATCTGCAGCAGCCCGAGCAAACAAATCCCGACGATCTTGCCGAACATCTGCTTCAGCGGCGAGACGCTCGTGATCAGCAGCTCCATGACGCGCGAGCTCTTCTCCGCCGTGATCTCCATAGCGACCATATTGCCGAAACCGAGTACGCCCACGTATAGAAGCATCAACAGCACATACACCAGCATGTAGGCAACGGCGATTTCCGACTCGCTTTTGCCGTTCGAGCCCTGCTGCAGCTGGAGGTAATCCAGCGACACCGGTGCGGTCAGCTTCGCCAATTGGGCCGAGGACAAGCCGATTTCTTTGACCACCATCTCGCTCTTGATGCTCTGTAAGACGGTTCTGATTTCCGAGGGAAGCGACGAGTTCATCGAATCCTTGGACTTATAGATCACTTTCGGGAAGCCGGCGGCGGGATCGCTAGTCAGCTCCAGCACGCCTTTGACCTCTTTGGCCTCGATTTTCTCGAGCATCATCGCCTCATTGGCTTCCTTCGAGCCCTGGTTGTCCAAGAGCACGATCTTCAGCTTCGGCTCTTCCTGCGCTTCATAATAAGCCTGCAGCTTCTGCGGGATATCGCTCCCGTCGCCCAGCACGCCGATCTTCGTTGGCCCGCCACCGCTGGAGAACAGGGAAATAATATGCGGCAGGTTGATGAGCAGCGACAAGACAGCGGCAATGATCAGCGTCGTTACGAGAAACGAGCGCGCCTTGATTTTGTTCATGAAGGTGAAGCGGGCTACGGTTGTCCATTTATTCACGCTCGCCACCTACCGTCCGGATAAAGATTTCGTTAAGCGTCGGCTCCATGATCTGGAATCGGGTTACCTCCGCCTGGCTCATCGCCTGACGCAGGATGTCGCGCCCCGCTTCCGGTCCCTTCACGAGGATTTCCGTCAAAGACTGATGCCGGTTGACCGCCAAGACACCGGGAATGTTCTCCAGCCCGTCCACCGGCTCCTCCGTCTCGAGCAGGATGCGCTCCCGCGGAAAAGACCGCTTGATTCTCTTCAGCTCGCCCTGCAGTACGGTTTTCGATCGATGCAGGATCGTAATGTTCTCGCAGAGCTCTTCCACATGATCCATCCGGTGGCTGGAGAACAGGATCGCGGTCCCGGCGTCTCGCAGCTCCTTCACATTTTTCTTCAGCAGCTCGACGTTGACCGGATCCAGTCCGCTAAACGCCTCATCGAGGATGAGAATGTCGGGATTGTGGATGACCGCGGCGATAAATTGAATTTTCTGCTGATTGCCCTTGGACAGCTCCTCGACCTTCCGATCGTAATAGTCGCTTACCTCGAACTTCTCCAGCCAATGCTTCAGAGTCCGGTCCGCTTCCTTCCGCGCCATGCCGCGCAGCTCCGCCAAGTAAACGATCTGCTCGCTCACCTTGACCTTCGGATACAGGCCGCGTTCTTCAGGCAAATAGCCCATCATGCTCTTCAGCTCTTCGCGATAGCCCTGCCCCTTCCAGCTGATCGACCCCTCGTCCGGCAAAATCAAACCGAGCACCATCCGCATCGTCGTCGTCTTGCCAGCACCGTTCGCCCCCAGCAAGCCGTACACTTCTCCGGGCCGCACTTCAAATTGAACGCCGTTCACGGCCGTTTTGCTGCCATAATGCTTGGCCACGCGATCTACTCGCAACGCCACTGTATTCATGGTTATACCCATCTCCTTCCCGCTCATGAACCTACTATATCAAAAAGGCCCGTCCCTTGACGAGCTTTTACGAAATACAAATACGTTGGTGCGGGAGGAGGGGTTTCAAGGTGCGGAAAGGGAAGAGAGGAGCTTGAAAAAAGAAAAGAGGAACGGTTTCCCGTCCCTCTCGCTCCTTATGGCTTACCTGCCGCCTGCGGCCAGGATCACGATTTTGCCTTGATCGAGCTCTTCCTCCAACCGCTCGGCTTCGCTCTCCGGCACGTCCAGTGCCTCCATCTTCGCCCTCAGCTCATCGCCGCGGGATCGGAACAGGTTGGCGATCGAATTCAGCATCCCTTCCTGCGCCATGCCGATCTCCGACGCCCCGGTAGACTCCGCTACATACTCCGTGCCCTCGGGCGTATGGGTCAGCACATAGATGTGTTCCCGATCGAACCCTTCGCTGTTATATTGGCGAATTTTGTTCTGTGCATCCGGAATGCTGTCGGCCACTGCTACCTTCGTATACTTATACATAGCGATCTCCTCCTCGAACCTCTGGTTTCGTTGTTGACGGATTGTGTAACCGGTCGCCCTTCGCGGGTGGCAACCTGCCTAGTAGCTGCGACGTCGGCCCATGATGAGCGAAATGACGAACAGCACCAGGAAAATGACGAACAGCACTTTAGCGATCCCCACCGCAGCGGACGCGATGCCGAAGAAACCGAACACTCCCGCCACCAAGGCGATGATCAAGAACACTATGGCCCAAGACAACATGCGAAACACCTCGCTTTCCGATTGGAATTTCTGGTTTAGTGGGGCATGCCCTTTATTACCCGGTGCCGCTCCACCTGAAACATCCTTACTTTTCCAGCTAATCGTCTGTTTCGCGCAACCGCTCCGACTCCTGCACTCCCGGTTCTTCAGGCACTTCGAGTATCTCGGGCATTCTTGGCAAGCCATTCACGCCGGGCAAGCCATGAAGCCGCTGAACCCGCTCCAAGCTGTCCAACCGATTTTCGATCCGTCTCAGAATGCGCTTCAGCTCCACATTTTCCCGCTCGGCCTTGTAATTGATCGCGAAGTCCATCATCGCCTCCTGCTTGTCCCGCGTCGCTTGCCGGTTCTGGCTCATCAGGATGATCGGGGCCTGGAACGCCGCCAGACAAGATAGCACCAGATTCATCAGCACATACGGCGGCTTATCAAAATGGATCGTAAACGACAGCGCATTCCATATCATCCACACGATCAGGAATCCAGCGAAAATGACGATGAATGTCCAGCTCCCCCCGAAATCGGCGATCCGATCGGCCAATCGCTCCGACCAAGACGTCCGTTTCTCCTGCTCCTCGTTCAGATGCGCCTTGATCCGCTCGTTGTACTCGTTCACCATCCGCGTGATGCGCTCCAGACTTTCGTCCATTTCGGTCGCGACGTTCCCAGCAGACTCATCCAGCTCGTCATATAGCCGCTTTTTCACATGCTCCGGTTGTTTAGGTCGGCGATCGCCCTGCTGCTGTTGCTCCCTTGGCATATACGTCCACATCCTTTCAAAAAATGCTAAACCTTGTTTATCATTAACGCCATTGTGCTTAGGGTCAAACGCGCGCATACCGCCGAGAAACAAAAACCCGCCCGGACGTATGCCCGGACAGGCTTAGAATCGAACTAATGATCTATCGCATCTTGCGATAAATCCGCTCCGTCGGCACGAACTCCTCATACACCGAGGCATGGTGCAGCAACAGGATCGACTCCTTGCTGCCCAGCCCCAGGAACCCGCCGGTGGACAAGCTGCCGTGGAACAAATTGTGCACCTGGCTTTGCAGCGCGGCGTCGAAATAAATCAGCACGTTCCGGCACAGAATGACGTGGAACTCGTTGAACGAGCCGTCCGTGACCAGATTATGCTGCGCGAACATCACATGCTCCCGGAGCGAGGCGTCGAAATAAGCCTGCTTGTGATCCGTCGTATAATACTCCGAGAACGAATTGGTGCCGCCGGAATCGAGGTAGTTTTTCGTGAACGTCTGCATCTGCTTGAGCGGATAGGCGCCTCGTTTGGCCGCTTCGATCGCCTTCTCGTTCATGTCGGTTGCGTACAGCTTCGTCCGGTCGGCCAGCCCTTCCTCCTGAAGCAGGATCGCCATCGAGTACACCTCTTCGCCGGTCGCGCAGCCCGCATGCCAGATGCGAATCTCCGACAGGTGGCGCAGCTGGGGCACGACGTTGTACCGGAACGCGCGGAAAAACGAAGGGTCGCGGAACATCTCCGTCACCTTGATCGAGAAATCGCCGAGCAGCCGATCCACGTACCCCGGCTCGTGCAGCACCAAGTTCAAGAGCGCCGTCACCGTCGGAATCCGATCGAGCCGCATCCGGTTCAAGACGCGCCGGCGCAACGAAGCCCGCACGTATTGGCGGAAGTCGAAGCCGTACCAGCGGTACAGCCCCTCGAGCAGCAAATCGATCTCCATATTCGTCAGCTCGTCCGTTGACGAATCGTCCAGCTCGATCAATTCCTGATCGACAATCGGATCCATCTCCATCAACCGTTCACCTGCTTTGTCAGCCAGACACGCATGAGCGAGTACAGCTGATCCGTATTCAGCGGCTTGCTGATATAGTCGTTCGCTCCCGCATCGAGGCATTGATCGCGCGCATTCTTCATCGCCTTGGCGGTCAGCGCGATGATCGGCAGCTCCAGCAGCCCGAGCTCGGAGCGGATCGCGCGCATCGCCTCATAGCCGTCCATGACCGGCATCATGATGTCCATCAGCACGATGTCGTACTCGTTGCCGGCTCGCAGCAGCTCCACCGCTTCGCGGCCGTGGGCGGCGGCCTCCACGGCCATGCCCTTGCTCGCGAGCGCCGTCACGAGCGCGAACACATTGCGCTCGTCGTCGTCGACGAGCAGCACCCGCCTGCCGGCGAACAGGCCGGTATCCCCGGCCTTGTTCGCCGCCGCATCGCCGCCGGCCGCCGCCCCATCGCGCGCGGCGGCCGGCAACACACCGGCAGCCGGCGCCACACCGCCGGCCGCCCACGGCGGCGCTGCCACATCCGGCAGCGCCAGCGTCGCGGCGATCTCCCGCCGCGCCGACTCACCGCCCCTGCCGGCCTTCAGCTCCGGCAGGAGCAGCGTGAACGTGCTGCCCTTGCCCGGCACGCTCACGACGGTCATGCAGCCGCCGAGCAAGCGGCTGAATTCCCGGCTGATCGACAGGCCGAGACCGGTGCCGCCGTACTGTCGACTGGTCGTGCCGTCCGCCTGCTGGAACGCCTCGAAGATCAGCTGCTGCTTCTCCTTCGGAATGCCGATGCCCGTATCGATGATCGAGAACGCGATGACCAGATCGTCATCCTCGACGTCGAGGCTCGCCTCGACCTCCGCGGCGTCCACCTTGTACAACCGTAACGCAACCGTACCTTGCTCGGTGAACTTGAACGCATTGGACAGCAAATTCCTCAATATTTGCTGCAGCCTTTGCCCGTCCGTCACCATCATATTCGGCACATCCGGCGCCACTTCAACCTCGAACGTCAAACCCTTGCGGTTCGCGACCGGATCGAATGCCGGCTTCAGCAGCTGCGGCAGCTCGGTCAGGTTGACCTCGTCCGCAGCGATCTCCAGCTTGCCGGCCTCCAGCTTGGACAGATCGAGAATATCGTTGATCAACGTCAGCAAATCCTGCCCCGCCGTGAAAATAACGCGCGAGTACTCCTCCTCCTCGCGGGACAACCGGCGCTCTTCGTTCTCTGACAGCAGCTGCGACAGGATCAGGATGCTGTTGAGCGGCGTCCGCAGCTCATGCGACATGTTGGCGAGGAAGTCGGACTTGTACTGCGAGCTGCGCTCCAGCTCGTGCGAATACATCTCGAGCTCGTCCTTCGCCTTCTTCAGCTCCGCCGCCTTCTGCTCGACGAATTGATTGTGCTCCTCGAGGAACTCGTTGCTGATCCGCAGCTGCTCCTGCTGCATCTGCAGCTCCTCGGACTGGGCCTGCAGCTCCTCCGACTGGGCTTGCAGCTCCTCCGTCATCATCTGCGACTCGTTCAGCAGCCGCTCGATCTCCATGCGGCCGAGCACGCTGTTGAACGCGGTGCCGAGCGACCCTTGCAGCTGCTCCACAAGCGTCAGATGCTTCTCCCCGAACGGCTCGAAGGAAGCGAACTCCAGCACCGCCTCGACCCGCCCTTCGAACAGGATCGGGACGATCAGCAGCTCCCGGGGCGCCGATTCGCCCAGGCCGGAATACACCTTGACGTAGTTGCCCGGCACCTCCTTGACGTGCATAACCCGCCTGTTCACCGCCGCTTGGCCGATCAACCCTTCGCCCGGCTTGAACCGCGTCACGACAAAATCTTTCTCTTGTACCGCATAAGAGGCCATCATCCCATATTCGGGCTGCCCGCCTTTCAAATAAACGGCCCCATACGAGGCCCCCAGCATCGGAGTCAATTGCTCCATCACATGATCGGCCAGCTCCGACGCCGTATGAATGCCTTGCGAGCTCGTGGCGACTTCCGTCAGTCCGCTCTGCACCCAGTTCTCGACCTCCAGCTTGGCCAGAAGACCGTTCGTCGTCTCCGCCAGCTCGCGGATCTCGTCGTTGGTCGTCACCTGGATTCGCTCCGCCAGCCCGCTGCCGCGCGACGAGGAGGCGATGCTCCGAATCGCCTGCGAGACATGACGGATCGTCGTGACGATTGAGCCTGAGATGAGGAACGCGAGCAACAGGGATACGGCGGCAACCGCTAGCAGAATCGCCAGCAGCTGGCCCTTTAATTGCTCGAAATCATGCGACAGGCTCTCCACGCGCTCCACGGTCATCGCATTCGTCGATTCCCGAATCGTCTGCAGCTTGCTCCGCATATCGTCGATATCCCGTTTGCCCGGATCCGTGCGGAAGAAGTCCAGCAGCTCCGCCGACTTGTTTTGCCGCTTCAGCTGAATGGTCGCCTCTCCTGCGGTCGACAGCCAATGGTCCATCACCGGCTTGATGTCCTCCAGGTTGCGCTGCTGCCGCGGACTGTCCGCCAGCAAATCATGAAGCCGGTTATACAACAGCAGCCACTGGCTGCGCCCTTCCTGATACGGCTCCAGGTAACGCTCGTCCCCGGTAATGATGAACCCTCGTTGACCGGTCTCCATATCGACCACCGTCTTCTCCATCTGCGACAGCAGCTCGTGCATCTCCAAATCATGCTCGGTTATATAATCGATCGCTTCCTGCCGAGCGGCTACCCGATCCATAACCAAGGCGATCGTACTCCCCAGGCAGAGAATGACGAATATATAACCCAGCATCATTTTCGTTCGAATGCTTACTTTTCTGCGCTTTCTCATGACGTCCTCCCGACTTTCTTCTTTCTCTGGCCCAACCCATTTCCCTTAAACGTCCGCCGTACGCACAAAAAACGGGCCGTAGCCCGCTAATCGGTTTATGCTTGCAGCTGAAGCCTATATTGCTCTTTCGTCATCGTGCCGTCTTTCATGACACTGATGTGAATTTCCTGGCGGTTCGGTTTCGTGAAGCGGTCTTGCTTCAAATAGTAGCCATGCTCCTTGGCAAGCGCATACATCCATTGAAACCGTTCCGCTGCTTCGATCGCCTGGCGTTCGTCGTCGAAACGATCCAGCAGGTTGCCGCGGCCCAGAGGATTCACCGTCGAGCACAGACTTACATGAAACGTCAGATCATCATTCGCGAAGATCAGCAGCTCGCAATCTTTCATACCGATTCGGTGTTTGATATCCATCGGAACTCACCGCCTTTAGTTGGGATACTCCTAATTAACCGGACGGCTCCGGGTTGAAACAAGGGTTCCCTAATAAAGCGGCTCTTCCTTCAGACTCTACCGCCCCGAGTCGT
Source organism: Paenibacillus koleovorans NBRC 103111 (assembly GCF_004000845.1). Lineage (GTDB taxonomy): Bacteria > Bacillota > Bacilli > Paenibacillales > NBRC-103111 > Paenibacillus_AA > Paenibacillus_AA koleovorans. Next base: position 8,577 of record NZ_BIMA01000154.1, read on the forward strand.
CCTCCAGCCACTCCCTCAGCTTGCCGATCGCCCGCTTCTGTATACGGGAGACGCTCATCTGCGAGACGCCCAACTGATCGGCGATGTACCGCTGGGAATAGCCTTCCCTGTAAGCAAGCGCGAGCACCTGCTGCTCTTCCGGCTTCAGTTGCTCCATCGCTTCGGACAAATCCATTCGTTTCTCCAGCGCCTCGTATTCATCCTCCTGAACGGACAGCATGTCCCCAATAGTCGCCCCATCGCCTTCGCTGGACAGCGGCGTATCGAGCGACGTGTAATGGTAGTAGTCCCGGCCGGCTAAAATTTCGATCGTCTCTTCCTCCGACAGTTCGAGCTTCGCGGCAATCTCCTCGACCTTCGGCGACCGTTCCAGCTGCAGGGTGAGCTCGTCGATCATTTGCTGCACGAGCAGCCCTTTCTCCTTCACCCGGCGCGGCACCTGGATGTACCAGGATTTGTCGCGCAAATAGTTTTTCAGATGCCCGATCAAGCACTTCATCGCGTACGCTTCGAACGGAATGCCCAGTGTGGCGTCGTACTGCTTGAACAAGCGCAGCATCGACATCTGGCCGACCTGAAACAGATCCTCATACAGATCGGGCCGGCTTCTCGACATTTTCCCCGCCGCCATCCGGACGACCGGTTCATAGTGCAGGAGAAGCGCGGTTGCAGCGTTGTTGCTTTCGCTCTCTTGATAGAGTCTTAGCAAATTTTGTATATCCGGCTGCGGCTGTGAGGATGCGCCAGAGCTCATGCCATCCCCTCATTTCTGCTGAAGCGTTTGGTCAGGATTACCTCCGTCCCCCGATCCGTCAACACCTGCACTTGATCCATCAGCGCCTGCATCATGAAGATGCCTAGGCCGCCAACTTCGACTTCCTGCAAGGGCCGCTCATGGAGCGAAGTGACCAGATGCGCGGAATGCTCGTAGTCGAAGCTGCTGCCTTCATCCTTCACGCGGATCGTCATGCCGTGCTCCTCCATCTCGAAGCTCAGCTCCACGCTTCCCTCTCCGACTCCCTTATAGGCATGCAGGATCGCATTGTTGCAAGCTTCAGCAACCGCTACCTTCATGTCCTCAATCTCTTCGAACGAGAACCCCGCTTTCGTGGCGATCCCATACAACGTGAGTCTTACTATGTCCAAATATTCGGCTCGCGCCGGTATCGTCAACCGCACGTTTGAGGTATTCATCCGATTCGCTCGTTCCCTTCTGCCATGGAATGATCGAGACTGATGCTCGAAGCCAGATGTTTGGTAATGCCCGTCAGATCGAACAGCCGCTGGATCCGGGGCGGCACATCCTCTACGGCGAACGGCGCGTTGGCCGCCCCGCGTGCCTTGAGCACGGATACCAGGATGCCGATCCCGGTCGAATCTATATAGCTCAGCTCCCGCATATTGAGGATAAGGGATCGCTCCCGCTGCGCCAGCAGCGGCTGGAGCTCCTCCGCCAGGTCGGTGGCCGCCGACAAATCCAGCTCCCCGCCCAGCAACACGATTGTAGCACTGTCCGTCGTTTGTTTCGTAATCCGAAATGTCTTGTTGGCGTTCCCCTTCATTTCGGTCCCCCCTACTGAGCGATCGTATTGGCCGCAGCCCCCTGCGCTCGTTTATTCTGAATTTGTTTCCACAGCTCTACGACGACGGGGATGCCTTTCATGACAATCCCGATTTTCCCTTTTACCGGCGCCTTCTCTACGACTTGTCGGCTGCCGTTCTGGATCGCCGTCGTGACGGTGGAAGCCGTTTGCCGGACGGATGTCGTCAGCTCCTGAAGCATCGACCCGACATTGCCGACCGAGTGGAACAGCGGATCCAGCTCGTTCAGCTTCGTCCGCACATCCACGGCCATCATGTTCGTCTGGAACAGCACATCCTTCACTTCCGCGCTCACTTGGGCCAGCTCGCCCTTCATTTGCACCATCGTATTTCTAACTTCCTCCAAGGAGCCCTGCACCGTTTTCAGCGTCTGAATCAAGAAGTATACCAATATGACAAAAGCCAGCGCGATCACGGTCAAACTGATTTGCCACAGCATGCCGATCCCTCCTCTTGTAGTACCTGATCTATGACTTGTTACCCAGTGGCAGGAGTTTTGAAACAGATGTCGCGAAAAAGCAGGTTCTACGCTTGTCCGCAGGCATGCAAAAACACGGGTTCCGATGGCTTTCGTCCGCCGGCCCGTGCTGCGATTATTTGTACTTGGTGAGCGTCACTTCCGTCCCGTCGTCCGTGCGGATGTGCACCTCGTCCATCAACGCCTGCATCAAATACAGGCCCAGGCCGCCGGCCTGCAGCTCCGACGGCTCCTCCGCCTGGATCGGCGTCGCTTCCTCCAAAGCGCGGGCGTGATTGAAGCTCATCCCCCGATCCTTCACCTTGACGATGAACCGGGAGACTTCTTGCTCGAAGCTCAGCTCAATCGTTGCCGGCTCACTGTCTCCGTCGTGCGGGTAGGCATGCAGGACGGCATTGTTGCACGCTTCGCCTACGGCGACCTTCATGTCCTCGATATCCTCGTAGGAAAACCCGGCCTTGCTCGCCATTCCGTACAGACATAATCGCACCAGATCCATGTATTCCGCCGCTGCCGGTATGACCAATCGTACGCTGCTCATGCTTGTCCGTTACTTCCTTTCGATTAGAAATCCGGAAATGCCCGTCAGATCGAACAGCTTCTTCACCGAGGCGGGGATATGCCTCACCTCGAAAGTAGCTTGCGCTTCGTCGCGGATTTTCACCACGGAGACGAGAATGCCAATGCCGGTGCTGTCTATGTAGCGGAGCCCTTCCAGATCCAGAATGAGCCGCTTGTCCGCTTCATGCACGACGGTTTCCAGGACGGCCTTCAGCTCGATCGCCGCCGCCAAGTCCAGGTCCCCGCTAATATGCAGGACGATCTCGTCATCCGCATGATGCTGGTCGATTCGAAATTTTTGCACGGTCATGTATACTCACTCCCGCTTTTATATTTATAGTTTCGATCCTAACAAACTGGAGTCGGAATCACAAGGTTGACCTGGATGTTCTAAGTCATTCGCCGCTTCTGTGAAATAAATCGACCGACCGGAGGCGCTGCGTCTCCATGTCGAAGAATAGCTTGAGCGCCGTCTGCGGGCGCTTGTACACCAAGCCGTCTTCCGCTATGAAATCCGGCTGCCCGAGCTCCGCCTGAATCGCTTCGAGCGTCATCGGCATCGAGCGGCCGTCGATCCGGATCGTACCTGCCGTAGACAGCACGCGGACAAAGCGGATCCCTTCCACGCTCATGCCGATCTGGAGGTTGCCATAGTGGTAGATGGCGAACTCCGGGGTATACGAGTCTTGCTCGATGCGAGCAGGCGCCCCTAGCAGCTCCAGCAGCTCGGCCTTGGTGTCCGTCAGCGCGACGCCTTCCACGGTCAGCAGCGGGTAAGCTGCCGAATGGGATTGCGGGCGCGGCTGAGCTGGAGCCTGTGGCTGCTGCTGTGGTAGTTGTGGTTGTGGTTGTGGTTGTGACTGCTGCGTTGGCGAGTCGAATGTTGGTGGTTGCGATTGCGGATTGGCCGGCTGGTTATGCGGCTCGGTTGGCAGGATCTGCAGATCGGCTGTTATCGTCGACTGCAGCCAGTTCCCTTGCAGACTGGCAAGGTTCGTCAACGGCACCACCTTCGGCACACTCAACTGTAGCTGTGAATGCGCTTCCATGGCGATCGCCTGCTGCCCCCTCCACTCGTTTGCCGGCTCTTGACTCCACCACAGGACAGCTCCGCCTAAGAGAAGCATCCCCAGCCAACCGATCTTTTTCATACCAACAACCTCCTCCCGACGGCTTCCGTCACCCCTTCCGCATCCCATGGACACGTCGCAGGCTCTGCCACCAAATACGCTTCCTCATTCGCCGTCATCACTTCAAACTTGTATTCCATCCCATCGTGAAACCCGGGAATATATAGTCTCCAGTATCCGTTGCTCTTCAGCATCCGGTGCGCCTGCCCGTTCCAACGATTGAACGGTCCTACCACACAAACCTGCTTCGCATTCGGCTGCCAGATCGAGAAATGGGTTCCGGCCGGGTCAAGCTGGACGCGGAGCGGCACGGGCATGCTGGCTAGCGGAGCTTCCACGAAGGCATACGTATAGTCCATCATCGGGCTATCCCCTTTCCGATTCGTCTATACCGTTAAATACCCTTTGCTGCGAAAATGAAACAGATTGTGTACAAACTTTAGACGTTAATTCCGCTGGAGTTGTTGCAGGAAAGGATGGATTTCTGTCTACCTGGCGAAAAAGTGGAAGACGAATGGATCCATACATCTGCGTAATCGATTTCTCGCCAACTAATGCACACGACAAAGACCCCCGCTTCAAGGGAGGTCATCCCTGTTGCCGAGTATGTCGATAAAACCGTGCAATTGTGCTGGATCCGACGTTCGTGGGGCGAGTCGATCCTACTTAGGTCATTTAGCGGTGGATAAGGCGGGCGGTTGCGGGATACTGGGTACCAAAGTAAACAGACTGAGAACCAAATTTCCTTCTTTTACTCTTGGAATGACGATCTGAGTACCTATGTACTCAAAACGCGAAGCTAGCTTCGCGTTCTGGATACTTAGGTACTCAGTTTGGCCGAAATGGAACCAGCATGCGAAATTTGGTTCTCCGATTGCGAAATTTGGTATCCGGCTCAACCTGCTCTCCTTGCTCCTTGCTCCTTGCCCCTTGCTCCTTGCCTGTTGCCACTACTCCTTGCACCTTGTTCCTTGTTCCTTGTTCCTTGCACCCTGCTCCCTTCACACTACACCTTGCACATTGCCCAACCTCGCATTCCCGCCAGCAGCTCTCCTCCGACAACGCTGTCCCCGAGCTAGCACTTACGCCCCATTAAACTCAATATCAAACGTAGCCGACTGTTTTGCTCACCAAGCAGACTAGATTTTACAATACACAGACATCTGTCCGGTCACTAGCCATGCATAGAACCAAACACTAAATGTTAGGTCCTAAGAAAGCTAGTGGGTGGGGGAGCTGGATTGCTGCTGTAAGG
>NZ_BIMA01000155.1 GCF_004000845.1 Paenibacillus koleovorans NBRC 103111
ACGGCGCCCGCGCCGTAGCGCACGCTCGCGCGCGCCAGCGCCTCGCGTAGCGCAGGCGCCTCGGCGCCGCCGCCCGCGCGCTCCGCATCCGCGCTCGCCTTGCCCGCTCCCTCGCCTTCCGCTGCGCCCGCACTTGCATCCGCCCTCGCGTTCGCCGAGCTCACTCCCGCGCCTTCCGCTGCGCCAGCTCCCGCGCTCGCCAGGCTCGCGCTTGCGGCTTTGCTCGCTCCCGCTTCCCCGCCGCGCAGCAGCCAAGCCTCCATCCACTCCTGCACCTGCAGGAGTTTGACGATGGAGGCGCTGCTGCCCGTTGAGAAGCGGAGCCGCGCGAAGCCGGCCTTCGCCTGCGCCGAGTCGACGCCTTGGCGCAGCAGCCAGTACGCCCACCGCAGCTCGGGGGCGTCCAGCTCGGCGAGTCGCCCGTTCCACGGCGACTCCACAGCTCTTCCTCCCGCCGCAGCAGTGGCGATCGGCCAATCCAACGCCTCTTTCGTATGCGCTAACAATTCGCTCGACGCCAATAACTCGACGCCACGATCCGGCCCGGCGCCGCCTACGATTCGTTCCAGCTCCGCATGAACCCGCTCCATCGCGATATGCCGCAGGAGCGGCGCTTGATCGAGCAGCGCGAGCCATGTCCGCTCTTCGATTGTCATGCCGTACTCGCAAGCGAACCGGATGCAGCGCAACATACGCAGAGCATCCTCCTCGAACCGCTCCTGCGGCTCGCCGACGCAGCGGAGCACGCTCCGCCGCAGGTCGGCTTGTCCGCCGAACGGATCGATTAAGGCACCGGACGCGTCAAGCGCCATCGCATTGATCGTGAAATCCCGCCGCCGCAAATCCTCGTTCAGCTCGGAAATAAACTCGACCCCCGTCGGGCGGCGATGATCCTCGTACGCCGCCTCCCTCCGAAACGTCGTCACTTCGTAAGGCATGCCGTCCTCGACAACGGTGACCGTGCCGTGCTGGAGCCCTGTCGGGATCGCATGAGCGAACAAACGCAACACGTCATCCGGCTTGGCCGACGTAGCGATATCGATATCCTTCAAGGGCCGTCCCAGCAGCTTGTCTCGCACACAGCCCCCGACCCAATACGCCTCGCAGCCGCTTGAGACAAGCCGCTCTACAACCCGGCGGCCGGCCTGCTCCATACGCTCGGTCATGCCCTGACTCTCCTTCATTGATTTCCCTGCCCTACAATCAACGAGCTAGCCTTTCGCCTTAGCCTTGCTAGCCTAAGCCTTGCACAGCTCCTCATAATTGATCGCCGGCATCGGTCTTCCCAGCACACGGTAATAAATTTGTTCATATTGCACCATCATCAGCTCGTTGCAGAACTTCGTGCGCGCCCGATGGATACATGCCTTCGACATCGATTCGTACAACTGCGGATCGGTCAGCAGGGCGATCGCATGATCCGCCATTTGCTGGGTGTCGCCGATCGGTGCCAGGAATCCGGTCTCACCATGCGTGATGAGCTCTGGAATTCCACCTGCATTCGAACCGATTGTCGGTACACCGCATGCCATCGCTTCCAGCGCGACGAGTCCGAAGCTTTCTTTCTCCGAAGGAAGCAGCATTACATCGGCCAGCGAAATGATTTGCGCTACATCATCCTGCTTGCCGCAGAAATGGACGCGTTCCGTGAGTCCCATTTCCTTCACCATGCAGCAGATCTTCGACAGCTCCGGACCTTCTCCTACGAACAGCAGCCGCGACTTTACCTTTTTGTTCACCCGAGCAAAAATATCTAAAACATCGCCAACACGCTTCACAGGACGGAAGTTGGAAATATGAATCAGCAGCTTCTCGTCCGGACGGGCGAAATCACGGCGAAGCGCGGCGACATCTCTTGGATAATACACACGCTTATCCACAAAATTATAAGCCAGGTCGATCGGGATATTCGTTTTGAGCGACTCGTGCGTTTCTCGGATTAAATCCTTAGATACCGCCGTGACCGCATCGCTCTTCTCCAGCGCCAGACGAATGATGTCGCTAAGCGACTCGTCCTGCCCGAGCACCGTAATATCGGTTCCATGAAGCGTAGTGACGACCTTCAGATGCGAGCCGACCATTTCTTTGGCGAGGAAGGCGCATACCGCATGCGGAATCGCATAGTGGACGTGCAGCAAATCGAGCTCCTGCATTTTCGCCACCTGGGCCAGCTTGCTCGCCAGCGCCAAATCATACGGCGGATACTTGAAAACGTAATAATTGCTGACTTCGACTTCATGATAATAAATGTTTTTCTGGAACTTGCCTAAACGAAACGGGACGCTGTGCGTAATGAAGTGAACCTCATGCCCATTCTCGGCCAAAAGCTTCCCCAGCTCGGTCGCGACGACTCCGGATCCACCCAGCGACGGATAACACGTGATGCCGATTTTTAACTTGTCACTCATGCAGGGCTCCTCCAATCCCGTGATGACTTCCTGTTAAACGCAACGTCATAGCCGAGCCCGCTGCGCCTAACCCTGTATTGTATAGTATTCCGATTGCGGTCAGAATAGATGAACGGAATAAGGAAGCTTGCTCACGAACCCTTCCGCTGCCGCCACCCCGCATTTTTGCCCTAACAAACAATCCCGCGCCTCCACCCGCTCCAGATAGCCCTGGTTCAGCGGCGTCGCGACGAAATCGTTGCTTCGGCCGGAAGCCGTAAATTGTGTGCCGTACGCTTGCAACGACTCCCTCTTGCGTTCGATCTGCGCTGATATATCCACAGTTAAATCCGCGTCATAGACGTCATTGATAAAATAAAAGTAAAGCTGCTGCACCGTCCATGCCTCGAGTCCCGTATCCGGCGCATAGCGGCGAAGCTTGGCGTTGAATACCGCCTCCTGGACAAGCTGGCTGCAGGCGACGTGATCGGGATGGCGGTCCAACCAATACGGCGCGAATACGATACGCGGTCGATGGCGCCGAATCTCCAGCGTAATGCCTTCGATATGCTCCGGCGTCCCGAACAAGCCCCGATCGGCGTAGCCTAAATTCGTCCTCGCCGCCAAACCAAGCACCTGAGCGGCTTTGTCCGCTTCTTGCTTGCGGATCTCGACCGTCCCGTTCGACGACATCTCGGCGTGGGTCAGATCGCAAATGCCGACGCGGTAGCCCGCCTCCGTGTGCTTCGCAATCGTGCCTCCCATGCCGATCTCCGCATCGTCCGGGTGGGCGCCGAAGATGAGCAAATCAAGCGGCTCCTTGCTCATTCCGGTTCACCCGGCTTGTACTTGTGCACCAGCTCCCGCCAGCCGAAATCGCCGCGGTCGAGCGACTTCACGAGCAGCTCGGCTGTCGCGATGTTCGTCGCCACCGGGATGCCCTGCACGTCGCACAGCCGCAGCAAAGCGATGATATCCGGCTCGTGCGGCTGCGCCATAAGCGGGTCGCGGAGGAAGATGAGCAGATCCATCTCGTTCTTCGCGACCAACGCTCCGATCTGTTGATCGCCGCCGAGCGGACCTGACATGAACCGGTGCACGTCCAGCTTAGTCGCTTCCATGATGCGTGCGCCGGTTGTTCCGGTTGCGAACAGCTTATGTCCCATGAACACCCGTTCATAGGCGGTAACAAAATTGACCATCTCTTCTTTTTTGCGGTCATGCGCAATAAGCGCAATGTTCAACATGATGACTCCTCCGCTCCGAATGCGACGTACCCCGCTCGAGGCGGGGCTATTTCTCTTCCCAGATTTAGTCCAAAAACTGCTCGAAGCCGTATACGATGCCGTTTACATCCATTACCCGTTTCACGGCGATGTTGACACCCGGCATATAACCTGCCCGCTCATAGGAGTCATGACGAATTTTGAGCGTTTGCCCGTATCCGCCGAAAATCACTTCCTGCTGCGCAAACACGCCCGGCAGTCTAACGCTATGTATGCGGAATCCGCTATACAGGCCGCCTCTCGCGCCGTCGATCGTTTCCTTCTCTTCCGGATTGCCTTGACGGAATTCCTTGCGGTTCGCCGCGATCATCTCGGCCGTCTGTACAGAAGTCCCGGATGGAGCGTCCAGCTTCTGATCGCCGTGGTATTCGATAATTTCCACATGCGGCATATATTTGGCTGCTTGCGCGGCAAATTTCATCATGAGAATGGCGCCTACCGAGAAGTTCGGTGCGATAATGCCACCGGTCTCGTGTTCATGGCACAGCTTGTCCAAACGTTCGATATCCTCCGGCTTGAACCCGGTCGTCCCTACAACCGGACGTACCCGATTGCGGATCGCGGTTTCGGTGTTAGACAGTACAGAATGAGGGGTCGTAAAATCGACCATGACCTCCGCCTGGGAGTCTCTTAAGGTACCCTCAAGGTCGTCGCTAATTATCACTCCGCATTCTTGCGCTCCGACGATGCGGCCGATATCGACGCCTTGGTTCGAACGGTCGATTGCGGCGACCAGCTTCAAGGCCGGATCGGCCAGCACCATCTTCACGACTTCCTGCCCCATTCTTCCACTTGCTCCGGTTACGGCTACACGTATAATTGCATCCATTTCTGCTGCTTCTCCTTTTATCGTTTCGATAGTTTCGCCCGATCATTCAATTGCTTCAGCATCGTTTGCGCCTCTTCCCGTCCCGGGTCGAGCTTCAGTGCCTCTCTTAACGCTTCCTCCGCCTGGCTGTACCGCCTTAACCCCATATACGCCATCCCGAGCAGCATGTGCGCTTCCAAATTCAAGCCGTCCAGCCGTATCGCCCGACGTAGAAGTGCGGCCGCCCTGCTCCAGTCGCCAGTCCCCTGCTCCATCAGCTTGGAGGCTTTCTGCGCAAGCTCCCTGCCCTGCAAATTGCGGCTGTGGGTCCCATACACCTCATGCTGCGGATCAAGCGCCGCCGCCCGCTTCGCAAGTTTGAGCGCGGAGGAAAGCTTGTTGCTGCGGGCATACGTGATCGACAGCCGATAATGATAATCGGCATTGTCCGGCTCTTCGCGCACCGCCTGCTCGAACCATTCGATCGCTTGCTCGAAATCGTGATTCAAGATCGCTTGGTAAGCCATTCGGATCCTATACTCGCCATTCATATGCTTCACCTCTTGCTACAGCATATGATGCTTATCCTTCTTCGGTGTGCTTTTTGGTCCAGCGGTTCGCGTCGCGGGTCTGGAACTTGTGCATGACCCGGTCATGCGCCTCCGTCAGATCGATCCCGAGCGAATTGGCGAAGCAGATCGTGATGAATAGAATATCGCCCAGCTCCAGCTCGATCGAACTGTCGGCCTCGGTCGCCTTCTTGGGCTTCGGCCCAAATTGATGGTTCACCTCGCGAGCCAGCTCTCCGACTTCTTCGGACATACGGGCCAGCATCGCCAGCGGACTGAAATAGCCCTCCTTGAATTGCGAGATGTAGGCGTCTACTTCTTCCTGCATTGCCTTTAGTGACTTGTCCGACATACGAAAGCGCTCCTATCTGGTCCAGCTTATAGCTGAGTCGCGAATTCTATTTAACATGTTAACGCATCGGAGTTTTGAACACAAATCTTTTTTACGCCCGCCCGCTTAATGGAAAAAGCAAAAAAGCGATATAATGAAAGGAAACACCCGTTCATTGTCGCTTTTTCGGATACGTACGGCTATAGGAGGCACTTATGGTTCATCATGCTAAGTTGCAGCTTCGCAAGCTGCTGCCGATCTTCCTGGGGACGGCCATTTATGCGTTCGGCTTATATTATTTCGTCATTCCCAACGAACTGATGGAAGGCGGCGTTACCGGGATCGCGCTGCTGCTCAACTATGCGTTTCAGCTTCCTACCTCCATTACAACACTAGTGCTAAACATACCGTTGTTCATCATCGGGTGGCGCTCGTTCGGCGGCCGTTCCATGCTGTATACGATAATCGGCACCCTCTCGTTAAGCTTATTCCTTAGGCTGATGGAGGTCGCAATCGCACGCGGCTGGATCGTTCCGTTCCAGTCCACGCAAGATTACTTCCTGGCGACCTTGTATGCGGGCGTAACGTTAGGTGCCGGGCTGGGCATCGTATTTCGCTATGGGGCTACCACCGGAGGGACCGATATTATCGCCCGCCTGCTGGCGCGCAAAAATCGCTGGAGCATCGGCCAAGTGATCTTGACCGTAGATGTCCTTGTCATCGGAGCGTCCCTGCTCTATTTGCCGAAAGAAAAAGTGCTCTACACCTTGGTCGCTGTGTTTATCGCTTCGCGCATCATCGATTTCATTACCGAGGGAGCTTATGCCGCACGCGCATTCACTATTATAACGGACCGTCCAGCAGAAATAGCGTCCACGATAACGCGAGTAATGGACCGAGGCGTTACGCTGTTCCCCGCACGCGGAGCCTACTCGAATACGAGCAAAGAAGTCGTCTACTGCGTCGTTTCCCGCTCGGAGCTTCATACGCTTCAGCAAATCGTGAAGTCGATCGACCCGCTCGCCTTTATCGTCATCACCGATGTTCATGATGTGCTCGGTGAAGGTTTCCGGACCGGAGACAAGCATTAATCGAATGAATCAGAAAAAACGTCCTCTTGTCCGATCTTGGGCGCGATCCTTCGGTTTACCGACAATCCCTTGTTCGACGCGGAAAATGCGCCAAGCCGCAAAAGCTAGCACCGCGATGATAATAGTACCGAGACCCGCCACCCACAGTGTCGGGTTCGGCTGATCCAGGAGCGGCAAGAACGCTTCGGCATCTTTGCGGTGGAACAGCTGATCGATCATCGCGCTCATATGCTCGATCCCGCTCCCTAGCTGCTTCATATCCCATCGCTCCGCGTTCACTTGCGTATTCAGAAACGAGAACAGCGACTCCAATCGCTCTACCTCATGAACTTCCCGGTTCAGAATGACGGCGGGTCGAATAACCGCATAATGTTTGGACAGAGAGGCAAGCGCCGTGCGGGCAGGCTCTACCCTGCCCGCACGCGCCGAATCCTCCAGCTGCTTGACGTTTTCCTTCATCCCTTTGTAATACTGCAGCCACATCGGCTGATTGCGGTGGGACAGCGCATCGGTCGCCAGCCGCACTTTCGCCGCCGCTAGCTGTCCCTCGAAGGCTGAGAATGAAGTCGCGTTCAGCTCCCGCTTCGCATCGATGACCGAATCGGTCAACGCCTGTATGCCTTCGACCGTCGCGATGCCTGTAAACCGGATTTGCGTCAGCTTGTCCCCTACCTCGGACAGCTTAACTCTCGCGGTATCGATATCGCCTTCAATCACTTTTTTGTACATCAGATCGGCCGCCGCATCCAATTGCTCGACCTGCTTTAACGTTTCGCTAGCCACCGCACCTGCCGTTTGCTCCGCCGCATGGCCGCAGCCGCTTGTCCACACCGCTATTCCGAGGAGCGCCATCGCTGCGAGGACAGAGCGGAGTCGAATTAGCTTGGTTGAAACGAACATCGGACATCCCCCTTCGCTTGTACGTAGGGCATGTCCGATTGTTTTCCGGTTCCTTGCGGACAGCCCTTGCCACTAATAGCGTATGAGGGTTTGTCCTTTCTTAGAACGCATATAGACCACGGCTACCACATAAAGGCTGAACAGGCTAAGTCCGAAGGTGAACGGTTCAATCAACCCGAGATCGTCCTGAAGCACTTCAGGCAGCCATGGATAAATCCCCGCATGATAATCGAGGAAATCGTTCAGCAGCAGCCAGATGGCCACCCACAGAAACTGCATCCACTCCAGGACGAATAGGCCGACATACAGCAGCGCTTCAATCGCCATCGCCGTATGGGTGAAGACCAGCATCCAATCCTGCCACAGCGGCATGTCGCCTTGCGACCATCCGGCTACGATCATCGACACCGCCCAGATCCCGTATTTCACGGAGGTCACCATCCCGAACGTAACGGCCAAGCCGCCTAAAAACGATTTTCGCGGGCCATCACCAGGCAGCAGCAGCAGGGATAGCGCTATCGTGAAAAATAACGAGGCCGTCGGGCTGTCCGGCACGAACGGCAAATAAATCGCCCCGAAATGCTCCGATGTGTAGACAAGCTGATTGCCGTACCATAAGTATCCGCCGATCGTGCCCATGAAGTTGACCAATACAAGCAGGACGATCATCGGCCGGCTGAACAGCAGCGCACGGGCCCATGCCAACAATTCGCTCAATCGAAAGCCCCTCTCTTAGAGAAAAACCTGACCGACATCCGGCCAGGTTTCGTCTCCATCATTATGCTACTCTTTCTTTTGCTTGGCGAGCCAAGTGACCAGTGTGTCAATATCAGCGTCAGTCAAGCCCGAATTCTTGAGGGCATCATACTGAGGCGGCATGCTTGGCAACCCTTTTTTGACGATTGTCATGATTTCTTCCTTGGAGTGTTTATCGCCAATACCACGAAGTGCCGGCGCTCCGCTGACACCCTTTAAATCTTTGGCGTGACAAGACACGCAGCTTGCTTTTTGATAAATCGTGTAACCTGAATCTTCTTGCGCTACGATCTGCACCGCGCCAGGTTTGGCCGCACCGCCGCCGCCTCCAGCGTGTTTGGCTGCTTCCATCTCTTCTTCGCGCTTGATGTGCTCCGGAACGATGCCTTTGTCTTCCAGCTCGTGCTGGTAGTGCATCCAGGAAGCAACGGTCAAGTGAATCGTCGCGATCAAGCAGAGGATCATCAACGCGCTTGCCATTGGGCGACGGTAGAAGCGGCGCTCTTTGCCCGAATCCAGGAACGGAGCGAGCATCAGACCGCCGAAGAGCAAACCCGGCAGGACGAGTGTGCCGAGTACTACATAATCGCCGGAAGTATAAGGATACTTCAGCAATTGGTACATGAACAGGAAGTACCAATCCGGCATAGGGATGAACGCCGTATTGAGCGGGTCGGCCGGATAACCGAGCGGTGCCGGCTCCTGCATGACGAGCACTAGAATCCCGACAAGCACGACGGCTCCAACCATCCATTCCTTCAAGAGGAAGTTTGGTACGAATGCTTCCGACTTACCCGGGTATGCCGTGTAATCCTGAGGAATCATTCGTTCGCTTTTCTTACGAACGCGGGAATCCCCTACGAACACAATTTTTTCATCTGACTTATGACCATGCGCCACGATAGGTTCCTCCTTTCATTATAGCGGTCCGGAAATGCCTTGCTTGCGGATCATGAAGAAGTGACCGCCGAGCAATCCGAGCAGCGCTGCCGGCAAGAAGAACACGTGAATCGCGAAGAAACGGGTTAGCGTTTCGGCTCCGACGATTTCTCCGCCTTGCATCAGCGATTGGATATAGCCTCCGATGAACGGAACCGAAGCTGCAATCGAAATCCCTACCTTGGTTGCGAAGTAAGCTTTGTTGTCCCAAGGCAGCAGGTAGCCGGTGAAGCCCAGACCCAGCATGACGAAGAAAATGAGCATCCCGACGATCCAGTTCATCTCGCGAGGAGCTTTGTACGAGCCGGTGAAAAATACGCGAAGCGTATGTAGGAACATCATCACGATGACCAAACTTGCGCCCCAGTGGTGCATCCCGCGTACGATTACGCCGAAGGCCACTTGATGCTGGAGATAGTCCACGCTCGCGTAAGCGTTAATGATATCGGGTGTGTAGTACATGGACAAGAACATCCCCGACAAAATCTGAATGACTACGATGAAAAACGTCAGTCCGCCGAAGCAATAGACGAAGGCGGAGAAGTGATGCGCCGGATTGACGTGCTCGGGCACCTCATGGTCGGCAACGTCTCTCCACAGCGGCGTAATATCAAGACGCTCGTCAATCCAGTTGTACATGCTCTTAAACATTTGATCGAAACGCCTCCTTATTTCACTACGTGCTGATTCGGTTTCACTTTGCCGAGATAGACGAAGCCGTTCTCCAACTTCACGTCGAACTCGTCGAGCGGCGCCGGTGCGACCGCCACATTCTTGCCCTCTTTCGTATAGTGCGCTTCGTGGCACGGGCAAAAGAATTCGTTCGGGAATCGGGAATCCACGTTCCAGTTCACCGTACAACCCAAGTGCTTGCATGTCGGCGACAGCGCGTAAATACTGTTCTTGCTGTCCCGCATGATCCATGCTTCCAGCTCAACGTCGCTCTCGTACCAGCCGTCGATCTGATGGACTTGGAACTTGTACGATTTCGGTTCGGCGGTAATCTTGCTTTCCTCTACGACCTTCACGAACGAGCTTTCGCTCTTCGGCTTCAGGATCGGATCGACCGCGAATCGAACCATCGGAATGATGGGTCCCGCCATAAGAAACGCTCCCGTCCCACCGAGGGTATAGGAGAGGAATTGCCTACGAGATATCTCTCGACGCGTTTTCGGTTTCTCGGAATGGTTGTTGTCATCATGCATGAGTCTCTACCCCCTTTAAACAGTTGTATCACAGTCGCCAATTCGACTTAACTTCGCACGTTACACTAGGACATAACTATAATAGCCTAGGTCATGTGGGGCGTCAAGAATGGATAAATCGTAAATCCAATCCGCTGTGAAACGAACCGCTTCATTGTTGCGAATTTGTCACATCTTGACACCAGCCGCTTCTTTATCGTTTACAAATTAATTTCCATTAATACGCGCACCGGGCTATGGACTGGCAGAACGATCAGCTAGGATCGGCATGCTCCCCGTTGTTCGCTTCCTTGCGCCATAGCTGCTGCACCTTGGCATCGACCAGCTGCTTGAACGACTCGCTGTTCATCGCCCGACCGTCCGTCTCCTGCGGCACGAGCACCAGGTCGGCTTGCGTCAGCTCGCCCGGCACCGCCTTCCAGTCCGCCGCCATGACAATCGTGTACCGGAAGCCCGCGCGTTTCAAATTCCCGCATACTTGCTCAATCATCGGAGAACTGTCCGCTTCATAATCGACGTAATGTAGCGCCGGATACGTTACGATTCTTCCTTTGTAGGGGATTTCCACGAACTCGAGCAGACTGCGGAGAAACTCGAGCTCCTGCACCGCCTTCCAAGGCTCCTCTGTACCGTCGAGCCCCGTAACCGGGATGACGCATGTATCCAAGTAAGGCTGTAGCTTGAACCACTCTTTGCGATCGATATCGCTGAATTTCAACCTTCTCACCTCGATTGCTGCGCGGCTTCCCGCCGCATGCTGTCGTTGCTATTATACCAGAATGGATCGGCTTCCCGGCTTGTGCATTGTGACCATTTCCGCACTTTTCGCGCAAAAAAAAGACCGGGGATTCACACCCGGTACGGTTGTCACGCTTGCAGCATTTTCAGTTCGCGAGTCAGGTTTAAGAAAGTGGCTTCGTCTCCCCGGGCGAGCGCGTCGTCGATCTCCCGGTAAAGCGTTTGCGTCTTATGTTTCCGGACGGCGTCGTCCAGTATCATTTCCGCAAAGAGCCCGAGCATTGCAGCATAGCCAGAAACGTCCATTTTTTCCACGAGACATGACCTCCCACCAAGAAGGCACCGCCGTGCCTCCGCCTTCAGGATTTGTGTTCCTCTATTCCTAATCGCCTGCAACTCCGCATCCCTTACAGGTATCCCGCCAATTACGGGCTAATCTCCCTATATTCCTTCCCTTTCTGTACGTACCCCTCCATCGTTCGCCGCATCCGCTGCAGATCTTGTTCGTTCAACTCGCGGACTACTTTGGCCGGGGAGCCCAGAGAAAGCGTATAAGGAGGAATCGTCTTGTTCTCCGTTACGAGCGATCCCGCTCCTATTAAAGCATATTCACCGATGGTAGCCCCGTTTAGTACAATCGCCCCCATTCCTATTAATGTGCCTCTGCCTATCGTGCAGCCGTGAATGATCGCGCCGTGCCCGACGGAAACCTCCTCTCCGACAAGCAGCGGTTGATTCGTGTTGACATGCCCGATACTGCCGTCCTGGATGTTCGTCCTCGCTCCGATGCGGATGGGGGCGAGATCGCCGCGCAGCACGGTGTTGAACCAGACCGAGCTTTGTTCCTCCAACTGCACGTCTCCGATAAGCTGTACGCCCGCCGCCAAGTAAACCGACGGATGTACGCGTGGAAAATAAGATTGATAGGGATGCAGCATCGTCACTCACTCCGTTCCAAGTAATGGGATCGTTTGGGGAGTGATTCTAGCAAGGGAAATTCAGGTTGTCAATAGCGATCGTGATGCGATCTTCCTCCGCTACATAGGTACCCGTCACGACGCCGCTGCCGAGCTTCGTCATCTTCACGACGGTGCCCCGGCTCTCGTCCTCTCCGATCCGCAGCAGGCCGAGATGCATCATCATCTGCAGCACCCGCTTGTGCAAAATCGACTCCGGCGTATCGTAGTAAAACGGTCGGATCAGCGGACACAGCGTGCGCTCCAAGGCGGCGGTTTCGATCCAGTCCTGCGCCAGCTTGTCGACCCAATAGACGATCGCCTGCAAGCCCGGAATCGGGTTTTTGTAGAGCTTGAACCAAAGCCGGTACACTTGGGTCAAGTCTTCGCGGCGTCCTTCGAGCACGGTCTGTTTGCCTTTGTCGGTCAGCAGGAGAGCTCCTTCTTGCTCGGTAAGCATATTATGAAAGTAGCAGTAGTCGTAGAGAAGCGACAGCCTGTTTGGCAACTCCTTGAACTGTCGGCCGTAGCCGAACCGCCACATTTCTTTGGGCAATTCTTCGCCAACCGACATTCGGTCTAGTATTTGCTGGATAAACCGTTTGTACATCGTGCCGTCGGCGGTCAACTGGATGTCTTGGTGGTACACATAATGAAGCAGAGCATAAATATCGTCCACGATTAGCCGCTGCTCGTCGCGATACACCGCGGGTTCGTCGAGGTATTCAAGGTTGGTCTGGAACTGTTTCAGCAGCGTCTCCTGGAACCGGCGCTTCATGTCCTGCGGGAACTGGAACAAATACCGCGTCTGCTGCGAGAAGCCGTTGAACAGCCAGCCGCGATGCTTGAACTGCGAGATCATTTCGCGCGGACTGCGGCTTTCCGCCTCGCCGTTCGTATTGCTCGCGCCGATTGAGCCGTTTGTGCCGATTGCGCTGCGCTGCTCCGTTTGCAAAGGGGTTGCTTTGGCTTTGGCCGATGCTTTCGCCTTGGCGGTCGCCTTCGCTTTGGCCTTCTGCAGCTGCTCGGCGGGATGGGCGGGTTGCTGAGTCTGTTGGTTCGGCTGGTTCAGTTGATTCGGCTGCGGGAATCGGGATTGGCTCGCGCGTGCAGTCAGCTCCTCGAGACTGAACGTATCCCGCTTCTCGAACACGATGGAGTTCAGGAACCGGATGTCTTCGATGGTCAGCTTCGTCACTTGCTCCTCGAACACGTCCCGGCGGTTGACCTTGGTCAGGATCGACTGGATGAGCTCGTTTTTGGAGTGGCCGTTGCATTCGCAGTCATACGTGTTCGCGATGCTGCTCAGCTGTTGAATATCCGCATAGCACAACATATCCGCCAGATTCATAGAGAGCCTCCTGAGCTTGATTAGTAAACCAGTATCGGTATTTTTCCAGGAAAATAAACCTCTCTTAACGACGGAAAGCTGATAGAAATTAAGAAAAACCATCAGGGAAGATT
>NZ_BIMA01000156.1 GCF_004000845.1 Paenibacillus koleovorans NBRC 103111
AGCTTCCATGCCGCTAATGCGGCACCATAGCTTCCAGCTGAAGTGGACGGCGGGGTGAATCGGTGAAAATTTGCTCTACTTGGTGGGGACGGCGGGCAATTGAATCTGTTCTGTATAGGTAAATTTGGGGGTCATTGGTGGTATGGCGGACAATCGCAGGCATTGCAGGGTAACTTTAGGTCTACTTGTTAGGCACGGGGGAAATCGCAGGCATTGCAGGGTAACTTTGGGTTTACTTGGTATGCACGGCGGGCATAACGTTATTTTGGCGCGGAAGCATTGGCGAAATGGCGAAATGGCGAAGTAGCGATTTGCCCTCTTTGCCCTCACCTTATTTTTTGCCCGCCCCTCGTGACCATCGCACAACAAAGCCCGCCTGATCTCCCTGGAGATCTGACGGGCTTTGTCCGGCCTAACCTATGAGCTCGCCGATCGGCAGCGCATCCAGGATAGGGTCCGCGTCCGTGGAGGCGTCGGCCCCAGCCGCTGCGTTCTCGTCCAGCAGCATGCCGACGGCGGGTTGCCCGGCTGAGGCCATATACGGGGGTATCACATGAGCTGCCGTTCCGGCTTCTCCAGTTGGCCGACATCCGTTAAGGATGCAGCAGCACCTTCGCTACTTTGCCCGGATCCGATAAGAGCTTCTCGTACCACACTTGCGCCGTTTGGAACGGCGCCTTCACGACCCAGTCCTCATCCATCCGGATCCATCCGTTCGCCATCCATTGCGCTGCGGTTTGGAAATTCGCTGCCGAGTAGGCAAAAGCGCCCGAACAGGATATCTCTTTTCGGATCATCTGGTTCACAGGCAGCTCCGAGTCCGCTTCATGAAGGCCGGTGAAAATGACTTTGCCGCCGTTCCGCGCGCAATCGATGGCGAGCAAACGGGTTGCACCGGCTCCCACCGCATCAACCGCTACCTCGACTCCCGCACCGCCAGTCGCGCGAAGGATTTCCTCCTTCACATTCACTTCGTTCGGGTTGAGCGGGATCGCCCCAAGCTCCGCAGCCATTTCCAGCCGGCTCAAGTTGCGGTCGGTTACATAGATTTCTTTTACGCCGAACGCCTGGATCGCCTGCAGCGAGAACAACCCGATCGGACCCATGCCGACGATCAGCACGCGCTGACCCGGTTTGACCTCCGCGACCTCCGCCACTCGTACCCCGCAAGCCAGCGGCTCGATAAAGGCACCTTGCTCGAACGTAAGGCGATCGTCGAGGGGGACAACCGAACGGGCAGGCAGCTTCACATATTCCGCATTGCTCCCGGGGAGCGCCGCGCTGATCAGCTGACGATGGGCACAAATCTGCTGCTTGCCTCGCAAGCAATCCGGACATTTGCCGCATGTGATGAGCGGATTCGCCGTTACACGTGCCCCCTCTAGGAGAGCCGGAAACTCCACCGCCACCCGATCTCCCAGCTGTACAATCGTGCCGGAAAATTCATGCCCGAAGATGAGAGGCGGCTTCCGCAAGGAGTTATGGCCCAAGTAGCCGCTTAGCTCGGAGCCGCAAATACCGGAATAACGGACTTTGATCAGCACCTCGTCCTCCGCCGGAACCGGTATATCCGCCTCACGCAAATTCATCTGTTTGGGTCCTTCGTAGATTAACGCTTTCAAACGGGCAACCCCTTCGTTATTTGCTTGTAGCCGAGCAGCACTTCTTCTACTCTGACATTGTCCGAGGCGAGCAGCGGGCTCCGCGTTTCCGCACTGGAGAAGATGCCGAGGTGACGGAACAGCGCCTTCGTGGTCGGAATTTCATCGCCGGGACCGAACATGCTGATGAACGGCAGCAGCTTCTCGCTGTAAATATGAAAGCTGAGCTCCCTATTGCCTTCACGGAAAGCGCGCCAGCAATCCCGGAACGCTTCCGGATGGATGATCGGGGCAATGATCATGTTCCCGTCTACTCCTGCCACGAACGCGCGGTAGCAGATGATATCGTCTCCCCCATACACGACCAGCTCGGATTTCCGCTTGAGCTCGCGGATTTTGCTGAAGCTGTGGTCGGTCATCTTGATCCCCGTAATGCCTGGCACCGCTTGGGCCAAAGTCAACAGATCCTGCGTCGTGAAACGGGTGGCGGTTGTAACCGGATTGTCGTAGAACACGATGTCCAGACCGGTCCGCTCGGCTACTTGGCCGATATAATCGATGACCATATCCAGCGAATTCGGAAAATAGTATGGGCTTGGGACTAGCGCCGCTTTGACGCCGTGCTCGGCTGCGGTAAGACCGATCTCTACCGCTTCTTCCAGGCAAGTGTGGCCCAGACCGACTACGATGTGCTTATCCTTCGGCGTGCGTCCCGCTACGTAGCGAATGATATCCTTTCTTTCCTGAGCCGTGAGCGCAGGGGCCTCGCCGGTGCTGCCGCAAACGACGTAACCTTCCAAATAATCCGCCGTTCTTTCGATGAGCCGGTCAAAACCCGCGTATTCAATCTTCCCTTGCAAAAAAGGTGTAGGTATTACCGGTATATTTCCATGCATCGCCATTGTTGTCAGGCTCCCCTCTAGTTTCCGTTCGTCGGAATTTCCGCAATCGCGTCGATCTCTACCAGAATGTCGTCCAGCTCCGCTCCTACGCAAGAACGGGCGGGCATCGGCGCCGAGAAATATTGCACATATACTTCATTGAAGGCTGCAAAATCCTTCATGCTGGCCAAGTACACATTCACCTTGACCACATCGTCCATCGAACAACCGGCGGCTTCCAGGATCAACTTGATATTTTGAAGGGTGACAGCCGCTTGCTCCTTGACCTCGCTTCCAACGATCTGATTCGTCCCAGGTGTAAGCGGACCTTGACCGGATACGTAGACGAACCCATTGGAGATGATGGCTTGGGAATACGGGCCGTCCCCTTTCGAAGCGGTGTCGGTGGTGACAGCTTTTCTCATAGGTACTTTCTCCTCCTTTTGTAGTACAGAGATCATTAGTTCATGCTTCGATTTTCATTATATCAAAAATATTTTTGTTATACAAAAATATTACCTTGTTTCTGTTATGTTTTCGGTCGGTTTTGCATTATTTGCAACCTATTTGGAGGTGTGATTAAATAAGAGTTATCAAATGTAGATTCGATATATCGAAAAGGGGAATGAAGGTTGAAAAAAAATCGGTATTCGGTTCCTGCGTTGGAGAAAGCGATCGTCATTATAGAATCGCTCTCCCAATCCAAACATCCCCTCGGCATCACCGATCTGTACGCGCTTTGCGGATTGCCCAAATCGAGTATTTTTATGATTTTGAACACACTCGAGGACTTGCAATATGTAGCGAAGCTGGAAGGAGACAAATATAGCTTGACGTTGAAGGTATACAATCTTGGCATGGCGGTGCTGTCCAAGCTTAATGTACGGGAGCTCGCGCGTCCGTATATGGAGGCTTTGGCCGAGGAGCTGCGCTTCACGGTACACCTGGCCAAGCTGGAGCACGACAAAGCAATGTATATCGAAAAAGTTAGCGGTCCGGGCTTTGTGCAATTTTCTACGGTTGTAGGCCAGTCGTGGCCCCTTTATATTTCGGCGGGGGGCAAGGTGCTAGCGGCGTACATGTCGGAGGAGCAGTTGAGCGCTGTGTTGGAATCTTGTACGTTCGAGTCGTTCACGCCGAACACGATTACTTCGGAGGAAGCGTTTCGGGAGCTGCTCCAGTCGGTGCGAGAGCAGCAATACGCGTTCGAGGATGAAGAAGGCGAGCTGGGCATCCGGTGCGTAGCGGCGCCGGTATTCGACGACACCGGCAAAGCCGTCGCCGCGCTCAGTGTAACCGCCTTGCGCAACGAGCTGCCGATCCACAAGGTCCTGGATGTCAGCGCAGCCCTCCGGCGGAAAGCTCTTCTCATCTCCCAGCAGCTGGGGTACCCGCTGTAAGCTAGAACCGTCCGGAAGCTTGTCCGGGCGGTTTTTATTTGGGCCAGGAGCTCCAGCCGCCGCATACAAGCCGAGATGGTGCAATAATGGACTAACTTCTGCACCTGCAGCCGCATTCGGACTGAGTTGGTGCAAAAAATGGTTACTTGGTGGGGGAGCGGCGCACGACGGGGATGAGGAATAGTCGGGAGTGGGCGATGGGCGATGGCGGGGAATGTAGGGTAACTAATGGTCTACTTGGAGAGGAACATGGCTGACATCGAGCGAAGTAGGGTAATAGTTGATCTACTTGGTAGAGCGAGCGAGGACGGATGACGGAGAATAGTTGGTGTTCGACGTTACGGAGATAGGAAAACCCGTCCGAAGTTCGGACGGGTTTCGTTTGGGCAGTGCAAGGCTCGCAGGCACGGAGCACCGGGGGCCCTGCTGCCGTGAAGACAAACGACCGGTGCCGCTCTCGCTTAGCGGGACTTGCCTCGCGCCGTGACCTTCCAGATCGCCTCGACCTCGCCGTCCCGAATTGCGGCCACCTCATCAACCGTGTTGATGACGCCGCAGGCATGGACGGGGATGACGGCGATCATGTCGCCCACCGCGAGGCCTTGCTCCTCGGGCGGCAGCGTGAGCATGCCGTGCTCCTCCGTCAGCCACGCCACCTCGATGCCCGGATGCCCGATCACGTAGCCGCGGCCGGTACCGATCGGCGAGTCGCCGCCGTCCGAGGTGAGCACCTTCGTCCCGGCGTCGATGACGGCGCGATGCGGCTCGGGCCGGCTGACGACCGTGCACAGCACGGACAGCGCGCAATCGTCCAGCCGGTGAGCGCCGATCTCCACCTGCATCAGGTCGCCGAACACGTACGCGCCGGGCCGCACCTCGGTGATGCCCGCCACCTCCGCCGTGTATGGCGACGAAGGCGTGGAGCCTGCGCTGACGATGTCGATCGCAAAGCCGATCCGCCGCAGCGCCTCGGCCGCCTCAACGGCCATGCGTCCTTCGTGCTCGGCCACCCTCCGAATCTCCTCGGCCCGGGCGTCGTAAGAATGGCCCGCGAACGTCGTAATGCCTCGCAGGCGCACGCCGGGCAACGGTCGAATTCGCTCCCCCAATTCGACTGCGGCTTCGATCGACGCCACACCGACCCGGCGGAAGCCGCAGTCGATCTCGATCGCGAGCCCGATCGTCAGTCCCGCCACCTCGGACGCCGCACGGGAGATGCCTGCGGCAACGGCGAGGCTGTCTACCGCCACGGTCACCTCGGCCCGCTGCGCCAGTTGAACGAGCCGCTGCAGCTTCTGCACCCCTACGATCGGGTACGCGACGAGGATGTCGCGCACGCCCGCATCGGCCATCGCTTCCGCCTCCCCGAGCTTCGCCGCGGTCTGCCCGATGGCGCCCGCTCCGAGCTGCATCCGAGCGATCTCGGGCAGCTTATGCGTCTTCGAGTGGGGCCGGACGCCAACTCCGTTGCGCTCCGCAATGCGCTGCAGCCGGTTAATGTTGCGCTCCACTTTTTCCAGATCGATCAACACGTACGGTGTATCCAAGTTCTCCATGCCACCCTTGCCAGCATTCATAGCTTCCATTCCTTCCTCCATCTGCCGATTTCCATTCGTACTTCCATTCGTACTTCCATTCCAATCTCCATGCCTATCTCCAGTCCCAAACGGCCGGCCCATCAGAAAGTAAGCTGCCCGCCGTCGACGACAATCGTTTCCCCTGTAATGAATGCCGCATCCTCTGACGCCAGGAACGCGAATACCCCTGCGACATCCTTCGCCTTCCCGACCCGGCCGAGCGGAATTTTCGTCCGGATGTACTCGGCGACGAACGCAGGATCATCGATGGCTTCCGACATCTGCGTCTGGATATAGCCCGGGCAAACCGCGTTTACCCGAATATTGCTAGCCCCCAGCTCGATCGCCATCGTCTTGGTCAGCAGCACGACCCCGCCCTTCGAGGCGTTGTAATGGGCATATTTCGCCTCCCCTACGAGACCGTTCGTCGAAGCCATGTTAAGAATGACCCCTTCGCCTTGCCGGACCATCTGCTTGGCCGTCTCCTGCGCCACGAAGAACATGCCGTTCAAGTTGACGTCCAGCATGCGGCGCCAATGCTCCGGCGTGATCTCCAGGAAATCCTCCTCCCAAGCAATGCCGGCATTGTTGACCAGCACATCAATTCGTCCGAATGATTCAACCGTACGCCTCACAGCCTCCGCAACCTGCCCCGGATCGGAAACATCCGTCGTCAGCGTCAAAATCGGCCTGCCCCGATCCGTAAACTCCCGCTCCAGCTCGGCCAATCGTTCGGCGTTGTTGGAGGCGGCTGCGATGACAGCCCCTTCTTCGGAGAATCGTTCCGCCGTCGTTTTGCCGATTCCACCATCCGCACCTGTAATCAGTACAATTTTTCCTTCAAAACGAGCCAAAGCCATTGGTCCTTCCCCCTCCATAAAAGCTTCTCTAAATGTATTTTTTCATAATCCATATCCGTACGGATACTTCTCGTTCACGGAAACCGGAAGCTTCCCGGTCGCCTGCATCCGGCCGAACAATACCTTGAGCGTGGCGTCGATAGAATATTCGCATTCCCCGTAGGCGCACACGCAATTGGCAGGTGCTGACATTTTCCGCAAAATGTACGGACTTCCGACCACGGGACACGGATAATGTCCTTGGCCAGATCGACGCCCGCTTGCTCCATTTGCTCGAAGGTGCAGCTGATAAAATCGTCGCCGACGGCGCACTTGAGCGGCTTGATCTCTCCGGCGCTGCCTTGCAGGAACACGGCCATCGTACCAGGATATGTTTCTTCCAGATAGCTGCTCGTTTTGCCCGGATAGTCGTTCGAAATCAAGTAGTTGTCGGAGCTCATCGAAGTAGAATGGCAGCCGATGCTGTACAGGATGCCCTTGATCGCTTTCGCCTCGTCGACCAGCTGGATTACGAACAGATCGTCGTCAATTTCCGTGTCGTAAGTAGGCTTCCACTTGACCCCCTCTTCCATTAGTTTTCTGCGGCTGACGCCAAATTTGGATATCCCCTTTGCGAGCAGCATTCGCCCCTCTTGAAGACTAGCATAACAGTCCTTGGTCAGATTGACGATAGTGTCCCGCAGAAAAGAATAATCCATCGCGCTGCAGTACATATGGTCAGATAAACAAAAAAGCCGGAGCGATCAACACTCTGGCTCATACCCGCTCTTAGCGGAATCCCCGAATCACTTCACCGCCTTCGTGTCGGGCTAGCTTCGGATTCCGTTCTTATATTCCTGGCAAGCCAGGCATGTCGCCACATCTACACATGTCGGATGCAACGGGCCGGTGAACTTGGTGCAGTAGATGGGTGTCTTGAACTCGAGGTTCGATGAAATCAACGAGCAGTAGGCGCAATTGCCGATCAATTCGACCGTCAACCGGTGCAAGTCGGTTTTCAGCTGCTTAATATCATCCACATTTTCACCCCCCGGATAGACAAAAGGCCTAGCGGTCAGACAGGCACATAAAAAAGAACGCTGCCCATAAGACAGCGTCCTAAATGATCCGCTCCAGGGCAACCCGGCTGTCTTAGCGATGTCCGCTGTAGACCCGTGGCTTTGCGTCCCTGTCTTTCGATCAGGTTTGCCTACATATGCTATTAGAACTATATTAGGAGTCAATAGTAGCATATCCATAATCGGAATGTAATAGGTATTTCGTCCTAATTGTTATAATAAATTGTTAAGCTTTCGGTTTCTCCGCTTCGAACCTCAACCGCACATAATCGCCGATCCACCCGCCTTGTGTGTCGGAATAAAGGGAAGGGCGAAGCTCTATCTCCATCTCGGAGAACGCCTGCTCTCTCTCTTGGGGCGACAGATCCTGCAAGAACGACTCGCCGAACATCTCGACCCATATGCGGATGGCGCGGGCTCCTCCGTTCAGCAGCGTCGGCCGGTCGAAGGTGGCGATTCGGCGCACGACGAAGCCTTGCGCCTCAAGGCGTGCAGCGTATTCGCCTGCGGAGGGGAAGTACCACGGATTGCGCGCGGCCGCGTCGATGCCCCGGCGCCGGAGCGCTCGAGTGAGGGCGGCTTCAATGTGCGCGACATTGCCTCTGGCCCCGAACTCGCCGACGAATCGGCCGCCGGGCCGAAGCGCGTCCCACACGCCGCTAATGACGTCGGACGGGCGTTTCATCCAATGCAGCGCCGCGTTGGAGAAGACGATGTCGTACTGCGCGGGGTGGATGCGCAGGTCCTGGGCGTCGGCTTCGGTGAATTGGAGCTGCGGATATTTGCTGCGCGCCGCCTCCAGCATCTCGGCCGAAGCGTCGACGCCGTGGACGTCGGCGCCTCTCCCCGCGAGCTCGGCCGTCAAGTCGCCGGTGCCGCAGCCGAGGTCGAGCACGCGCCGGCCCTCCAGCGGTCCAAGCCAGTCGACGGCGCCTTTGCCGAACTCGGCGACGAAGGCGAGCTGGCCGTCGTACAGCTGCGCATTCCACGTCGCGGCGGCGGATGGTTGTTGGTTGCTGCTGCTCATAGGGATTCTCCTCCTTGGGGTTGCGATTGTTGGCGAACCCCCTTAAGTATCGTCTAGCCTTGTACTTTCCGCTGCTTTTGATTTAGAATCAGAATGAATAAGCCAATGGCGTTTAACATCTGATTCATAGCGAAGCTCCAAAGCAACCGATAAATCACGAATTACTTCCTCGAATTGCTTCGATCATATACTTGCTTTACTTATATGTCTAATATATAGTTCCTTTTGGTGTGATAGGTATTACCTATAATGAAATGAGATGTTATTCAAGGAGGGAGTCGTCTATATGCCTGCTGCCAATCGATACACACTTGCGTTCCTTACCGCTCATCCCGACGACGAGACGTTCATGGGGGCCGTCGCGATCCGGGAAGCGGTGGAGCAAGGCCACCGCGTCGTCCTGCTCCTCGCCACCGACGGCGAGGCGGGCAAAAGCGGGCGGCTCCAGCCGATGGAGAGGCCGGAGCTGGCCGCGCTTCGGCGGCAAGAGATGGCTCGCGCCGCCGCGGTGTTGGGGGTGGCCGAGGTGCGCTGGCTCGGCCATCCGGACGGCGGGCTCGCCGCCGTCGCCCCGGGTTGGCTGCGCGCGCAAGCCGCGCAGTTCATGCGCGAGACGGCCGCGGATGTCGTCGTGACGTTCCCGGAGGACGGCATCAGCGGCCACAAGGATCACACCGCGATTCACCACGCGGTGCGGGAAGCAGTGCACGCGGGCGAATGCCCGAGCGTGCGCAAGCTCTACTACGCGGCGAGTCCTCCGCTCCTCGCCTCCGGGCACTTGCCCGCGGTGCGGATCGACGTGGCGCCGCGCTGGCCCTTGAAGCGCGCAGCGCTGCTCGCGCACGAGTCGCAGATCTTGTCCATCGAGCGCGTGTTCGGCCCGCTCGGGGACGCGTCGACGATCGAGCCGCGGATGCGCGAGGAGCAGTTCGTGCTCGCCTGGGCCGACGGCGTCTCCTTCCCGGTCCGCAGCGAGTCGTCGCTATTCGACGGGCTCGGTTGAGTACCTAAGTATCCCATCTGGATACCAGATTTCGCACAATCGGCCCTTTAGCTGCAAGCTGAGTACTCAAGTAAACAGAACGCGAAGCCAGCTTCGCGTTCTGTTTACTTTGGTACTCAGCAGCCGCAGCAGATGCCCGAAATGCGAAATTTGCTTCCTTATCTGTTTACTTTGGTATCCAGGTAAGCGTCAAATAGTCATCAACTAAATACTGCTCCCGCCCGCCATCCAGACCAAACTTCACCCTCATTTGCCCGCCGCCGACCGCCCCTCCCGCCCACCAGGCCAGATTTTACCCTCATTGGTATCCAGCCGGCCGATGGGTTTCCTGCTCCTGCCCTACTCTTGCTCCGCCAACACATCAAGCCCGGAAGCATGGCTCCGCCGCGAGATTGCGGAGCTATGCTTCCGGGCTTTTACATACCTGCCTTCGATCAGCGATTCAACAAACTTCCCACATACCGCAGCAGCTCGTTGGCCGACCCGGTCGTGTAGCCGTGCTCGTCGACCAGCCGCTTGATGACCTCGTTGATTTTCTTCAACTGGTTCTCGTCCGGCGTTTTCGTCGACGTGGTGATTTTGACGATATCCTTCAGGTCGCTGAACAGCTTCTTCTCGATAGCCTCGCGCAGCCGCTCGTGGCTGCCGTGCTCGAACTTCTTGCCCTTGCGGGAGTACGTCGACATGCGGATCAGAATCTCTTCGCGGAACGCCTTCTTGGCATTTTCGGACACGCCGATTTGCTCCTCGATCGAGCGCATCAGCCTTTCGTCCGGATCCATCTCCTCGCCTGTAAGCGCATCCTTAATTTTTTGCCAATTGCAGTACGCCTCGATATTATCCAAATAGTTGTTGAACAACGTCTTGGCGGATTCCTCGTAGGAGTAGACGAACGCCTTCTGCACTTCCTTCTTCGCCAGCTCGTCGTATTCCTTGCGCGCTACGGAGATGTAGTTCAAGTACCGCTCGCGCTCTTCCTTCGTGATCGACGGATGCTGGTCGAGGCCGTCCTTCAGCGCCCGCAGCACGTCAAGCGCATTGATGAATTCAAGATTTTGACGGATCAGCGCGCTCGATATCCGGTTGATGACATAGCGCGGATCGATGCCGGTCATGCCTTCTTCGATATATTCGTTCTGCATCTCCTTCAGATCGGCGTCCTTGAACCCTTCCACGGTTTCGCCGTCGTAGAGGCGCATCTTTTTGACCAAATCCATGCCTTGCTTCTTCGATTCCTTGAGCCGCGTCATGACGGAGAATACGGCCGCCGCGCGGAGCGAGTGTGGAGCGATGTGAATATGCTTCATGTCGCTCTGCTGGATGAGCTTGCGGTAAATTTTCTCTTCCTCCGACACCTTCAGGTTGTAAGGCACCTGCATGACGATCATCCGCGATTGAAGCGCTTCATTTTTCTTGTTGGCGATAAACGATTTGTACTCCGATTCGTTCGTATGCGCCACGATCAGCTCGTCGGCGGAGATTAGCGCGAAGCGGCCTGCCTTGAAGTTGCCCTCCTGGGTCAGCGAGAGCAAGTTCCACAAAAACTTCTCGTCGCACTTCAGCATTTCCTGGAACTCCATCAGCCCGCGATTCGCCTTGTTCAGCTCGCCGTCGAAGCGGTACGCCCGCGGATCGGACTCCGCACCGAATTCCGTAATCGTAGAGAAGTCGATGCTCCCCGTCAGGTCGGCGATGTCCTGCGACTTCGGATCGGACGGACTGAAGGTCCCGATCCCTACGCGTTCTTCCTCCGAGAGGAAAATGCGCTCGATCATCACATCTTCGATGCGGCTGCCGTAATCGGTCTTTAACCGCATGGCGCACGAAGGACAGAGGCTGCCTTCGATTTTCACCCCAAGCTCTCTCTCAATATCGCCGCGCAGCTCGTTCGGCACCAAGTGCAGCGGCTCCTCATGCATCGGGCAGCCCTTGATCGCATACAGGGCGCCTTGCGGCGACCGGCTGTACCGTTCCATGCCGCGCTTCAGCATCGTCACGATCGTCGATTTCCCGCCGCTCACCGGCCCCATCAGCAGCAAGATCCGCTTTTTCACGTCGAGGCGCCGAGCTGCCGAATGGAAGTACTCCTCCACCAGCTTCTCAATCGTCCGGTCCAGACCGAAAATTTCGTTATCGAAAAACTTATATCTTTTACGGCCATTCTCCTCGCTAATGCCATGCCAAGCAATCATATCGTAAACTCGCGCGTGCGCGGTCTTGGCTACGCCCGGATGCTCCTTCACGATATCGATGTACTCGGCGAACGATCCGCTCCAAGCGGCCTGCTCTTGCTCCCGTCGGTGCTCCGAAATCCGTTTAAAAATGTCCATGGTGCCCTCCTCTCATCTGTACACGGCCAACGCGCTCATCTGAGCTTCACCTTCTGTTTGTCTGGCTGTATGCGAAACTTAGCCGGGATGGGCTCCCAGAGATGCCCGGCATTACCCCCGTCATCGCAGGCGAGGCGTAAGCTTTCTATCGGTTTGGGTGTATTACATCCATATGCATGGAGCGCGTTGAAGTTGCCCATTAATTTGCTTGAAATCCGTTCAAGTTTGCTTGTGTGCTATAATAAACGCAAGGTTTGTGAGGTAACGTGACACTATGTAGACCGGCTGGGAAGAGGAGAACGGACATGGCCATTCAGAGCGAAACCGAACTGTATCCGCCTATCAAAACATACTGGGAATCGCTAGGCTACGAGGTGAAAAGCGAGGTCCGGCATTGCGACTTGGTCGCGATTCGGGGAGACGAGCCACCGGTTATCGTGGAGCTGAAGAAATCGCTCAATTTGCCGCTGCTCGTGCAGGGAATCGATCGGCTGCAGCAGACGGATACGGTCTATTTGGCGGTGGAAATGCCCTCAACGGGGCGAGCTCCGCATCAGCTGCGCTGGTCGGATCTTGTGCGGCTGTGCCGGATGCTCGGCCTCGGGCTGATGACGGTGCGCTTCTACAAGCGGCGGCGGCCGGCGGTCGAAGTGCTATGCGACCCGGCCCCTTATACGCCGCGCAAAAGCAAGGTCAAGGCGACGCGGCTCTTGTACGAATTTCGCGAGCGATCGGGCGATTACAATGTAGGCGGAAGCACGCGTCGCAAGCTGGTGACCGCCTACCGGGAGAAGGCGCTGCATTGCGCCTATTGGCTGCGGGAAAGCGGCCCTTCGTCGCCCAAGCGGCTGCGCGAGCTGACCGAGAACGCCAAGGCGCAGCTGCTGCTCCGCGACAACTACTACGGCTGGTTCGTCCGCGTGGAGCGGGGGGTGTATCGGCTGACGCCGGCGGGGGAGCAGGCGCTGGTCGAGCATGGCGACATCGTGAGCCGGATGCTGGCCGGACGCGGCGGCAGCTACGGGGAGGCCGGGGCCGCTGCCGCGGCGGTGTTAGAGGTGT
>NZ_BIMA01000157.1 GCF_004000845.1 Paenibacillus koleovorans NBRC 103111
CATGACAACTACTACTTTAAAAAGAAATGAGGGAAAATATCACAAAGAGAGTTCAAGCTAATCCAACTAGGTATCCCCGAGAAATTGACGCAGCCCTGCTTGAGGATTGTTTTTACATCCTACTCCATGACAAAGTCTTCAAAAAATACTTTAAAGATCCTTTAAGTCACTTTTCACCTATTGGGGTAGAGATGGCTAGGGTGTTTTTCGAAAGAATTGCAAATATACGTAATTATTTAGCACATGCAAATCCAATTTCCATTCGACAAGCAGAACAAGTAATTTGTTATTGCAACGATGTAATTGATTCTCTAAAAAGTTACTATACGGAAAGTGGGGAGGAACAGTTGTACAATACTCCGTCAATTATTCAGATTACCGATTCGTTAGGAAATATAGCATATGCCGCTGAGATCAATCAGGGTCGAAACAGTACTGGTGGAGCGTTGGTAGATCAAAGAAATAAAGATAGGGGAGATTTACGCCCCTTGGAAACTTTAACAATTGAAGTGGAAGTAGACCCCAGTTTTCCTCCAGATGATTACGAAATAAATTGGGTTGTTACAGGTAACGATTCACACCAGCATACTGGGAAAAAGCTTGTTCTTAACATTGAAAAAAAGCATGTAAGAGTAGATATGGCAATCTATTGTATTCTTGCATCAAAAAAAGATTGGCACCGATTAGGAGATTGCGATGACCGCCTTACAATAATTTATCGCGTGTTGCCACCCGTCTAAAAAAACGCACATTCATTTAATTAGTCAAATCCCAGTTGAATTAATTCTATAGATGTTTAGAAATCCAGTAAAAAAGCCCAGACCACATGAAGGGTTGGGCTTCTTTACTTGTCACATCTCATTCTCGAACCATCAATATGACCGACTCCACGTGCACCGTCCACGGAAACATATCCACCGGCTGCACCTCGACAGTGCGGTAGCCGCCGTCTTCGAGGACCCGCAGATCGCGGGCGAGCGTCGAGGGGTTGCACGAGACGTACACGATGCGCTGCGGCTGCAGCGCGATGAGCGTCTCTAGCAACCGCGGGTCGCAGCCCTTGCGGGGCGGGTCCACAACGACGACGTCGCACGCGACGCCTTGCTCCCGCCAAGCCGGGAGCACGTCCTCCGCTTTGCCGCAGGCAAAGCGCACATTGCGAATGCCGTTGAGCTCGGCGTTCGCACAGGCGTCGTCGATCGCCTCCGGGACGATCTCGACGCCGAGCACCTCGCGCGCATGCGGCGCGAGGAACAGCGAGATCGTGCCGATGCCGCAATAGGCATCGATGACGATCTCGCCCCCGGTCAACCCGGCATAGCGGAGCGCGGCGCTATAAAGCGCCTCCGTCTGGATCGGGTTGACCTGGTAGAACGATCGGGCCGAGATCGCGAAGCGCGTCGACCCGATCGTGTCATAGATGACCTCGCGGCCCCAGAGGACGCGAGTCTCCTCCCCGAACACGAGCGAAGTCCGCTCCATATTCACATTCAAACAAAGGCTGGTCAGTCCCGGGACAGCCTCCCTAATACGCGCGACCCACTCGGCCTCGCGCACCAAAGTCTCGCCGTTCACGACCAGTACAACCATCAGCTCGTCCGTCCCTCGGGCATGCTTGACGACGACGTGTCGCAGCACCCCTTCGCCTGTAGCTGCGTTATACCCGGCAACGCCAAGCTCCCGTCCGATCTTCTTAACTCGCGCGACGGTCTCATCGCTAGCCTCGGACTGCAGCAAGCAGCGCTCCATCTCGACGATGTCATGACTGCCGCGTGCATAGAAGCCGCCGACCAAACCGCCTTCGCGTTCCCCGATCGGCACTTGTACTTTGTTGCGGTACCGCCAAGAGTCGGTCATCCCAAGCGTCTCATGCACAATAACGCCTTCCGTTCCAACTTGCCCCTCTTCTCTGCCCTCATCGCCAACTGAACGCCCCGCCACCTTCAGCTTCCCGATCCGCTCCAGCTGATCCACCACGAGCTGCCGTTTCCAGCGAAGCTGCGCGTCATAACTCAGGTGCTGCAGCTGGCAACCGCCGCAAGCGTCGTACACCTCGCACGGCGGCTGCACCCGATCGGCGCTCGGCTCCAGCACCTCCAGCAGCTCGGCATAGCCGAACTGCTTCTTGAGCTGCGTCACCCGCAGCCGGACCCGCTCCCCGGGCAGCGCCCCATGCACGAAGAGGGTAAAGCCGTTCACCCGGCCTACCCCTTCGCCTTCATGCCCGATGCCGACGACGTCGGCTTCATAGATTCCCTGCAGCTGCACCGGCAGCGCGTCCCGCCAAGCGGCCGTCCCAGATGACGCTTCCGCACTAGCAGCAACTCTCCCACCGCTACTCCGTTCAGCCGCTCCACGGCCGCTGCCCTGCCGCCTTTGCGCTCCGATTCCGCTGCCGCCCTGCCCTTGCCCGCCGCCTACGCCACGCTTTCCACGCTCATCCCGCTGCTGTTGCTGTCGGCCACGTTCAGCCTTTCCACCCGATGACTTCCCCTTACCGCCAAAGCTCAACTTGCTCACTCCTGAACCCCATTATGTATACACCCTAAGGTGCTCGTTAGCTAACTCTTTCGGGGGAGGGGAGAAGAAGTATTGCTTTACTCCTGTGCCCTACTTAACCCGTAGGCGACAAGAGGTTTCCCCTCCACCATCCTCAAACTCACTAACTACTGCTTATAACTCGACAACCCGTACTCATCCACATAAATCTGCAAATGGTTCGGCAGCACCGAGAACACGCTAGGCAGCGTCCCGCCGAACTCGCCGTCCAGGTTCATCTGGACATAATCGGTCGAGGTGATCTCGAGCCGGCGCGTCTTGAAATGGACGACATGGTCGTCGTTCAGATGCTCCCCGCGAAGCGCGGCGGAGACGATCCGGATGAACTCGGCCAGGTTGCAGCGGCGAAGGATAAGCACGTCCAGCAGCCCGTCGCTCATGCTCGCATCCGGTGCCAGTCGTTCGAAGCCGCCAACGGAATTGCTGTTGCAGATGAGGAACATCATGACCTCCTCATGCATCGTGAGCTCCTCGGAGCGGAAGCTCAGCTCGACCGGCCGGAACCGCGGCAGCTTCTCCAGCCCCTTGATATAGTAGGCCAGCTGCCCGATCATCGTCTTCAGCTTGCTGGGCACCTCGTACGTCAGCTCGGTCATCGATCCGCCGCCCGCGATGTTGATGAAGTAGCGGGAATTCATTTTCCCGACGTCGATCGTCATCGTATGCTGCTGCAGGATCAGATCGCAAGCGAACTCCCAGTTCCGCGGAATCCCGAGCGCCCGAGCAAAATCATTCGTCGTCCCCATCGGCAATATCCCGAGCGGCGGCCGGTTCTTCTTCTCCGCCATGCCGTTGATCACCTCATACAAGGTGCCGTCCCCGCCAGCCGCAATGATCAAGTCAAAGCCGCGCTCCACCGCCTCAGCCGCCGCCAACGTAGCATCGCCCTCACCAGACGTCGCATGCGTCGAGGTTTCCAGCCCCCCACGCTCCAACCGATGCAGAATATCATGAAGCTTCTTCTTCATCTCTTCCCGGCCGGAAGTCGGATTGTAGATCAATCTTGCCCGTTTGCTCAAAGCCTCAGCCCCCCATCAACTGTTCCCCAACCACAACCCTTGCTCATACCTACGCCAAAGCTCATCTCTTTAGTTTACCCGTTCTCCAAAACCGCTAATCCGCCCGACCACCTGCCGCTCCACCCAACGCGAGACCAACGGATGCGGCAGCATCGCTCTACCCGAATACCGATATGTATACCCCGCGAGCCGTCCCGGGATGACTTTTTCTGTAAAATATCCTTCACTTAGAAAAAAGGGTGCTACCAGCACCACCTCATCCGCCGACGCCTTTCCCCGCTCTAGCAACTGCTCCATCACACCCGGCGCCTCATTGGGCAAAAGCATCGTTCCCGCCACCTGAGCAAAGCCTCCGATCGCCTGCAGCCGCTCCGCCACCCGATCCAGCCCCTCCCGCCACTTGCGGTAAAAGCCATCCTCCGCGCTCCCGTGCCCAACCAGCAGCACCCGCTCCTTAGCAGGATCACTAGAAACAGCCGCCAGCTGATCTAGCAAAATACGCGCCGCCAGCTCTGGTTCCTCATCAAGTGGCTCGCCAAAATGCACCCTAGCCTCCACCCGAAACGGCCCCAAGCCATGCTCTTGCACTTGCCCCTGTCCAACCCCAAACGCACCCCGAATCTCATCCACATGCGTGCTTCCGGCCGACACGAACAAAGGCACCACCACCAGGTCCGTCACACCCTGCCGCTCCAGCGCATCGATCCCGTCCTGGATCAGCCGCCCCTCGACGATCTCCAGAAAGGACGACACAACCGGCACTCCAGCAGGCACCTCCGCCGCTGCTACCGCCTCGTCCACCAACCGGACCCACAAGTCGCTCCGGGAGCCGTGACTGATGACCAACACGCCAACCTTCCGTTCCATCCGCCCCAGCTCTCCCTTCCACTCGCACAACACGCGCACGTTGCCAGCCAGCCTTCTTTTCTACAAACCCGCCCTGACAATCCAACCTACCAACATCCTATCCAAGCCTTCAAGCAAAGTCAATTTCCAGCCAGGACAAAAGATGAGCCAGATCAGCCTCAAGACCGGAGTGTTCCCACACGACAAAAAAAAGGGCTGCGGCCCCAAATCCAGTACCCGCATCCCTCTCCTGTTGCTCTCTGTCTGACGCTTTGCCTTGCCAGTTTCCCTACTCTTACCGCCCCAAACGCTCCAGAGCCATCTTGTACCCGTCGTTCCCGTAGTTCAAGCACCGCTTGACCCGGGAGATCGTCGCCGTACTGGCTCCCGTCTCAGCCTCGATCTGGTTGTACGTGTTGCCCTTGCCGAGCATACGCGCCACCTCGAGCCGCTGGGACATCGACTCAATCTCGTTCACCGTGCACAGGTCGTCGAAGAACACATAACATTCCTCTACGGACTTCAGTGTGAGAACGGCTTCAAAAAGCTGGTCGATCGATTTATCGTTAAGTTTCTTCAATTGCATGCGCTCAGCCCCTACTTATGTTGACTTACCTTCTCCTTACAAGTTCGACACGCCGCGGCGATTTCCTTCCTTTACAACACTACAACGTTAAAAAGGGTTCGCGGCACACGCCTAAAGCCTACGGGCAAATATACCGAAAATCCGGGCATCCGTCCAATCCAATCATTCGCCTATCTCATACAGTATAATAAAAAAAGGGTTGTGAATCCAGTGAATCCAAACCAAAGGCCTGCTCAGCAGGATCCTCAGATCCGCAATTTCGGCGGATACCCCGGTATCGGCAACGGCTTCGCTCCTACTCCCTACCAGCAGCCGCCAATGCCGCAGCAGCTTCCGACGACGAACAGCTTAGTGCCCCAGCGCCCCCCACAAGGCGGCGGGCTGTTCGGCGGCGGCGGTGGCGGCGGTTTGTTCGGCGGAGGTGGTGGTGGTGGTGGTGGTGGCGGCGGGCTGTTCGGCGCACTCGGCAACTTCAACTTGGGCGACATCAAATCGATGATCGACCGGATGGGCGGTATCGACGGCGTCATCTCCACGGTGGGCAAGGTGCAGAAGGTCGTATCCTCTCTCCAGCAAATGCAGCCGATGCTCAAATTGCTCATGAGCTCCCTGAAAAAATCGAACGACGACGACGATGACGATGTCCGCCCGCGCAAACGCAAGCGGAAGCGCCGCTACAGCTCCTCCAGAGCCGGCGGCAGCGGCGCCCGCAAAGGCACTCGCAAAAAAGGGCCCTCCACTTTCCGCTAAACTGCAAAAAACCGCCCCGGCCCCTTCACACGAAGGGAAGCCCGGGGCGGTATTATTTAACCCGCCTAACTAACTCTTATCACAACCACAGCTCCAACCACTAACACCAACCGCGCAAACGACTGGCTTCCGCATACTTCTGCACGCCGACCATATAAGCCGCCAAGCGCGGCGTGATCCGGCGGGACTTGGCCATCTCGAGCACCTTGTTCACCGCTTCGACCATCTTCAGCTCCAGCTTCCGGTTCACTTCTTCCTCCGGCCAGTAGTAGCCTTGGTTGTTCTGCACCCACTCGAAGTACGACACGGTCACGCCGCCGGCATTCGCCAGCACGTCCGGCACGACCATAACCCCGCGCTCATGCAGCATGTCGGTCGCCTCCAGCGTCGTCGGCCCGTTGGCCGCTTCCACGATCAGTCGCGCTTGGATCCGGTCGGCGTTCTGCGCCGTGATCTGGTTCTCCAGCGCGGCCGGGACGAGCACGTCGCAAGGCTGTGTCAGGAACTCATCATTCGACAGCCGGTTCGGGAACAGATTGGTCACGCTGCCGAACGAATCGCGACGATCCAGCAAATTCGGCACATCGAGTCCATCCTCATTGTAGATGCCGCCGTTGACGTCGCTGACACCTACGACATTGGCGCCCCAGCGGTCCAGGATCTCCGCCAAGTAGCTGCCGACATTGCCGAAGCCTTGGATGCACACCTTCAAGCCCTTCATCGCCATCCCTTGCGCGGAAGCGGACTCGCGGATCGCGATGGCGACGCCGAGCGAGGTCGCTTTCTCGCGGCCTTGGGAGCCGCCGAGGACGATCGGCTTGCCGGTGATGAAGCCCGGCGAATCATATTCGCGGATGCGGCTGTACTCGTCCAGCATCCAAGCCATAATCTGCGCGTTCGTATATACGTCCGGCGCCGGAATGTCTTTGTTCGGGCCGACGATCTGGCTGATCGACCGGACATAGCCGCGCGCGAGGCGCTCGACCTCCGGCAGCGACATCGTGCGCGGATCGCAGATGATGCCGCCTTTCCCTCCGCCATATGGCAGGTCGAAAATCCCGCATTTCAGCGTCATCCAGAGCGACAGCGCCGACACTTCCTCAGCGGTCACGTTAGGATGGAAGCGGATGCCGCCCTTCGTCGGACCGACCGCATCCGTATGCTGGGCGCGGAACCCGGTGAATACTTTCGTCTTGCCGTTGTCCATGCGGACTGGGATTCGAACGGTCAAGAGCCGCATAGGCTCCTTCAATAGCTCATAATAGCCCTCGTCATACCCGAGACGGTCGAGCGCCTCATGGATGACCTTCTGGGTAGAGGTTAGGACGTCGTTGGCCAAAGGAGGCTGACTCGCTCCGATGACGATTCGTTTGTTGGCGCCGGTAGTTGGAGTTGTGCCTGTTGGAGTGCTAGTGCTCATGGAATGTTCACCTTTTTCCGCGATAATAGCCCTCCGGTTCAGAAGGGCGGGAAGCTATGAATGCAGCTACATTCAGTTTGCAATACCTGACATGATGTGTCAAGTGTATAGAGCGGATTTCCGCGTTTTCCACCCTAGGTTGCCCCATTCCGCAGTTGATTATGGCTTCCTTCCGTATAGCTCGCCGAGTGCCTCTTCCAACGTATTAAACTTAAAATGAAATCCGTAATCAAGCGCCGCCCGGGGCATCACCTTCTGCCCTTCCAGCAGCAAAACCGACAGCTCGCCGAACAGCAGCTTGAGCATCACAGCCGGCACCGGCATCCAATGCGGCCGCCCCAGCGCATACCCGAGCGCGCGCCCGAACTCATCGTTTCGTACCGGCTTCGGCCCCGTCGCATTAACCGGCCCCACAACCGACGCATTCTCCACACAATAATAAATGAGCCGCGCCATATCCCGGACATGAATCCACGACATCCAATGTCGCCCGCTGCCTACCCGTCCGCCAACGCCCAGCTTATACGGCATCGCCATCGGAGGTAGCGCGCCGCCGTCCGTGCCGAGGACGAGCCCGATGCGCAGCTTCACGAGTCGCACACCGCGAATATGCGCATCCGCTGCCTGCTCCCACTGGTCCACGACCGAGGCGAGGAAGTCGGTGATCCGCTTTGGACTGCGCTCATCGTACTCATCCGTCTCCGACGTTCCGTAGATCGACATCCCCGACCCGTTCACGACGACCGCCGGCTTGCGCTCCAGCGCGTCCACCAGCTGCCCTAGCAGCGCCGCCGTCTCGAGCCGTGAGTGCAGGATGCGATGTTTGGCCGCCTTCGTCCAACGCTGATTGACCGACTCGCCCGACAGGTTGACGATCGCATCCAGCCCCTCCAGCTCCGCGCGCCGCTTCAGCAGCTCGTCCCAGGTGAACACCTGGAGCCGCTTTCCATCGCTGTTGTCAATGTCAGTGCCGTTGCCGTTGCCGCCGTTGCCGTTGCCCTCACCGTTGCCGTCGCCGCCGTTCCCATCGCCGTTGCCGCTGCTGCTTCCACCTTTGCCGATACTGCCGCCATGCCGTGAACGCGAAATAAGGACGACCTCGTCGCCCTTCTCCCGCAACAGCTTTATAAGATGTTTGCCGACAAACCCGCTGCCGCCCGCTACCGCAATCCTCATCCGTGCACCGCCTTCGCTTCGTCATCGAGCGTGAGGTCGGAAACGCCGTTCCGAGTGAGAAGGCCCCAGAAGGTTCAAGCCAAAACTCGTTGGGGGTCTCTTTTTTCACTCTTCGCTACTCTCGGCCTCACTCTTCCCCTATATTACCATACCAACCGAGGCGAGGCAGTGCACAAAGACCCTTTGTCACGCAACCGACACAACCGTTCAGCCGCGCTTGAAGTAGTAGAACGACAACAGCACCGTCGACACCGGAATCGCCGCGATGAGCACAAGCATAACCAGCACTTGCTCCGCGAGCGGCAGGAAAGCGCCGACCAGCAGCAAAGCCCCGCCGACCATAAAAATTTTGCCGCCGACCAAATGGGTTCTCGTCCATACCTTCTCATCTGCCAGCGTCCACGGAGTCCGGATTCCGACCATATAGTTGTGCTTGAACCGAGGCATCACATTGCCGAGCGCCATGAACATCAGCCCCAACATCGCGAAAATGACCATCTTGATCGGAATGTCATACCCGAGACCCGTCGCGAGCACCGTGCCGTGCACAGCAAGCAGCATCAACAGCACCGCGTTCATCGTCACGTGGAGACTGCCCTGGAACTTCGGATAGTTCGATTTCCTCGGATCAATCTTCGGCAGCACCCGGATCAGCAGGAACAAACCGACCATCAGTCCGGGAATGAACAGCACCGCGAACTCCTTCGACGAGTAATCGTCCACTTCTCCGCCCGGCCCCCAATGCGAAGGCACTTGCTCCGGCAGGTCCCCATAGCTCCAGATGCTAAGCCCCACCGCCGCCAGCCACAAGATCAACGCCACCCATACGCTCTTTTTCATTGTCTATCCTTCCCTTCTCCGTTAAATTGAAGCACCCACTTCATCAGCTCTTGGAACACCGTCGTATTGAGCGAATACATAATATGCTGCCCGTGCCTCTCGTCCAAGACCAGCTCCGCCTGCTTCAGCAAGTTCAAGTGGTGGGAGATGCTCGGTTTGCTCATTTGAAAATGGTCTGCAATGTCCCCGGCCGACATGTCCCGTTCCTTCAACAGGTCGAGAATACGTCGTCGCGTCGGGTCCGACAGCGCCTTGAATGTGTCGTTCAAGCTCATAAGCACCGAGCTCCTTTCGACTTCATCATGTAGACATTTAGAAAATTATCTAACTATCTAAATCTATTACACCATACGGACAACCCCCATGTCAAGCCGAAAAGCCTAAAACCCAACCGCGAGCCGGCATGGCTGCAACGATTGGGTTCCAGAGACGCATCTATTGAACAGTCGTTCTTGTGTCTTTTATCTCAGCACTAGCTCCAGCAAGTCGACGAGCGCGGCAAGTCCTCCGCCGATAACCGCTCCGATAATGCGATGCATTTCGAACAAACACCCCTTGTCGGTTAAAAAGTTTTAACGCCACACAAGTTAGTTTGCCCGAAAATGTCGGAATTAGTCATGCATGGTCGAAAAAAGGTTCCGATTAACCCGCCGTCGCCGCCGAGGAAGCCTGGTTCGCCTTGCTTTTCGCCAGCTTCAGGTAGCCGTACACGTTCTGCAGCTCGCTCTCTTCGACGAAACGCAGCTTGATCGTACCCGCCGCATCAAGAATGTAAGGCTTGAGCGCCGCCGCCCCGCCGCCGATCACATAGAAGCATTGGATGTCGGGGTATTTCTTCCATCTTTTCTTGATCAGCTCGACAATCCGGGTAGCCGCCCGCGAGAAATACTGATCGACGATCGGCTTAATGTCCGCCTGGCCTTCGCCGATACGCTGGATGACGAAATCGCGGTTCTTGAGACGCTGCACCAGCTTCGCCCGGCTCGGGAACCGGTAGCCGAACTGATCCTCCACGTCGCGAATGATCGGATCGAGGTAGTTGGCCAGTCCCATTTGCTCGCCCGTGCTGAACTGGTTGTCGATGCTCATCCGCTTCAATACGGGGAAGTCCGTCGTCAAAGCACCCATCTCGCAAATGCCGATGCAGCCGTAGTACAGCTCCTCGTCCTTCACCTGCAGGTTGTCGTAAGTCGCGATCTGGTACAAAGCCGCTGCGCCTTCGATCGAGACGACCGCCCGGCGAATGTTCACCTTCACCTTGCGCCCTTTCAACTGAGGCGTCGACAGGAACGTCACTTCGTGCTCGCCGAGCAACCGCTCCTCGAACACTTTGTGGAACCGCGCGTATGTCCGTACCGGCAAACCGGTCCCGATCATGAACTCGACCTCGTCCGCCGTGCTGTAGCTGCTCGTGCCGAACGCCTGGTTCGTAAGTCCCGCATAAGCGAGCGCCGTCAGCGCCACGATGAGCGATTGATCCGACATCGCCTTGTTGTCCGTCTCCTCGAGCTCCATGCTGTCCTCGTTCTCGGTTGCAAGCAGCCCTACGAAGTAACGTTGGTTGTTTTTGTTCAGCCGAGGGCTATAGACCATGACGTCCAGCGCCTTGAGCGGGGAGTCCTCCTCCTGCAGGATATGACGCTCATACCCGGGAGCCACCACGTTCGGCACGACGATCGGCTCTCGGACGCCGTCCAGCGCGATTTTGATACTGTCGTTCCCTACATCTATGCCCGCCAATTTCATCATTGTATGTATTTCCTCCCACAGAATGATCCAAGTGAATACGTCTTCCCAATCAATTCGGGTTCGGCCTTGAAATTCCTCTTTTTTTCGCCAATATCCAACAAAAATAGTTCTTAGGTTGTGAAGGTTTTTACCCTGAATATGCCGAATACAGAACGTAGCCAAGATCTACCTGGAGATTCCCTGAATTTTACCAATTCACATAAGGCATGGAGACTGGAAATGAAGAAAATGCGGCTAAAATGGCTTGGGACACGGCTTACATTCATGGTCATCGCGGACGCAAACAGCAAGGTGGTTCGGTTTCGGCTGCCGGTTTGGACGTTCCTTGCGGCCGGGCTCGGCCTGAGTCTCTTGATCTACTTCACGATGTCGTTTTATAACGGGCAAATCCGGACGACGGATCAGAAGGAGAAGCTGGAGGGCGAGCTGTCGACCCAGAACCTGAAGTACACGCTGACCGTGTCGGAGAAAAATGAGACCATCGAGCATCTTCAGAACGACCTGATCCGATTGTCCCAGCAGGCGGACGAAGTGAAGGCGAAGATCGCCGAGCTGAAGAAGCTGGAGGACGAGATGAAATCGCTGACGGGCGGTGTCGCTATGGATAGCTCGTCAAGCGTGGTGATAGCGAGTGCGGCGCCTGGAGTTGGGGGCGAATCGCGCAGCGTGACGAACGCCGATATGGACGGGCTTGTGCATAACATGGAGAGCGATTTTGCGAATCTGGGCGCGGAGATGACCGGCTTGTTCGGCAGCCTGACGCAGACGAAGCAGCTCGTGGTGGAAGCCCAGCACCAGCTGGCGATTACGCCGACGATCTGGCCGGTTAGCTCCCGGCTCATCTCCTCCGGCTTCGGCACGCGCGTCGATCCGTTCACATTCCTGCCCAGCTTCCACAACGGCATCGACATCGCCGGCAAGCTCAACGATCCCGTATGGGCCACTGCCGACGGCAAAGTCGTCTCGGTAGGCTGGGATTCGACCGGCGGCAACAACATCATCATCGAGCACACGAGCGAGCTCCGTACCCGGTACATGCATCTGAACAAGTTTTCGGTGTCCAAGGGCGATATCGTGAAGAAGGGCCAGCAGATCGGCTTGATGGGCTCGACCGGACGCAGCACCGGCTATCATGTGCATTACGGTGTCATCAAGAACGGCGTTACCATCGACCCTAGACCTTACTTGAAAGCATCGCGAAAGGAAGACTAACCCCATGTTCAGGAAAAAGAAATCGTTCAAAATCAATCCCAACTCCATCGACACGCTGATCGGCGAGGGCAGCCAGTTCGAGGGCAAGCTGCGGTCGGGCGGCGGGATGCGCATAGAAGGACGCGTGACGGGCGGCGTGGAATGCGCCGGCGACGTCACGATCGGCGAGAGCGGCGAAGTGAAATCGGACATCGCCGCCCGCAACTTGGTCATTGCCGGTACTGTCTACGGCAATGTGCTGGCCCGCGGCACCGTGCACATCATGCCGACCGGCAAGCTGTACGGCAACACGACCGCGCTGTCGCTCATCATCGACGAAGGCGGCGTGTTCCAGGGCAGCAGCCGATTGGATGCGGGCACGGCCGACGAGAAGCCGGCACGCGAGGTTGTGGCGCTGGCCGAACGGCAGGCGGCTGCAGCGATTGAGCCGGCGCCGATGGCGGCGGTTGAGGTGTTGCCGGTGGCGGACGTAGCGCTGGTACAGTCACAAGCACCAATTCAACCAGCAGCACCCATACAACCAGCAGCACCAATTCAATCAGCAGCACCAGTACAACCAG
>NZ_BIMA01000158.1 GCF_004000845.1 Paenibacillus koleovorans NBRC 103111
TCCCGTTTGGGTCGTATTGCTTGCCGTGAGCGTGCTGCCGATCGGCCAAGCCGGTGCTGTCGCATCCGCCGAAGCAAGCTCGGTGGCCGTTACTCTTACGTTGTGCAGCATGACGGTGTTATTGGTTGAACTGGCACCGTTGATGTAGTCGTAAGAGGAATTGCCTGTGTTGTTAATACGAACGCCGAAGCCGCCGAACAAACTGTTGCCTAAATCGCCTGTCGAATCCGTCCAAGAGAGGTCAACCGTATTAGGCAAATTTTGTTCGGTTTGCAGCGGCGTCTTCTCGGACAGCGTCGAGGCTTGTACGCGAAGAGTGCTGCCTGTTACGGAAAT
Organism: Paenibacillus koleovorans NBRC 103111; assembly: GCF_004000845.1. Taxonomy (GTDB): domain Bacteria; phylum Bacillota; class Bacilli; order Paenibacillales; family NBRC-103111; genus Paenibacillus_AA; species Paenibacillus_AA koleovorans. The sequence continues at coordinate 337 of NZ_BIMA01000158.1, forward strand.
CGTAATGGTGCTCTTCGGCATAAACGCAACTGTCTTAAGCGGCTCGCTAAGCGCGGTCTGATTGGTCCCGTCATACTTATGCAACGTCCAAATCGTAGCGTTGGAACCGCCGGTAGCGGTGCGTTCTACTCGAAGGCCATATCCTTTGCGGGTCGACGGATCGTATTTTACATAAATATCCATGAAATGGCCGTTGCCCCCGAACCCCTGGCCCTCTACCTTACTTGTGGAGAAGTTCAGAGTCAGCGACATGTCGCCGTAGTTGCCGGGTTGGCCGAACACGAATCGGGTGTTCGTACCGCCGGAATTGCTCTGAAGGCCCCAAATCTTATCCGTGCCGTTGCTGCCGATTCCCCATCCCCACGGCACCGCCGTACCGCTCACGCGGTCAAAGAACCATCTGCCATTCGTAGTGGTATTGTTTTCATTGGTAACATACAAATTCCTAAAGTCTGTATACAACGACGTTTCCGTTACGTCGGCAGCCGTAACCGAGCGTGCGCTGTAAACCGTGACGGGAGCGCCAGATGAGCTAAACTCATACTTCGGTGTAATAACGGCGCGAAGGTAGTAACCCACGTCATATTTATTCAGAGCATAGTTTTTATAAGGATCGTCTACGAAGAATTCATTAACGTCGTTGCGCATCGTGCCGATATGAATCCCGTTCGTAGTATCGGGACCCGTCTCGCGGTACCAGTCGATGACGGAGGTATCCTTGTAGCCTAGCTGATCCAGCGTATAACTAAGCGTCGCAAGGTTCTCGCTAATTACAATTCCAGGCATCGTAACAGCAGGTGCAGGAACAGATGTCGGGCGGATATACAGCGTCGCGCCGCCAGAGATGCCGCTCGGGAGCGTGCCCGTCACAATCGTCTTGATGATAGCGCCGGTATTGTTTGGTTTGGCTGTCAGCGTAATGACGCCGGTCGAAGTGTCGACTGTACCGTTCAGAAGATTCGTATCGTACGACCAAACCGTATTTTTCACATCGACGGACCCCGTCGGACCCGGGGCAGGCGTCAGAACCGCTTTGTTGGTGTTGTCCGTTTTTTCGGAATACATCGTTTTACCCGTTGCGCCGACCAAGAATCGATAGGGCAGGTTGGCATAAGGCGCCCAATCCGCAGTATTCTGTCCTTTAGGGTCCCAACCGTCACTACCCTTCAAGAGGTTGTAAACGTTGTATTCCTCTCCAACCTTGAAGGCGTTAAGGGCGGTTCCTGTGAGCGTGACAGAGGTTTGCGGCTGAGACGGACTGATCACGAGCGGCGTCTTCGCTTCGCCAATCGTATTGTTCGAGACAAAGTGGCGGGCATCCTCACGCACTACATTCTCCCACTCGACCGATTCAATGCGACCGGTGAACTGGGTATCAATAATAGCGAAGATCGCGTTCGAATTAGGGCCGATGGCACTGGACGTCTTGGCGAGCGAAACATCCGTACTCGTCATTTGCGGCATTCCGACGACTCGGCTGCCCAGCAGGACGTTGATCCCGCCGTTTCCGGCGCCATTGACGGACGGATGGTTGCCGAAAAAGTGGAAGGTGCTGTTCTCGTATACATTGATTCCGCCGGCAAAAATGGAGTCGTCGGTCAATTGGAAAAAGCTGTCCAAGAAATACGCACGAGTTGGCGCAAGGTTAAGCATCATGTTCAAATAACCGACGAACCGCATGTTTTTAAAGTACAATTTGTCGGGAGCGCCCGTACCGTTTGCTCTGGTTAAAACCTCGGCATGGTTTTTGGAATCCATCCGCTTTTGTATATTTTGAGACGGATCGCGCGAGTAAACCAAATCCTGCTGCGCGTAGTTTGCAATTGTGATGTTCTCCCCACGGAAGCCGGAAGAGATGCCCAGCGTATACCAGCTGCCGTTCGCTCCTAAGCCGGCTGCCCCTCCCTCGCCCCGGTTGCCGGCGATGATCGTTTCCGTGGCATCCTCGGTAAGGCCGATGAAAGTGATGTTTTGGCCCAGGATACTAAGGCCGATATTCGGAGTTGCAATGACACCGCCTTCCTTGTACGTCAAGTCCGTCCAGTACACACCGGGGGCGACGTACACGGTCGTGCCTGCGGGCAACGTCAGGTCGCGTTGGTTTGTGGACAGCGTTCCTAAGGTCTGAAGCGTCGCCGCGACGTACGGGCTTTCGAGCTCCTCAGCCGATGCGTAGGCGTTCAGCAAGCGATGCGTGTTGTCCACTTGCACCCACTTCGCGTGCAGCTCCACAGAACCGGGTACCTTTTCGTTCAGGAAATCCCACATGTGGGCACTAGTCGATCTGTCCGTGTACCAGCCCACAAAAACCCAACCGGCTTTTGTAGGACGTACCGGAACCGCGATCGCATCTCCGACTTTCACGCTTTGCGGCTGGACCGCGCTGCCTCCGTCTGTGTTGAAGGTCACCAACACATTCTCGCCGTTTATCGCATAGACATTCGACCAATCGCTCTCTCCGACGGAGTTGACAGCCTTGATCCTAAAGGCGTAATTCGCATCCCTGCTCGCGGCTTCCGCCAGAATGGCTTGCAGGTTGGCAAACTGGTCTATCTTTTGGGTGATATAGCTGTTCGGCCTGGAGCTCGCTTGAACCGTTCCAATGGTTTCCCAAGTGTTGCTGCCCTTGTCCCACTGAATTTCATAGTGGTCTGTCAACACATCCTTGGAAACCCATTCGATTGTAAAGGTATCCTTATAGACCACGATCTTGCCGGGAGCAGGTATGAATGTCGTAGGCCCGCCGAAAGCGGAACGCACTTCGTCATTGAACTTGACTGTTGAAATTGCCGGTGCCGCGGGAACCGCTGTTGGAGCCAATGCAGCCATTGCGCCGGCATAGGTCTCAATCTCGGTTCTCAAAGCTTCCACTTGGCCGGCGGTTCCCGTCGGCCATACGCTACTGCTTTTAGGCCTGAACGACCAATCCAATTGCGCAGCGGGGCTTGTGGTCATATTCGGATTCGTAGTAGTCGAACCCGCAGCAACCACAATACCGATATCCAGCATCGGGTCAAAGTTCCTCCGGGAGCTCTCGTCAAACACATTCGGCTGAAGGCTTAACGCAGCATCCTTGAGCTCTTGAAGCGAAGTGTCCGTAAGACCGGTCATGTAATCTGTGTTACGTCTGAAGCCGCTAATCGTACTTGGGAAGTCTCCCTCAGTCACAGCCTCTTTGGTGATGATGAAGCCGGGAGCGTCTCCGAAGAAATGGTTGTATCCATTTCCAGTTGTAGAGTCAATAGGTTGACTACCCCTTGCATGACCCTGGCGGCTTCTAAGGAACGGGAAGTTGACATTGTCAAAAATATTCCCTTCCGCCCAAATCGTGGCATTGTGACCCCCGCCAATTCCATAACCCGTATTTCTTTCCAAGAGAGTATCATGCAGTGAATGCCCCTGGATGCCGTCATACAAGTTGTTAAACACGTGAATCCGTCCGTTGCGCACGCGAGGAGTTCTTTCCTCCGTGCCTTTAAACCAGTTGTGATCCAATGTGCCATAGTGAGCGCTCATCGAGGTCGCGCCGCCGCCGATCAGCAACACCTTGCTGCTTCCGGCATATTTATTGTAAGAAACCGTATAGTTTCTTGCGTGGTTCGTTACGTCCGTTGCACCGTCACCCTTCGCCTGGTCAGGGTCCTGATTGAGCGCGAGATGCTTGTTCTGCCCATATCCGAACGTATTGTTATGCACCCAAACGTTAGAACCTCTGATCGTAGTATTTGTCCCATTCACCTCGATGGCATCATCAAACCACTGGTCGAAGTTGAGGTTGCGGAGTACTACGTTATGGGCTCCGCTAGTGCTTACCCCCCAGCCGAAAATCGTCGCGTCGGGGCCTATACCTTCTAAGGTTACATTTCCGTTGCCCTGACCGACTTGCAGCATCCGGTTGGCGTTTAATCCCGGTGGTCCTACCGTGCTGGAGTTGGCCACGCTGGTGTTGACCGTTTTGAAGGAGCCGACGGTGCCCAAGAAGCGAACAACAAGAGGCGTTCTAGCGTTTGCGGTAGATCCTCTATTAGCTGTAAATACATTTGACGGAAGAGCAGTATTCATATTTTCATGGGTTACATAGATTATTATTGCATTGGGGTCCACTCGGCCATCCGGCAAATATCCGCCGATAGCTCCATTGAGAGCAAAATTGTGGCTTCCTTCAAAAGCATTTTCATTAGACGGCACAAATGCCGCCCCATTCCGCGGGAAAGCCCTTGTTTCAAGATCGGCGAAGGTGTGAAGAACTGTCGTGCCGTCCATCGCTCTCACTTGGATTTGGTATTCGCCTTTGGGGAGTCCCGGTATATCTGCGCGCCAAGTGTTTCGGGCCGGATCCACTTTGCGGACCAGTTGGGCGTCCACTTCCTGCCAGTCCACAAGCCAGCCTGCGATCGGAGCGTTGTCTCTCCAGTCAAAGGCGCCTAAAGTCCTGACATAAACTCGGTATCCGTCTACAGATTTACCTGTCCATGTGGCATAGGCGGATTCAAACCAAGTGCCTGCGAGCGCCGTACTGTTCGGCACAGAGCTTATGGACGAAGCTGCTCCAGCGCCTTCCCCAGCAGACGCGATTGTAGGAAACATGCTTATAACAAGAAGAACGCTGATCAATAAGTTGACTACTCTCTTTGTTACAATCATACTTACACCTCTTTTTCTTTATACTTTGAAGGTCGCCTTTCCCACTCGAAATCATAAAAGCTTCCCCCTCCATACGGCGCCGTAACTGCAATAAAACAAACAGGTAGTGTTCCGTCCAGCAAGCGCACCTGCTGCAGTTGCCTGTGTGCAAAGTCAACCTCCTCAGAGCAATGGCATCCCCCTTCTCGGCAAGAATGGTAGCACTTACGAGTTAAATATAGGGGGCTGGGTCATTACAAACAATAAACATTAATTAACCTTGATTCATATGGAACAGATAACATATAGACGGTTTGAGAATGTACACCCGGAGACATAAATCGGCTCCAAAACTATAGCAGAGCGGGCTGCTTTCACAAGTAAACAATTTTCAACTTCTTCTCTTCAACGCTAAAAAAGCCCGGCCGAATGGACCGAGCTTCCGTTCTCGTACAAAGAAAAAAGCCTACAACCGAGTTGTAGACCGTCAAGGTTATATATTTAAAAAGGGGGTCGATTTCTAGTATAGACCGCGAACATTAAGGGAGCGTGAAATTAACGTTACAGTTTGATTACAGATAAGAAAGCGCATTAGTCGCCACAGAGCGATTAAAGCTGTTTCACCTTGTTCACCAAATCGCGGATCATCATATAGGCATCGCCATTGATCAGCTTCGACTTGTCCTCGATGCCGTCGACGGTTTCTTTCTTCAGGTAGCCTTTCGTCTGCAGCTCCTGCACCGCTTGTCCGGCTGTGACGTTCAAACCGACCGCGCGAGCCATCGTCAGCGCCGCCTGCTCCAGCGTGAGGGACGCCTTGGCAGGATCGGTAATACCGGCAAGTGCGGCGTTCGGGTCGCCCGTCAGCTTGTGGATCCGCTTGACGCCGGACATCAGATTCGCCATACGCTGCGGGTTCGAAACCGGCGTCGTATCAAAGCCGGCATTGTCGTAGCCTCCTACGACGAGCCCCATCGAGACAAGCGTCTTTAACCCTTCATAGCCTTTTTGCGACATGTACGGCTGCGGCTTCACCTTGGACGGCTCAAGCTCCATGCCTTGTTTGTTCAGCTGCGCTTGCAGCGCGGCGACTTTGTCTTTCGACGCCGACAGCTCGCGGAAGCTGATCCCGCTGTCGATCGCGAGCTTCGAAGCGGCCCCGGCCGCCTCCGCCGTCGCCATCCCCACCGGGATGACGCGGGCGCTGCCGTGCGGCAGCGTGTCGAAGCTGGCCGAACGGCCCACGACCAACAGCCCGTCCACCTTCTGCGGCACGATGCTGCGGAACGGAATCGCGTACTTGACCGGATGGCTCATAACGGCCCCGCTGTCCGTCGGGCTGATCCGCTGAATGTCGACGGAGTACGAGCCGAATCCGATGCGGTCCCATTGGTCGCGGTTCTCCATAACGTCCACCATCGACAGTCGGTACTCGCCGACCATATGCCGCGTCTCGCGGACGTACAACTCCGGCGCCGTGCCTTCCAGTTCGACGTTCGCGAACTCCGGATACAGCTTCTTCATATGCGCCACGACGTACGGCAGCTCCTTCTTGCCGATCTCGAACGCCTCCGCACGCGACTTCGGATCGAGCCCGTCGATGCCGAAAATTTGCAGCGCGTTGATCAAGATCGAGTTGTCGTTTTGCCGCCCGATGTTCAGGCCGCGCATCTTGACCCGCTCCTTGTTCTCCGGCGGGTACTTCTGCATCTCGCCGTAGCCCCACGCGCTCAGCTCGTTGGCGTCCGTGCCCGGGTCGCCGTCGTCCTTGAGCCGCTTCTTGATCTGATTCCACACATCCGGCGTCACGTTCTTCAAACGGAACACGAGCGTCACGGCCATACGCGCCGCCTTGTCGCCGATATCCTCGCGGCCGATCGTGAATGGCACACCTGCTGCCGCTGCGACATCCGCGTCCTGAGTAGCGTCGATAACGGACTTAGCCGTTATCGCTTGCTTCGCGCCGTCCGTCTTCGTGACGGTCACGCCGACTACACGCTTCGTGCCCGCATTGTCCGCCATAATCGGCTCAATCGCACCTGCACGCAAATACAAATCTATATTCTTTTCATTTTTAACAAGCTTATAAAACGCATTGGCGGCCGTCACGACATCGAATGAGTCGCCTTCGACCTGATCGTACCATTCCGTGAAAATGCCTTTGTTCAATATTTCAGGCTTCGAGCCAGGAAACAGGCTGTTCTTCTCGTTATCATAATTGTGGTCGAGACTGTTCAGCCAGCCAAGCGTCATCAGCCCGCCGAGAATGTCCCGGTCGTGCCCGTCCACCAGCAGCGTCTTGAGCCCGTTCCGGGATGCCGACACCGCCGCAGCGACGCCTTCCGGATCCGTGCCTACGACGACAACGTCGTATTCGTTCTTGAGCTGCTTGACCGGCTCCACTTTCTCCAGCGCCTTCGGATCACCGACGGTTTGCCGATCCATCGTGTAATAGAAGAAAGCTGCGACACCGACCAAACAAATGAATAATATCACGATGATCAACACCATTACATTTTTACGACGAAGCCGTCTGTCCATTGGATCCTGTGCCATTTCATCCATCCTAACTCACAAAGTATCGGCCCGAGGCTGTCCATCGCCTAAAACACCGACATCCTAAAGTGTACCATATTTCGACAAAAAAATGAATGAAGGCCCGCCTCATTCACGAGACGAGCCATTTCCTGCGATTTTCCGCCTATTACTCGCGTTTTACTCCATCGGCATGATGAAGCCTCCGTTTCCTGCACGAGATTTTTGTTGATTGCAGGCTATTGCTCGTTTTTAACCTGCTCCTCGACTAACAGGCTGTCGAACATCTCGACAGCCTGCGGCAGAGCGGAATGGAGCGAAACTTATTTCTTCGAGGCTGCGTATGCGGCATTGATTTCTTCGATGATTTTGTCGCCGCCGGATTTTTTCCACTTTTCGACTTCCGCCTTGAACGCCGCTTCGTCAATCGCACCGCTGATAAACTTGAACGTGGCGTCGTCGATGATTTTGCGCAGCTCGGTACCACGCTGTGTAAGGGTTGGAGAATCGAAAGCTTCCGCCGGATTCGGCACGACGATCTTGTTGTTGTCGAGGGTTAGCGCCTCGTACTTCTCCCGCAGCGGATCGTTCGCTGCCTTCAGCGCCGTACGGTCCATCCCGACGAGTGAGTCGAGCGGACGCACTTCCACTTCGCGGGCGTCGTTCGCCGCAGCGATGTTCTCGAACGAGTTGCCGCCTACAACTTTATAATGCGTATTTTCCACGCCGAGCTTCATCAGATTGAACACTTCCGGATCCTGCAGCTTGTCGAGCGCACCGAGAATTTGTTTCAACTCCGCCTCGGTTTTCACCACCGTCTTCGGAATCACGAAGATTCCGTTGTGGCCCGCTTGCGACCAGACGCGGTCTTTGCCATCCGGACCGGAGATGCGGTTCAAGATGTCCAGCTTGATGTTCGGGTTTACTTTCACCCCGGCGTTGTACAAGTTCGCGGCGTCGACCATATTGCCTACGTACAGTCCGGCTTGGCCTGTGGTGAATTTATCCCATTGCTGGTTTTTGCTCGCTACGGTGAAATCGTCGTTCATGAGCTTCTCGCTGAACAGCCTTTTCATAAACTTCGCCGTCTCGAGGTAAGCGTCGAATGTGAATTCAGGCTGCAGCTTGCCGTCCTTCTCGCCCCACTCGTTCGGTACGCCGAAGTAGGAGCCGAGCGTCTTGAACGCGCCGAATTTCAGATCGTTGCGGTCGGTCAAGCCGAAAGTGTCGTTTTTACCGTTTTTGTCCGGGTCATTGAGGGTGAACGCCTTGAGGACGTTGTACAGCTCGTTGACGTTCTTAGGGGCTTGCAGCCCGAGATTGTCGAGCCAATCTTTGCGAACGACGATGCCTTGACGAGTCAACGGACGCTCGCGGTAAATGCCGTATATTTTGCCGTCGATCTTCGTGTTGTTCAGAATCGTTTCGTTCATTTTCGCCAGGTTCGGGTAATTTTTCAGATGCGGCCCGAGCTCCCAGAACATGCCGGATTTCACTGCGCTTTGGAATGCGGAGTTTTTGATGTCCTGAACGGTTACGACCTTTGTTAACGTGTTCGATGCAATCGCCGTGTTCAGCTTGTCTTCCTTTACCGCATCCGGCACCCAGGTGATGTCGAGCTTCGTGTTCGTTTTCTGCTCGACCAGCTTAAGCACAGTGTCTTTCGGCTGCGATTGCGTGTACAGAGGCGTCATCCATGTAATTTCTACCGGACCGGAGGGTGTCGCACTGGCAGTAGGCGAGGGCGAGGAGCTGCCTGGCGGCGTAGCGCTGCTGCCGGTGCTGCCATTGTCTTTGCCGCTACAAGCTGCGAGACCTACGGTAGTGACGGATAGGACGGTGAAAATGGAAATCGTTTTGAGCCATTTGGCCCGATGGGACGTGGTCATGGACATGGTTGGGACCCTCCAATTATGAATTTTATATTAGAAACCTGCCGGAGCAGGGTGAAGCCGGAAGTGAACACGCAAGCCGATTCAGCCTTTTACAGAGCCCAGTAAGGCGCCTTTGACAAAATGTTTCTGCAGAAACGGGTACACCAGCAAAATGGGGATCGTCGCAACGACAATGACTGCCATCTTGATCGTGTGCTCCGGCGGCGGCACGAATTCCGAGCCCATCTCGCTCAAGTCTCCCTGCAGCCCGCTCGCCACGATGACGATTTGGCGCAGGAGCACCTGCACCGGCCATTTGGCGGCGTTGTTAATGTAGAGCACGGCTTGGAAAAACATGTTCCAATACGAGACTGCATAGAACAGCGAGATGGTGGCAATGGCCGGCATCGAGAGCGGCAGCACAATCCGGAACAGGATGCCGAAATCGTTGCAGCCGTCGATTTTGGCCGATTCCTCCAGCCCGTCGGGGATGTTCTGGAAGAAGTTGCGCAGAATGATCAAATTGAACGCGCTGATCGCGCTGGGAACAATCATGGCGGCGTACGTGTCGAGCAGGCCGAGCCATTTGACGACGAGAAACGTCGGGATAATGCCGCCGCTGAACATCATAGTAAAGACGATAAGGAACATGAGCGTTCGACGGCCGTCGAGATCCCGTCTCGATAAGCCGTAGGCCATCATTGCGGTCAGCCACATGCTGAGAACGGTACCGATGACGGTAATGCCCGCCGAAACGGCTAGCGCTTTGAACATGACGTTGGTCGAGAAAATGTAGCGGTACGCGTCGAGCGAAAATTTCGTCGGGAAGAGCAAAAACTTCTTCGTCAGCACTTCCTCGATCGTGGCGAAGGAGCCGGCGATTACGTGCACGAACGGCAGAAATGTGAGAAGAGCGAATACCGCAAGAGCCGTGTAGTTGAATATCTCAAACAGGCGGTTGCCAATGGATTTTTCTTGAAGCATGAGTGGATCCTCCTTAGTAGATGCCTTCTTCGCCGTACTTCTTGGCCAGCCAGTTGGCAAAGACGACCATGACCAGGCCAACTCCCGCCTTGAACAACCCGACCGCCGCGCTGTAGCTGAACTGCCCTTGCCGCAGCCCCGCCGTATACACGTAAGTATCGAAGATTTCCGCCACCTCTCGGTTCATCGCATTCAGCATCAGGAAGATGTGGTCGAAGCCAAGCTCCAACACATCGCCGACTTTCAGAATGAGCAAAACGATGATTGTGCTGCGGATCGCAGGCAGCGTCACATGCCAGAGCTGGCCGAGGCGGCCGGCGCCATCCATTTTGGCGGCTTCGTACAGTTGCGGATCGACGGCGGCGATGGCGGCCAAGTAGATGATCGTGCCCCAGCCGGACTCGCGCCAAATGACTTGCAGCACGTACATCGGCCGGAACCAGTCGGGGGATGTGAGAAAGCTGAATTTGCTGAAGCCCATCGAGGCCAACCCTTCGTTAATCAAACCTCCCTGAGTCGTGAAAAGGACGTATGTTAGCGAGACGATGATGACCCATGACATGAAATGCGGGATGTAGATGAGCGTTTGGATAGAACGCTGGAACGTTTTGGACCGCACCTCGTTCAGCATAAGCGCCAGGAGGATCGGCACCGGGAAGACGAAGAGGAGGTTCAATCCGAACAGGATAATCGTGTTGCGGAACAGCATCCAGAACGTCGGCTCCTCGAAGAGCCGCTGGAAATGCTCCAAGCCGACCCACTCGCTGCCGCGGATGCCGAGGAACGGCTGGTAATTCTGGAAGGCGATGATCAGCCCCCACATCGGCAAATATTTGAAGAGTACGAAGAAGATGAAACCAGGCAAAATCATCAGGTACAAGTACCGGTTTTTAAGCAGTCGGTTCCATAATGGGCTGCGCTGCGGAGCCGAGTGAACTGTCGACGTTGGCGTCGATTCGGATTTGGATTTTACAGTTGCAGTAGTCATAGGTGGATCAATCGTCTCCTTCCAAGGACGGTGCGTCGTCGATGTATGTCATCAGCATAGCGGGGCGAGGAATAGCCGGTCTATGCGCTGAATTTAAACGGACGGGCGGGATTGGCGGGAAGTTAAAAAAAGCTTATGCGATGTTACGGGGTGGTGGTGGGAGGTGGTGCTGAGGAGTGGTTCTGGGGAGACGGGTAAACGTTCACTAACATTGGCTTCGCGGTGGGGGCGGGCGCTCCAATTCGGCAAATTCGGACTACAGCTATCGTTCCTACCGCGCCTTTCTCTCTAAGTGGGAAAAGTCGGACTGGAGCGAGAGGGGGTCAGCGGAGCGCCACGGGATCGATGAGATACAACGGGAGACGGGGGATGTGCAAGATGAGGTGGCCGAGTGTATCGTGGGGCAGAGTGCTTTGTAGGGACTCGCGATGCAAATGAAAGCCTGAGCGGAGAGTGGAGCAGCCGAGCACCTAATTATCCCATTCGCGAAGCTCAGATACTCAGTCCGCAGCAATGGAAAAGCCCATTCGCTGGACCGTCTCGAAGGGGTACCTTCGAAAATGAGGCCAAGCAAACGGGCTGAATGGTGCAGGAATAGTCAATTAAGAAGGTTTATGGGTAGAAGAGATTGGCTGGCGTCGTCGTCGGGCACCAGCGGGAGGCGCGCAGGAAGCCGATCAGAGCGTCCTTCGCCCGCGTGGTGCCGATGTAGTGCAGCGCCTCGGCCGCGTGCGCGCGCACGTACCGGTTCTCGTCGTCAAGCGCCTCGACGAGCGCCGGGACGGCCGGCTCGCCGGCGGTGCCGAGCATCGAGAGCGAGAGTCCGGCCATGAACCGGACTTGCGCGCTTTCGTCCTGCAGGCTGGCCGCGAGGGCAGCCGCACAAGCTTCGGCCGGCGAGCCGATACGCCCGAGCGCATCGACGGCCTCCGCGCGCACGCGCACCGCCGCGTGCGCCTGCAGGCGAGCGAGAGCGGGCACGGCGGCAGCCGCCGCCTCCCGCAGCTCGCCCAAGGCGAAGGCCGCAAACGCGGCCGCATCTTCCTGGCCGCTCTCGAGCGCGGCCAGCAGCCCGGGCACCGCCGGCGCGCCGACGGCGGTGAGCCCGTACGCGGCCGCGCG